>JBAWBR010000017.1:0-2387 GCA_049589875.1 Terriglobales bacterium
GGCGGTGGCAATAACGGCGGCGGCGGCAACGGCGGCAACGGCTGGGGCGGTCGCGGCAACGGCAATGGCTCGGGCGGCAACGGCGGCGGCAAGGGCAATAGCTCGGGCGGCAACGGCGGGGGCGGCAAGGGCGCTCTCGCTGTCGCTGTGCCTGGCGGTGGTGGTGGTAACGGCCTAAAGGCCAGCAGTATCGCCAACCTGTTTTTCGACCCCAACGGGAATACGCTCGGCGGCGCCAGCGGCGTCGCGGGCGGCGCTCAGGTTGGCTACAACTACCAGTTGAATCAGTTCGTCATTGGCGTCGAGGCCGACTTTCAGGGAACCGGCATCAGCAGCGGCGGCGGCGCCAGCGCTCTTGTGCCGGTCATAGCGTCCCCTTACGGCTCCGGCTTCCTGATTCCGGTTGGAGCCCTCACCGGCTCCAACGTCAGCCTGGAATGGTTCGGCACCGTGCGCGGCCGCGCCGGCTTTCTTGTTCTGCCGACCTTGCTGCTCTACGGCACCGGCGGCTTCGCCTATGGTCAGGTGGACGCCTTTGGCTTTAGCAACACCCCAACCGGCTGGACCGCGGGCGGCGGCGCCGAATGGATGTTCGCGCCGAATTGGTCGGCGAAGGCGGAATATCTTTATATCGATCTCAACAACAACGGAGCGACCGGTGGCCAGGGCTTCAACTACGGCTACTTCTTCCATCCGGAGTTCAACGTCGTCCGCGCTGGCATAAATTATCACTTCAACTTCGGGGCAGAGGCTCCGGTCGTCGCCTGGTATTGATCGCCTGCGGTAGACTCGCTGCGTCGGCCGTAGAACTGATCGATAGGAGCCCGGCCAGAAATGGCCGGGTTTTTTCTTTCCGAAAGGCGACGGTTTTGCGTATGCCGTCCCCGTTAGACGCCGGTCGAAAAGTAAGCTTAAAAGTAAGCGCATCGCCAACATTTAAAATTAGATCAACATTTAAAATTAAATGATGTATAAAAAGTAACTTGAACCATTAAAGCGCGGAGCCTTCATCCGCGAAAATATCTTAGACACTGGCGGACGACCGCGCGCCATGCCGCGAACGGCTATTGGGCGAGCTACTTCTCGCCGAGCGCGCGCGCACCCGACTAGCGGCCACGACGCGCCTGTGGCAATCTCCGGCGCGAGGCCGCCGTCCGCCCGGGGGACGAAAAACGCGCGCGATCACCATTGCAAGGCGTCCCGGCGCCCAACCCATCGTATGTCGACGTGAGTCTGGAAGCCAAAGCCATAGAGCGGATGATCGATCCGCAACAGGCCGCCGCGCCGCGGCGGGGGCGATTCGTGTTCGTCCTGGGGATCTGTTTCGCGGTCCACGCGGCGATTTTCATGCTGCTGGTGATCCTTGACGCCATTTTGCTCCCCCGCGAGACGCGGACGCAGGAAACGCCAGTCGAGGTCATCGTCGAACCGCCCCCGCCACAGCCCAAGCCAGAGCCGCAAGCCAAGCAAGAGAAGCCCCCGGAAGAAAAGCCCAAGGAAAAGCCGCCGCAAGAGAAACCTCAGGCCAAGCAACAGCAACAGCAGCAGCCTCACGAAGAACCGGCGACCGACGCCCCGCGCGCGGAAAGCCCGGAGAAGACCAACCGGCCGGCGCAAGACAAGGAGACCAAGGCGCTTCGCAAGGCGCCGCCGTCCGATCAGACCGCGCAAAAGCCCTCGCCCGAGAAGCGGCCGAGTCCCGTCGAGGGCGCCGCGCCCAAGGTCTCGCCGGAACCTCCGGCGCTCAAACAGGCCGAGGACAAGCCCGACGCCGAGGTCACGGAAACCGCGGAAATCGATCACGACAAGCCCGACCAGAACGAGCCGCGGGCCGAGTCGCTAGGCGAGACGAAGAAGGGCGCCAAATCGCTCGCCGACCAACTCACCAATCCGGAGCCCGTTCCTTATTACCAGTTTAGCGGTGCGGCCAAGGCGGCGCCGGTCACTGGCGGGACGGCCAACACGACCTATCTCTCGACTTTGTGGGGCCTGATCGTGCCCACCATGCACATCCCGGAGCGCATCAAGGAGAATCACCTCCGGGGCGACGGCGTTCTCGTCTTCAACGTGGACATAAAGGGTAATCTCACGGGAATTGGAATTCAGCAGTCGAGCGGCTTCGCGGATCTCGACGCGGAGGCTCTCGCGGCGGTGCGCCGGGCGGCGCCATTTCCGCCGCCGCCGAGAGGTTTGACCTATTCAATCAGCTTCGCCTTCACGAGCAGATGAGGCGCGTCCGTTCAATCATCGGCGCGTAAAGCGCCGCGACACCGGGGGCAAGTCAGACCATGAGCTCGGCCAAACTCTTCACACCGTTTCGCATCGCCGGAACCGAACTCGCCAATCGCATCGTCATCGCGCCCATGTGCCAATATTCCGCCGAGGAC
>JBAWBR010000018.1:0-1952 GCA_049589875.1 Terriglobales bacterium
GCAGCACTGACGGTTAACTGCCCTGCGTCTTCACTAGGCGCGGGCAGTTGTTTTTCGTGGTGACCACCCTCGGTGACCACTTCTTTGCGATTCCCGAATTTCGAGAATGCCGCATCCACTGCATCAGCCTGTGGATGGCAGTACCGTTGTGTGATCGTGATTGAACTGTGTCCCGCGATCCTCGCAAGGGTGAATGCATCGCACAATGGGGCCATGCGCGTTAGCGCGGTGTGGCGCATCACGTAAGGCTCAAAGGCAGGGAGAGGCAGTGGCAGTGGCTTTTCACCTGCCGTCGCCCGCTTCACGTTCGCTTTGAGAGTCTCCGCATTTACCTTGGTGATGGCTGCCGAATGCTGCGTTTTCCCCGTTCCCTGCTCTAAATGACCGCCCTTTGCCCCAGTAGGAAACACCCAACCTACAGCGGGGCGGCCTTGCGCTTCATGGCGGGCCTTCAGCATCGCGTACACTTCGGCAATCATCGGTAGAAGGCGTCGTGCTGCTTTCGACTTGCCCTCTGAGACCTGAATCAGCCCGCCGGAGCCATTGAGTAGCACGAATTCCCAACGAAGCCTGTAAACCTCTCCGGGCCGCATTCCGGTTCCGAGTATCAGAGTAGCCGCGTCTTTCCACGGCTGCCGACAGTTGTTTAAGTAAAGCGTAATCTCGGCGTCAGTCAGAATGCGGTCACGCTGGCGCTCACCCTTCGCGAGAGGCACGCGCACGGGCCTGTCTAGTTTGCCCCACTCAAAAGCGAGATTCAGCGCACGTCGCAAGGTTCTCAGCCCGCAGTTGATCGTCGAAGCAGCCAGCGTGGAGTGGCGGGCTGCAAACTGTGTGGCATGCTTACCCGTAATCTCCGAGATGCGGAGACTGGCCATGTCAGAGGCAGAGAGGCGATCCGCGCCATACTCGTAATACTCGACAGTCTTCGGCTTTTTCCCGCAGCGAGTTCGCGCAAAAGGCAGAAATTCTTTGGTCAAAAATTCCTTGAGAGAGGGAGCGGGTTTTCGCTCAAGGATGCCCCAGTTTCCCTTGGCCAACTCAGAGCGAATCGTTCCTTCTATCGAACGTGCGGTTTTCGCATCTGTCGCGCGTGTGCATTTGTGGATGGTCTCGCCCTTGAATTGAAACTTCACGCGGTAGTATTTCCGGCCACTCAGCTTGTAGATCATCGTCAGCCTCGTTTCTGTTGTCCCTTGCCGCTTCCACGCGGTCTGCCGCCCAGCTTCCCATTCTCACGAGACGATTTAGCTTTGCGCTTCGACGTTGCCCCACCACGGCAAGCGGGGCAGTAGCAAATCAGAGGAACATCGTGAATGGCGCATCTCATAACCAACAACCTAACACGATAGGTTAAAACAATCAAGTCGGGAAAAGCCCCGTGGGGGCACATCCCCCACACCCCTTGTTAACTTCAAACCCAAAGACAGAGGCAAGGACAGAGGCATAGGAATTTCCTTTGAGTAGGAATGTTTTTAGGAATGTATGTCACTTTTCGTTTGGCCTTGATCCTAGGATGTTTAGACCTCAACTCGTCGTCACAACTTGCTGGTCTGAGTAGCACGAAATTGCATAGAGGCCAGCACTCTTTGCGAAGCTAGGTATCGAACACACCCGCCAGCCCGTGCTGCTCTAATGAATTTGTGTGCCCGCAGCCTTGAGCTTGATTTGTAGCCACGCGGGGTTGATCACTAACTATCGAGGACAGCGATTGACGAGGAATGTTGACGTCGCCTTTCCTCTGATAGAAAATCCGCTGTTTTGGATCACCCGGATACGGCTCTCGCGTTTCGGCATCACATAAGGTGTACCGAAACTTGTTTCCAGCGACCTTCTGACATCTGACAAGTCCGCGTTCTTGGAGCTTCTTCCGCGCATTGCACAGAGTCCTTGCAGCGACTCCCACGACGTCCCTGATTTCCTGATCTGTTCGCGTCATCTCACGAGTACAG
>JBAWBR010000019.1:0-142327 GCA_049589875.1 Terriglobales bacterium
GTGTTTTTGTTCGATGTGGACAATACCCTGATCGACAACGACCGTGTCGCCGAGGATCTGCAACTGCATCTGCAAAAAAAAGTCGGGGACAGCTGCGCGCAGCGTTATTGGCAGATTTTCGAGGATCTGCGGAAGGAACTTGGCTATGCGGATTATCTGGGCGCGTTGCAGCGCTATCGAGTGGAGCGGCCGCGCGATCCGCAGTTGCTGGAAGTTTCGTACTTCATGGTGAACTATCCGTTCGCGAACCGGCTGTATCCGGAATCGCTGGACGCGGTCGCGCATGCGCGCAGCTTGGGGATGCCGGTCATTCTGAGCGATGGCGACGTTGTTTTCCAGCCGCGCAAGGTGGACCGCTCCGGGCTCTACGATGATTTTGAAGGCCACGTCCTGATCTATGTGCATAAAGAGCAGGAGCTGGACGATGTGGAGGAGAAATATCCAGCGCAACATTATGTGATGGTGGACGACAAGGTTCGCATTCTTGCAGCGATCAAAAAGCATTGGGGCGGGCGCGTCACGACTGTGTTTCCACGGCAGGGACATTATGCGCACGACAGCGATATGGTGGCGCAGTTTCCGAAGCCGGATATCACGCTGGGGCGGATCGGCGAGCTGCGGAACTATTCGCTGGAAGAGATGTTGCAGGCCGCGAAGGAATAACTATTCGGCTGCGACCACATCCTGAAGCGTGTTGGAGCGCATAAGAGATTTCAGCTCGCGCGCCAGATCGGTGCGCGATTCCACGGGCAAATCCACGAAGCGGAAAGGCTGGTGGCAGCCTTTTGTCGCCCACATGGGAAACATCATTCGGGCGCGGCAGCGCACGGTGGTGACGCCAATGTGGAAAAGCACGGTTACGGCGATGCTTTCATCGAGTGGACTATTCAACGATAAAAGGCCGCCGTTGGTGGAAAGCTGGTTCAGGCTGGCGCGTACCTGACGGCCATTTTCAAGCAGAACCATAGCAAGGACAGAGCCGCCGAGCTTGACGCGCGATCCGCGTTCATCGTTTCGACCTCGGGCGGCCTTGGGCATACTCGCGGCCAGTATCGCAGGCGCGGACGGAATAGGGCAGATTACGAAGGTCAGCAGGGCAATTCTTGTGACGACGTGCCCTGCGCGAACGGCGGTGGTATCGGTCAAAGTGCTAGTGGTAGGCCTTCCAGAAGAAATAAGCGGTCATGCCGGTTCCGACGACGATTACGAAGGCGCGAATCCACGGTTGTGGAAGTTTTAACGAGTAGCGCGCCCCGAAGTAGCCCCCGAGAACTGCGCCGGCGATCATCACCGTCCCTTGTTTCCAGACGACGGCTCCGGCAATCACAAAAGTAATGACGGCGATGCCGTTAATGATTCCGCCGAGGACGACTTTCAGGGCGTTCATGGCATGAATGTCGGTCATGCCGACGGCAGCAAGCATGGCGAGATTAAGGATGCCGACGCCCCCGCCGAAATAGCCGCCGTAGACAGCCACGATCAACTCAAATATGGAAGCGATGACGAGCGCAGAGGTGGAGATTTCCGCACCTAAGCCCTCCTTTGAGCCGGCAAGGCGCCCCCCGAAGATGAATAACAATGTCGCGCCGAGCATG
The DNA here is from genome assembly GCA_049589875.1 of Terriglobales bacterium. Taxonomy (GTDB): domain Bacteria; phylum Acidobacteriota; class Terriglobia; order Terriglobales; family Acidobacteriaceae; genus Acidiflorens. The sequence continues at coordinate 1,596 of JBAWBR010000019.1, forward strand.
AGCCATGGCAGCACGCGCAAAAAAGTTTGTGCGGGCGTGTGCAGCAGAAGATAAGCGCCAGCGATTCCGCCAATCACGCTGGTGACGGCGAGTGGGACCATCACGCGGCGGGAGAGATCGAGATGCTTGCGGAATGCGCCGGTGCTGGCCGTAACTCCGACCCAGAGCGCGACGGTGTTGGTGGCGTTGGCGGCGATGGGAGCGACTCCGGAGAAAAGCAGGGCGGGGAAGGCAATGAAGCTGCCGCCGCCTGCGACAGCGTTAAGCGCGCCGCCGAGGGCCCCAGCGAAAAAGAGAAAGATAAGGGTCTGGAGCGTCAAGTATCACGTTTTATCACAGAGAGGATCAGGTATGCAGCGCGCGCGCTAGCAGAGCTTGCGCTTGACACCTGACGAAGGGTCCGGCATGCTATTCAATTTGGGAGAAGTACGTCTTCTTGCTGTGCCGTTCCCAAGCGATTGGGAGTCCGGCACTGACGGTTGAGCCCTGCGGCGGTTGTGGTCTTCTTCCAGGGATCGGGTTCCAGGAGATCATGTTTTAGAAGATCTGGGGCCGTAAAAGCAAAGAATTCCCGAAACGCAGCGGCAAAAAGGAGCAAACTTCTGCGGGACGATTTCCGGGCGAGCCCATGCCGGCTCGCTTTTGCTGCCCGGAATTGAATCTGTAGTTGTTTCAGGGGACTGACTTGGCTGGAAATGCGATTTTTGTGGGCTTGGGAGCAAAATTGGCGCTTTGGGTGCAGCTTGGGGGCGGGTCCGGCCTTCTTGGACTCGCGCCGCTGCTGTTCATTTTTGCCATCTTTTATTTTTTGCTGATCATGCCGCAGCAGCGGAAACAGAAAAAATGGCAGGCAATGCTGAACGAGCTGAAGACTGGGGACAGGATTGTCACCAGCGGCGGACTGCGGGGCACTATCATCAGTTTGAAGGACGATGCAGTGACGTTGCGCGTGCCGCCGGACAATTTGAAGCTTGAAGTGAGCCGGGCATCGGTGGTTTCGGTTTCGACGCCAGAAGAAGCGAAATAGCGACCGGGCTTGGATCCAGGAGCGGCAGCCACCAGCTATAAGCCAAGTAGGGAGTGACAGCGATTTTGCAGTCAGGAATAGGATTCGTACGACATGAATAAGAACTTAACTTGGAAGTGGGGAGTAATTGCCGCGATCCTGGTGCTTTTTGCGTTTGGGATCATTGGCATTCCCAAGGATTGGTCGGGACATGGCTTGGTGGCAGCGGTCGCGGACCGCATTCACCTGGGGCTCGACCTGCGCGGAGGCACGCACCTGATTTTGCAGGTGCAGGTGAATGATGCGGTCAATGTGGATTCCGACAACGCGGTGGCGCGGCTGAAGGAAGACATGCGGACGCATAAGCTCACCTACACGGAGATCACGAAGCCCGATCCGGTCAATCATCCCGACATGGTGGTGGTGAAAGGCGTGCCGCCCGAGCAGACCAGCGATTTCAAGAGCCTGGTCACCGACCGGCTGCCGGATTATGAAGCTTCATCGGGCACGGAAAATTCGTGGACGGTTTCGATGAAGCCGGCGAATTTGTCCGATCTGAAGAACCGGGCGGTACAGCAGGCGATCGAGACGATTCGCAACCGCATCGACGCTCTCGGCGTGAGCGAACCGGTGATTCAGGAACATGGGCTGGGCGCGTATCAGATTCTGGTGCAACTGCCGGGCGTAGACGATCCGGCGCGCGTCAAGGAAATCATGCAGTCGACGGCGATGCTTGAGATCAAGCAGTCGCTGGGCGGCCCGTATTCGAGCGAGCAGGCGGCGTTGCAGGATAAAGGCGGCGTGCTGCCTCCCGATGCGGTGCTGATGCCGGGCAAGAGCATTGGCGCGACGCGCGACAACGAGAGCGGCGAGAACTGGTATTTGATTTCGCGGGCATCGGCGGTAAGCGGACGCGATCTGCGCACAGCCGAAGCGACTCGCGATGAGAATGGCGGACCAGCGGTGCGGTTCATCCTGACTGGCGATGGCGGGCGCAAGTTCTACTCGTTCACTTCTTCACACGTCGGCGACAACCTCGCGGTGGTGCTCGACAACAAGGTGCAGGAAGTCGCGGTCATCAAGGAAGCGATCCGCGATACGGGCATCATCAATGGCCGGTTCACCGAACAGCAGGTGCAGGACCTGGCAATGACGCTGCGGTCGGGCGCGCTGCCGGCGGGGATCAAATATCTGGAAGAGCGGACGGTGGGTCCCTCGCTGGGCGCCGATTCGATTAAATCGGGCGTGCGCGCGGCGGTCGCGGGGATGCTGGCCGTTCTGATTTTCATGCTCATTTATTACCGCTGGGCGGGCGTGAATGCGGATATCGCGCTGATCCTGAATCTGCTTATTCTGCTCGGCTTCATGGGCTACTTCGGAGCCGTGCTCACCCTGCCGGGAATTGCGGGAGTGATTCTGACGGTTGGTATGGGCGTGGATTCGAACGTGCTGATCTTTGAGCGCATCAGAGAAGAAGTTCGCAACGGCAAGACGGCGGCGTCGGCAGTGGAGCAGGGATTCAATCACGCGTGGATCACGATTGTGGATACGCACGTGACGACCATTGTCTCGGCGGCGATTCTGTTTATCTTTGGAACAGGGCCGGTGAAGGGATTTGCGACCACGCTGGTGTTTGGTCTGGCTGCGAACCTGTTCACGGCAGTGTTTGTGTCGCGCGTGATCTTTGACTGGGTGTTGAGCCGGAAGCAGCGCGGAGAAGCGTTGAGTATCTGAAGGGTCGTCAGTCGTCGGTCGATCGTCGTTCGGAGAGTAAGAAGAGCGACAGCGTTCCCGGCGGCTGACGGCAAACGACCAAGGACGATTTACTCGAAGGGATCGTAAGCAGCGTGGAATTCTTTAAAAATACAAACATCGATTTTCTTGGGAAGAAGTGGTACTTCCTCGCGTTTTCTCTGGTCTTCAGCGTGGCAGGCCTGCTCTCCATGGCTTTCTGGCACGGCATTCCGCTGGGCGTGGATTTCCGCGGCGGAACCCTGGTGTATGTGAAGTACTCGCATACCGTGGACCCGTCCTCCGTGCATGCCGATATCGACCGCGCGGGGCTGAAGAACGCGCGCGTGCAAGCCTACGGGCCAGCCGCGAACAATGAAGTCCTGATCTCGCTCGACATTCAGGAAACCAGCGAGCAGTCTCTCGATAAAGGGAAGACGCAGATCATTCAGGCGCTCGAAGGACGAGTGGCGGGAGGCAACTCCGGCAAGGAAGATCTGAACAACGCCAGTTCGCTGGCGATCGCGAATTATCTGCTGGAGAAGGACCCGCTGCACCTGAGCACCGACGCGAATGCGCGCTACACTGCGATCGCGCAGGCGATTGTGGACAATCGCGACAAGGCGCGGGGCGGAGTTCTGGGTTCAATCGACGATTTGAACTCAGTGGCCGATCCAATGGTGATCGCGTCGCTCAAAGACGGTTTTTTTGTTTCGGACTTTGGCATCCGCAATGTCGAAATTGTCGGGCCGCAAGTGGGACAGCAACTGCGCAAACAGGCGATGCTGGCAACGCTCTATTCACTGGCTGGCATGCTGGTTTATCTGGCGCTGCGGTTTGAATGGATCTATGGCGTGGCTGCCGTGCTGACCGTGTTCCACGACACACTGATTACGGTGGGCGCGTTCTCACTGCTGAACCGTGAAATTTCGCTGACCGTGATCGCGGCCATCCTGACGCTGATTGGATACTCGAACAACGACACCATCGTGGTCTTCGACCGTATACGCGAGAACATCAAACTGCTGCGGCGGGAGAAGCTGGCCGACATCGTTAACAAGAGTATTAATCAAACTTTAAGCCGAACCATCTTGACAGCGGGCCTGACATTCCTTACCGTGCTTGCTCTGTTTCTTTTCGGCGGCGAAGTGTTGCGTGGGTTCAGCCTGGCGCTGGTAATTGGAATTCTGATCGGAACCTATTCTTCGATTGCGATTGCCGCGCCGATTCTGGTGGCCTATCAGGAATGGCGCTCGAACCGCGGTCAGAAGCCGATTTCGATGCCGGCACGCATGGGCACGACGTCGGGACCGTCGAAGGAAAAGGTTAAGGTGTAGCGCGGGTGGGGAAATCGGGATCTTCCCCGGCTTCGCTCTGGTTGCGCGCGTGGCCGGATGTCGCGCACTTGCCCTAACTGTCCCGCGTTCGGCTGGCGCTTCGGTTCGCTCAGGGGAAGACAGGCTGGCAGATTAACTCGTGGCGGGCCGGGCAGGAAATGGAATAGAATCATCGGCCTGCCCATGGCGGCAAAAAAAGCGGAAGTAGAACAAACGGTGGGAGCAAGAATGGGGTCGGCGGTGTCTACAGTGATGTAGGGTCTGGCGTAGGAGAAGACCATGTTTGAAGACAGCCTGATTGAGTCGGGGAATAAGCTGAAGACAAAACGGTTGGGCACGACCGTTCTGTCATTTATGTTGCAGATGATGCTGCTCTGCATCCTGGTGCTGATTCCCTTGATCTATACGGACGCGTTGCCCAAGCAGCAGTTGATGACCTTCCTGGTGGCGCCGCCACCTCCACCACCACCGCCCCCACCTCCGGCCGCCGCGCCGATCAAAGTGGTGAAAATAGCCAGCGAAATGGTGAATGGCCAACTGCGCACGCCAACCAAAATTCCACAAAAAGTTCAAATGATTAAAGAAGAAGAGGCGCCACCGGATTTGGGTGCTGGAGGTGTTCCGGGCGGCGTCCCGGGCGGAATTCCTGGCGGATCGGCGGGAGGCGTCATCGGCGGCATTATCAGCAGTACGCCGGTAGCCGTGCCTAAAGTCGCCACGCCGCAGCGGGTGCGGGTTTCGTCGGGCGTATCGTCAGGATTGCTCATCAGGAAAGTTGCGCCGAATTATCCTCCGTTGGCCAAGCAGGCTCGCATTCAGGGCTCGGTCGTTTTGCATGCGGAGATCGGCAAGGATGGGACAATTCAGAACCTGCAACTGGTCAGTGGGCATGCCATGCTGGCGCCGGCGGCAATCGAGGCGGTCAGGCAGTGGCGCTACAAGCCATACCTGCTCAATGGAGAGCCAGTGGCAGTGGAGACGGAAGTGGTCGTGAATTTCAGCTTGTCCGGAGGCTAGGAGCCTCGATTGGACATTGCTTCTGGTTTCGTTGCCGTTTCAGGGTTTTGCGGCGGTGCTTCCAGCCCGGTCTTGGTTTTGCAGACAGGGCGGCTCGGGTGAGTATCTCCCCGGGGACGTTTTCCGCCCGCTCGATTTCTTTTCAGGATGCAACGGCAGGATCGAGTCTGGGCCTCTAACCGGGCACGGGCCCACTTGGCGGTCTGGCATGGCCTTGATGCGAACCGCCGAACGGGGAGCGCATGAGGCCCGGCAACAGATTTTGATGGGCAGAATTAATGACAGCAGTCAAAAAGTTCCGAGGAGGAAAAGCAACTCATGGTAGTGAACCTGGCAGCAATCGCATTCAGTAATCTGCATATTTTGGCCGCCTGGCTCTTTGAAGAGGGTCAGGTCGGTTGGGACCCGATTTCGCTTTGGAAACAGATGGGCATCCTGGCGAAGGTCGTGGTTATCATTCTCTTCATCATGTCGGGCTGGTCGATCGGCGTGATGATCGACCGCTGGATGGCATTCAACGCCGCGCGCAATCAATCCCGCTCGTTCGCTCCGGCAGTTGCTGGCGCGCTGCGCGAAGGCAAAATTGATGAGGCAATCAAGGTTGCCGAGCGCAACAAGAAAAGCCATCTGGCTAAGGTTGTGACTGCGGGTCTGATGGAATTCAAAGCTCATCAGGATAGCCCTGGCGAGATTCCCGGCGAGACGATTGAAGCTTCCAAACGCGCACTGGAGCGCACCGAAGCCATCGTGCACGCCGAATTGAAGCGTGGCCTTGGCGGATTGGCGACGATCGGATCGACAGCTCCCTTCGTGGGACTGTTTGGAACGGTGGTCGGCATTCTGAACGCCTTCCGCGGCATTCAACAGGAAAAGGCGACCGGTCTGGCAGCTGTGGCCGGTGGTATTTCCGAAGCGCTGGTGACGACTGCTATCGGGTTGTTCGTGGCGATTCCGGCCGTGATGATGTTCAACTATCTGACGGGCCGGGTGGAAGCGTTCGACGTGGAGATGGATAACTCGTCGAGCGAACTGATCGATTACTTCCTGAAGCGCCGCAGCATGCGCCGTTCCTAAGAAGCAGACGCGCGGGCTTGAAGTGTGAGTTGCGGCAGGGCGCCGGCCAACAGCTGGCGCCCCCTCCTCCTCAAACTTTATAGCCCTCCAAGCAGGACGCATTCCCAGGAGACTGGACTTCATGGCATTAAATAAACGAAACGAAGGCGCCAAGGTTAACTCCGACATCAACGTGACCCCGATGGTCGACGTGATGCTGGTGCTGCTGATCATCTTTATGGTGATCACGCCCATGTTGCAGAAGGGCGTGAGCGTGGATATGGCGAAGGTCAATAGCCCGAATCCGATGCCCGACGCCGATAAGGAAGATGCGCTGCTCGTCGCCGTGCAACGCGACGGCACGGTTTTCTTCGGCACGGACAAGATTCCCGCAGCGGACCTGACGCAAAAGGTGAAGGATCGCCTGGCGAACCGCACCGACAAACGCGTGTTCCTGAAAGCCGATGCGCGGGCGAAGTTTGGCTCGGTCGTCGAAGTGGTCGATGACGTTCGCGCCGCTGGCGTGGACCAATTGGGTCTGCTGACAGATCAGAAGAAGGCTGCATTGACGCCGCCATCGGGTTCGAATCCACCACCATCGCCTACGGGCGGGCAGTAGAACAAGAAGCGGCAGTTGAAGTCGCAAGGAGATTGATATGGCAATGGCAATGGGCGGCTCGAGTGGCGGCCCGAACGCAAACATGAACGTCACGCCGCTCATCGACGTTCTGCTGGTGCTGCTGATCATTTTTATGGTGATCACGCCCCTCACTCCCAAAGGTTTGGACGCGCTGGTTCCACAACCGCCGCCAAAGGATCAGAAGCAGCCGCCGCCATCGGATCGTACGATCGTTGTGCAGTTGCTGGATCGCGGCGCAGGGAATCCTCCGGGCGTGAAGATTAATCAGGACGACGCTACATGGGAGACCCTGCAGGGACGGCTGGAAGATATTTTCAAAACGCGCGCCGAGAAGGTAATGTTCGTGAAGGGCGACGACAACGTGCCTTTCGCCGACGTCGCCAATGTGATTGACATCGCGCATTCGGCCGGCGTGGATAAGGTTGGATTGATCACCGCCAAGATTGAAGCGGGCGGCTAGACGATCGGGGTACTGGATCATCGGGCACAGCGGGTAATCCAAAGCGTTTATTCAACCGTTGGCCCGGTGACGGACAGTGACAGATAGTCTGTTGCGGAAAAACAGACTCTGTCGCTGCGCTCAGGATGACAAGCCATTATTACAATTGGAGCGGTAATCGACTGCCGCTTCCCGTTTCCGTTTCAAGGAGATTCATAAGCAATGAAAACGATTTATAGGTTTATGGCGATCTTTGCGGTGGCCCTGGTGCTGGTTGCCGGCACAGCGTGCTCCAAGTTGCAAGCCCGCGACCATCTCAACAAGGGAGTGCAGGCTTACAAAAACGCCAAGTACGAACTGGCCATCGATCATTTTCAGAAAGCGGTTGCGCTCGATCCGACGCTGATCAATGCCCGGCTCTATCTGGCTACCGCGTTCGCCCAGCAATATATTCCCGGCGCCGACAATCCTGAGAACAATAAGAATGGCGATGAGGCGATCGACCAGTACAAACAGGTGCTGCAGACCGATCCGAAGAACATCAACAGCATTAAGGGCATCGCTTATCTCTACCTGCAGATGAAAAAATTCGAACTGGCCAAGGAATACTACAAGAAGGCATCGGACGCCGATCCCAACGATCCCGAGCCCTATTACTCCGTGGCTGTCATCGACTGGACGCAAACCTACCAGCCGCGGCAGGAAGAGCGAGCCAAGCTCGGAATGAAGCCGGACGACTCGCTGCCCGCGAAGGACAAGAAAGTCTGCGAGGAAGTGAAAGAGAAGAACGCGGCGAATGTTCAGGAAGGCATCGACAATCTGAACAAGGCGCTCCAGCTTCGCCCGGATTATGACGATGCCATGGCGTATATGAACCTCATGTACCGCGAACGCGCCGACATTCAATGCACCGATCCGGCTGCGCGCGCAGCCGACCTGAAGACTGCCGATGAATGGGTTGACAAGACCATGGCCACAAAAAAGGCCAAGGCGGAGAAGCAGCCCGGAGCCGGCGGCATTGTGATGGATCAGAAACAGTAGCCAGTTCCCAGTATCCAGTTCTCAGTAGCCAGTATCCAGTGGGCCGCGGCACCGGCTAACCTGGTACTGGCTATTTCCTTTTGGCGGCTGCTTTTTGGAAGACTTTGACTTTGTGATCGGACAGTGCGTTCGGCTGTTTCTTGTTGTGCGACCGGTCACACGCGGACGTGATTTGCCACATGCATTCCTCCCTGTTCCGAAGGTAGAATCGGGAACGGCCTGACGAGCGGTTGAAAGAATGTTCAAGAAAATTCTGATTGCCAATCGCGGAGAGATTGCGGTGCGGGTAATCCGCGCCTGCCGCGAGATGGGCATCGCCACCGTTGCCGTCTACTCGGACGTGGATCGCCCGGCGCTGCACGTTCGCAAAGCGGACGAGGCCTACCATATAGGTCCGGCGCAGGCTTCCGAGTCCTATCTTCGAATCGACAAAATACTCGACGTTGCGCGGCGCTCGGGCGCTGAGGCAATTCATCCCGGTTACGGTTTTCTTTCCGAGAATGCGAAGTTTGCGCAGGCCTGCGCCGATGCGGGCATCAAGTTCATTGGGCCCACGGCACACTCGATGGAGATGATGGGCTCGAAGACGCGGGCTCGCCAGTACATGGAAAAAGCTGGTGTGCCATTCGTGCCGGGGACGGCGCGCGGGTTGACATCGGCGGAAGAGGCCGAGGAGGTTGCCGAGCGCGTGGGTTATCCCGTGATGCTGAAGGCCGCGGCGGGCGGCGGCGGCAAAGGCATGCGCCTGGTGCATACGCGCGCGGACCTGCGGGCGGCGCTCGAATCGGCGCAGAGCGAGGCGCAGCGGTCGTTTGGCGACAGCGAAGTTTATATCGAAAAAGCCATCGTGAATCCGCGGCACATTGAAATGCAGGTGCTGGCCGATGAGCACGGCAATACGGTTTGGCTGGGCGAGCGCGAGTGCTCGATCCAGCGGCGGCACCAGAAAGTGCTGGAAGAAGCGCCGTCGCCGATTGTAGATCCGGAGATGCGGCGGAAGATGGGTGAGGTCGCGGTCAAGGTCGCGCAAGCGGCCAATTACACCAACGCGGGCACGGTGGAGTTTCTGGTCGATCAGCAGAAGAATTTTTATTTCCTGGAGATGAATACGCGTCTGCAGGTTGAGCATCCGGTTACGGAATTGACGACCGGACTCGATCTGGTGCATCTGCAAATTCGCATTGCCAGTGGGGAAAAGCTGCCCTTTACGCAGGCCGATGTCAGCATTCGCGGGCACGCGATCGAATGCCGTATTTATGCAGAGGATCCGGACAACAATTATTTCCCCAGCCCCGGCAAGATCACGCTGCTGCTGCTGCCTTCGGGGCCCGGCATCCGGCGCGATAGCGGAATGTATGAAGGATGGACGGTTCCGATGGACTACGATCCCTTGCTGGCCAAACTGATCAGCCATGGAACCGATCGCAATCAGGCCATCATGCGCTTGCAGCGAGCGCTCTACGAATATTTTGTCGCGGGAATTAAAACCAATATTTCGCTGTTCCGGCGAATTCTGCGCGACGCCGATTTTCAAGCGGGCAAACTGGATACCGGCTATCTGGACCGCTTATTAGCCAAGCCCAGGGAGGATCCGGCCGAGCACGCGCCGGAGCCTGGAATTGCGGCGATCGCCGCCGGCATGTTTGCCATACTCGATCCGGTTTCATCGAATGCAAATCACGGAGTGTCAAATATTGCGGCCACAGCTTCTTCGAACTGGAAGCGGAAGGGACGCACCGAAGGGCTGCGCTGAATCGCATGGTCTACGAGGTGGTTGTTGCCGGCAAGCAGTACCGGCTGGAACTCGACAAAGCGGACGCGGGATGGCGATGCCGTCTCAACGGAAATGAAATCCGCGTGGATGCGGTATTGCCGCGCCGCGATGTGTTGTCGCTGATCGTCGATGGCCAGGCATTCGAGATCAAGCGTGAGCAGACCGCCAATGACCTGCACATGTGGGTCGGGAGCGCGCGCTACGCGGTGGAACTGCGCGATCCGCGTTCGCTCAGGGGACGCCAGGGTCTGGCTCAGGATGAAAAAGGCCCGCGAAAAATTGTTGCGCCGATGCCGGGACGTGTAGTTCGAATGCTGGTTGCGGAACAATCCGAAGTGGCGGCCGGCCAGGGAATTCTGGTAGTGGAAGCGATGAAGATGCAGAACGAAATCAAGTCGCCAAAGAAGGGGATCGTCAAAAAGATTGTGCCGGCCGCTGGCGCTGCGGTGAATGCGGGCGATGTGCTGGCGATTGTCGAGTGAGATCCTTCGACCTTGCATGATTTGTGTTGTAGCCAACGCCTTCTTTTTGCGGACGACCGCTCGCCAGCAAAATCCTCGGCAGAAATTGCCAGAACACACACCTCTTTATTTCCTGTAAAGCAAACCTTGCCGGGGGCCGCACACTATGGTTTCCGATAATCAGAATTTTTTAACTTTCTTCTAATCGCTTTCTCATCGTCGCGGTTTTCAATCGCCAGTATGACAACTCTTCCCGTAACACCCAACGGGGCTGACCACGTCCTTGTGGCCAGTCCGAACGTCGTGGTCCGCCAGCGTGTTCTTGACAGTCTGCGCCCGGGGGCGCGGCGTGTTGAGCAGGCCAGCGGCGGGGCCGAAGCGCTGGTTCATCTGGAGAAGGAACCATGGCAGGTGCTATTTCTGGACCGGCGTCTGCCCGATCTGGATGCGGAAGAGCTGCGGCAAACGGTGCGCGAACGCTTTCCGAATGTTGAAGTGGTGTTGCTCGAGGATGAAGGCGACAATGCGGCCCCGGCTGAAGTCGAACAGAGTGCGGCCGCGGTGGATTGGCGGGGCACTCGAGTTGAGAAGATTGGCTGGAGAAGCGATCGAAAGAATGGTGATACACAAAACGCAACGGACGATGAAAATCTGCGTGGCCAGAAAAATGAAAGGCCCTCTTTATCGCCAGCCCTGCCATCGGAGCGGTTGATTGGCACGGCGGCGCTGCCCGGAATGATTGGAATCTCGCCCGCAATGCAGGCGGTGTACCGTCTGGCGAATCTGGTTGCGTCTCGCGATACGACGGTGCTGATCATGGGGCCGACGGGCAGCGGCAAGGAACTCGTGGCGCGCGCGCTGCATGATTTGAGCCCGCGCGCGGCGCGCACATTTGCCGCCGTGAATTGCGCGGCCATTCCGGAAACTTTGCTGGAAGCGGAACTGTTTGGATATTCGCGCGGCTCGTTTACCGGGGCGCTTCAATCCTATGCGGGCAGGATACAGGCGGCGCACCAGGGCACGCTGTTTCTCGACGAAATCGGAGACATGCCGCTCAGCCTGCAGCCGAAGCTTCTGCGCTTTCTCGAACAGAAAGAATTACAGCGCCTGGGGAGCGCTCAGGTGGTGCGAGTGGATACGCGCGTGGTGGTCGCGACCAACGCGGACCTGCCCACGCTGATGGCGCAGGGAAAGTTTCGCGAGGATCTTTACTATCGGCTCTCGGCGTTTCCCCTGGCGATTCCGCCGCTGCGGGAGCGGCCGGGCGATGTCGGCGAACTGGCGCGCCATTTTCTCAAGCAGTTTTCGGGCGATGCTCCCGCGCCTGTGTTAACGGAGGAATCGCTGGCGATGCTTCGCCTGCAAAGCTGGCCGGGAAATGTGCGCGAGTTGCAGAACGTGATGGAGCGTGCGCTGATTCTGGCCGATGGCGAACCGTATGTGCGGCCCGAGCACTTGCTGCCCATGGACCCGTCGGAATGGCGGGTCCGGGCGCTCGGACATCTCCGTCCGGAAATGTCATGAGCTTCTTTTAAGGCAATTTCTGCCGTGCTGGCAGAGCTTTTGCAAAGAGCAAGCTGCATGTCAACTTCGTTTCCGCCACCCCGCGATCCCGCCCCCGAAGCCGATCATCCGCTGGCGCGCGCCTTTCGCTCGTTCACCGAAGCGGCCGGTTCGCTGGAGCGCACCTATGGACAGTTGCAGCGGCAAGTGGCGCATCTGCGGCAGGAGTTGGAAGTCACGAACCGGAACCTGACGGCCAGTCTGGAAGAGAACCGGCGGATGCGGGAGCGGCTGCATGCGATTCTCGAAGGCCTGCCGTGTGGCGTGCTGGCAACCGAATCCGGAGGACAGATTTCCATTCTGAATCCCGCGGCGGCGCGGCTGCTGGGAGCGAATCCTCCAACCATTGCCGCGCTGCCGGCAGTTCTGGCGTCGGCGCTCGGGAAAGCACGGAAGACTGGAGAAGAGTGCGAAATGGAACTGACGACCGGTTCGGCTGCGCCCGTAAGCATTGCCATTCGCCACGCTCGGCTGCAGGGGAACCGGGAAACGGAGAGTTCGGTGTTCATCCTGCTCGATACGAGCGCCGCCCGGCAGATGGAGCGCGAGCGCGAGCATCTTCGAAGGCAGCAGGCGCTGGTGGAAATGTCGGCGCTGCTGGCGCACGAAATTCGCAATCCGCTGGGCAGCCTGGAATTGTTTACCGGATTGCTCGCCGAGTCTGGCATGGAAGGCGAGGCGTGCCGCTGGGTGGAACATTTGCAGGCGGGGCTGCGCTCGCTTTCATCGACCGTGAATAACGTTCTCGACCTGCATAACGAGCCGCCCGCCGAACGCGCCGCGATCGATGCCGGAGAACTGCTGGGCTGGGCCTACGACTTTCTGCTGCCGCTCGCCCATCAGGCGCGGGTTGAACTTCAGATTGTCAATGGACTCAGCGGCGTGCCGGTTGCGGCCGACCGCCATCTGCTGGAACAGGTGCTGCTGAATCTTGCCCTCAACGCATTTCACTTTATGCCGGGTGGAGGATGGCTGGCGATTCGCGGCAGAAACTGCGGCCTTCAGGGAATTGAGATCGAGGTGCGGGATACCGGACCGGGCATCGAGGAAAGCGATATGCCGCGCCTTTTCGAGGCGGGATTTACAACTCGGCCGGGATCGACCGGGCTGGGGCTGGCAGTGTGCCGGCGAGTGCTCGATCAGCATGGCGGCTCGATTACGGTGGAAAGCCGGATGGGCCATGGAGCGTCGTTCCTCCTGCGGCTGCCGGCGGCGGTTTCCGGTTCGGCGACGGCCCCAGCCATTGCATTACCTCCCATGCACGATGCGGGCCGGCTTGATTCGGCCGCGGCCGGGGGAGAAGCATGAAGCGGCTGCTGATTGCCGATGACGATGCCGGGATGCGCGCCGCGCTCGAAGCGCGCTTTGCGCGCCGCGGCTGGCAGGTGGATATTGCGGTAAATGGGACCGAGGCTTTGGCCAAGTTCCGCGCCGAGCACCACACGCTTGTGATTACCGATGTGCGAATGCCGGGTTGCGATGGCTTCGCGGTGATGCGCGAAGTGCAGAATTCTTCCGCGCGGTCGGCGGTAATTCTGCTGACCGCATATGGGTGCGTGCCGGACGCAGTGGATGCCATGCGCAATGGAGCGTGCGATTACCTGGTCAAGCCGGTGGCGTTTGAAAAGCTCGAAATGGCGGTGGAACAGGTGCTGCGCCGCGCCGAAGGCGAAAACAAGAATATCGAGCCGCTGATTGGACAGTCGCCCGTCTGGCAACAGGCGCTGGCGCGGGCGCGGCAAGCGGCGCTCACCGAGGCCGACATTCTGATCGAAGCCGAAAGCGGCACGGGCAAGGAACTGGTAGCGCGCTTTATCCATCGCCTGAGCACACGCAAAAGCGGCCCGTTTGTGGCGCTGAACTGCGCCGCGTTTCCGGAGACTCTGCTTGAAAGCGAACTGTTTGGGCACGCGCGGGGAGCGTTTACGGGAGCGGTCGGAGCGCGGCCGGGCAAATTTGAAATGGCGAACGGGGGAACGCTGCTGCTCGACGAGGTGGGCGAACTGCCGATGGCGCTGCAACCCAAGCTGCTGCGCGCGCTGCAGGAGCGCGAATTCGACCGGCTGGGATCGAATCTTGCGGTGCGGGTTGACATCCGAGTGGTGGCGACCACCAATCGCCGGTTGCAGGCCGCGGTCGAGCAAGGCCAGTTTCGAGCCGACCTTTATTACCGGCTGAATGTGATTCCGCTGGCGCTGCCGCCGTTGCGCGACCGGGCCGAGGATGTGCGCGAACTGGCGCGGCATTTTGCCGCTCTCTATGGCGTGCCCGGATCGTCTCCGCAACTGTCGGAGGAATTGCTGGCGCGGATGGAAACCGAGGGCTGGCCGGGCAATGTGCGCGAGCTGGCGAATTTTGTGCGCCGCGCGGTCGCGCTTTCGGCGGGGGGAGAAATCGGCCTGGAAGCGTTTGAACACGGAACGAATCCGCCGCAGAGCCCCCGCGCGCAGGAGTGGAAGCCCGGGCTTTCGCTCGAGGAAATGGAGCGCCGGCTTTTTACCATGACCCTCGATGCAACAGGGGGCAACCGCGCCCGCGCCGCGGAATTGCTGGGCGTCAGCCTGCGCACGGTGCGTAACAAAGTGCGCGCCTTTGGATTGCCTGCACACAGCGATTACAGGAGCCGCTATGCCCATGAGTGAAACCATGATTGAAACTCCGCTGATTAGGGGACTGGAGCGCGTTCTTGACCGGACCGTGTTCCGCCACCGCGTGCTCACTACCAACCTGGCAAATGTGGATACTCCCGGATATCACACGCGCGATGTCGCGGCATTTGCGGGCGAGATCGAGCAGGCGATGGACAACTCGCCTGTGCCGGAGATACCGGATCTCGATGGGACAACGCTGCCCGCGCTTCCGGCCATGACTTCCGTGGCGCGCGAAGTGCGCGGGCTGGTGGAGCGGCCCGACGGCAACAACGTCAGCGTGGAACGCGAGTCGCTGCACCTTGCCGAAAACCAGTTGCATTATCAGGTGGCGGTGGCATTTCTAAAAGCCGAATTTCACCGCCTGGCGTCGGCAATTAATGGAGGATCGAATTCATGAACCTGTTCTCGATGTTTGAACTGAGCGGCTCGGCGCTGGGCGCGGAGCGTATGCGTGCCGAAGTGGTGGCGACGAATATGGCCAACGCGCAAACCACGCGCACCCCGGCGGGCGGACCCTACCGGCGGCAGATGGTGATATTTCAGTCGCGGGCGCGGCCGCGTTTTTCGCTGGCTCTGAATTCCTTAACCCAGGAGAACGCGGCTGCGGTTCGGGTGGCCGCGGTGGTCGGCGACCAGAGGCCGTTCGTGATGCGCTACGAGCCCGGTCATCCCGATGCCAACCCGCAAGGCTATGTCGCCTACCTGCGCATTGGCTTCGACTGCGGGCTGGTCTCCGCCGAACATCTCACCTATCGCGAATTTCTGCAGCGGATTCCGGAAAAAACCTATCTCGCATCCTGCGACCTCGCGCCCTTCGACAGTACCGGGGTTGTGCAGCTCGATCTCGGAATCGCCTTTCCGCTGATCGACGTGATGATGGGAGGTGGCGGGAAATCGGGTGGACTCACCCGTGATCTGACTGAAATCGAAGAGCAGATTCTGGAAGGCGTGATGCGGATCATCTGCCGCGATCTTCAAACCAGTTGGCAGGCCATCAGCCTGGAATTTAATTTCGGATCGTGCCAGCAGATTTCACAGACCCAGCGCCTGATGCCGCCCGACGAAAAAACTCTTTGCCTGAGCTTTGAAATCAAGATGGCGGATACGCGCGGCACGCTCAATCTCGCGGTTCCCGCTCTGGTTTCGAACGCGTTATTGCGCAAAATCTCCGCCGACATTGGGTACCAGCGCCCGCACAGCTCGATTGAGGTTCGCCGCCACATTCAGAAGCGGCTTCTCGAGTGTCCGTTTCCCGTGGAACTTTCAACACCCCACCTCAATGTCCCCATCGAGAATCTTTCCCGCCTCGCACCGGGAGATTTGTTGCCGTTCACGCGCAGCGTGTCCGCGCCGGCTTTGCTCGAAATCGAAGAAGTCGCGCTCTGTTCGGCGGCACCGGTGCGTGTGGGAGCGCACCGCGCGGCTCAGGTTCTGACGCTCGAGCCTGCGCTTCCCGGAGGCGAATCGTGAGAGGAGAATCCGCATGACCGATGCCGCCGCACCGCAGCCCCTCAAGCCCGAGTTCCAGGCCTGGTTTGACGCCTGGAGATCGCACACGCAGGATGTGCTATCGCAAATGTCGGGCCAGCCCACCGCCTTCGAAGCGGTTTCCCATCCCCTCCCCCCGGCCGATGCCGATCTGCGCTACACCGTCACCGCCGCCGGTGCGGTGCAGGGAGAAATGTCCATCCGGCTGTCCGAGGCTTCCGGGTTGCGTTTGGCGCGCAAGTTTCTTGGAGAGGCTGAGCCCGCGGCCGGCGATGAAAGCGCCGCCCAAGGCATGGGCGATGAATGCAGGGAGGCGCTGGAAGAGCTTCTGCGGCAGATTGGCGGACTGGCGGCGACCGCGGTCGGAGCGATCGTCGGCGGCCAGGTTCAGTTGCAGCTTACTCGCGCCGATGCGCCCTGGACATGGACGCCCGACCAACTGGCAACGATCCGCACACGCGACGAGGCCGGTGCGGAGATCGGATTGGAACTTGGCCTCAACCCCGGGCTCGCCACCGCGCTGACCGCTCGCGCGCTGGCCATGGCCACAGAAGCCGCAGCCGAGTCCGCCGTAGCTCCACCCCCTGCCCCGCCTCCAGGCCCCGTGCCCCCAGCAGCGCCGCAAATCCTCGCGGATGAACCGCTGGCCGAGCCGCCCGTCGCGGGATATCGCCGCTTGCTTGACGTAGGACTTGGAGTGAAGCTGCGTTTTGGAACGCGCCGCATGTTGCTGCGCGACGTTCTTGCCCTTAGTTCGGGCCTCGTCGTCGAACTCGACAATGAGCTCAACTCAGCGGTCGACCTTCTTCTCGACGGACGAGTGATTGCACGCGGTGAAGTCGTCGTCGTGGATGGCAAGTACGGGTTGCGCGTCACCGATGTCATCGATTCGTCTCCCGCGCCGCGCCCGGCCTGACGCAGTTTGTCAATGACAGTTCAAAAGATTCTTTTGTTATGTCCGATTTCCTGAAACATATCGCCCGGCCTGTCGCCTGGATTCAACGCCGTTCCGCCTCCAAACCGGAGTGCGCTTTGGCGGCCTGCCCCGGCTTGCCGCCGCTATGGCGCCGCTTGCTTCGGCCCCATACCGGAATTTGTTTCCATGGCCAGTTTTATTGCCAGCCGGAATGCCTGCAGACGGCGCTGCTCGGCCAGATGTCGCGGCTTCATTCCATGGCTCCCTCCGCCCGGCCAGGCAATCGAATTCCACTCGGTCTGCTGATGGTGGCGCGCGGCAAGCTAACCCACCTGGAAGTACGCGCCGCCCTTGAGGCCCAGCGCCGCGCGCGTTATGGAAGGATCGGAGACTGGATCGAAAAATTAGGCTTCGCCTCCGAGCACGATGTGACCGCTGCTTTAGCGCTGCAATGGGGATGCCCCGTCGCTTCTTCATTCACCGGTTCGATCGCCGAATCGCCCGGCAATATCCCTCTGCGCCTGCTGGAAGCGTTTCAGATGATCCCATTTAATTTTTCCGTGATAACCAACACGCTCTATCTCGCATTCGGCACGCGCGTCGATCATGCCGCTCTTTACGCGATTGAACGAGTTTTGGATTGCCGGACGCAACCCTCCGTGGCGCCGGCGAAAACCGTTGCCCGCCAGCTCGATCGCATGCGCCAACAGGCATCGCCGGGGGATGTGGAGTTTTGGACCCGCGATCTCGCCGAAATGGGGCGCATTGCCTCCAGCTACATTGCCCGCCTTGCGCCCGACGATGTTCGCTTGAGCCGCGTCGGCCAATTTATCTGGCTTCGACTGAAAGCCCGGACCGCCGTTACTAGCCTTCTTTTCTGCCTGCAGCAAAGTTCTTCGCAGAGTTCGAAGCCATCGTTTTTTCCCGCTTCGCGTCAACGACCTTTCAATTACAGTGCGCCGGCTCTGGGGCTGGAAAACGAAGACAGCCCTTTCTTGAAATAACTCGGCGAAATGTTTGCAATATGTCCTCTCGTATTTCAAGCCTGCGCCAGGCAAGCCGATCTGCTCAATGTGCGACGATCCGGGCCGGCAAGACGCGGCGTGGATTGGGAAGACGCACAGTCCGAACCCGGGTCGGGGAAAGTCTCTCGGCCCGAATCGGATTTGAAACCGTCTCCCAGTGCCGCGCGCCCGCCGCAAGCTTTACGCCGCTCCTCCCGGCCCGCCTACAGCGATCGCTTGAACAATGGCAGCGCCAGGCCCAACGTTCCCAACGCGAAGCAGAAGAGAAACAGCAGATCGGGCATGATGGGCCCCAAGCCTGTTTCCTTGAGCAGCAGGCACTTGAAGCCATGGACGGCGTACGTGAAGGGATCGACGATCGCAATCGCCCGCAGCCATACCGGAAACGCTTCAATGGGATAGATCGATCCGCTGGGAAAAAACAGCAGCGTGTTTAGAATTCCAAAGATTGCGCGCGGAACCAACGGATCTTCGACACGCACCATCAGCAGGAACATCATGCAATTGAATGCAGACGAGGTTGCCACGACCATGGCGGCAACTCCGAGAATGGTTAATGGATGAAAGATCGTCCCCACCCCGGAGATCAGCGACCCGATCATGGTAATTACGACGCCGGTCAAAATGCCTTTGAGCGCGCCCGCGCCGTTCAGTCCAAATACAAGTTGCGCCCTGGTGATAGGAGTAACGAGATATCCTTCATGCACGCCGCGCGCTTTGTCGTCGATGTATAGCATGCCGCCGCCAATCATCGCGGAAACAAACATGGCCAGCGCAATCGAACCGGGCAGCAGGTACTTCATGTATTCGATGTAAGGATAAAGCTCGACGATATCGAGGGCGGTCTGCCGTAGAAGACGCGGTGCGATATCGGGCTGATTCAGGGCATTCGTCAGATCGGTCATGGTCGATTCGAGAGACGAACTTGTGAAATTGTCCGTGTTGTCGACGATCAGCGCGATCCGTGGATGATTTTTTTCGTATACCATCTTCGAATACTGCGTGGGAATAATGACCGCGCCCTGTATCTTGCCGTTGCGCACATCTTCGCGCGCTTTTACCTCATCGTCATACTGAATGGGAATGAAGGTGCGCGCCGTGGCGCGTACGGAATCGAATGCTTCCTTGATCCTGACGGCCTGCGTGCCGTGATCTTCGTCGACGATCCCCATCTTGGCGTCGCGAATCTTTCCGCCGAAAGCGTTGCCCAACACGATCAGCTGCACGAGCGGGAAAATCATCGACACCATCATCAGCGCCGGCGAGCGGAAGAACTTCCTCATTTCGCGTTCAATAATTGCGAGCGTTCGATTCATGGCTGCATCCCTGGCCGTGGCGGCATCACAAAGGCATGCGCCTTCACCAGTTCATCGCGCAACTGCCGGCCGGTGTAGTGGACGAAAACGTCGTCCAGCGTGGTGTTTTGCACCGTAAGAGTCTTGAGCGCCACGCCGCAAACCACGGCCATCTCCACCAGATCGGTTGTTGTTCCCGACCCATTTGCCGTCAGCACGCGAAACATTCCCGCGCTTTCGTTCTGAACCGACGTGACTCCCGGCAGCCCGCGCAGGCGTTCCTGCCAATCCTCGGGAAAGTTTTCGAACTGCACCTCAATCACAGTCGATCCCGGCACAGTCGCCTTCAGTGCTTCCGGCGTATCCAGCGCTACCAGGTTGCCGTGATCGACAATCGCAATGCGGTTGCACAGCCGGTCGGCCTCATCCATGTAGTGCGTTGTGATCAGAATCGTCAGCTTGCGCTTGGATTTGATATTCGTCAGCATTTCCCACACGGCTACGCGCGACACGGGATCGAGGCCGGTGGTCGGCTCGTCGAGAAAAAAAATCTTAGGACTGTGTACAAGGCCGCGGGCAATTTCCAGGCGCCGCCGCATTCCTCCAGAAAGAGTTTTTGTTTGCGCGTCCCGCCATTTTGTCAGATCGACGGTCTCAAGCAGTTCGTCAATCGATTCCTTGCGCCGCTTGGCCGGCACGTCGTAAAGCTTGGCGTAGATCGACATATTCTCTTCAACCGTTAAATCGAGGTCGCTGGTCAACGCCTGAGGAATGACTCCGATTGTGCGCCGCGCCGCATCCGGCTCCTTGCTTACGTCGTGTCCCGCGATTCGAGCCGCTCCCGAGGTAATAGGAATGAGCGTGGTCATCATGCGAATCAGCGTGGATTTGCCGGCGCCATTCGGGCCCAGAAGGCCGAAGATCTCCCCTTCTTTCACCGCGAACGAAATGTCGTTCACGGCCGTGAAATCGCCGTACTTTTTCACGATATGATCGACTTCGATTGCATTGGGAGCGTCGGCGGCAACCGTACCGCGCATGCTCATCTCAGCAGACGAAACGTCGGCGCCATTGGCGGCGCGCGAATTCTTCGTACCCTCGCCGTTCTTGCCGTTAGCCGTTTTGTCTATTTCGCCGGTCATTCACTAGCTCTTTCTCTAGCTCTTCTTCTGCATCGCCGGGGGTACCAGCACTTCGGCCGTCATCCCAGGCACAAAAGCGCCCTTGGGATTCGCCAGACGTACCTTCAACAGAAGTGTCCGGACATCGCGCTTCCTGCGGCCTACATCGCGCTGCGTGGCAAAATCCGCTTCCGCTGCTTTATAAAAAACCTTGCCCTCCGCTTCGGTTCCGCCCGGCAACCGGATGCGAAGCGTGTCGCCGTATCCAATATGATCGGCGTCAGTTTCCGGAATAGCCGCGCGAACCCAGGTGTCGCTGAAGTCGACCACGGTGACGATTGCCTGTCCGGCATCCACTACTTCACCCTCGCGCGCCGCCCGCACCAGCACGGTTCCGGTGACGGGCGCATAGATTTTCGTGTAGCCCAGGCGCACTTCCGCTTCTTTCAGTTGGGCTACCGCGTTTGCCATTTGTGCGCGTGTTGAGGCGACGGTGCTGGCGGCTGCCGCTGCGGTGTTGGTGCGCGCCACTGCCGAGTCCAGCGTCGCCTGCGCAGCCGATACCTGCTGCTTCCATGAATCGACGGTCGCTTGCTGCGCCTTCAGATTCATCTCCGCCTGCACTTTTTCCTGGTCGGAGGCAACGCCCGCCTCCGCCAAGCCAATCGTTCTGCGGCTGTCGCTTTCAATTCGCGAAAGCGTTGCTTCCGCCTGCGCCAGTTGCGCCCTGGCCGATTGCAGTTGGGCTTGCGCATTTGCCACATCGCTTGTTGTCGATCCTTTTGTCGATTGCTGCGTGTACTGATTCGCGCTCACCTGGGAGCGGAAACTTGCAATCATGGCGGCCGCCGCGCGCTCCTCCGCTTCCAGTTCGGATGGATCGAGTTCCGCAATCAGATCGCCCTGCTTCACCTGCGTCCCCTCGTCAACCAGCAATTTAAGAATCCGCCCCTGGATTTGCGGGCTCACAACGATCTGATTCGCATCCACGGTTCCAATCAAAACCAGATCGCCGCCGCGTGGCGTGGAATAAAAGTAATACGCCGTGGAAATGGCAAAGATCACGGCAAGCAAGATCAGGACTTTATTTCGAGCATTCATCGCCCATCCTCAAATATCAATCAATGTGTTGGCCTATAAACATACGGCCTCTTCAATAAATGCAAGTACAAACTTGCGCCGCTCCGCAATCCGTGCTTTCGAGAGCGGATCGACCTTCAGCAGACTTTTCATTGCGGGCACGCTGCTGAAATAAAAAATAACGATTCCAACCACGGTGGGAATAAAATCCATTGGATTCATTCGCCGGAGCTGCCCTTTTTCCGCGCCCTCCTGCAGCAGCTCTCCCATGCGCTTGTAAATCGGCGCGAAATATTCGCGCGCAACCCGCAACATTTGCGGATTGACGTGCGCGCCCGCCCGCATCCATTCCGACTGCACGACTCGCGGAAAGCGCGGATTGGCCGCAATGTAATCGAAATAGCGGGCCACATACTCAAGCAGCTTTGCCCGAGGCTCAAGCTGGCTTTCGAACACGGGCATCACACGGTCGCGCAGTCCCCGGAACACGTGATCGAGAACCGCCTCATAGAGCGAGTCTTTATCCTTGAAGTAGTAATAAAGGAGCGCCTTGTTCACGCCCGCCGAGTGGGCCATGCGGTCGGTGCGCGCCCCGGCAATGCCATACTCGGCAAACTCGGCTACGGCCGCGCGCAGAATGGCGGCGCGGCTTTCCTCCGGCTGGCGGCGCGTTCCAAATCGC
This sequence comes from Terriglobales bacterium, assembly GCA_049589875.1. Taxonomy (GTDB): domain Bacteria; phylum Acidobacteriota; class Terriglobia; order Terriglobales; family Acidobacteriaceae; genus Acidiflorens. The sequence goes on from JBAWBR010000019.1 coordinate 23,916, forward strand.
GAGCGGCTCTGTTGCTTTGGCCGCGTCGCGGCGCTCTTTCCTCCTCCGGATCGTGGCGCGGAGGTCTGCGTGCGGCGGTAGTTCGAAGAGTCGCCTCTGTGCTTGCTGAAAGTATTGGCCATTGCAATCCTAATTAACTGGTTAGTTAGAGTTTAGACCGCGCGGATTGAAAAACGCAAGTCATTTGTTGATCGAAGCCAGCCTCTCTTTTGATTGAAACCTCCTGCTCTGCTCACCAGATGGACGAAAACCTGCGTAACTTCAGGCCTGCCGCCCCGGCAAGGGTATACTGGAGGAAAGGCAAGAGTTCCCTGTGGGCGATACTTCTTTTTTCATGCCGCATCCCAACCTCAGCGATGAGGTCAACCATCAGATTGTCCAATCTGAGATTGAAGGCGGTGTGTTTCTTCCGGACTTGCCGCCAGCCACCGTCCTCCAGATTCAGACGCAACATCATTGTTATACGGCGGTGCTTCTGGATAATGGTTCCGTCCTCATTTCGGGCCATCCCGAGTTTTGTCCTGAGCCTATCGCGGTCGCGATCTCCGGCTCTACGTGGGGAGGTTCGATGCTGAAGCGCAGCTTTGTGGGCCGCGGAATGCGTCTCGAATTTTCGCATCCCGGCTACCGCACGCCCATCGTCACATCTTCCATTCAGGATATCCGCGAGCTGTCCTCGGCCGCCCGCCTCCGCAATCACGCCGCGGTCTAGGCGTCGCTCCCAGATTGTCTTTTCCCTTATCTCATGAAGCTGCGAAGCGCCTGCCCTCAAAACACTCGGTCATCGGGCAACGTCCGATCGTTGCTTCGACATCCCGCGCCTGCTATGAAGCGCCGCCGGCGATTGACGGCACCAGCAGCACTTCATCGCCTTCCTGAAATGCATAGGCCGCGCCGCCCAGGAAGCGTATGTCCTCATCGTTCACGTAAATGTTCAGGAAGCGCCGGACTTCTCCAGCCTCATCGCGCAGATGAGGCCGCAGGTCGGGAAACTTCTCGTCCAGCGTGGTGAACAGTTCATTCAGATTAGCCGCATCGCAAGTAACCTTCGGCGTTCCAGCAGTCAGCCGCCGCAGCGGAGTAGGAATTTGTACAGTGATGCTCATGAGATCTCCTTAGTGTGAACAACGACGCTCTAAACTACTGCTGCATCCGAAAATGCCGCGGACTCAGGTAGTGCGGCATCGGCGATGTTGCCAGATTTGCCTGCGAGATAAGCCTCGAACTCACTCAGCTTTGCCGAAATCGGCCTCTCCGCCTGGAATTTGCCCGCAAGCACATCTGTCGTCTTCAGGCCGTTGCCCGTGATGCAGAGCACCGTTGTTTCATCCGGCAGTATGCGGTCCTGCTGAATCAGCTTGCGCGCCGTGCCAACGGTGACGCCGCCGGCCGTCTCGGTGAAGACGCCCTCAGTCGAAGCCAGCAACTGGATCGCATCCACCACTTCGTAGTCCGCAATGTCCTCCGACCATCCGCCGCTCTGGGTGATGGCCTTGATCGCATAATGTCCATCGGCCGGATTGCCGATTGCGAGCGAGCGCGCAATTGTTTTGGGCCGTTGCGGCTCGATCTCAGCGCTGTACTGTTTCACCGCCGTTGAAATCGGAGAGCAGCCCGAAGCCTGCGCGCCAAAGAAGCGTACTGACTTCGGTTCAACCAGCCCCAGCAAAACGAGTTCATCGAATGCCTTTTTGATCTTCGTAATCAGCGACCCGCCTGCCATCGGCACAACTACGTTATCGGGCAGCCGCCAGCCCAGTTGCTCGGCGATTTCGTAGCCCACCGTCTTCGAGCCTTCGGAGTAATACGGACGCAGATTCACATTCACAAATCCCCAGCGATGCTCGTCGGCAATCTGCGAGCACAGCCGGTTCACGTGATCGTAGCTGCCATTGATGCGCACAACCTCAGCGCCAAAAACCTGGGTGCCGAGAATCTTCGCGGGCTCAAGATCGGAGGGAATAAATATCCACGCCTTCAAGCCCTCGCGCGCGGCCTGCGCCGCAACTGCGTTAGCCAGATTGCCGGTAGAGGAACACGCAACCGTGTCAAAGCCGAAGGAGCGCGCGTTCGCCAGCGCAACCGCCACCACGCGGTCTTTGAAGCTCAAGGTGGGAAGGCAGACGGCGTCATTCTTTATCCACAACCGGCGCGACCCAATTTTTTCACCCAGACGCGGCGCGCTCACCAGCGGCGTAAAGCCCACCGGCAGCGAGGGCTGAAATCCGGCCGGCAGCGGCAGCAGTTCGCGATAACGCCATATGTTTGGCTTTCGCGAGGCGATCAACTCTCGTGAAATATGCTTCTTGATCTGGTCGTAGTCGTAAGTAACTTCGAGAGGCGAAAAACATTCTTCGCAAATTGAGCGGGGCTGATTGTCGAAGGTCTTGCCGCATTCGCGGCAGCGGAGTTGATACGCATGCGTGCTCATCCTGCTGCTTCTTTCCGTGACTGGCGGGACGAGCCGGGGGAAATATTCCCCCTGATAACGCAAAACCCCCTTTCCGGGTAGGAAAAGAGGCTCGGGAACTGCGAATGAAAAATCGCCTACCCGAATCTCATGGTCCCCGTTACCGGGCGAGAGTTGGCACCTGGCCGTCGAGATATATGATCTCAATCCGGTTGCCGTGGCGTCCTAGGGCTCGTCCCTCAGCCACTCTGCATGAAATCCCAGTTTGCTCAATGAAGAGCAAACGTGGGATAGATACTACTGCCGACCGATCGGTCTGTCAATAGGGTTTACGAGGAAGAAGAACTCTTTACCGGCCGAAGCACGCGGATTCGATAGATTCTATGCAGCTTTGTTGAGGCGTCGTGCGATCACCGCATCCAGCGCCAGTTTGCCCGGGCCAAAAATCAATATAAGCAAACATGCAAACAAAAATGTATATGGAGTCGCGTTGTAAAACTTGCCCGGATCGGAAAAAACGGAAAAGAGCGCCTCCCGGTCTGCGGTAACGTAGGCGACGATCATGTCGAAGGTCAGCAGCGCCGCAATCGGCCGCGAGAAAAGACCAATAATCAGCAGCGCTCCCCCCACGCATTCCATACCGCTCACAAAATAAGCGTTGACCGCGGGCAATGGAATGCCCAGGCTGGTAAAGAAGCCGATCACTTTCTGGATATTGCTCAGCTTGCCCCATCCGGCCTCCATGAACTGCCATCCCCAGTAGAGGCGCACCACCAGCAGAAACGGCGATTGCAGCGAGTTCATGGCGCGTTCGAAGAGCGTGTAGAGAGAGACTGCGTTTTGTTTGAGAGTGCCCATATTTTTTTTAAACCGTAGCTCCCAGGCTCCAAAGCGCGGATCTTCGGTCAGCGCTTCAACGGCACGAGCAGAACTTGCGTCCTTCCCTATTCCACAACCGCAGGCTGCGCAAACCAGCCCAGCGCCGCCCACTCTTCGAACCATCCCCGCACCCGGCCCGGTATTTCATCCGATGACCTGCCACTGCCTTCGAAAGCCAATACGGCTGCGTCGGAAAGACGTTTGCCCTCTCGCAAAGCGCCCAAGAATAAAAAGGCATCGCGCTCCAGGCGCTTGAAGTAGACCGAGTCGTCCTGCCGATGTACTGCAAGAAATATGGTCTGCGGCTTCTGGCGCGCGATCTTGCGCACGCGGCCATGCTTGCCCGGCGCCGCAACCGCGTTACTCGCCACCTCGTTCTCGTGGACGACAGCTTTGATTCCAACCAGCAAATCATCCACCGGATATTGCAATTCCAGCAGTCGCAAATATGGTTGCAGAGTGAAGCGGGGATCGGGGTCGGTTGAGAGCAGCGCCTCCGGAATCAAGACCGGATGTTCGGCCGCATCGAAGACCTCGATTTCAGCCCATTCCAGGCGAACCATATCGAGAGCAAGTTTCTCCCGCGGATGAATATATTCCGTGTGCGCGCGCAGCCAGCTTTCCAGACGCCATCCCAGATCGCGCAAAGTAAACGACTGCGACGGACAATCCAGAACGTAAGCCTTCGACAGCGAGCCAAAGCGCCGTCGGCCAACAATCGCGAGCAAGCCGGGAAAATCCTCCTCCAGCGAATCGAGCACGCGATACCAATATTGACGGTTGTAAATCTCCAGGCGCTCGAAGGAACTGAGCCGGTCGTTCGCCTTGATGAATCCTGCCGCCACATCGCGCATTGCTCGCCCGTCGCGAGCCCGCCGCTGCATGTTGTAGCCCGAAGTCAGCGGCTGCATGATGGCTTCCAGCATTTGCGTTTGAATCTCAAGAAGATTCATGACACGGCCTCAACGCTGGCGGGTTGCAATTTGGCCAGAAAGCGATTGGCCTTCAAAGCTTCGCCGTGCACTTCGTCAAACGAAGGGATCTTGTCGTCCCACTCCAGCAGAGTAGCCGTTGAACCAGTGCGCTCGATGGCGCGTTCATAAAGCGCCCACACCGGATCGATCACGGGATGATCATGCGTGTCGAGAATGTATTTCTCAAATTTCGAATGCCCGGCAATGTGAATTTGCGCCACGCGCTCCGCCGGCACGGAATTCACGTAATCGAACGGATTGAAGCTGTGATTGCGCGAGGAAACATAAATGTTATTGACGTCGAGAAGAATGCCGCAATCCGCCAGTTCGACCACTTCGTTGAGAAATTCCCACTCCGTCATTTCCGACGCATGAAATTCCGCGTAGCTGCTCACGTTCTCAACCGCAACCGGCACTTCAAGAAAATCGCGCACTTCACGAACCTTCCGCGCGGTGTGGCGAGCCGCTTCAAATGTATAAGGCATGGGCAGCAAATCGTGGCTGTAGCGGCCATCCACACTGCCCCAGCAGAGATGATCGGTCACCCACGGCGTACTCGTGCGCTTGACTAAATCTTTCAGCCGCCGCAGGTGTTCGCGATTCGGCCGCTCCGGCGAGCCAAAATACATGGAAACTCCGTGCTGCACCACGCGATACTGCTCGAGAATCTGATCGAGCACGCGCAGCGGCCGCCCGCCATCGATCATGTAATTTTCGGAGATGATCTCGAACCAATCGACAACCGGCTTTTTTGCCAGAATGTGCCGATAGTGCGGAACCCGCAGGCCGATTCCCACTCCGAATTCGGTAAAGCCGTTAAAGCGATTGGCAGGCATGCTTGATTCATCCGAACTTTGAATTGTTCGAATCTTGATCGCGGATTCCCGGCGTTCGAATCTCTTATCGTTCGAAGCGGTAACCGTCAAACCTTATTAGTCGAACTATTGGTCGAACCGGCAAACATCCGGCGAGAAACCGGCACGAGGAAAGTGGGCGGGAGGCAAACTCATCCCGCCCCATGAGCCAGGAGCTATTTCCCTTCCGGCATCTTGGAACCGTCGGTGGCGCAGCCGCCTTTGCCCTTGCAGGAATTCTTGCCTTTGCAGCCGTTGTCACTGCTCTTGCAACCGCCCTTGCCTTTGCAGGAATTTTGGCCCTTGCAGGCATGCTTTTCCGTTTTGCTGGTGTCGTCGTTCAGCGAAACCGACCTGACGCCGGGCCGAGTCGGGCTGGAAGACTGCGCATTCAGTTTTGCCGTGGTTCCTGTCATCAGACCGGCAAGCGCGGCGCCTGCCAGCAGTGTTTTCATGGAATTGGTCATGATTGTTGCTCCTCTTATTTATTTGTGATGGTCGCGCTGAATGTCACCCCAACTTTCAGCGGACGGGTCCCCACCCAACCGCCAGCGTCGACCTGCTTAGACGTACAGCGAGCGAGAAAGTTACACCAAAACCGCCAACTCTGTAAACTCGCGGGCCTGGCCGCCTTGGCGCTAGACTGATCGGGAAAGTGCCTGCTTCGGCGGGAAGAGGTTATAGGCAATGGAGATCCACGATATTAACGAATTCCTTGGATACTTCGAAAAAGTTCATCGCCGAACCATGAATGTGGTCGCCGCCATTCCTCCCGACAAGGTTGACTGGGGATTCCGCGAGGGTAAGTTCACCCTGGGAGATTTGGTCCGGCACATCGCAACCACCAACCGGTATCTGTTTGTCGAGACTTGCCAGGGCAAGCTCAGCGCGTATAACGGATGCGGCAGAGACCTCGCCCCGACCTGCGACGAAATTGTGCAGCTCAGCGAGCGCCTCCATCGGGAAGACCTCGAAATTCTCTCCCGCTTCAGCCCTGCTGATCTGGCGCGCAAGTGCACAACGCCCGACGGCGCTAACATCACAACCTGGAAATGGTTGCGCGCCATGATCGAGCACGAGGCTCACCATCGAGGCCAGATCTATATCTATCTGGCCATCCTGGGAGTACCCACTCCACCTCTGTATGGATTGACTTCCGAACAGGTGCGAGAGAGGAGCCGCCCTCAACCGTAAGCTGGAATAAACTTGGTTGAACGGCCCTGGGTTGAGCGACCTTAAAACTGAACGGTGAAGTCCGGCGGTCCGCCGACTATTTGTTCTTTGCCGCCGCTTCGAGCTGGCGAACTTTTGCCATCGTTGCCTGGGAAACATCCTTGCGGTTCTTGTTCTTTGGCCTCCGCTTGGACTTGCTTACATAGTGATTCTGAGCCATGTCTTCTCCTGATTCCTTTTGCGCTTATCGAGGCAGCGCCCATTCCTGATTTTGCGCTGATTGACCCGGATAGATCGGCGATCATTCTCGTCCGATCACCCCTGCGCTCGTCAATTGTAAATTGAAGAATCGAATCTGCGCGCGGCATTCGCCTAATTTCGCCGGATAACGCAAACTCTCCCGGCGGATGGCTCGCCTGAGTGTCCGCCCAGATGCCGGTGAGAGCTAGCCACGATCAATCCCGGCCGTTCGCCTCGCACCCGAACAGCTTTGCCCTAATTCCCGGGCTGCACCGAATGTGCAGCATTCTGCATTTACAAGGCATTCATGGGAAACACCGCCCCCTCCAAGCAAGTTGCGGACATCAAAATAACATCCGTATTATCAATAATTTGTCAGGTCGGCTTCGCCTTGGTCTGACCCGTTACTACTTTGGTTCAGCAAATGCTCCATCGTCCCGTAATGAAGAGGCCGCAACCTTTGACACACTTCACTCAAAGATTCTCGACTCTCACCTGTCGTTTCTTCCCCGGAAACGGCGCCAAAAAGAGTTTCCTCTGATTCCTGCCAATCAGCCTCTTTGAAAAGGGTGGCCCCGAAAGGGGCCGCTTTTTTTTGTGCCCGCCGCTCCTGTACACTCGCACTTCCCCATGAAAACGAGCGAGCCAGCCAGCCGAATAACGATCCGTAGACTGACAATCTTTAGACTAACCATCTTTAGACTAGTAATCTTTAGCCTAACCATCTTTGCCCTGCTGGCAATCGCCGCCGCCCCCGCCTGGTCTCAGACCGCTCCACCTAAATCTACGGGAACTCCCGCTCCGAGCGCCGCTCCAGCGCCCATGTCTCCCCGACTGCGCCAGCAATTGGAATCAATCCGCGACGCCACCCTCTCCAGCGACTATGCCTGGCATCAACTCGCGTACCTGACGGAGAATATCGGCCCGCGGCCATCAGGATCGCCTCAGGCCCAGGCCGCAGCCGAATATGTCGCATCCGAACTGCGGCAACTCGGCCTCGAAGTTCATCTTGAACCGGCTCAGGTCACGCACTGGGTTCGCGGCGAGGAGAAAGCCGAACTCGTCGACTACCCCGGCCACACGCAGAATACAAGCCAGCGCATTGTTCTCGCCGCGCTCAGCGGCAGCTCGGCAACTCCGGCCAACGGCATCACCGCTGGCGTAGTGGTTGTGCACAGCTTCGACGAATTGACCGCGCTCGGCCACGATAAAGTTGCGGGCAACATCGTCCTCTACAACGTTCCTTATGACGAGCGAAAAGCGCTCGGCGGGTACGCATTCGAGGCGTATGGCGAGGCCGTCATCTATCGCACCGAAGGAGCCAAAAAAGCCGCGGAACTGGGAGCCGTCGGCTCGCTGATTCGTTCCGTCGGCGGCGCGGACTTCCGCCTGCCGCACGTGGGCTATAGCGTGCCCGCCGGAATTCCGCACGCCGCGCTTGCCGCCGAAGATGCCGATCTGATCGACCATCTGGCCGCACAAGGCCGCGTGCGCATTCACCTTATCCTGACGCCGCAATCCCTGCCGGAAACTACCGGCTACAACGTTGTGGCCGACCTCAAAGGGAGCGAGCATCCCGAGCAGATTGTGATCGTTAGCGGCCATCTCGATTCATGGGACTTGGGCCGCGGCGCAATCGACGATGGCGCGGGTGTGGTCATCGCGATGGAAGCCGCCGAAGTTTTGCAGCGCCTGCGCATACATCCCCGCCGCACATTGCGCGTCATCGCATGGATGGATGAGGAAAACGGCGGAGCCGGCGCTCAGGCATACGCCAAAGCCCATGCCGCGGAGATCGCCAACCACATCGCAGCCATCGAAAGCGATGCCGGAGCCGCACATCCGCTTGGCTACTCGCTGAAAATGCCGCCCCTGGCGATTGCCGCCCTTCACCCGGTCGCAAAGGCGCAAGGCCCCGTGGGCGCGACTATTTTCCGCGCCACGGAATCGAGCCCCGGTGCCGATATCGCTCCCCTGGTCGAAGCGGGAGTCCCCGGCATCGGCATCATTCAGGACGGACGCCACTACTTCGACGTTCACCACAGCGCCGCCGACACGCTCGATAAAGTCGATCCCAAGGAATTAAAAGAAAACGCCGCCGCCATGGCGCTCATGGGATATTTTTTAGCGGAGATGCCTGAGGCTTTGCCGGGAAATCGGCAATAGGAAATAGTGCGATCATCGGCAAAGTAAAAAGTTAAAGAGCAAGGATGACTTTTTATGAGTACCGTTATTATGCTATCGGGTCCGGTCGGTTCGGGAAAAACAACTGTTGCTCGCGAACTTATAGGGTTATTGCCCGGGCCGCTTGCCTATATTGAGGGCGATACGTTTTGGACCTTCATAGCCAAAAGCAAAAACAGCGACCGTCGGGAAGATTTTCGCGTAATCACGCGCGCCATGACGGCGGCAACTTTGCCCTTTGTACGCTCCGGGTATGACGTATTACTGGACTTTTCAATTCCCCCCGAATTTCTGGTTACAGCCCGCAAAATACTCAAAGATCTTCCGCTGGAGTACATAGTTCTGTTGCCAGGTGAGGCCATATGTGCAGTCCGCGCTGCTGGCCGCACCCTGGGCGCAATCGCAGATTATGCTCCGTACAGCAGCTTTTATGCCCTCTTTGAGGGAGCGGATCGACACACAATTCGTAATGACGAAGCGGAGGCGCCTCTGGTCGCCGCGCGTATTCGCGACGGTCTTAGCGCAGGCATATTCAAGGTTTTGTGATTTTTCTGCGCTGACACGTTACCAGCCTCTTGAGGTCGCCCCCGGCCTTCCGTGAATCACAACAGTCGTGCCCTATCCTTCGCGTACTTTGCGAACAGCCTGCCCAGCGGAGGTTTTCACACCATGACGAGAAAATGGAGAGCCAACCGCCCCGGACCGCGCGTCAGTAAAACCGCCGGCGCTAAAGTCTGTTACGAGGACGCACAATATCTTCAAATCTCAGCCCCGGCAGGGGCGACCCATCTTAGCCCAGCGCCTCGGCGCTGGGAAGAGTGGTATGAACAATCCAAGTCAAGCTTTGCCCTTCCGCCGCGAACGTCTGAAAGAACTCCCCGACCAACTCCACCCGACTAACCCCGACGACCAACGTTTCATCACATTTATCCCGTGTGCACCATCACAGACACAACTCCCGCCATGCCTGAAAATGAAAACAAATGATCGGCCAAAAATGATCAGCCAAGACACAACCATGTCTACGCTCAGAAGGCTGTCCCCGCCCTCCACAGCCCCTCTGTCATCCCAGCATTTCGCCGCTAACTCCTTATTCCCGAAGACTTTGCGATTAAGTGCATATTTGTCAATACTTTAACCCAAAACACATAGGGGGGAGGGGTCGCAAAACAACAAAAATCACCCTCAACCCCAGATAAACAAAGGGCAAAATGAGAAATCAAAAGATTGCGGTTTGCGTAAGAAATTGGCGCTCTCTGCATCTTCCATCACTTCGCAGTGGAAGTTGAGATTCACCTGCGGAGATCCCCAGAGGGCTCAATTTGAATTGACAGCTCGGTAGTAGACACAGTTTGAAAAAGGAAAGCGAGCCAGGCGCGCGGTCATTGCGTCGTTTCAACGCCTCTTCCTTGACACCCCGATTCTCCGCCTTTATCCTTACTCATTACACCTGAAGAGACCTTCGTCTCTGTGCGTGCTTCCGCGGCCTTCGCGGTATCGGGTGGGGGTTGGCGGAGGTTCCGGTTTATCGGGATATGCTCATAGAAATTCAGGAGTTGGAACTTCATCCTGTCGATTTTCGGGAGGAGTTCAGTCCCGGTGCGATTGACCTTGGCGAGGATGTGCGGCAGAAATCGCCGCTCTTAACCGAGGGTCAGGCCGACCTGGTCGAGGAGCATCACGGCAAGCACCAGGTAGTGCAGGATATCCGCCTGCGCGGCAAGCTGGAAACGGATCTTGAAGTTTCCTGCGCCCGCTGTCTTGAGCCGGTCAGTTTGCCGGTGAAGCGGAGTTTTGATTTGCTGTACCGCCCGCTGGGCATCGATGCCGGACACGAAGAGCTTTCAGTCACCGATGCCGAAGCCGAGATCGGTTATTACCAGGGCGAAGGTTTACTGCTAGAGGACACGTTGCGCGAGCAGGTATTGCTCGCCGTCCCGCTGAAGGCGCTATGCCGCGAGGATTGCAAGGGCCTCTGCCCGCACTGCGGAAAGAATTTGAACGAAAGCGCATGCTCATGTGCGGATGAAGTCGAAGATCCGCGCTGGGACGCGTTGAAAGAGATACGCACGAAATTGAATCAATAGGAGAAAGTTCCCGTTCCCGGTTCTCAGTCAAAGCGGTTTCACTGAGAATTGAGAACTGAGAGCGGGGAACTAAGAAATTCATGCCCAATCCGAAACGCAGACACTCCCAGAAGCGCACGGCCACGCGCCGCGCCCATGACTCGCTGTCGAAACACTCGCTCTCGGAGTGCCCGAACTGCCACGAACAGAAGATGCCGCATCGCGCCTGCGCAAAGTGCGGATACTACAAAGGCCGCGAAATATTCGAGGTCGCTGAGAAGTCCTAGTTTTCCCCCTCCATGCCCAGAGTCATTGCTTTGGATGCGATGGGATCCGACAAGGCGCCGAAGCCTGAGATTGAAGGCGCCTTGCAGGCGGCGCGCCATCACGGCGTGAACGTGCTGCTGGTCGGTCCCGAATCGCGTTTGAAAGAAGAACTGGCGCGCTATCCCGGGGCACGTCGCCTGCCCATCGAAGTTGTCCATGCCAGCGAGTTCATCACCATGGAAGATAAAGTTGATGCGATTCGCGCCAAGCGCGATTCCTCCATCCGCATTGGCCTGCGCCTCGTTCGCGAAGGCCGTGCCGCCGGCTTTGTCACCGCCGGCAACACCGGCGCAGCAATGGCGACCGCGAAAGTTGTGCTCGGCGCATTAACCGGAGTCGATCGTCCCGCGCTGGCCGCCGCTTTTCCCACCGCGCTGAACACTGCGGCCGTTCTTCTGGACGTGGGCGCCAACGTCGATTGCACCGCGCAGAACCTGGAGCAGTTCGCCGTCATGGGCGAAATTTATTGCCGGTCGATTTTTGGCGTGAAGCGTCCGCGCGTCGGACTGCTCTCAATTGGCGAGGAAGAATCCAAGGGCAACGAGCTGACGCGCGAGGCCTTTCAGCTGCTCAAGCAGCTGCCCATTCATTTCATCGGCAATGTCGAAGGCCGCGATTTGTACAATGGGCAGGTCGATGTCATCGTGGCCGATGGATTTGTCGGCAATGTGGCGCTGAAAACTTCCGAAGGCGTGGCGCGGCTTGTGCGCGCCGTGCTGAAAGATACTTTGAAGGCAACCATCACGCGCCAGGTCGGCGCAATGCTGTCGCGCAACGCGTTTTCCGATTTCAAAAAACGGCTCGATCACACCGAATACGGCGGCGCGCCGCTGCTCGGTGTGAAAGGCGTATGCATCATCACCCACGGATCGTCAAACGCGAATGCAATTAAGAACGCAATACGCATAGCCGCCGAGTTCGCCGAAGGCAATGTGAACGAAGCGATTGAAAGAGAATTGTCCGGACTGAGGACGATGGCCGGAGCTACCAATTAGGAATCTTCGTTTCTTATGACAAGCACTTCCCCACTCGCATTTCTGTTCCCCGGCCAGGGATCGCAGGCCGTCGGCATGGGCAAGGAACTCGCCGACAACTACGATGTCGCGCGGCAAACCTTTGAAGAAGCCGACGACGCGCTCGGCTACAAGCTCTCTCAGCTCTGCTTTGAAGGCCCGGAAGATCAACTGAAACTGACTGAGATCACGCAGCCGGCAATTCTGACCGCATCCGTTGCGGCTTGCCGGGTTCTACAGCAAAAAGGCGTCAAGCCTGATTACGTTGCCGGCCACAGCCTGGGTGAATATTCGGCCCACGTTGCTGCGGGCACGCTGTCATTTGCCGATGCGGTCCGCACCGTCCGCAATCGCGGGAAGTATATGCAGGAAGCCGTGCCGGTCGGCGTGGGTGCGATGGCGGCAATCCTCGGCATGCCGCTTGATCGCGTCTCCGAGATCGCGCAGGAAGCGGCGCAGGGAGAAATCTGCCAGGCCGCCAACATCAATTCGCCAGAGCAAATCGTAATCTCGGGGCATGCAGGGGCGGTTGCTCGCGCCGTTCAACTGGCGACCGAACGCGGCGCGAAAAAAGCCGTCGGTCTTCCTGTTAGCGCGCCTTTCCATTGCGCGTTGATGCAGCCCGCGCAGGATCGTTTGGCTGCGGACTTGAAGGCCTTAACGTTGCAAGACCCAGTCTGTCCAGTCGTCTGCAATGTGGATGCTTTGCTGATTGAATCAGCCGAGCCCGCACGCGATGCCCTGACCCGGCAAGTGACGGGCACGGTGCGCTGGGATGAATCCATGCGTCGGCTGATCGAAGCCGGTACGAATTTGTTTATTGAAGTTGGTCCGGGCAAAGTTCTCTGGGGCTTGATGCGTCAGATCGATCGCTCGCAGACGTGCTTGGTAGTTGGAGACGAGGCCTCGCTTCAAAAAACGCTGGCGCGAGCTTCGGCGCTCGCGGCATAGAGACTTGAGATTTTAGTTGGCTCATTGCCAGATGCTGGTCACGCATGCGAAGGACTGCTGACGAAAGGGTGCACAGCGGAGCCATGATCTCAGAACCGCATGATCTCAGAACCTGGATAGCTTTGATTCCGGCGATCAGAAGTTCGGCGGCTAATATGGATACACCGTAATCGTCTTATCCGCCCGCTGCACGAACATGCGTGCATGTTCAGCCCGATCGTTGACAACGACCTCCACAATCACGCCGCCGCTCATCAACCCATCGGTGTTCGCCGAGCCATAAATTCGATAGGAGCGAACCAATCCCCATTCTCCGCCAGGACCCCAGTCGCGATAAAAATCGGCATAGGTATATTGCGAATATTTCTGGGGATGCTGTTTCCACGCAGGATCGTTGAAGTAAACAGCGTACGCAGCTTCGTAATCGCGCTTTTCAAGGTCCGCGAAAAAGTGGTCGACAACACGCTCTTCCGGCCAATTCCGGTACATAAATGCAGCCGCGGCAAGAATAAGCACAACAGCGATAGCGATGGCGATCCGGATGTTGCGCCGACGGGCGCGAGCGGCATCGTAAGGTTGAGCGTCGAGCAGCGTCATAGGTAAGGCAAGGATACTCCAAATCGGCTTCCGCTCCCTCGCTGAAGTGCCGCGCCTTCATGGCGATAGGAAGGATAAGCCATGCGCGTCAAGTTCACTCATGCAAACTCGTGCGGCTGCAATCGCAAAGCGCTTTTCACGACCCCTTTCCACCAGCGAGGTCCCAGTTTTGGCCTAAAGCCCTGAACCGGTCTGCCGATGTACAGCTTGTAAGCCAGCAGCGGTTGCGGCACCGACTCCTGTAGTTCGAAAGCCGCATATTGGGGAACTCATGGATAAGATCCGGACTTTGATTATTGACGACTCCTCGGTCATGCGCAAAATCGTCGAACGCTCATTGCGTCAGGCTGGCCTGGAGTTGGAAAAGGTTCTTGAAGCGGGTAACGGCGCGGAAGCGCTCGCCTTGCTCGGGAACGACATGGTCGACTTGATATTGTGCGATATCAATATGCCGGTCATGGATGGCTTGGAATTTGTTCGAACCGTATCCACGATGGAAAAATTCAAGGGCGTGCCGGTCGTTATGATCACTACCGAGGGCAGTGAAAGCCATGTCGTGCAGGCGCTGAGCGCCGGCGCTCGCGGCTACATCCGTAAGCCCTTCACGCCCGAGCAGGTCCGTGAGCATGTGTTACCTGTGGTGGGGAAGAAATCATGAGCGTCGATGCCTCGTTGGCGGTGCGGTCGCAGGAAGAAAACTGGCTGCCGATTCTCGAACTCGCGGTGGAAGAAGTGTTTGAGATTATGTTAGGTTCGCGTGTGAAACCGATAGCGAAGGATGAGCACGGTCCCACAGCCGAATTCACCGCCATGGTCGGGCTGGCGGGCGCGCTTTGCGGAATTCTTACATTTTGCTGCGATCGAACAACTGCACGTGAACTGGCCAAGTGTATGCTCGGCCCTGAAATCGCCGACTCCGAGGACCAGATTTCGGATGCGCTGGGAGAAATCTGCAACATGATCGCGGGAAACTTCAAGAACAAGCTGGCAGGTGCCGATGGCCGGTGCATGTTGAGTGTCCCCACCGTGATCAAGGGCGAAGAATACACTTTTTACTCGCTTGCCGACGGCGATCATTTGGATACGGTAATGCTCTTTATGGACCGCCCGATCGGCGTTAGTCTGCAATTGCATACTTAGAATGCAGAGTTAGACAGTGTAGTAAGCCGCAACATGCATTCACATTTGATTAGGTTACGTAGTCGCATAGTTGAGCCGCAAAGCCGACCTGCCTGAGTGGACCCCGCGAGATCGGAGTGCGACGCCCAATCGCAACGCTTTGATCGAATCATTAACAGGATTGGCTATTTCACCCGCAGGGAACAAAATTGCCAGGTTGCCATCCGCCACGGCAATGCTTGCCTCTCCAACTCATTCGATAAGAGCATCCCAATCTTCGCTTTCTTCTGTGCCGCTCCACCCTGTTGACAGCAAGCCACTTGTGAAATTGCTAATGGTGCGCTCGTGGCGATGCGCTTGCACCTGTCTGGCGCAGGAGCCAGGAACGTGGACAGCGGATTTTATGCAAGTTGTGCCGGGTTGCGGGCCCAGAGCGAAGCGCTCGAAGTGGCCGCGCACAATCTCGCGAATGTGAATACTCCCGGATTTTCGCCCACTATTGGAATCATCGGCGCGGTGCTCGGACTTATCCAGGTGATGCAGCACCTCGACAAAATCGACGAGGTAGGCCGCGGCATTGCGGTTGCTTTTGTGGCCACAATTTATGGTGTCGGCGCGGCCAATCTATTTTTCCTGCCGGCAGCGGGTAAATTAAAAATCCGCATCCGCGAAGAACAGATTCTCCGCGAGATGACGCTCGAGGGCGTGCTCTCTATCCTCGATGGCATGCATCCGCATATTCTCGAAACCAAGCTGCAAGGCTTTCTCAGTGACGCGCGCAAGCCCCCGCGAGTCGTTCCGGAGCTTGAAGCATGAGCCGCCGTAAAAAACATCCCCGCCACGTCAATCACGAGCGCTGGCTGGTTTCCTATGCCGACTTCATTACGCTGCTCTTCGCTTTCTTCGTTGTGCTCTACGCATCCTCTCAGGTCGACAAGCGAAAGGTGGGGAAGCTCGCGCTCGCCATTCAGGTCGCGTTTCAGGAGATGGGTGTATTTCAGGCTTCCACCACGCAGGTCCCGGTCGACCTTAGCCAGCCCATGCCCTTCAGCAATGTGCAGGCAATCGAAAACGTGGAACTGAATGCCAGCGTCGGCCGCATCGCTTCGCATCCCGAGAGCGCGTTGGGCGGAAGTAAAGAGGATGGCGATCTGGCGCAATTACAGGCAGAACTGGCTAATACGCTCGCCCCAGAAATCCAGCGCAAGGAAATTGCAATGCACCGCGACCCCGACGGCCTTGTCATCAGTTTGCGCGAGGTAGGTTTTTTCGAAAGCGGCTTCGCGCAAATGAAATCCGCATCGCAAGCCGCTCTCGACCGCATTGCAATTATGCTTCGCCAGCATGAATGCGTCCTGCGCGTCGAGGGTCATACTGACAACGTGCCCGTTCACAATGCGCAATATTCCTCGAACTGGGAACTTTCCACCTCTCGAGCCACCGAAATCGTCAGACTGCTTCTGGTTCGTGAGGGCTACAATCCAGCGCGGCTCAGCGCCGCCGGCTACGCGGAATTTCATCCTATCGCGTCCAATCGCACAGCCGAAGGCCGTGGCATGAATCGCCGCGTCGATATTGTCGTGCTCCGCCAGGAGCCATCCACTTTCCGCGACGCTCGTTCAACTGCGCCGCTGGCCAAGCCCTCTGCCGAGATTGTTCTTCACTAGGGACTCCGCAGTGCGCGCCGCGCTCAACCGGGTGCGCAAAGTTCGATCGCAACCGCCCTGGCTAGACAGCTCAGCGAGCGCATTTAATGTACGCGGATCAATTTGCGTGTGTTGAGTGCCTCGAGGCGATTGCTTAGGGCGTCGCTTTACCGACTGCCGGAGGCTTTACATTCGTGGCCCCTTAGGTGCCTCGCCCTGCGGGATTTTTACCCGTTCTTATTTTTTTTCTCAGCGCACTCCGCGCAGGGGCATACTTCCCGCAGAAAGGCCCAGGAATAAATCCCCAAATCATGGTTATCATTCCATGAAAACTTGAGTGCGTACTTCCCCACGGCCTCCGCCGCCAGAGCCTTCACCGCCGGCTTGAACATGGGTAGGGTGCCAGGCGCCGGCCTTTCAGCCGCTCCTGCTTTGCGGCCACTCTTCGCGCGCTCGTCATCGCAAAGCGCGCATGGACAGGCATCGCGCAGGAACTTGAACGTGTATGTGGAGCGATGGCCGTCCTTCCAGTCAATCTCCATGCCCTCGCCGGTGGTCAAATGTACTTTCACCGACTTCGGATCAATCGCCAACCGCGGCGTGGTATCGAACATGACCATGCAGTAGTATCGCACGCAACTGTGGCGCGAACACTCTCGGCGCGGCAGTTGCGGAGTTCCAAAGACTTCCTCTTTCGGTCCCTTCCAGCCTTGCGGGTGCGCTAAAGTATAATCTTTGCGCTGAGATCAACCGTAATGACTGACGCCATACAATCAACAACTGAAGCGTTGCCCGCGCCGAAAACAGCCATGGAGATTGGCGACATCCTCAAGATTCTCCCGCATCGCTATCCGTTCCTGCTTGTCGATCGCGTCCTGGAGCTAGAGCGCATGAAGCGAATTGTCGCGCTCAAAAACGTTACCATCACCGAACCGTTTTTTCAGGGACATTTTCCCGGCAAGCCCATCATGCCCGGCGTCCTCATCGTCGAGGCTATCGCGCAGGCCGGAGGATTGTTGCTGCTCACCGAAGTTCCCAATCGCGACGACATGCTGATGGTATTTACCGGAATCGAGAAGGCGCGTTTCCGTCGCCCGGTGGTTCCCGGGGATCAGCTGCGCATTGAGGTAGAGGTGCGGGCCTGGCGCAGAACGGCCGCCCGATTGGAAGGGAAAGCCTATGTGAACGGCAAAGTAGCTGCTGAGTCCACTGTGACCTGCCGCCTAGTGCCGCGAATGCCAAGCGCTCAAAGCGCGGAGGAATCGGAATAGTGGTTCGTGATCCGTGGTTCGTGGTTGGAAGACGCGTTCGTTCCATCTATCAACCTGCTCAAAAGTGCTTCTTATTACCCGGTGGCCACCAGCCACTGACTACCTCTTAGCCCATGTCAATCCATTCCACCGCGATCGTCGATCGGCAAGCGAAGATTCACTCTTCCTGCGAAATCGGGCCTTATTGTGTGGTGGGCGCGGAGGTTGAAATTGGCGAGCGCTGCCACCTGCTCTCGCACGTCGCCATCGAAGGCTCAACGAAAATCGGAGCGGATAATCGCTTTTATCCTTTTTGCTCCATCGGCCTCGCCCCGCAGGACATTTCTTACAGGGGCGAAACCACGCGGCTGGAGATCGGCGACCACAACGAAATTCGCGAATACGTGACCGTCAATCGCGCTACCACCAAGGGCCACGGAGTGACGCGCGTTGGCAGCCACAACCTCATCATGGCTTACACACACATCGCTCACGATTGCCAGATTGGCGACCACATCATCATGGCGAATGCCGCGACGCTCGGAGGGCACGTGGTGGTGGAGGATTGGGCCACAGTCGGAGCGCTTTGCCCCGTGCATCATTTTGTTCGCATCGGCAGGTACGCGTTCATCGGCGGAGGTACGACGGTTACGCGCGACGTGCTGCCGTTTTCGAAGACTTCCGCCGAGCGCGGCACTCACGCTTACGGCCTGAATTCCATCGGCCTGGAGCGCCGCGGATTCACCAAAGAGCGCATCCGGAAAATCCATCACGCGTACCGGGTGCTGCTCGCCTCAAAGCTGAACACCTCACAGGCGCTGGAGAAGTTAAAAGCGGAGACAGACCTCGGCGAAGATGTCGGAATGCTGATTCGCTTTATCGAAGAATCGGAGCGCGGAGTAATCAAGTAGTGGGCAGTGGGGTCCGTGCTGTGAATACCGATATCACCCTATGTGCTCCGATTCAGCAAACGGAAGGTAATAAGCAGCTACTAATTACTGCTGCTGACCATCGACTATGAAGCTAGGTCTTATCGCCGGCAACGGAAAGTTTCCCTTCCTCGTGCTCGAAGCCGCGCGAGCGCAGGGATATGACGTCGTTGTTGCCGCGATTAAGGAAGAAGCTTTCCCTGAGATCGAATCCAAAGGCGCGGCAGCGATTCACTGGCTTTCTCTAGGCGAACTTTCCAAGCTCATCGACACCTTCAAAAGTGAAGGCGTGACGCGGGCCATCATGGCCGGCCAGGTCAAGCACAAACAGATCTTCTCCTCCATCAAGCCGGACTGGCGCTTGGCAAAGCTCTTGCTTTCGCTGGGAACTCGAAATACCGATTCGCTTCTCGGAGCAGTGGCGAAGGTGCTGGCCGATGAAGGCATCATGCTGGAAAATTCGACCGCTTTGCTCGAACCGCTGCTGGCAAAAACGGGCGTTCTGACCCGGCGTGCTCCAACGGAGCAGGAAAATAAAAACATAGAGTACGGACGCATGGTAGCTCGCCGCCTCGCCGAATATGATATTGGTCAAACGGTAGTGATTGCCGAAGCCGCCTGCGTCGCGGTCGAGGCCATGGAGGGCACCGACGCGACCATTGAACGCGCTGGCCAGATCATGCGCTCGCTCGAAGGTAATGCCTCGACTCTGACGCGCTCTCTAACAGTTGTAAAGATTTCCAAGCCTGCGCAGGACATGCGCTTCGACGTCCCAGTAATCGGCGTGGCGACGATTGAAGCCATGAAGCGCGCCGAAGCAACCTGCCTGGCGTTAGACGCGGGACGCTGTTTGCTGCTGGATGGCGAAGCGATCATACGCGCTGCCGACGAGGTCGGAATCGGAATCACTGCCGCGTGATGCACGCAGGAGGCCGCAGAATGACAGAGATCGCTCGCGTCGCCGATGAGTTGCGCCGGGCCTTCGACGGAGAGGCTTGGCATGGGGATTCGCTGTTCAAAATTCTTAAGGAAATAACACCGTCACAGGCGGCAGCGCGACCGATTCGAGATGCGCACAGTATTTGGGAGTTGGTTCTGCATATCGCTGCTTGGGAGGACGTTTTGCGTCGCCGCATGAGCGGAGTTACCGTGAAGCTATCGGCCTCCAGGAATTTTCCCCGGGTTACCGATGCCAGCGAGATCGCCTGGCGGAACGTGCTGCGACATCTGCGCAACACGCATGAACAGTTGATTGCCGCCGTCGAACAACTTCCCGACACTTCATTAAACAAACAGGTCCCCGGTAAGCAGGGAGCGCATCACACCTTTTATTACATGCTGCACGGATTGGCCCAGCACGCCGCATATCACGCTGGCCAGATTGTTTTGCTGAAGAAGATGTACTGAGAAAGCGGGAGTGAAGAAAAGGGAGCGCAATCGAAATTTAATGTCATATGGAGCGTAGAAGGATACCCGCTGCCGCCAGTTTGGCCTTCCCTATCGGCGCTTGAACTGCGAAAATACTGATTGCTTTCGGCACGGAGTCCAGCCTGAATCACGAATCCATTCTCAATGTAGCCGTCATCGGCGTTGGCGCGTTCGGACGTAACCACGCCCGTGTTTATCACGCATTGCAGCAGTCTGGAAGCGTGCGCCTGGTTGGTGTCGTCGATCCCGACACCTCTCGCGCCGATCTGGTGGCGCGCGAGTTCGGCTGCAAGTCATTCGGTTCGGTCGATCAACTGCTCACCACGCACAGTGAAGTGCAGGCAGCATCGGTCGCGGTTCCCACAGTCCTTCATCTTGAGGTGGCGCGCGCGCTCATGGAAGCCGGCGTAGATGTGCTGATCGAGAAACCCGTCGCGGCTACGCTGGTCGAAGCGGATGAATTGCTGCGGTTGGCACAAGCGCACAAGCGCGTTGCGCAAGTCGGCCACTTGGAACGCTTCAATCCCGCGGTACGCGCGACGTTGCCGCTCATTCACAAGCCAATGTTTTTCGAAGTGCATCGCCTGAGCGTGTTCACGCCGCGTTCGCTTGACGTGGACGTAGTGCTCGACCTGATGATTCACGACCTCGATATCGTGCTCACCTTTGTGCAATCAAACGTCAAGGAGATTCGCGCCGTCGGCCTTCCCATCCTCTCTAACAAAGTCGATATCGCCAACGTGCGCGTGGAATTTGAATCGGGATGCGTCGCCAACTTTACTGCCAGCCGCGTATCGACGGAGCGCGTGCGCAAGCTGCGCTTCTTTCAGGCGGGACAGTATATTTCCATCGATTACGGCCGCCAGGATGTCCTCGCGTTTTCGGTTGGCGGCCAAGGCGAGGCCAGTGTGAATCCTCAGATTCAAGTCGCCAAACCGGCGGTCACTGCTGAAGAGCCGTTGCTCGCCGAGATCAAGTCATTCCTTGAAGCCGTCCGAAAACGATCCACTCCCGAGGTTTCGCTGCAAGATGGTCGAAAGGCGCTCGCGCTGGGGCTGGATATTCTGACAGTGATTGGAAAGCACGCGGGGCGCATCGGCGTTACAGCATAACAGGCCGGCTCTGCCGCTCCGTTCGCTAGTCATTACTCCAGTACTCGCTGCCGCCGCGGGAAAAATGCGACAATAGCAATAATGCAGCAACTCCCACTGTTTACGTAACTTTACGGTATACCTTACGCAACGTGGGGGCTTGTCTGCGGCTCTAAACTCATAGTCGCTGCCTGATGCCAGTCACCCAAATTCCGTCTCGCGATCCCTCCTCGTCATCTTCTGGCCCGCCCTCGCAGGAGCAGCGCGACCTTTTTCAGCCGCAGCACTGGGAGACCGCGTATCGCAGCTTTAATGCCGACAACGTTCCACATCTTTTAATACAGCTCCAGGACGATCTAGCGCGGGCGCGCAAGCGGGAAGCAATCTGGCTGTCGATCATTATTCATTTGTTCCTTGTCATCCTGTTGTGGAATAGCGACAAGCTGGTTGCGATGCTGCCGCATCAGGCGGTGCCCCTGGAATTGCGGGCCGACCAGGATCGCGAGAAAGACGCGACGTTTCTGGCGTTGCCACCGGATCAGCAGAAGGTGACGCGGCGTCCGGATTCAAAGATTGTCTCCGATAAAGATCGCATTGCCACCAGCAAGACGCCGCAGATCAACCGCGAAGAACTGAAGAAGATTCTCGAAAGCACGCGACCTGGCCAGCCCGGACCTGCGGCACCGCAACCGCAGCCGCAGCCAGGGCCGCCTCCGCCGCAAACGGCGCAGAATCAGGCTCCGCCGCAACAGCCGACGCCACAGAATCAGGAAGCGGGTTCCGGATTTTCGCAGCCCCGGCAGAGCGACCAAATTGCGCAGATGCATACGCCTGCGCAAGGGGAAAGCCGCGTGGTGCCCAACTTCAATAACACGACGACGGCTGGCTCAGCTATTGAGCAAGCCGAACAAGCGGCGGCCGCGAATCGTGGGCGTTACGGAGGAGGACAAAGCGGCGATTATGGGTTGAGCCAGGGCCGCGGCGGCGCAAAAGCGCTTGACCAGGCCGAGATTCTAACCGACACCATGGGCGTGGATTTTGGCCCATATCTGACGCGCGTGGTTCAGGTCGTGAAGGCCAACTGGTATAACCTGATGCCGCCCTCGGTCTATCCGCCGATCCTTAAGCAAGGCAAGCTTTCGATTGAATTTGTTATTCAAAAAGACGGCAGCGTAAGCGGAATGACACTCCACACATCCTCCGGCGATGTTCCGCTTGACCGTGCCGCGTGGGCCAGCATCACGGCGTCAAATCCTTTTCCGCCCCTGCCCAAGGAGTTTCCCGGGCAGATTTTGGGGCTGCGCTTCTACTATTTTTATAATCTGCAGCCTGAAGATTTGAAGTAAGAATTCCATCCCTACTTCACATACTTCGGTTCCTCGCCGTTTGACCACGGATCATACGTCGCCACAAAGTGCACTCGCTCCGGCCTGGTGGGGTGATCGAAGAACCACGCTTTGATGAACCAGTTCGGATCGGGATCGGATAGGTTCATCTCGCCACTCTTCTCAAAATAATGCGCAGCCACCTGATTTGGATTGGTGACGATTCCATGGATCACTTCCAGTCCGTAACGATCGGCCTCATGCTCGAAGTGCCGGCTCACGCCGTTGAAGACGGGAGTCGCCACAAACGCAAGCACGCTAAACACCAGCATCAGCGCGGGTAGTGAAGCCCAATCCGCTAAATCGTGGATCGCCCATTGCGCTCCCCAGCGCCTCAGTACCCAATGCGCAATACGGTATCCAAAATAAAGCAGCAGCAAAATAACGCTGCCCTCGATCGCAATTTCCTTCGGTATGTGATGCAGCACATAGTGGCCCATCTCGTGTCCGAACACGAAAAGAGTTTCGGGAATCGTAGCTTTGGCAATTGTGTTATCCCAGACCACAACGCGTTTGGAGGCGCCAAATCCAGTGACATACGCATTAAGTCCGGTCTGTTTCGAGCTGGCGTTCATCACGAACATGCGGTCCGGAGGAATTTCAATCCCGCCTCGATGCGTGACTTTTTCTATCTCGGAGACCAGCACAGGCTGGGTGGCCGCGAGCGGCTTGAACGTAAAAAAAAGAGGATCGACGACCAAGGGCTGAAGGAAAAAAAGAGCCAACAAAATGGGGATTGACGCCAACCAGAAATAGAACCACCAGCGGCGCGGGCTGCTCCTTATAACGCGGTAGAGAACTCCTACCAGGATGGTGCCCACAATCAGGCCCACGATCTGGCCCATCACCCAGTCGCCGAACCATGCTCCCCAGGCTTGCACGTGAAGGCCAAATGCGCGGTCCAGAGATTGATCCCAGATGTCGGACGGGATGCCGAGAATTGCAATCGTGAGCAGAATCAGGGGAGCGAAGATAATGAGCTGGACAAAGCGGTTCGCCGAGACGCGTTCGGCGAGATTGCGGAAAGCAGGCGCAACCCTCCATCGCAGAATGACCAGCAGAACAAGGAACCCATAGATCGCATTGATAAAAAAATGGCGGTAGTGAGCGGAGGAATACGCCTTGGCGCGAGCGTATTGCTCCGGAGGAGGCGCGTATTCAGTAATGACAGCGGATTGAGAGCTAGAGGCACCCGGTGAAGGCGGGACCGTTGGCTGCGCTGGCGTGCCCGATAGATTCATTTGAGCCCCTGCGAACGAAACACCTACGAAAGCAAGCAGGCAGAGTGCGAAGAGGAACGACGGACGTCTCATGAGCGATTTCTCCGGGGCCTGATTATGGCAGATGTCTCGGCAAAACGCGCGACGGTCGGGAGGAGGTTTATTGCCTGCGTGGGGTCTGGTCTGATTCTCAAACTCTAGCCAGAGATGCGCGAAAGAGATGCGCGAATCGGCTGAATTCGCTAACATAGGGTGGTTGTGTTTCGATGGGCTGGGTCGGCGTGAATCCGACGCCGGTTGGCATTGAGACCTGCGTAACCTCAAGGAAAATATCAGGCACAAATGAATATTCGACGACTGTTACCGCTTCTCGTGCTGATCGGGATCATGCTTTGTCTGCCGGTTTTGGCGGACGATACGCCGGAGGCGTTGAGGCCTCCGAAGGGCTCGCAGATGGCTCTGGTGGTGTTTGAGGATTTGCAATGTCCGCAGTGCGGCCGCGTGGCGCCGCTGCTCGACCAGGCTTCGCACACATACAAGATTCCGCTCATCCAGCACGATTTCCCTTTGCCGATGCACAATTGGTCGTTCGACGCCGCGGTGATTGCCCGCTACTTTGATACTCACTCCAAGGAATTGGGCAACGAATTCCGCCTGGATGTGTTTCAACATCAGTTCGACATTGTCCCGCAAACTTTGCATGCATTCGCCGAGAAGTTCGCGACCGATCACAAAGTTGCGCTGCCGTTCGTGGTCGATCCGGATGGCAAACTGGCGGCGCTGGTGAAAGCGGACCGGGAGCTTGGCAATAGCCTGCACATTCAGCACACGCCGACAATCTACATCGTCAGCAGCAAAAAAGGCGCGAAGCCATACGTCGAGGTCACCGACACCTCACAGCTTTATGTGATGATCGACGCGATGAAGTAGAGGCGTTTTGTGGGCGTGAAGAAACGAGCATAGCGAGGCGACGGGAGCCCGCACCGATATCCTGAGCGATCCCAAACTGAGCAAGCAGGAGTCGAAGGATGTTTTGTTCTTTGGCCTGACCTCGAACCTATGACGTGTTCTTACTCGCTCCAACGCTTGAACAGCAGCGCGCCGTTGGTTCCGCCGAAGCCGAACGAATTCGACATGGCGTATTCGAAGGTAGTTTTCCTTGCCTCGTTGGGGACGAAATCCATGCCGTCGGTTTCGGCGTCTTGATTCTCCAGATTGATTGTGGGCGGCAAGATCTGATCGCGCAACGCAAGAACAGTGACTCCCGCTTCTAACCCTCCCGCTCCACCCAATAGGTGTCCGGTCATGGACTTGGTCGAGCTGACGGGCACGTGTTTTCCAAATAGGTTGCGAATGGCGTGCGCTTCGAGCGTGTCGCCGATGGGAGTCGACGTGCCATGGGCATTGAGATAACCGATTGCTTCCGGTTTGAGCTTGGCATCGCGCAGGGCGTTGCGCATGACTCGGAAACCACCTTCGTGTTCGGGCGCAGGCTGGGTCATGTGATAGGCATCGGCCGACATGCCGTAGCCAACAATCTCCGCTAGAATGGGCGCGCCGCGGCGTCGAGCGTGCTCCAATTCTTCGAGAACCAAAATGCCGGCCCCTTCTCCCATGACGAAGCCGTCGCGGTCCTTATCCCACGGGCGGCTGGCGCGAGCCGGATCGTCATTGCGCGTTGAAAGCGCGCGCATGGCGGCAAAACCGCCTACACCCATAGGAGTGATCGCGGCTTCGGCACCGCCGGCAATCATAACGTCGGCATCCCCGTGCTGGATGATGCGGAAGGAATCGCCGATAGAATGAGCGCTGGTGGTGCATGCCGTCGCCGTGGCTTCGTTCGGTCCCTTGGCACCGACGCGCATGGAGACGTGTCCTGCGGCGAGATTGACAATGGACGCCGGGATGAAGAAAGGCGAAATTTTGCGCGGTCCGCCTTCGAGGAGCGCGGTGTGCTCGCGTTCGATGACGTCGAATCCTCCGATGCCTGAGCCGATGTGGACGCCGACCATCTCGGCGTTCTCGGGCGTGACCTGGAGCTGCGAGGCTTTGATGGCCTCATCAGCGGCGGCGATGGCGAAGTGAATGAATCGCCCCATCTTCTTGATTTCTTTTTTTTCGATGAAGTCCAACGGGTCGAAGTTGTGGACTTCGGCGGCAATCTGGCAGGCGAAAGCGGAAGTGTCGAATGCCGTGATTCGGTCGACACCGCTCTTTCCGGCCTGTAATGCCTGCCAAACCTCGCCTGTCGTATGTCCCAGGGCGCAGATCAAGCCAATGCCCGTAACGACAACCCGTCGTGCCAAACTATTTGCCCGCCTTGGCGTGCTTGCCGATGTAGTCGACGGCGTCGGCGACAGTGCGGATCTTCTCTGCGTCCTCGTCGGGAATTTCAATGTCAAAGGCTTCTTCGAAAGCCATGACAAGTTCGACGGTATCGAGTGAATCCGCGCCCAGGTCGTCTACAAACGAGGCGCTGGGAGTGACCTCACCCTCGTCCACGCCTAATTGCTCCACGATAATCTGTTTCACTTTCTCATCGACAGCTGCCATTTTCTCCTCGTTTCTGAGTCAGGGGATAGCGGCCCGTTAGGGACCGGCATTTTTTTGATCTATTTGTTCGATCTACGTTTGCGTTTTGCTCACAGTATTGATGAAATCGAAACCATTAGTCTAAAAGGGAATGGAGAAGTATGCAAAGGCCGGAATTTATGGTCAAGCACTTCGGCATTCGGATCGGTCCCTGCAAAAGCGGACAAACTTGTGTAAAAACTCAAAAGGCCCAAGGGGCGCAGCGTTCGGGCCCATTGTGAATTCGATTCGCGTTTGCCCGCGGGTGCCGTGCGTAATCACTTCGAATACATATCCCTGAGCATGGTTTGCCGGCTCGTCATAGGAATTGCCTTGCCTTCGATGTACACTTGTTTGACGTCGGTCTTTACGTCGAGCGGATCGCCATTCGCCATGACCACATTCGCGGTCTTTCCTGCATCGAGCGATCCTAGTTGATCGGCCACGCCCCAGATTTCAGCCGCGTTGATTGTGATCGCTTTCAGTGCTTCGTCATAAGGCAGGCCGAAGGCAGTGGCGAATCCAGCGGCGTCCGGCAGATTGCGCACGTTATGCGCGGAATAAGAAGCGAACGCAATTTTCACTCCGCGCTTATAGAGTTGCGCAGGCAGGCTGTAAACAGCGTCGTAGCGCTCATCTTCTTTCGGAGCTTCGTAGATTGGGCCGACAATTACCGGCACTTTCAAACTGGCAACGTAGTCGAGAACGGGCTGCGAGTAGCTGATGTGGTTCAGCACATATTTGAGTTTGAAATCGCGAGCGAGGCTGACCGCCGTCTCCAAGTCGCTCGGACTTTCGGCGGCCAGCACCACCGTCTTCTTGCCGTTCAGATAGGGCAGCAGGGCTTCCAATTTCAAATCCCTTTTAGGTGCTAGCGGCTCGGGCTTTTTGTCTTTACTCTGGCTTTGGGCCGCGTCGGATTTCTTGCGCTCATAGTCGGTCCACTTAGCTTGGTAATCGAGCGCGTCCTGGAAAGCCTGCCGCAGTTGGGCAATCAGACCCATGCGAGTCGAGGGGAACTTGCGTTTGTCGAATCCGCCTTTATTGCGCCGCTGATCTCCGGTGAAGTTAAGCGGCATGGCAATATCGCGAATCAGAATCATTTCGGTTGCGGATTTGCCATCGAGTTGAATAAATGAATCCTGCCCGGGGAGCGTGTCGCCGTTCTCCGGAGCCACAACCGCATTCGTGATCCCATTAAGCCGGGCGACCGGGATCAACGCCGTCTCCGCGTGAAATGCATCGAAGACGTGCATGTGCGGCATGATCTCGTCGCTCATCTCGACCAGGTCGTTGGTCATGGGTTCGCCGGAAATTTCCGTGAGACCAAGCTGCGTTTCGGAGTCGATAAGCCCGGGATAAACGGTCATGCCCGTCGCGTCGACAATCTGCGCACCTGCGGGAATGTTGATGGAATCGGCCCCGCCGACCGCTGTTATCTTGCCGGACTGCATGACCAAAATGCCGTTATCGATTGTGCCGTGTGAAATGGTCAGAAGCTTCGCGTTTTTCAGCGCGATCGGTTTTTCCTGAGCAACCGTAAGCGCGGAGAAGGTTAGCGTCAATAGCAAAGGCAAAATCAGGAGAACTGAGAAGCGAGAACTGGGAATTGAAAGCCAGCTTTTCATCACTCTCCCTCCTTGTAATGCGTGGTACCAAGCCCGGGGAGCGAGCGGTCGAAATAGACATCGCCATCGATCAGCACTTTATTGGGCACGCCATAACTCGAGAGCGGGTAGCCGTCCCAGATGACGAGGTCCGCATCTTTACCCACGTCAATTGAGCCAACGCGATCATCGACCCCCACGATCCACGCCGCATTCAGCGTGATCATCTTCAACGCTTCTTCTTCTGTCGCGCCGCCGTAGCGCATTATTTTCGCCGCTTCCTGATTCAGCCGCCGCGTGTAGTCTTCGGAATCGCTCTTGATGGCGACACGCACACCCTTCCGCATGGCGATGACCGCGTTCCACGGAATCGCATCCCATGACTCCTGTTTGAAGCCCCACCAGTCTGCCCAGGTGGCGATTGCGATATTGTTAGCGGCCAACTGATCGGCAACTTTGTAGGCTTCGACCGCATGGTGGAAGGCGCGCAGATTGTAGCCGAACTCCTTGGCCATGGCCATTTCGGTGAGCATTTCATCTGAGCGGTAACAGTGAATCTGCACCATAAGCTTGCCGCGCAGCACGTCGGCGAGCGCATCGAGCTTTAGGTCGCGTTTTGGTGGTGAGACGTCCTTGTCGCCGCGCTTTACTTTTTCGTTATAGCTGTCCCACTCCTTCATGTAGTCCTGCGCTTCAACCAACGCCTGCCGCTGGACCGCAAAATTGCCCATGCGCGTGGAAGGAAGCTGGTCGCGTCCGCCATAAACGCGCTTCGGATTTTCTCCACTTGCAAATTTGATCGACGCCGGGGCATTGGGGAAAAGCATCGCATCACGCGTGGCTCCGTACTTATGCTTGATCACCACCGCCTGCCCGCCAATCATGTTGGCAGAACCATGCAAAAGCAGTGACGTCGTGACGCCGCCAGCGAGCGCTCGGTAGATCGCCTTGTCCTGATAGTCAAAGGCGTCTTTCATGATCATTTGCGGCGTCACCGGGCTAGTCGCTTCGTTGATATCGTCATCGAGCGCAATGTGGGAGTGGCAATCGACGATCCCGGGTGTCAGGTACTTTCCCTGCGCATCGATTACCGTCGCGCTTGCCGGCGCGTTAACCGTCTCGCCGACCGCGACGATTTTGCCGTCCTTGATGTAGACAGACCCATTCTTGATATCGCCATGGGTGACGGTCATGACCATGGCATTCTTGATGACTACGTCGCGCGTCGACTGGGATTGGGCAAAGCCAAGCGAGCCGAGGGCAGCGGCGAAAATCAGGCCAGCCGCAGATCGTGTAAATACTTGCATGGGAGAGACCCCAAAAAACAAGAATCGATGGAGCAGTCGGATTGTAGGAGCATGGTGCGCAAGAGGTCAACTTTTTGGATCGACGGTCGTATCCGTTTCTCCTCGCGGCAGAATCCACCCCCGATTCCGCCTTGCGAGCTCTCATTAACCGTGGGACGATTGAGGCGTGAAAACCACGATCTCGGTTCTTATCGCCTTAATGTTCTCCTTCTCGGCCCTGGCCGCCGATTGCCCGAAGAATCAGCCGCGAACCAATGATGCGCTCGTCGAACTGGAACGGAATTGGGCCGCCGCGCTAAGCCGGAAAGATTCCGCCGCAGTTGCGTGCATGGTTGCCGACGAATTCGAAGATGCGGACGTGGATGGCTCGCTGCACACGCGGCCGCAAATGCTGGCGCACATTCCAAACCGCAAGCCTGGCGAGAATCGCTTGAGCGAATTGCGAGGCTATGTCAAGGGCGACATGGGTTACACGCGCGGGTTAAATACGGTCGTCGACGCTTCCGGCAAAATTGTCGCGCGGGTTCGTTTCACGGACGTATTCATCTACCGCGACGGCCGCTGGCAAGCGCTGGTTGGCCAGGAGACGCTTCTGGGCGAGGCCAGCCGGTAATGCGGGCCGTAGTCCAACGCGTGAGCCGCGCTAAAGTTACCGTTGATGGCGAGATCACCGGCGAAATCAAATGTGGATTACTCGTTTTGCTGGGAGTGGGTGCGGCCGATACAACTGCCGAGGCCGACTATCTTGCCGGCAAGATAGTCGGCCTGCGTATCTTTGAAGATCCGGACGGGAAGATGAATCTCTCCCTTGGCGATATCGGCGGCGCTATCCTCGCGGTATCCCAATTCACGCTCTATGGCGATGTACGCCGCGGCAGGCGTCCGTCCTTCGATGCCGCTGCTTCTCCCCAGCCCGCGCGCGAACTCTATGAATACTTTGTCTCGAAGATTCGCGAGGCCGGCCTGCAATGCGAAACCGGGTGCTTCCAGGAAATGATGCAGGTCGAGTTAGTTAATGAAGGGCCGGTGACCATCCTCCTCGATTCGGCCAGGGCGTTTTGATGACCCTGTGCGGCATCGAAACAAAAGGCCGTCGGCTCTCGCCAGCGGCCTTCAATCCCTGTCAATCCAAAGGCAAATCGTCAATCGCGTTCTGGCGGCTTTTGCCCAGCCACCGGAATTCTGTCCTCTTGATCGAGAAACTCTCGAGGACCATGGTCGGAGTGCGCATTTGGAACCGGCTCTTCTCCAGCGGATGAGAAATATTCCTGATCGGGCAGGGACGGTTCCTGCCCGCTCGTAGTGGTGAAAATAGCCTCACTGAATATCGATCCCGTTTTTGTGTTGGCCGAGGCAAATATGGGAAACGCCTTGCCATTGGCAAATCCCACCGATACGTAGTCGGCGACCATCGTGCCTGAGAAAGTGTTCGGCAGCCAGTTTAGATCCATGGGCCCGGAGAGCGTTATAGGAGCGCTCCACTTTTCTCCTCCAGTTGACGATTGGATGAACCCCGCATAGAGCCGGCAAGTGCTGGCCGTGCAGTTCGACACGGGGTAGTAGTAGTAGGCAAATGCTAGATGGGCGGTTGTGCCTTTCGTCCCCGGATCGATGCCCATCCCGATGATAAAGTGATCCACGGTGCTGAAAGTGCCATCGATAGGAACACGCTTCACGGCAGCCCATTTCGTGCCGCTCGTGGTTGTGGTGTAGACAATGTCATTTTCCTCGCAGTTTGTCCGGTAACGGCAGTCTGGCCACGCGACATACACTTTGCCCCCGGCATCCATCGCTGACGCGACCAATCCGGCGCTACGCAAGTTTCCTGCCTCGGTGTGGCTGGGCGCGGTGGCAACCGTTACGGCTTTATTCCAGGTCTTTCCGCCATTGGTGGAGGTGAACGCGATGATGTCGCCGTCGAAGGCATTAATGGGAACAATCACCGTGCCGTTGGGCCGTACCAGTGGCACGCCGCCGACGCCATAGTCGGTGCCCGCGGTGGGCGACTCCTTGCTCCAAGTCAGCCCGCCATCGGTGGATGTGCTCATCTCGATCAAATCGTTCTGCGAGGTGTCGTCCCACTCCGAATAGCAGTTGCCATAGTATTTGCTGGTCGTTGTGTTATCGCACACAATCCAGTTCTTGTCGGGAGATCCGAGCGTCGTCACCGCAACAGGCGCGTTCCAGTGAATGCCGTCCGTAGAGCGACTCACCGCAACTGAAGTATTGCTCTTGCCGATGGGCAGTGTGGAGACTAGCCAGATCTTGTACTTGGCGTTGTAAGCTACGGCGGCATCGCTGGCCGCCTCATTCACCCCATTGCCTTCGTAAATCGTAATTCCCGGCAAATATCCATTGGTCCAGTTCGCCCCGCCGTCGGTCGAGGTCGCGAATCCTATATCCGCTCCGCCTCCTCCGAAAATGCGCGCTACCTGAAACGCGGTCACAATCGTCGAACCCCAGGAAAACGCGCCCGGCTCGACTTCCGTATCGTGCTGGCTGGCAGTGTCTGTAAACGTGTCCTGACTGAGCTGAGTCAGGGTTACTTGGGCGGGAGCCGATGTCGTGAACAAAAACCCGGCCGCCAGAATGACGAAGAGCAAGCTGCGGTCGAGTAAGGGTTTTATTAGCTTCATTGCGATAACCTCAAACAGGGAAAAATAGTGGCTGCGCAGCCAGGCTTCGGGCCTGAACCTCGCAGAGACTTTACCGAAAAATTATTGAAGAGGATATTGGAGAACGGACGACTACTAGCCCCGATCGTTCAAGCCTCAGGAAAGCGAGATTAGTCACTCGGAACGCTTGTGTCAACGTGAAACGCGAGGAACAATAATTCGTAAGTGCAGTCTTGTGGTATTCAACGGCAATGTCTTGCGCAAGGCATCAGGCACGCAGGTAAGTAGTACACGGCCACCTAATTGGAAGCCTGAACCTGCATCATCTCCGTAATCCAAAGTTGTGCAGGCGCGCCTTTCGTGGTGCGGGTAGCAGTGGCTCTGAAACTGCCCGATGAAAGTTCGACGTCGTAAACGTAGGGCGGTCGCGTGGTCTTGATGGTGAGGTAATTTCCAGAAGTAAGTTCGTCGAGCGATGCGTATTTGCCCACGCTGGCCAGGTATCCACGCTCGGCGTTGGCAATGGAGATAAGGTCGTTCTTCACCCCGACAATGTTGGCGACTTCAGCGCTGTCAGGGCCGGAAACGGCCGAGGGATCGATCGCCTTGACCTGCTGAGAATAGATGTACATCCCGATTGCCAGTGTGGCAACGGTGCCGACAAAACCGAATAATCTGCCCATAATGCGCTCCGGGATTATTGCAACGCGAATTGAACATAGAAACAAGTAACCAGAGTGCACATTGCAGTGCGGGCAAGAATCCGACGCAGGACGCCGACGCAAGAAGCACAAGGTCGGAGTAGATCGCGAGTGCCTGAATTTGCTGGCCACTGGCGCTGACCACAGTCCACTGCTTTCTTGTACGATCAAATCGTCATGAGCCTTCCCTTTGTCCCTAAAGCCGTCGAGCATTCCAGCCGCCGCCTCCTGGAGTTTGAGTCACTGCGGGAACTTCTCTCCGCCTATGCGGCGTCGCCTTTGGGCAAGCGCCGGATTGCGGAGTTGCGAGCTTCGCGCGATCGCGAATGGATCGAAAATCAGCAGGCGCTGACGGCCGAGATTCGTGAGTACCGGAGAGTTGGCGGGCGATTTGAATTTGGCGGCTTGCCGGAAGTCGAGCGGCTGGTGGAAAAGTCGCGTATCACCGGCGCGGCGCTTGAGACGACCGAGATTCGCGACGTCGTGCTGCTGGTGGATCGCTCAGCGGAATGGCGCGAAATTGTGAAGCAGCCCCCAGCCGCGATGCGTTCGGGATGGGGTGCCGTTATCGCGCTTTCGAATGGTATTGACGATTTCACTCAATTCCTGCGCATGTTCCACAACAAAATTTTGCCCGATGGAACGCTGGACGATAAGGCATCGCCGGAACTTGCGCGGGTTCGCCGCGAGATCGAGAAGCAGAAGCGCACGATTCAGGAATCGCTGCGCGGACATTTGCGCCGGCTCGCCGAGGGCGGCACCGTTCAGGATGAGCTGATTACGATTCGCGGCGAGCGCTTCGTGATTCCCGTGAAAGTTGAGCAGAAGCGGCGCGTGCATGGCGTGGTGCATGGCGCATCCTCGAGCGGGCAGACCGTATTTGTCGAGCCGCTGGAAACAATTGAACAGAATAATGAACTCGTCCGGCTGCTTGACGAGGAATTGGTGGAGATACACCGCATCCTCCTTGAGATGACGCGGCAGATCGGCGAAAACGCCGGGATGATCCTGGCCGCGTCTTATGTGCTAGCTGAGCTGGAATTGCAATTTGCCAAGGCACGCTTTGCTGAGGACTACAACTGCGTTGCTGCTGCCATCGCAGAATCCGCGCCGAGTAACCAACAAAGTGAACCGCTCGCGCGCCAGCCGTCACGCAACCCATCCAGATTCCGGCCGAGCTTGATCCTTCATCGCGCGCGGCATCCTTTACTTGAGCGGAATCTAAAGCTCAAAAAAATTGCGATTGTTCCAGTGACAGTCGAGCTTGAGGGCGAATGTCGCCAGCTTGTGATTACGGGGCCGAACACTGGCGGAAAGACCGTCACTCTCAAGACCGTTGGCTTGCTCGCTTTAATGGCGCAGGCCGGAATTCCGGTTCCGGCCGATCGGGCTTCCATTCCGGTATTTGACTCGGTCCTGGCCGACATTGGCGACTATCAATCCATCGAGCAGAATCTTTCAACCTTCTCAGCCCACGTCACCAACATCGATTTCATTTCTCGCACCGCTACGCCGGAGTCGCTCGTATTGCTCGATGAGCTCGGGTCGGCGACCGATCCCGAAGAAGGCGCAGCTCTGGCGGTTGCCATTGCCGAGCACTTTCGCGCCATCGGCTGCATGAGTGTGATTTCCACTCATCACACGTCGCTCAAGGTCTATGGAGCCAATACGCCTGGCGTGATCAATGCCGCGGTTGGATTCAACGAAAGCACCCTCGAACCGACTTATGAGTTGAAAACGGGCGTGCCGGGCGCGTCGGCGGGAATCAATATCGCGCGGCGGCTGGGATTGAATCCGGCGATAGTTACATCGGCGCAGGGGCGGCTGGGATCGCAAACTCAGGATGTAGCGCGTTTTTTGGATCGCCTGCACTCTGACCTGCGCGCACTGGAAGAAGAGCGAGCGCGGATGAAAGCACGCGAGACCGAACTGGAACGCGAAAAGACTCAGCTCGCAGCCGAGGGCCGCAAGGAGCAGCTGGCGAAGATCCGTGAGATGGAGAAGAAACTAGAGACGCTGTTTCGCGACTTCGAGTATCACGCCCGCGAGGCGGTGAACGCAGTACAGGATCGTGCGGCACAGCAAAAATTATCGAAAGAAGCGGAGCGTCGTATCGCGCGGGCGCGGAGGGAATTCCGTGAGCAGTTCGATTCGGCGGTCGTTGCCCATGCCACGGGCGCGGATCGCGGCGACCCGCACGCGCAGCCGTCGCTTGTGAAGCATGTAGCGGAAGGCGACACGGTCAAATTGAAATCAATGGGCCGCGTGGCAACGGTGAAGAAGAAGATCGGCGAGAATCACTTCGACGTGGAGATCGGCTCGATGAAGATGCGCATTGCCAGAGACGACATCGCCGAAGTTATGAGTGCAGCCATGTCTCCCGTGGAGGCGGCGCGGGCTCGCGGCATTAGCATATCGCTGGCCAGCGACTCGTCGGCCGACTCGCTGGCAAAAGCTTCGTCGGGTCGCGATGGCAGTCTTGGCTTGTCCTCTGAAATCAACGTGATCGGCCGAACCGTCGACGATGCCACCCGCGAAGTGGAGCGCTTTGTGGATCGCGCGTTTCTGGCGGGGTTGCCGCGGGTGCGCATTGTCCATGGCAGCGGCATGGGCATTTTGCGGAAAGCCCTGCGCGAGTATCTGAAGAAGCATCCGCACGTGGAGACAGTAACTGAGCCTCCGCACAATGAGGGCGGTGGCGGAGCCACTGTGGTTGAGTTAAGAGTCTGACCGTGCCGCGTTTTCACAGATTGTCTGACAAACCGGCGCGTCTTCCACACCTTTCCCACAGTATTGCTCTTCCCACTCCCTTTCCCTCCTTGCTTTCAAGCCTCACAATGAATGTGCAATAGTCCGCCCGATCCATGACCGCGTCTGACAATTTTAAAGAGTCCCTTAAGCAGCAGGCGGATATCGTCCGCATCGTGGGCGAGTACGTCAAGCTGCGGAAAGCGGGGGCGCAGAACTTCGCCGGGTTATGTCCGTTTCATAGCGAGAAGACGCCGTCCTTCTCCGTGCACGCCACGCGCCAGTTCTATCACTGCTTCGGCTGCGGCGTCTCGGGCGACGTCTTCAGCTTCCTGCAAAGAGTGGAGAACATCAGCTTCCCCGAGGCCGTCCGGCTGATCGCCGAGAAGCTCGGCGTGCCCATGCCGAAGGTCAGCTTTTCTTCGCCCGAAGAGGCGCGCGATGCCAAGCTGCGCATGGCGCTGCTCGATGTGCATGAGCGGGCGGTAGAGTTTTTTCAGCAATGCTTGCGGCGTCCCGAGGGAGCGCGGGCTCGCGAGTATTTGAAAGGGCGCGGCCTGGACGAAGAGACAATTGCACGATTTCGCATTGGCTATGCGCCGGATTCAGGCTTCCAGTTGCGTGATGCGCTGCTCCGCGAGTTTGATGAGCACACACTACGTGAGAGCGGACTGTTTTCGTGGAAGGAAGCTGCGAGCGCTGAGCTGCGAGCGCCGAGCAATCAACTTCAAAGGCGCGACGAGGAAGCCGCATCTTTGTCTGCGGAGAGTTTGGGATCTCGCGAGCAAAATGCGAAGGGCCTTGGCTCCGCTCAGGATGAGAAGACTGGTGTGATAGATGCCAGCGCGCGAGAGCCCAGAGCCGAGGGCCAGAAGCCGAGAGCCCAAAGCCCGGAGCTAAAAGCCCAGATCTACTCTAAGTTCCGCAACCGCGTCATGTTCCCCGTCGCGAACGAGCAAGGCAAGGTAATTGCCTTCACCGGCCGCACCCTGTCGACCGATGAGAAGGCTGGACCAAAGTACCTCAACTCCCCGGAGACCAAAATTTATTCCAAGTCACGCGTGCTCTTTAACCTCGATCATGCAAAGGAAGCGATTCGCAAGCTCGAATACGCGATCCTGGTTGAGGGACAGATGGATTGCATTTCTGTTTACGCCGCCGGCTTCCACAATGTGATTGCCTCCTCCGGCACGGCATTTACGGAACTCCAGGCTCGGCTCCTGGGGCGGTTCTCGAAAAACATTATCGTCAACTTCGACCCTGATAACGCCGGCGCACGAGCCACAGAGCGCACGCTGGGCTTGCTGGTGGAGGAGGAATTTAGCATTCGCGTGTTGACGCTTGAAACGGGATTTGACCCCGACTTGTTTATTCGGCGCAAGGGAAAAGACGTTTACGGCGCGGCGCTTAAGCATTCGCAAAAATACTTCGACTATCTTATCGACCGCGCGCGCGCGCAGTTTGGGGTCCGCAATGCTGAAACGAAGACCAAGGCGGTGAATTATCTCTTGCCTCACATCCAGCGTGTGCCGAGCCGCATATCTCGGGATGAGCTGGCGATGGAGATTTCGCAGAAGCTTGGGATCGATTCCGGTGTGCTGCGCCAGGAACTGAAACACTTGGCTGCTTCGCGGTCGGCTTCGGCAGTCAAGGCTCCTGCGGAGACGCAGATTACCGGCGCGGAGCGTGTGCTGATTCGGGCGCTCGCGTCGGCACGTGAGATGCAGGCTGCCAATTCGCGAAGTTCTGCCCGCGACGGTGCGGACGAGGAGTTCGATCCGGCGCGGCAGGCCCGCTTTGCGCTGGAGTCGGAACTGCTTTATGAGGGGATGGCGGCGGAATCGCTAATGATGGCTTTGGCGAGCGCGGAGGAGTTCGGGGGCGATCCGCTGGATTTGGCGCCCAGCGAGGGAGATCGCCGCCTGTTGGCTTCGATCCTGATGCACGACGCCGAGGAATTGACTGCCGAGACCGTGGAAGGCGCAATTCGGGCGTTGCGCAAAATCAAACTGCGCCGCCAGCAAGATGATGTTCAACGCCGCTTGCTT
Organism: Terriglobales bacterium; assembly: GCA_049589875.1. GTDB lineage: Bacteria > Acidobacteriota > Terriglobia > Terriglobales > Acidobacteriaceae > Acidiflorens. The sequence goes on from JBAWBR010000019.1 coordinate 61,249, forward strand.
GCCACGGGTCTTTCGATGGAAGAGAAGCGGGTATTGCTGCAGGAGCGAGTCCGGTTGAAGCGCGCGCTGATGGATCCTGGATTAGACGAGGCAGCGGAGAGGGCAAGTTAAGGTGAATACGCTTCGGAGTTTATGGTTGTGGTTTTTCATCTGTTCCGCGGCAGTTCTCTTGTTGTCGCCAGTTAAAGTTGCCGCGAAAGACAATTCGAAAGAGCGCTTTCAGCCCCCTGGGCCCATTCATCTCGATCGCGAAGGCCGAACCTGGGCTGAAAAAACACTGCGGAGCATGTCGACGGAGGAAAAAGTTGGCCAGCTCTTCATGATCTGGGTCAAGCTGCAGTTCATGAATCAGGCTGATCCGTTATGGCTCCAGCTTCGCGACAATGTGCGGAAGTACCACATCGGCTCGCTGGATATGACTGTGCCCACCGATGGGCCCGTGCTTCTCAAGAACCAGCCTTTCGAGGCCGCGGACTTGCTCAACCGCCTTCAGAGAGAGTCGAAACTGCCCCTGATTTTGGCGGCCGATTTTGAGCGCGGGGTGGCGATGCGATTGAACGGCACAACCGTTTTTCCTCATGCTATGGCGTTCGGCGCAACCGGCAAGCCTGAGAATGCGGAGGAATTTGGCCGCATTACCGCGCTTGAAGCGCGCGCGATTGGCATCCAGTGGGATCTGTTTCCAGTGGCCGATGTAAATTCCAATCCAGCGAATCCGATTATCAACACGCGTTCCTTTGGCGAAGATCCGGAGCAGGTCGGCGATTACGTGGCGGCCTACATAAAAGGCGCGCATGAAGGCGCGATGCTTACGACCGCGAAACATTTTCCCGGCCATGGCGACACCGCCCAGGATTCACACTTGGGACTTGCGCAGGTGACGGGCGACCGTGCCCGATTGGATGCGGTCGAGTTACCTCCTTTCAAGCGCGCAATTAAGGCGGGTGTCGATGCGGTGATGGTGGCGCATGTCACCGTCCCGGCGCTTGATCCGGAGCCGAATCGCGTGGCGACCACTTCACCCGTGATTGTCGACGGATTGCTAAAAGAACAAATGGGTTTCAAGGGCGTGGTCGTAACCGATGCGCTCGATATGGGAGGTCTGACGCGGCTGTATGCCAATGACGTGGGGCGCGCCGCGGTTGAGTCATTCAAGGCCGGCAACGATGCGCTCATAATTCCGGCGGACCTCGACAAAAGTTATCGGGCCGTGCTCGATGCGGTAAATAGCGGCGAAATCAGCGGGCCGCGCCTCGACGAATCAGTACGCAAAATCTTGGAACTGAAGGCATCGCTAGGATTAAACAAAGGACGGCTCGTGGATATACGCCGATTAACATCCGAAATCGGCAAACCGCAAAACCTGGCAACTGGGCAACGCATTGCAGACGAAGCCGTCACCCTGGTCCGGGACAATGGCCAGATGCTGCCACTCAAGGCGGCCGTGCCGCCACTCGGCGGTATTTCTTCGGGTAATATTTCTGGAACTACGCCGACGGCTCTTCCGTATTTGTCAGTGATAGAGCCACGGAACCGTTTAGTGGTGGTGGTTTTTTCGGAAGATCTGCGCGGTGAATCGGGACGAATGCTGCAGCGGCAGATTCTGGCCCGCGTGCCCGATGCCCATATTATCGCTGTGGACTCGCGCTCGGCCGAAGGCATGAATCGGGAGGTAATGGAGGCAGTGGATGCCGCTGAGCATGTGGTCGCCGCGTTGTATATGATCCCGACGGCCGGAAAGAGGGTTCAAACCGCTCAAGGGCTTACGAACACGATCGCGATGGATGAGGCTCCCGCAAGCTTGCTCAACACGATCCTCGATCATGCAGCCAGCCGGACCGTGGTCGTGGCAATGGGGAATCCATACGTGATTGCGGATTTTGCCGCGATTCAGAATTATGTGTGCGCCTTTTCAAATGCGACAGTTTCAGAGACGGCGGCCGTGAAGGCCTTGTTTGGAGAAATTCCAATCCAAGGTCATTTGCCCGTTACGATTCCAGGCATTGCCGCCCGAGGTTCCGGGTTAGAGCGGCCTGCCAGAACGGCTTCAGGAGGGTTCGATCATGTTCACGAAAAAGATTTTCATGGTAGCAACGGTCAGCCGGGAAATGGTCAATAACGGAATTCTCAAAGGGAAAACTCTCACCGGCGATCCGATCGGCGTCGTCGATGTCATTCGCCGATTGGCTCTGGCGTCGGCGATTCTGGCCCTGTTCGCGCTGCCAGCCTGCAGTGTCAATGTCGATAAGAACGACGACAAGTCTGGCGCGAAAAAAGTGGATATTCAGTCTCCGTTTGGAGATCTGCATGTCAGCGAACAGCCGGATATCCGCGACGCCGGCCTGAGCGTGTATCCCGGCGCAACGCCAGCTCCGAAAGACAAGAGCGACGACGAAAAGAGCGCGAATGTAAATCTCTCGTTGCCGGGGTTTCAGTTAAAAGTTGTTGCCGCCGAATTTCTCTCCGATGAAGCTCCCGCGAAGATTACCGCTTACTACGACAAAGAACTGCAGAGATTCGGCAAACCGATCCAGTGTCACGGAGCTTACGACACCGGCGGCCACGTCGATTCCCATGGCAAGGATGATCTGTTAAAGCCGGTGACTTGCGATAAAACCGACAGTGGAGACGGCCTTGAACTGAAAGTCGGCACCGAAGGAGATCAGCACATCGTCGCGGTGAAGCCGAACGCCAAGGGAACGCGGTTTGCCTTGGTCTATGTGCGCGTACATACGGGTAAGGATGGCGCGATCTAGTAGTCCCACCGCAAATTGATTGAGAGCCGCGGAGTTGCCCTCCGATCTGTTCTGCGTTAGTTTCACAACAGTGGATCATTCCTGCGAGCAGTGTAGCGGCCCAGTCGAAGATGGACGTCCTTTTTGTCCGCAATGCCACGCCCCGCAGATCCACGTCGAAATTGCGCCCATGGTTGAAATTGCTGCCGGCGATGGCCATGACGAGCCCTTAGTATCGGTGCCCCAAGCCGCTAGTTTGGACCACCCACTAACAACGCAGGGCTCTCTGTTTGACCGGGGAGCCGCCGTCCGAGCCGCATTAAAAGCGGGCCTCCTGGGGATGTTTATTGGCATGATCCCGTTCCTTGGACTTTTGCTGACCGGCGCGTTGGCAGTATATTTTTATCGCCGCCAGAAGAAAGTTGTGCCGGCGGCTTGGGATGCATCTCGCCTGGGTGGCGCGGCTGGCGTGGTGGTCTCCGCGATCAACGCCCTGTTTACCGTTGCTGTGATCATTCTGCACGCCCAGCAGAAGTGCATCGATGGGCTTGTCGAGGTTGCGGAGAAGGTTGGAATGAATACGGCGACACCTCAATTTCAGGGTGCCATCCACGAGTTATTCACCCCGTCGGGATTGATATCTTCATTCATCATCACGCTGATATTTGCCTCGGTCGGGGGTGCGCTGGCCTCGCTCTTTTTGCGGCAGCCTCCCCGGTTTTAAGAATTCGAAGCCAAAGATATGGAGGAGTGCGGCTGTGATCCGGTGCCTTGCTCTCAGATGTCGGCGCGCGTATGATGCAGCATTCACCGCTTCGCCAGGTCGGTTCACCGACGAATGCGCGGCCCGGAAAACTCCAGGCCTGCGACTACGATTCTCGAAGCGGGCAAAGCGGCAAATTTCTGCTTGACGGAAAAACATAGCGATTATGGATGCGGCTCGCGGTTCCCTGCTCGGCATTGAAAATCTGGACGCTGCCGAGATCACGAGAATTTTGAAGTTTGCCCGCCGGATGAATCCAGACCGGCCCCGGCCCCTCCTCAAGGGCAAGCGAATCCTTTTACTTTTTTACGAGGCATCAACCCGCACCCGCAGTTCGTTTGAGATCGCGGCTAAGGCGCTGGGCGCGCACACCGTACTCATTCAAGCATTGGGTTCGAGCATCGAAAAAGGCGAATCCTTGCTCGATACCGGTTACACACTCCGCGCCGTGGGTGCCGATGCCATTGTCATTCGTCATCCAAACGCGGGCGCTCCGCAGATCATGGCGGAGCATCTCGATGTTCCCGTGATCAATGCCGGAGACGGATTGCATGAACATCCCTCGCAAGCGTTGCTCGATGCATACACCATCCTCCGAAACAAAAAGAGCTTTCGCGGATTGCAGGTAGCCATCATCGGCGACATTTTCCATAGCCGCGTGGCGCGCTCCGCATGCCATCTGCTATCGAAGTTCGGAGTGAAGATTATTTTGTGCGGTCCTCCCGAGCTTGTGCCCGACATTGCCGAGACCCTCGCTCCCGGAGTGCGCGTAACGCGCCATATCGAAGACGCTCTGCGCGGAACCGATGTCGTGATGTTGCTGCGCGTGCAAAAGGAGCGGTTGTCAGGGCTGAAGATCGATTTGGCCGAGTACATTGCGCGCTACCAGATGACACCGGCACGATTGAGGGCGGCGAAAAAGGATGCGATCGTCATGCATCCAGGACCCATTATTCGCGGATTGGAATTGACGAGCGAAATTGCCGATGGACCGCAGACGCGCATCCTGGAAGAAGTAAGCAATGGAGTGACGACACGCATGGCGATCCTGGCGCGAGCCCTGGGCAAGATGCGGTGAAGATGCTTTGTCTTCAGCTCGCAGTCCGAGCCGAAGCGTTTACTCGGAAACAGAATCTGAAGGATGAATTTTGAAAACCCAAGACAAAGCGACTCTGCTGATTCATGGCGGCCATCTGATTGACCCGGCGGCGCGCATTGATGCGCCCATGGACATTCTGTTGAAGGATGGACGCGTGGCCGAAGTCGCCGCCCCGCGAAAAATCAAGGGCGCCGATCATAAATTTGACGCACGCGGTCTTGTGGTCGCTCCAGGATTCATCGATCTGCATGTTCATCTGCGCGAGCCGGGTCAGCAGCACAAAGAGACGATCGCGACTGGCACGGCTGCTGCCGCAGCCGGCGGGTTCACCTCCGTTTGCACCATGCCAAACACGGTGCCTGTCGTCGATTCCGTTGAGTGGGTGAAATGGCTTCAGCAGGCGGACCGCGGAGCCGTGGTTAATATTTTTCCAATCGCGGCGGCTACACGGGGTAGCAAGGGAAACGGGCTCACCGATTTCAGCGCGTTGCAAACCGCGGGGGCAATCGCGGTCACCGATGACGGCAAGCCTATTCTCGACGACCAGATTATGCGCGAGGCGTTAATGCTCGGTGGCGAGCTGAATTTCCCCGTAGTGCAGCATGCCGAGGATACTCGAACGACGGAACACTGTTCCATGCATGCGGGCGCGCGTTCATTCCGGCTCGGACTTCGCGGCATGACCTCGGCGGCGGAGGCCTCGATTGTGGAGCGCGATGTGCAACTCGCGATGCAAATTCCCAACGCGCGGCTGCACGTCGCGCATGTCTCCACCGCCGACGCGCTGAAGCCGTTGCGCCGCGGCAAGCGCGCCAAATCTCGCATCACCTTTGAAGTGACCCCGCACCATTTCACCCTCACCGACGAGGATATGCGCGACTACGATAGCAATTACAAGATGAATCCTCCGCTGCGCTCGCCCGCCGACCGCGAGGCCATTCTAGTCGCGCTGGCCGATGGTACGGTGGACGCGATCGCCACCGATCACGCTCCCCACGCGGCGCACGAAAAGGAAATGGAATTTGAGCGGGCGGCTTTCGGCATCACAGGACTGGAAACGGCCTTGGCGCTGGCAATCACGCGGTTGCACGCTGGTAAGCGAATTCCCCTGAAACGGATCGTCGAGCTGTTCACGGCCGGGCCCGTGCGCTGTTTCGATCTGCGTGGACGCGGATCGTTGGTTCGCGGCTCGTTCGCCGATGTGACAATCTTCGATCCTAAAAAGAAGTGGACTTTTAGCGCGGCAAAATCGCTTTCGAAATCGAGGAACACGCCGTTCGAAGGCTGGCAATTGACGGGAAAAATAATGGCGACAATCGTGGGCGGAAGTATCGTTTATACCGCGTGATATTCGGCCATCCGGCGGCCGGGACAATTGGGGTTTGCTTCGGCTACAATCCCGCTATGCTGCGCCTTGTATGGTTGTTCCCGCTGCTCCCCTTGCTGGCCGCTCAACCCATAAAAGAGGTCGAGATCACTTCCGAGCCTGCGCATCATCTGGCGCTGGAAAATAGCTACGTGCGCGTGTTTAAAGTGGAAGTCGCACCTCACGCAGCGACGCTGCTGCATCGGCACAGGCACGACTATGTGTTTGTGTCGCTCGGTCCCAGCCACATTTCGAATGAGGTTGAAGGCAAGCCGCCAGTTGAAGTAAATCTCAGCGATGGCGAGGCGCGTTTTACCGATGGGAACTTCGCCCACATAGCGCGCAATCTCTCGGACCAACCCTTTCGCAATGTTGCAATCGAGCTCCTGCAGGATGAAAAGCTGCGGCAGACGCGATCTCGCTGGCCAATGGAGGGCGGCGACAAAATCTTCCCCGGAGGCCATAGCAAGGTCATTTTCGTGCGAGATGGTGTGCGCGTTTCCGAAGCGGAACTCGACGCCGGGACGATTGTTCCGAGCCATCGTCATGAGGGCCCGCATCTGCTGGTTGCGGTCAGCGATCTTAATTTGCGGAGCGATGTAGAGGGCAAAGGACCGGAGTTGTGGAAACTGCATTCAGGCGACGTGATGTGGCTGCCGGCAGGGTATGCGCATTCGCTCACCAACACCGGAGCGCAGGCTGCCCGGTTTGTGACGGTGGAATTTTAATGGCAGTTCTCAATTCTCGGTTCTTGTGCGAAGCGGTTCTCGATTTAGCTAGCCGACGTTATTCCGAGTTCTCTTGTTCTCGCGGTTTGTACCCACCACAGGCGACCACCGGCAGCCGCGGATACTTTGCAAATCTTGCGTCTTCAAAGGACAGTTGGCACAACAGAAAGATGGACCCGCGATCGGATTCCAGTTTTCGCGCGTGCTGGCACGATCCGCAAAGCCCAGAGTTCGGAACGAAGTTCTGAATATGCTGCGCGAAATCCTGTGGGGGACACACATAGGGTAGTGTATCTCGCTGTGCGAAGTGTCTTCCTTGCCAAGCTCAATCGTCCGAGTAACTATCTGTGGCCGAGACACGAACACAGCCGTTCCCATGCCGCACCTTAGAAAAGAAGGATGAGAGAAAACGCTTGGCGCGTCGGGTGACTGCCCAAGGTTTACCTCCTGCGCGCGCAGGCCGCTTGCGGCTGCCAAGAAACATGCTGCGATAACGAAATCCCTGATCATGCGAAGAGTACACCATTCTACGGGACACGTCTTTGAGCTGGATTCAGGGCTTGCGTGTCCACGCAACCCGAAATTTCCCGAGGCATGCGCCCCGATCACCTGCGAGTTACAATCTTTGCTGGTGAAATTGTCATGAAAAACTCTGCAATGTCTCGTCCACTTTATGAAGTCGACCCGCAGGTAGCCGGTGCCATTGAGAATGAAGAGCGCCGCCAGCATGAAGGTCTGGAGTTGATTGCCTCTGAAAATTTTGTCAGCGAGGCGGTGCTGGAAGCGGCTGGCTCTGTGTTCACGAACAAATACGCCGAGGGCTATCCCGGCAAACGCTACTACGGAGGATGTGAATTCGCCGACGCGGTGGAGGAATTGGCACGCGAGCGGGCGAAGAAATTGTTTGGCGCGGAGCATGCGAACGTGCAGCCGCATTCGGGATCGCAGGCAAATCAGGCGGCGTATGCGGCGGTGATACAGCCGGGAGACACGATCCTCGGGCTGAACCTGGCGCATGGCGGGCACCTGACGCATGGGCATCACCTGAATTTTTCCGGCAAGACGTACAAGATCGTTCCTTATGGCGTGACCAAGGAAACGGAAACCATCGACTATGATGAATTGGAAAAGCTGGCAGAAAAAGAGCGTCCGAAACTCATTATCGGCGGCGGGAGCGCCTATCCGCGGATCATCGATTTTGCGCGGATGCGGCAGATCGCGGATAAAGCCGGTGCTTTATATCTGGTGGATATGGCGCACTTCGCGGGATTGGTGGCGGGAGGGGCGCATCCTTCGCCAGTGCCACATGCGCACATTGTGACTTCGACCACTCACAAGACCCTGCGCGGGCCGCGCTCGGGGATGATCCTCAGCAAACAGGAATTTGCCGCGCCCATCGATAAAACTGTTTTTCCGGGCATGCAGGGAGGTCCACTGGTGCACATCATGGCAGCGAAGGCGGTGTGCTTCCTGGAAGCTTCGCAGCCCAGTTTCAAGGAGTATGCGCGGCAGATTGTTGCTAATGCGAAGGTGCTGGCCGAGACCTTCACGGAGGAGGGATTCCGCATTATTTCCGGTGGCACGGATACGCACCTCATGCTGGTTGATGTGTTCGCAAAGGGCATGCTCGGCAGCGAGGCAGAAAAGGCACTGGGCGAGGCCGCGATCACGGTCAACAAGAATGCGATTCCGTTCGATACCAATCCGCCGATGAAGCCGAGTGGTATTCGCATCGGCACGCCTGCCGTCACTACACGCGGCATGAAAGAAGCCGAGATGCGCCAGATCGGACGCTGGATCGCCGAGGCGCTTAACAACCGGACGGACAGCGCGGCGCTTGCCAACATCCGCAAGCAGGTGCTCGGGCTGGCGGAAGAATTCCCGTTGTACGCGGAGCGGCGCGCGCAAGCGCCGGCAGAAGCCAGAGTCTAAACCAACGAGATCTTAAGGAGAAGGCCGTCAAAATCTCGGCGATGAATTCATCGCACTCCCTTCCCGCATCCGGATCTTGGCGACGAATTTCTGTGTTCTCGTGTCGGGCGTGTGTTTAAATTCACTCTGTGAAAGTTGCCATCGACATCCGTCGCATGACGGAATTCGGTATCGGTACCTACATCCGCAACGTCGTTCGGACGCTTGCGAGGTTGGATCGGGAAAGTAAGTATTTCCTGATTGGGCCGCCGGAGAAGATGACCGACTTCGGTTCTCTTCCGGCGAACTTTCAGATGGTTGCATTAACGGCCCCAGATGACACGCTCAAAGGACATATTGATTTTCGCGCGGCTGTGCGTCCGCTTTCCTGCGACGTAGTTCACGTTCCTCACCTGTTCTGGATTCCGCGTGGCCTGAATTGCAGGTATGTAATGACGGTGCACGATCTGCTCGAGCATATGTATGGGTCGAGCAAGGCGTCCTTGCTGCGGCGCAGCATGCATTTCTATTTAACGCGCAACGTGTTGCGCGGTGCGGCCCGGGTGATGGCCGTATCGCAATTTACAAAAAGCGAGATCCACAAGTTGCTCGCAATTCCGGACGATCGCATTGAGGTGGTCTATAACGCGATCGACGAGCGCTTTCTTCATGGGCACGCCTGCGACACGGATCGCGAAGTGATTGCCCAGCGTTATCAGGTGAATTACCCATTCGTTCTTTATGCGGGCGCAATCCGTCCGCACAAGAACGTGGTGCGCATCATTGAGGCTTTCTCTTCTTTGAAGACCGAACTGGCCAAAGAAGAGAAGTTCCACGACCTGAAGCTGATCATAATCGGCGACGATCTTTCGAGCCATCCGCGATTGCGTCGCACGGTAGTCCGCAGCGGCGTGCAGAATGATGTGCGGTTTCTCGGCTTCGTTCCAATTGACGTGCTCCGAATTTTCTATGATGTCGCCAAGGTGTTCGTATTCCCTTCGTTGTATGAGGGTTTTGGACTGCCACCCCTCGAGGCAATGGCGCATGGAACGCCGGTTGTTACGTCAAATACATCGAGCCTGCCGGAGGTTGTGGGGAATGCCGCACTCATGGTGAATCCAGAGAATGTTTTTGAGATCCGCCGGGCATTGCAACAGGCTCTAATCGATACGGAGATGCGAGCCCGTATGAAGCAACGCGGCTATGAGCAGGCGCAACGATTTTCATGGACGACCTCAGTAGCCCGCATTCTCGAAATTTACCGCGAAGTGGCTGGCCAGCGTGGCGTTTCACGCGGAACGGCCGCCGATTGAGTGCGCAAAGCCCCGCTTGGGGCTTGATCCGCGTCCCCGTATAATGACATTTTGGTGATGACCCACACCGCCGCGCTCGATCCGCAGCAATCCGACAAGCAAATCGCCCAGCAACCCACTGGCTTTCCCAGTTGGCGTGCCGCGCTGCTGTGTCTGGTGGCGCTTTGGTATGTCGTCTACATGGTGGGCTTGTCGCGCCCGGCTCTGCTGGACGATGCGGACACAGTGCATGCCGAAGCAGCCCGCGAGATGCTTCAGCGCCACGATTGGGTGACGCTTTATGTCAACGGCGAGCGTTACTTGGAAAAGGCTCCGCTGATGTACTGGAGCGTAGCCGCGAGTTATAAGTTATTCGGCATTAGTGAATGGACCACACGTTTCCCGCTGATGCTGGGTGTTTTGGCCATGATACTAGCTACATATGGCCTGGGGCGTTGGGCATTTGGCGGCGAGGGTGGATTGGATTCGGGGCTTGTTCTCGCGACCGCGCTGGGTCCATTTTTGTTTACACGATTTCTTATCCCCGACGTGCTCGTGGGATTGTGGCTCACGCTGACTTTCTGGTTTTTTCTGATATCGCTTGACCAAAAGCAGCCTTCCCGCGCGGTTTGCTGGGGATTAGCTGCGGTCTGTGCGCTCAATGTCCTCACAAAAGGTCTCATTGGACTTGTGTTTCCAGTCGGAGCAATTGGCCTCTACCTGCTGCTAACTGGAAATCTGCGGCATCTGCTCAAACTGAGATTGGTTTCAAGCGTGCTGGGGTTTCTCGCGATCGCCGCACCATGGCACATACTCGCGGGGCTGCGCAATCCTCCGCAGGGAGATGTGCGCGGATTTTTCTGGTTCTATTTTATCAACGAGCACGTGCGCCGCTTTCTGGGTACGCGAGTGCCACGAGATTACGATACGGTTCCGCTCTTTCTGTTCTGGGCTCTGCTGGTTTTGTGGCTGATTCCATGGACAGTTTTTTTGCCCCAGTCGCTGCAAGAAGTGCCGCGGAGATGGCGTGAATTTGGCGGGCAAATGACGCGGAGGCAGAAAGCCTATCTGCTATTTTTTTTGTGGAATGTTGTGATTGTAGGCTTCTTCAGCTTTTCCACGCGGCAGGAGTATTACACGATCCCAGCAATACCAGGTATGGCATTGCTGGTTGGCGGATGGCTGTCGCGGGAGCGCAAATCGCCCGCGGATAGCCCTGAGCGGCGCATGGGCCGAATCTCCTCCAACATACTCTTGGCATTAGGCATCGCGATTGCTGTCGTTGGATTGTCTCTGCTCTGGTTCTCGAGAGCGCCGGCGCCGGGAACGGATCTCTCAGATTTGTTGCGGAAAAATCCACAGGACTACGCGCTTTCCTTCGGACATTTTCTGGACCTCACTCCGTCGGCCATGGGAGCTTTTCGGCTGCCGCTGTTCGGATTTTCACTGGCGTTTCTGCTCGGGTCATTCGCAAACTGGCTGCTGCGCCGTAAAGCGCGCGCTGGCGCGGCCAACGTAGCATTGGTTTTGATGATGGTGGTGGTTCTGGCATGTGTGCGAATTGCTTTCGGAATTTTTTCGCCGATCATTTCGTCAAAGGATTTGGCGATGGCGATTCGCGAGCAATATCGACCGGGAGATCAAGTGGTCGTGACGGGACTGTATGAGAATGCCTCCACACTGAACTTTTATGGCGGATTTCGCCTGCTCAGCCTGCATACTCCCGGAGGCAATATGTGGTACGGGGCGCAGTTTCCGGATGCGCCACCGGTGTGGGAGACGCAAGCTTCGTTCGCAAAAATGTGGAATGGGCCGCAGCGCGTATTTCTCTGGACCGATCAGGAAAAGCCTGGGGCGCTGAAAGGGCTGACGAGTTACGTGATCGCGCAGCGCGGCGGAAAGACGATTTATTCGAACCGTGCGAATGCGGTGCCCTGAGAATAAAAAGCTCTAACCATCGGGCACACAGGGATGCACGAGGGAAATCTTGGGCCATCAGTTACCCCACCTCACGGTCCACTTTGATCAATTGCCCGTCTTTTAGATAAAAATCATCACCGCGCCATCGGATGCGATTGCCGATTAATCCGGCAAACCAGATCAAGGGGGCGATTAAGTCGCGCAACGGGATGAGGACGAGATCTTTCAAGACTTGGCGATCATGCAGCGCCCCAGAGGCAGTTCTGATTCCCACGACCAAACGAGCGGCGAGGGTCGCAGCGAAAAGAATCCATGCCCATGTTGCCCCGCGCGAGACGACGAGCGTCGCCAGCGACCACGGCAATCCAAACGTGAATAGCAGCCCGGCATAGCCCCAGCGGCGGGCGTCGCGAATGGTACGCGACCAGCGCAATTGGTGCCGCCAGAATTCGCCTAACGTGTACGGCGGAAGATACGTCGCGACAATTGCCGCGCTCAGTTCGACGCGCTTGCCCATTGCCGAGATGCGGCGGCCAAGTTCGTAATCATCAGCGAGGTAGTCGACAATAGATTCGAAACCGCCGATTGACGCGAGATCATCCCGCCGAAAAGCCAGCGTCGATCCCAACCCAAAGTGAAGGCCGCCTTCCAGCAGCCGCGCACTCAATATACCGGGAACAAAATCGGTAGCAATTCCCAAACTTTCAAGCCGCGAACCGGGCGTCTTTGCGGCAATGCCACGATACAGGCAGGTGACAAGGCCGACTTGCGCATCGCTCAGCGGAGGGATGATTTGTCGAAGATAATCAGGTGCAACCCGGATGTCGCTATCGTTCAGCAGCAGGACTTCATGCCGAGCCTCGGCTACCATCTGCGCAAGATTGCTGACTTTAACATTTGTCCCAAGTATGCGCTGGCACACGATCAGCTTGATCTGACAAGCGGGATAGGCTGATTGCAGCCTTCGCACGACTTCGCATGCGGGATCGTCCACATCGCTCACTCCAAAGATCAGCTCAAACTCGGGATACTCCTGCTCAGCATGACTGCAAAAACTCTGCCAGATTTCGGGATCGACGCCTTTTAGCGGCTTGAGAATAGAAACCGGCGGGAGTTGGACATCGGCGCGGGTGTCCAGTTCGCTCACCTTTCGGGCATATGCAAGAAAACTTATCAGGCCGGCGAAGGACAGCGCATAAAAGCACAGGCAGCACAGGGTGCCGGCCGCAGTTATCGTTTCGAGGAGGATTCTCAGCGAGAGGTGCATGGATTGAACAGGCTATTCGTAGCGCAGCGATTCGATTGGGTCGAGATTCGCCGCTTTCCACGCAGGATAGATTCCGAATAGCAATCCCTCGGCGGCGGCGGAGAGAAAGCCAAACGCTGCCCAAAAAAATGACATGCTCGCCGGCAAAGAATCCCAAACCGCGCGAATCGCATAAGTAATGACAGCGCCCACCAGCACGCCCAGAACTCCTCCGATCGCCGTGAGTGTAATCGCTTCCAGGGTGAATTGCAGCAGCACGTCGTTTTTTCGCGCGCCAATGGCCTTGCGCACGCCAATCTCCCGCGTGCGCTCGGTCACGGAAACCAGCATGATGTTCATCACGCCCACTCCGCCCACGATCAAAGCAACGCTCGAAACCGCGAACATAAAAATAAACACGGCGCCCGTAATCTGGTTCCACACATCCGACAGCGAATCCTGAGTAAACACGGCGAAATTGTCCGGCTTATCCGGCGGCACGCGCCGCCGCCGGCGCAGCAATTCGCGCATTTCATCGACGGCCTTTGGCATATCGGCGTGCGACGTCGCCTTTACGCTGATGAAATGCTGCTTGAGTTCAGGGTGAAGTTTGCGCAGCGTGGCCAACGGGAAATAGACTTTGTTGTCGTCCGGATTCTTGCCGCCACCAAACGCACTTTTTACTTTGTTGATTTCCCCGATTACCTCGAACAGCTCGCCCTCAATGTTGATCTCCTTGCCCAGCGGATCGGAGTCGCCAAAAAGTTGCTCTACGGTATCCGCGCCCAGAACAATTACCGGAGCGCGTCTCTCGTCGTCAACCTCGCTGAACCAGCGGCCAGACTTGAGATCCAAATCAAACACATCTTTGGCTGAGGCGTTGTCGCCTTCGAGAATCGTCTGCTTGGCTTTGCGGTCGCCGTATTTCACCACATAAGTGCCGCTACCAAACTGCGGCTCAACATAACGCACTCCCGCGGTGACAGCCTTGACGTGCGGCAGGTCTTTCATTGCCTGGGCGTCTTCGAACGTGAGTTCCTTGCGGGTGCGCAATTCTTCGGTGGGACGACCGAAAGTGATCGGCATGTGAAATGCAAAAATAATATTCGATCCCATGCTGCTGATCATGCCGCTGACGTTGTCGTTGAGCCCGCGCACGATTGACGATATTCCGATGACGACGGCGACTCCGATTACGATGCCGAGCACGGTCAGGCCGGAGCGCAGCTTGTTGCCACGAATGGTCTCCAGCGCCATCGTGATAATTTCGCCGAATTCGCTTCTGCCCATCATGATTTAGCTATTCGCTTCTAGCTGCTGGCCACCAGCAACCCAAATTCTGAACCTGTTATACCGCTGAATTGCGACCCTGCCGAAGTCGAGGGGTATCCGCCTCCTCGCTTAGGTTTCAAAGCGCAGCGCGGCAATTGGATCGAGCATGGCGGCGCGTCTTGCGGGATAGACGCCGAAGAACACACCGACACTTCCAGCCACGATCAATCCCGCAAAAACCGCCCAGAGTTTAATTACCGAAGGCATCCCAATGGCGAACGTAACGCCTTTGGCTACGCCAATGCCGAGCAGCACGCCCACGATACCGCCTGTCAAAGACAGAATAACTGCCTCAATCAGGAACTGCAGCAGCACGTCGGCTCGCTTTGCACCCATGGCTTTGCGAATGCCGACTTCGCGCGTTCTCTCGGTGACCGACACCAGCATGATGTTCATGATGACGATTCCACCGACTACCATGGAAATAGCCGCGATGCCGATCATGGCGACGAAGAAGGTCCCAGTCAGGCCGGCGAAGATGCTCATCAGATTGGCGTTGTTTTCCATATCAAAGGAGTCGGGTTTGCCGGGAGCATCGTGCCGCCGTGCCCGCACAATCACTCGCGCTTCATCCATGGTTGCGTCCATCGCGGGTCCCTCGCCCGCAGTCTTTGCGGAGATCCGCATATTCATGTCGCGAGTGCCATACTGTTTCATCCACGAGGTCATGGGCAAGAATACATAGTTGTCCAGACTTTGCCCCAGTGTGGAGCCCTTCTTTTTTCCAACTCCGACGATGCGGTAGATCCAGCCATCGATGCGAATTTCCTTACCGATCGGGTCGACCCCCGGCATCAGGTTGTCCACAATGTCGGTTCCGATCACGACCACGGGTGCGTCATGTTCCAGATCCGATTCTCCGAACATGCGCCCCGCATCGATATCAACGTCGCGCGTGACGGCAACCGCCGGGGTCATTCCCCACACCATTGTGTCGCTGAGCGAATGCTCCCCGTATTTCACATGGCCAGTGAGTTTGAAAGCGTAAGCTCCCACGTAGGAGCAAAGCTTGCACTCCTCCCGCACTGCGCGGTAATCGTCCATGGTCAGGTCTTTGCGCTTCATGGCTTCCAGGTAGTGATCGATGTCGGTGGTCGCCGGTGAAACCTTGCACATGATGAACGCGTCCGCGCCGAGGTTGAGGATCTTCTCGGCCACATAGCCGTTGATGCCATTCACAAAAGTGACCACGGCAATCACAGCCGCCACGCCGATGACCACGCCGAGCAGCGTGAGCGCCGAGCGCAGTTTGTTCGCCCAGAGCGATCGCAGAGCGATTTTGATGGCCTCGGATATATGCATGGGCGGGGCCTGGAGCTCCAAGATGTGGTACGGGACGGTGGGCGTCCAAGTTCCCCCAGCACGAGTTTAGCAAGTTTAGCAGGACCATCTGCAGGGCGTGCGTTTCCGGAGCGGACTCAAAGAGGCTCCAGTGAGCGTCATATATGCCCAGAGCGGGCTGGGCCGTCTTACACCCCCCCGCCAGCCATGCGCATGGAGAGCTTTGCGGAGGCCCATGCCACTACCAGAGAAATAACGACCCAGACCCATGCGGTAGCATTGTCGCCGTGCAATGCGAGCGACGAGAGGGACGGAAGTGAAGATGGCGCCGCCGGGAAGGTTTGTGATCGGGCGACGTTCATGATTCCTACGTGCATGATGAACAAAACCGAACCGGCGGCCACGAGCGCGAGCGCAACGCCTGCGAGTATAAGGATAGGCAGGGCGCGCTTCCAGGGGAACGGGATGGGCGGCGGAATGGCGGCCTCGTGCTGCACCGCGCCCATGACAGAGGCGACGAAGCCGGAGGAGGGCAGGATTTCATCCTGGTGCGACAGAACTCGATCCATATCGTCTTCTTTCATGCTTTCTCCCAGCATAATTCAGGCCTCCTTCAACCTGGGCAGCGCCAGCAGTTGCGGCAGTTTACCGCGCAGGATCTCGCGTCCGCGAAACAGGCGCGCCTTGAATGTGCCCTCTGGCAATCCGAGACTGCGCGCGGCGGCGGGAACATCCATCTCGTGAAAATAAAAAAGAATCAGGGCCTCGCGATACCTGGCGGGTAGCGCGAAAACGGCGCGCCGGATCGCCAGGTCGCGATCACGATCCTCAAGGCCGCCGTCAATGGCACGAGGATCGATCGGCTCGCGGACATCGTCGATCGAAATGCTGGCTGCGGGAAGCCGGCGCAACTCCGACCGATAAAAATTTGTAGCCAGGGCGAAGAGCCAGGTGGAGAATGCCGCATCCTTGCGCCATTGCGCGAGTGCGCGGTAGGCGCGGAGGAAAGCTTCCTGCGCCATTTCCTCGGCGCGGCTACGGTCATGGCAAAAGCGGTAGGCCAGGTTAATGAGCGGAGACTGCCAGCGCCGAACAATCTGTTCGAAGGCAGGGACATCTCCCGCTAATACCTGTTCAACCGCAGTTCGATCTTCGAGTGCGCTCATGCCAGACTTCGTCCATAGGGTATGACGGAATCGGCGAAGCAGCGGCTGCATTATTTTGGCTTCATCGCTTAAACCGCAGTAGTTGCCGCCGGGGTGAAAAGTCTCCGCGACGTATTTTTCTCCGCGCGGTGCGATGAAGTGACGCGTTCATGGAAAAACTCCTCGCCTCGCCCCCCTCCCCCCCTCATATATATTCCTAAAGTATTGAATACGTTATAGTTACATGCAAAGTATTCAAAAATATGGACTTAGGTGTGCTCACTGGCCGCAAAATGAAAATGGAGGCGTTTTGAGCGCTGTGCTCGACGACAAAGCAGCTCTAGAAACGACTCCTGACTCAGAATCTCATAGGCGTTGAAAAATGTCTGTGATGATTCGCCTTGACATTTGGAGCTCCAGGACAGGGGTGGGAGAACTTGAACCCAAGCGCGAGGGTGGTCCGGAACCCGCGCTACTAGCCGAGTTGCTCTGCTGGTGTTTTCTTTCGAAAAAAGTGAAACCGCCGCTCCCCGTCTACGGTCATACCGAATGAAAGCCCGGAAAGGGATGCGAGGACGACATGTTAACGGAGATTGGTGACAACTGGATTCCGGTAGTTGGTATATTTGTGCCGATCGTGGGCAGTATTGCGCTGTTTTCGTTTCTAGGAGTCGCGTCGTGGTCCGACGCGCGGCGCAAGGAGCGCGAGGTCTATTACACGACCGAGGCACTGAAAAAAATCGCCGAAAGTTCAAGCGAAGGTGCGAAGTCGGCAATCGAATACCTCCGCGAGCAGGAGAGAAATGCAAGAAAGCGCCGACTAGAGGGCCTGAAGCTGGGAGGTTTGATCACAGCGGCTGTCGGGATTGGCATGATGGCGTTCCTGCATGGAGTGGAACATGAGGAGCCCGCCTATCTTATGGGATTGATTCCGCTGCTGATCGGCGTCGCGCTGCTGGCGTATCCGCTCGCAATGGCACCGAAGGAGTGAGGCGCGGTCAGATTGAAAGCCAGATTCGGGCCGGCAGCCTGGAAGTCGGAGTTTTCTGGACCCTATTGCGCGTGCACTATAATGATCAAGTTGGCAGCCGGACCGGACGATCGCTGCAGCAATGCAGAGGAAAGTCCGAACTCCGCTGAGCAGTGTGCCGGATAACGTCCGGGACGGCCGGTTCAAGCCGGTTGGACGGCAAGTGCCACAGAGAACATACCGCCGGGGCCGCAAGGCTCAGGTAAGGGTGAAAAGGTGCGGTAAGAGCGCACCGCCGCGGCAGTAATGGCGCGGGCAGGGCAAACCCCACACGGAGCAAGACCAAATAGGGAGGAAGAACGCCGTCGCTGCAAGGTTTTCCTGGCATCAGGAATCTGCAACGGAAGCTGCGTGAAGATTTTGCAGCGGCGGCGGGCGCGTGCTGGCTCGGTGCGCTAAACCTCCGGGTAGGTCGCTAGAGCCGGGCAGTAATGCGCGGCCCAGAGGAATGATCGTCCTGCCGCAAGGCAGACAGAATTCGGCTTACAGGTCCGGCTGCCACAATATTTTGCGGAAAAGTTCAGAACTGAACCTATTGCTTCCAAGTCCGTTTTCGGCATCCTAGGAAGCGAACGCGGCAGCGAACGCAATTGCCGGTGTCATGACGCGGATTCAAACGCCGTTCTCAAGAAACTGGCCAGGTGCCAACCGTCCATGTATTTGTAGGGTGTCTCTCCCATTGTGTAGTGCCCACAGGGCAATACAACAACTTTATGGTCGAGGCTGTGGCGGGCAAATTCCGCCACGATCTGCCGCGAGAATTCGGGCAGAAATGTCAGGTCATAGTTCGCATAGATAACCAGGGAGCGCCGCGGCCAGCGGGCAAATTTATCGAAATAGACCATTGGGCTGGCTGCCTTCCAGACCTGCCGCAGGTCATCCACATTGATTGCGGGCTCCAATCCCTCGCGAATATGGCGCGTCGATTGCCCATGCCACACGACATCGGCGAAGTAGGTCGACGCATGGTTGAATGCCGCAATTTTTATGCGCGGATCGTGTGCGGTGGCAATGAAGGCGTAGCACGATCCCAGGCTCGTGCCTACTATGCCAAGGCGGGTGTAACCCTGGGTTTCCAGCCAGTCAAAACAGCAGCGGACATCGATTACTCCCTGGCGGGTAGCATCGAGCGTGCGACCTATGTTGGCGGAAACCGCGTAATCGGCACGATCGATTTCAGGGGGCCGGCGAATGTCGTGATATGGCATGCTGAGGCGGAGCACGGCAATACCCAGCCAGTTCAATACGCGGCAAAGACTCGCGTAGTGCAGCGCGTCGGAGTTCCAGTGAGGAAGGAGCACCACCGCGCGCCGCCCGCGAGCCGGGAACCAACGCGCATTTACGAGATTATTTTCCGGAAAGGGAGTCTCGATTGGCGAAGTGAAGCGGAGAAATTGCGCATACGTGCCGCGCACTTTTTCTTCCAGGCGGGGGTCGGGAACTTCGCGTGTGCTGAAGACCTGTACTTCCCGCTTCTCCAGGCGGAAATCAGCAGGCGTGCGATAAGAATAAAAATCGTCGCTTGACTCGATGATGCGGTCATTGAAACGCGAGAAATACTCGACTAGAGACCGGGAGTCGTTGGCGGCGGGGCCGCCGTTGCGGCCCGTCCAGTTACGCGTCCATTCCAGTCCCCAGTCCAGGGGGCGCACAACACGGTTGTTATCTACCGACGTGAGGCGGGTTTCCCAGTCATACATCCAGCGGTCGTAGCGAGAAGACATTCCTTCAGAAATATAACAAACGCCCGGACCGCGAAGTTGCATGACAACAGAGAGCGGAGTGAAACTGCATCGAAACGTTTTATAGAGAAACTGAAGTTGTTTGGGATCATTTTCCCGGCTTAAGGCAAATTCTTGTTTACACGTAGCTACATTTGGAGTTACAGATGTAATTCGCGTGATCTCACTGAGAAAGGCAAATCACCGTGAGCAGAGACAGTACGAAGAAGCGGTCAAAAACGAATTGGAAGCGCGTTGGCGCTCTGCCAGACACGGAGATCAATTTCTCGGAGATTCCGGAACTAGGGCCCGGCTTTTTCAAGCACGCCATTCGCTGGCCGGGACGGAAGCAACAGATCACGCTCCGCCTCGATCCCGATGTCCTCAGTTTTTTTCGGCAGCGCGGGCAAGGCTATCAGACGACCATCAACGCTGTGCTGAGGTGCTATATGGAGGCGCAGCAGCATAGCAACATGGGCCGGTAAACCGGGCGTACAAAATGACATGCTGCCCTATCTGTGAAATGGCGTATGCCTTCAGGCCGTCCACAATCAGCGCTGTGCTGAGAGAATGTGCAAAATCTGCTGGAGTTCGTTGCGGAAAAGGGCGACGTTCACTGCCGGCGCAGGGAAAGGCAGTGCCGACTGACTGCGGTCGGATTTAATTTCTTCGCGCAACTGCGTGCGGGCGCCGGCGATGGTGAATCCATCTTCGTAGAGCAGTTTCTTGATTTTGACTACTGACTCGACATCGCGCTTGCGGTACAAGCGCTGGCCGGTGCTGCTTTTGACCGGCTTGAGTTGAGGAAATTCGGTTTCCCAGAAACGAAGCACATAGGCTGGAAGGCGGCACAGGCGGGCGACTTCCCCGATGCGGAAATACAGCTTGTCGGGAATAATCACTTCCATGTTGCGCACGGGCCGCTTCAACGGTTTTTTTCGCAGAGGCATGACGTCGCTTCCGTTGTTCCTATAGGCGTTTCTAGCACGATCCGCTCTGTCGGGACAACCACCAAAAGGGCATCGGGGCGTTCCCGCATCTGCTTGGTCAACCAGACGACAATTCGAGGGGCCCGCGTTGCCGCCGATCTCGGCGCCTTGCCTTTCATACGTTGCCCGAAGTCTGATTACCTAGTTATCAGTGATTTATGGGCAGTGCCCAGAACTGGGCGTCTTTTTTTAGCCTTTCTCCGTACATACCGGTAGCATGAACGCGACCTGCTATTTCGTGGACGCAATGGCGGATGAAAACACAGAGATCGCTCGTGGACTCAAGCGCCGCGATCCCGATCTGCTCGATCACCTGATCGAGAAGTACCAGCATCGCCTTCTGCGCTACCTTGTATATCTAACCGGCAGCCGCGAACAGGCCGAGGATTTTTTTCAGGACACCTGGATTCGGGTGCTGGAACGCGGCCACCAGTATGACGGCCGTCATGAGTTCAGCACGTGGCTTTTTGCGGTCGCGCGAAATCTGGTTATAGACCAGATGCGACGCAAGCAGCCCGCGAGCCTCGACAGCCTGACGGATCGCGAGGACTCTGCGCCATTCGACATTCCCGCCATCGGGCAGCCAACGGCGTTCGACGCGACGGTACAGCGGGAGCAGAACGAACATATCTCCGCTGGTATGGAGCATATTGTGGCGGAGTATCGCGAAGCGCTGGTGCTTCGTTTTCAAGAGGGGATGTCGCTGGAAGAAATTGCGCAAGTGACCGGCGCGCCCCTGGGCACGGTGAAATCGCGCATCTATCGGGGCCTGAGCGCTCTGGAACCGTGGGTGAAAGGAGCCCGCTTGTGAACGCCGATCTACATGAACGCGCGCGGATGCTGATTGTGTTGTCAGGTCCGGAAGAAATCTCGCACAAGAAAGAATCCTGGCTGAGGGCGCATCTGGAAAGCTGCGCTGCCTGCCGAGAATTCGCAGAGACGTCGCGGGCAACGGTTTTGTCGCTTCGCGCAATTCCGATTACGGCGGGGGCGAGTCTGGTGTCGGCGACACGGGTGCGAGTGCGGCAGCGCGCGCAGGAATTGCAGAAACGGCAAGAACGCGTTTGGATGATTTCAGTCTGTTGCGTCGCAGTAACGTTGTGTACCGCTCTCACTACTGCCGCGCTCTGGACCGGGGTGGCGTGGTTTGGGCAGAAGGTGCAGCTTGCGCCGCCAGTGTGGGAGATTCCGTTTGCCGTTGTTTGTTTTATGCCGGGAGTTCTGGCCGGCATTCTGCTGCTGGCGCGAGGCACGCATTGGGCGGATGGCAACGGGCCGGTTCGGGATTGAGCCAAGCCAGATTGATTTGAATCGATTGATTCGAGCGCAGGCTGGGAAATAAGAAGTGAAGCGAGAATGAGTCGGAGCGGAAACAGATTCAGGAGGTTGGTATGCCGGTCAGGAATGAACCATCGACGAGCTTTATGGATGAGGTCCGCTCGATTTCACCATGGGCTTTCTTTCTTGCGGGCCTGGGATGGGTGGGGATGATCGGCGTGTTGATCTTTGCCGGTTTGTCTGACAAAAGTGCCCGGTCGAACCCACCCTTGCCCGTGATGGTGTTGCTCGGGATTATCGCCGGAGCGTTGGTCGCGTGTTACATCCTGCTCATTGGCTACATTAATCGGGACGCCGGACGGCGCGGCATGAGCCGCGCGCTTTGGACATTGCTTGCGATCGTGATTCCCAACGCGCTCGGCATTGTTCTCTACTTCATTCTGCGGAAGCCGCGGCTGCTGAAATGTCCGCAATGCGGCACAGTTGTCGAACCGGGATTTGGTTTTTGTCCGCGCTGCCGGTGCCGTTTGAGCCCGGTCTGTCCGCACTGTCAGCACAGCGTAAATCCGGGGGATAAGTTCTGCCCATACTGCGGAGGAGAGCTGGGAACAGCAACGAATATGATTTCGCCGGCGGTCTCCGAGCAGAGATAAATTAACCGCCCGATGTTGTCCGGTGGCAGTTATACGTCGCCGGATGGAAAAGCCTCCCGAAAGGTGCTTCTCTCGGGAGGCTCTGGGGATTTCTGGACGAGCATCGTCCGCTTAGTGTTTCTTTTTCTTGGCGGCTTTCTTCTTGGTTGCCATGAAGCATTCCTCCGTTTGAACGATTTGTTCTCCCAAGGTTCTCGACAGGGCACCTTGATGCCCGGGCCACCCTACGACTAGTATGAGCGGCTGTCCTGATACAAGATATTGCCATTCGTATGTAATTTGTCAATAAAAATCTCAAATTTTTTCGCGATGTGGCCGACTACGTGCCTCCCTGTCGTTCAAGTTTTTACGCGCGACTGAAACCGTTCGTCGGGAATTCGCGGATCGGTTTTCCCGTCCACTCGCTCTTTCATGTGTTCTTCCGCACCAAGTCGAGCGCGGGCATGTGCGATAATTTCCGTAGAAAAATTTATGCCTGAACGCACTGTCTTCTGCGCCAAACTTAAACAGCAATTACCCGGTCTTTCCGAGCCGCCTTTCGACAACGAACTGGGCCAGAAAATTTACGAGAATGTCTCGCAGCAGGCGTGGAATCAGTGGATGGAGTTCTGCAAGATGCTGCTGAACGAGTATCGTCTCAATCCCGCGCGCAAGCAGGATCAGGAAGTGATCGTGAAGCAGATGGAACAGTTTTTCTTTGGGGAGGGCGCCGCGCCTCCCACAGAATATGTTCCTCCGTCGCACTAAAACCGGAGTGCGAAAATTCGTGTCGAGAAATTATTTCTCTGCGACTCGTTTGCGCAGCGAGCTTCGCCTCCTGATAACTGACCCGTTACCGTCGTCCCTTTCGTGGTACCTAATTCATCACCCCGTAACAATTTTTCAGGACAATAAAAAGCGTGGCTGCGATGGTTTGCGACACGCTGATTTTGTCGGACCTGCACCTCGGCGCGGATATGAGCCGGGCGCGCGAGGCGCTCCATGTGCTGCGGCAAAATTCGTATCGCCGCCTCATCCTGCTTGGCGATATCTTCGCCGACCTTAATTTCGGCCGACTCAAGAAAGAGCATTGGAAGTTTCTCGGCTTCATCCGTAAGCTTTCGAATCCCAAGCGAGGCGTGGAAGTGGTTTGGGTCGAAGGTAATCACGACCACGGACTAGCCGAAATCATGTCCCATCTGGTGGGCGTACGGGTTTACCAGGAGTATCGGTGGAATTATCAAGGCCTGCGCCATATCGCTGTGCATGGCCATCAATTCGATAATTTTGTCGTCAAGAATGTGCGCCTGAACTATTGGTTCGGGACGCTGCTCTACCTGCAATTGCAGAAGTGGGATACGAAGAACAAAGCACTGAGTCGCTTTCTCGACCGGCTGGGCACGCGCTGGCAGCGCCTGTCAGAAAAAGTGGCGGACGGTGCGCTGGCCCATGCCCGGCATCAGCAGGCCAGCCGCATCTTTTGCGGGCATACTCACGCCGCTCTTCAGAAAAGCGAAGATGGAGCTAAATACTATAACTGCGGCGCCTGGATCGGCGAGCGGCTCACATATATCACAGTGGGCGAAGACGGCGTGCAGATTCACGATTATGCCGGGGACGCCGATTGCGCCCAAGCTCACGCGGGCGACCAGCCCGCAGATGAAACGGGCAAGCCACGTCCAATCGCAGAGCCGGAGGACTCGGAATTTGAATTCTCCTGTGACGCGGAGTCCGTTGAAAACTTTATTCACGAATCTGCCGACGAGAGCGAATACGAAAATATTGGCAGTTGACGGCCCACGGTGCGCCAGTCAAGTGGGCGCGAGCCGAATCTCGGAAGAGAATGGATAAGCTAACCATCGTCTTTCATCATGCTGGAGGCGGTCACCGTAACGCTGCCGAAGCGGTGCGAAGTACTCTTACTTCGCGCAACCCTCCCTGGGAGGTCGAGCTTCTCGACATCCAGCAGTTGCTTGACCAGCTGGATCTGATACGGCGCTTCACGGGGATTCGCATTCAGGATGTCTACAACCAGATATTGCGGCGCGGCTGGACGCGCCCCGCGCCGGCGCTCCTGAAAATTCTGCTGGCCACCATTCGCATTTACCACACGCCGATCGTGAACGTGCTGCGGTCCTACTGGGCCGAACATCCAACCGACATGGTTTTATCGGTGATTCCGCACTTCAATCGCGAAGTCTCGGAAAGCCTGCGCGGCAGCCACGGCCAGAGCAATAGCCGCGCCACTCCATTTGTTACGCTCATCACCGATCTGGCCGACTATCCTCCTCACTTCTGGATTGAACGCGAAAGCGAATATATCATTGCCGGCACCGAACGTGCGCGAGCTCAGGCGCTGGCGCTCGGCCATCCCGCCGACCACGTCTTCCTGACCTCGGGTATGGTTTTGAAGCCGAAATTTTATGACAAACAATTACTCGGTGGCGCAGCGCAAACTCGCATTGAGGAACGGGTCCGCCTCGGCCTCGATCCCGACTGCAAGACTGGGATCGTGCTTTTCGGAGGTCATGGGTCGAAGGTGATGGTCGATATCGTTCGCCGGATTGACCAGAGCGGCGCCGATGTGCAACTTATTCTGATTTGCGGGCACAACCAGAAGCTTCAAGCCGAGATCGAGGCGCTCACAACCCGCAAGCCCAAGCTGGTTCTTGGTTTCACGCAGGATGTGGAGCACTACATGGCGCTGGCGGATTTTTTTATTGGCAAGCCCGGGCCCGGATCGATCAGCGAGGCGCTGCAGCTCCATTTGCCGGTGATCGTCGAATGCAATAAAAAAACGCTGCCGCAGGAGCGCTACAACGCCGAATGGGTCGCGGAAAAAGGATTCGGAATGGTGCTGCCAACGTTTCGCGAAATCGCTCCGGCGGTTCAACGGTTGATCGAACCTGGGATCTTTAACGAATTTCTTGGTAATACAAATACCTATTCAAACAACGCGCTTTTTGAAGTTGCCGAAATTCTTGAGCAGTGTTACGACCGTGCAGGGATACAAACATTTGCTCAAAATGTGCAAGCGCAGCCTGTGCTTTAGCCATAAGAATTTCCCACCAGATCGTAATACTTCGTTCCCCGGTGGTTGGTCGTCCGTTTTGTGCGAAAACCGGAATGCTTTGCAGGCAGTCCCTTTTCATACACTCCCGTTTCAGCAGAGCTAGGGACCTTCGGGTATCGACCGAACTTCAAAATCCCGGCACACTCGTTAGTGAATGTCGATATTTACGATCCGAAGAAAGAACCCGGAATTCGCCAGATGGTGGGACCGCTGGGTTGCCCGTAATAAGAAGAGAGTGGTGCTCAATCCAGGGCAATCGCTCCAGGAACAATCACAAAACGAGCTAACGGTGAAAGAAGCTGAAGCTCCGGTGTCGCTCAGAGCGACAGGCGCAGTCCCGCATTTTCTCAGAATCCTGAATCGTCTTCCCTACGACAGCAGCCTATGAATATTCAGCTTATGAAGGTCGAGGGTACGCCGATCCTGATTATGCGCGTTCCGTCGGACCCGTTGCCGGCACCGACCCCTCTGCCGCCCCCGGAGCCATCGCCAGCGCCGATCAACGATCCGCCGGCGCATGCCCCAGAACGTAACGATCCCGATATATCCGACGTACCGGTGCGCGAGCCTGAACCGTCGGGACCCGATCAGATTTAAGCGCGCTTGCGGTACGGACCGGGATCCCGAACGGGCAAGCGCCTGAGGTTCCCGCCGCGAACATTTAAAAGTGCACGGAAATTCCAGTCGAAAAACGCACGCCGTTCTGGGTGTCGCCGTAGAAACGCGTTCCAATCCAATCAAGTTGAGCGCGCGCCCAGATTGGGCCCGCGAGGCGGTAGTCCAGGCCTCCGCCAACCGCGTTGGCGAACGAAGTGTTTGAATCGGAGATTTCATTACTGCGGCTGACGTGGCTTCCGCCAATAAGAATCTCGCCGAAGGGCCGAAAGCCCTTGACCTGCACCGAGACTCGGGGGCCGAACAGAAAATTGTGCTCGGTGATGTTGGCGCTGAATGGTCCTGAACATTGTCCGAGGCCATTGCAGACGACAGGATAGTCTCGCGAACCATAGTGGCCGTCAACATCGACGACCAGGCCGATCCAGGGCAAGAACTTGCCTTCAGGCGATGCATCCCAGCCGTTTAAGCCTCCGCTGTCACCTTGCTGGATTGCTTTGTTCTCGTATGAATAGCCAAAGAACACATTGCCTTTCGTCGGGACTTGGGCCGACGCCACGCCAGCCAGGGAGGTTAGAACACAGGCAGAAATCAACAGGGGAAGAATAGAAATTCGTGGCTTGCGCATTTACCCTCCATTGGAAAAATTTATTCCAAGTTTAAAAACACAACGTTGGGGAGATAGATGCGGTCGATAAGATTATTTTTGCCTCGCTCAAGAGGGTTTCTTTCTGATTCCCTGAAGGAAAAAATCAGGACTCTTCGCTTCCACTGGATACCCGCCAGCCATTTCCGGTATTCTAGGACGTACACACCCAGCTCCGCCGATTTTCCAGAAGTCTTCCAGATCATCATTGCGCGGCGTGCGATCCGTGTGTGCGAACAAAGTTCCCGCGGCAGCGGATTTTTTCAGCGCGGCGGACGACCCCAGGGGCGGCTTTGCGGCCGCGCGAATTCCATACGGAGATTGAATTGAAGCGAGGAAGAACCGCGGTTATTGTTGGCGCCCAGTGGGGCGACGAGGGTAAGGGCAAAATAGTCGACGTACTCACCCAGACGTTCGAGATGGTGGCTCGCTATGCGGGCGGCCACAATGCCGGACATACGGTCATCATTAACGGCAAGAAGTTTGTCTTGCAGCTTGTGCCCGGCGGCATTCTGCGGCCGGAGTGCACCAGCGTGATCGGCAATGGCGTGGTGCTCGATCCGCTGGCGTTTCTGAAGGAAGTCGCTTCGCTACGGGCGGCGGGCGTGAAGGTCGATGGCAATCTTTTTATCTCAAACCGCGCACAGGTAATTCTGCCTTATCACCGCATGATGGAGCTGGGATCGGAAAATGCGCCAGGGCGCGTGAAGATTGGCACCACATCGCGTGGTATTGGCCCGTCTTACGAGGACAAGATGGGACGGCGCGGCCTGCGCGTTGCCGACCTGCTGGACACGAAGCTGTTGCGCACGCACATTGAAAATGCCTGCCGCGAAAAGAACATGATCGGGCACGCGCTGTTCAATTCCGATCCGCTCGATCCCGACAAAATGTTTAAGGAGTATGCT
The DNA here is from genome assembly GCA_049589875.1 of Terriglobales bacterium. GTDB lineage: Bacteria > Acidobacteriota > Terriglobia > Terriglobales > Acidobacteriaceae > Acidiflorens. The sequence goes on from JBAWBR010000019.1 coordinate 88,959, forward strand.
GACGCGGCCGAGCAGATTGCTCCGTTTGTGCGCGACACGGCGCTGCTGCTGAATCGGGCGCTGGCGGAAGGGAAGTCGATTGTGTTCGAAGGCGCGCAGGGAACAATGCTGGATATCGACCACGGCACCTATCCGTTTGTGACATCATCTAGCGCGACCTCGGGAGGAGCGGTCACCGGAACGGGCGTCCCTCCGACCTCAATCGATATGGTGATCGGCATCACGAAGGCATACTGCACGCGCGTCGGTGGCGGACCGTTTCCCAGCGAACTCACGGATGTACAGGGTGAAGATCTGCGCAAACGAGGCAACGAGTATGGCGCGGTGACGGGACGTCCGCGGCGCACGGGGTGGCTGGATTTGCCCCTTCTTCGATACGCTGGCATGATAAACGGAATCTCCTGGCTGGTGGTGACCAAGCTCGATGTGCTCGACCACCTGACGGAGATTCCGGTATGTGTGGGATATAAAATCGACGGAAAAGAAACCGAAGAAGTGCCGGCGCAGGCATGCGGCTATGAAAAGATCGAATGCGTGTTCAGGAAGATGCCGGGGTGGGCGGCTCCAACGCAGAGCATTCGCAGCGTGGAAGATCTGCCAAAGGCCGCACGAGAATACCTGGCATTCATCGAGAAGGAAACGGGCGCACGCGTGGGAATGATTTCAACCGGCCCCGACCGTGAGCAGACGATTCTGGTTCCTGAGTTTGTGAAGGCCCTGGGACCGAATCATTGAGGCATTCAATCATTTGCGCGACATTCGATGAGTGATTGAAGAGCCAGGCAGGCATAGGCTATGTTTCAATAACTCAATGATTCAATGCCGCAATAACTGGAGCGACGGATGGTAGTGCTGGCAGTGACCTGGATGGCAAAAGTGGGACGCGAGTCCGAAGTGGCGGCGATCTTCGAGAAACTCTCCGCCGAATCGCGGAAGGAACCGGGGTGCGCGATGTATCAGGTGCACAAGCACAAAACAGATGCGCGGCGGTTCTTTATCTACGAGCAGTACAAAGACGATGCAGCGCTCGAAGCGCATCGTGGTTCGCCGCATTTTCTTCAGCTGGCCAAGAAAGATCTGCCCAAGATCGCCGATCGAACCGAAGGGCATTTGTTCGAGCCGATTGGGTGAGGCAGGAGTTCTCAGAAAAACCCGCATTCGTGCATTCGTTTATTCTCGACAGCCCCCTAGAGCGTTAGCGAGCTGATGGCTCAACCTCGAACGTTGCCAACGGAGAGCGCACCCAGTAGTCATTGTCGGTCCTGGACTTGGCCCCGGCTGCTAAGCTATCGACCACCTCTATGTACACGGTGTATTTACCCGGCTCTTTAAAGTCATACAACGCTGAGAGATCATATTTCATGGTGAAGGAGCCTCCAGGTGCAATGATGTTCTGTCCATAATCATCCATTCGAAGTGTTGGCTCCCCGGGTCTCAGACGATCTGTCTGCTGACGCTGGCGTAGCGTGGTTGGCGGTTCACCATTGGGTCCCTCGACATGAACTCGATCCCATGGATAGCGGATCTCCTCGTTGCCGAGGTTCCTCAAGGTCAAGGAAACCCATGGTTTTTGCCCCATGGGAATGTGCTTGATTGGAACAGCTATGCTCAAGCTTATCGTTGCGGATTTGCTCGTCACGGTTGGCTGGACACCCGGAGCGGTCTGAGCGCCAACGGCAATACTCATGGCGGCGGCTACGATGAGAGTTGCCACAGTAACGGCGGCATTAAGAAGTTTGGTCATTATCGTCTACTTAATTGGGAACCTGCTCAGTGCTGACACACGCCATTCGCGGATGAAATACAAGTGGTCCACTCCGGGTAGACGGCCTCTGCTCGACTACACTGAGAACTGGGAACCGAGAACCGCTCTTACTTTTTGTCTGCCATGAGCACGCCACCCGAAGCATAACTTTCCTTCGAGACTTCCACAAAAGTAACGACGATTCCTTCGCGGCGGGCGCCGGCTTCTTCCACCATTGTGTCGGTGATGCGTTGGGCGATCTTCCGCTTTTGATCGGCGGTGCGGCCTTGCAGCATGGTGACTTGGACCAGAGGCATTTTAGGTTCTCAGTTCCCAGTTCTCGGTTCTCAGAAAAACCAATCCTCTAAGACTTCACTGAGAACTGGGAACTGAGAACCGGGAACTGCTACTGCGTTAGTTCGTATCCCGCGAAAAAGAAGCTCAATTCGAAGCGCGCTGTTTCCTCGGCGTCGGAGCCGTGGATGGCATTGTGCTCGATCGTGCTTGCCCACTTTTTGCGGATGGTGCCCTCCTCGGCGGTGGCCGGGTTGGTGGCGCCCATCAGCTTGCGAAGGTCGGCGATGGCGTTTTCTTTTTCGAGCGCCAGTGCAACGATCGGGCCGCTCGACATGAATTGCGTAAGCGAGTGGTAAAACGGGCGGCTGGCGTGCACGGCGTAAAACTGTTCCGCCTGATGCTGAGAAATTTCGAGCATCTTCATGGCCAGAATGTGGAAGCCGTTCTTTTCGAACTGCTCGATGATGTCGCCGACCGCGTTTTTCTTGACCGCGTCGGGTTTGATGATAGTCAGAGTGCGTTGCAGTGTTTTCATGAAGTGGTCGTTCGTCCTTGGTTGTTCGTTGTTAACCGCTAGTCGTTCGCGCCATGCTGAAGGCGCGGATTTGTTTTTCGGATAGATCCTTCGACTCCGTTCGGCATTCGCCTGGCTTCGCTCAGGATGACAGCTTCCCTGGAACTAGAAGACTTCTAAACCTTTACTCCCAGCACGGACGCCAGCGTTTCGCCGATGTCGGCGGGCGACTTTGCAACTTTCAGCCCGGCTTTTTCCATCGCGGCAATTTTCTCGGCTGCAGTGCCTTTGCCTCCGGAGATAATTGCGCCGGCATGTCCCATGCGGCGGCCTGGAGGGGCGGTTTGTCCGGCGATAAAGCCAACCACGGGCTTCTTCATATGGGTGCGGACAAATTCCGCGGCAGTTTCTTCCGCGTTGCCGCCGATTTCGCCGATCATGATGACGGCCTCGGTCTGGGGATCGCGGTTAAAGAGGTCGAGCGCATCGACGAAATTTGTGCCGATGATCGGATCGCCGCCGATGCCGATGGCAGTCGATTGTCCGATGCCGCGCTGCGTGAGCTGATGGACGGCTTCATAGGTTAGTGTGCCCGAGCGCGAAACAATGCCGACGTTGCCTTCTTTGTGAATGTGCGCAGGCATGATGCCGATTTTGCATTTGCCGGGAGAGATGATTCCGGGGCAATTCGGGCCGATCAGACGCGAGCGCCGATCTTGCAGGAAATCCCATGCGCGCACCATGTCGAGCGTGGGAATGCCTTCGGTGATGCAGATGATGAGTTCGATTTCCGCGTCGGCCGCTTCCATGATGGCATCGGCGGCGAACGGCGGCGGCACAAAAATTATCGTGGCATTGGCGCCGGTCTTGTCGGCAGCCTCCTGCACGGTATTGAAGATGGGCCAGCCTTCGTGAGTGGTGCCGCCCTTGCCGGGAGTGACCCCGCCAACAATCTGCGTTCCGTAAGCGGCGCAAGCTTTGGCGTGGAAAGTTCCTTCGCGTCCAGTCAAGCCTTGCACGATCAGTCGAGTTCTTTTATCAGCGAGGATTGCCATAATTGCTCTCTTTCAAAAAATCGTTGGTCGTAAGTCGTTCGCGATCTAGGGGAGACGCGGCCAAGCCGGGCCTCCACACCAAGATCGAGCCTCCACCCTAGATCGAGCCTCTCTATGCGCCCTTCGCGGCGGCTACCACTTTATCGGCGGCGTCTTTCATGGTTGCGGCCACAATGAAATTCAGGCCAGACTCCTGGAGGATTTTCTTGCCCTCCTGTACGTTGGTGCCCTCCAGCCGCAAGACCACGGGCAACTGAATATTCGTTTTCTTTGCCGCCTCGACCACACCGGTGGCCAGCATATCCACACGCAAAATGCCGCCGAAGATATTGATGAGCACAGCGCGCACGCTCTTGTCGCTGAGCAAAATCTCGAACGCATGTGCGACCTGGTCGGCGCTGGCGCTGCCACCCACGTCCAGAAAGTTGGCCGGCATGCCACCCGCGTATTTAATGATGTCCATTGTCGCCATTGCCAGTCCCGCGCCATTCACCATGCAGCCGACATTGCCATCGAGCTTGATGTAATTGAGGCTGTACTTCGAGGCTTCGACTTCCAGCGGATCTTCTTCGGTTGTGTCGCGCAGTTCTTTCAGATCGGCGTGGCGGAACATCGCGTTATCGTCAAAGTTCAGCTTGGCATCGAGAGCGAAGAGACGGCCGTCAGTGCAACTGACAAACGGATTGATTTCGACCAGCGACGCATCGGTCTCCAGAAACGCTTTGTAGAGACTGGTCAGGAACTGCACGGCGGAATTGATCTGCGATCCTTTGAGGCCGAGCGCAAACGCGATCTTGCGCGCCTGGAAGGGTGACAGTTCCTGCCCCGGCTCAATGTACTGCTTGAGAATCGCCTCGGGACGTTCGGCAGCGACTTGCTCGATATCCATGCCGCCCGCAGACGATGCCATGAAGACGGGCTTGCCTTCTCCGCGATCGACGAGAATGCCGAGATAAAGTTCCTTCTCGATCGGGAGCGTCTCTTCAATCAGCAAACGGCGGACCACGCGGCCCTCTGGACCGGTCTGATGGGTGATGAGCGTCATGCCCAGGATCTTGCCGGCAAGGTCGCTTGCTTCAGCGAGAGACTTGGCAATCTTCACGCCGCCGCCCTTGCCGCGGCCGCCAGCGTGGATCTGCGCTTTGACGACAACGCCAGTCGCGCCACCATCGAATAGGGCTTTGGCGGCTGCCTCAGCTTCTTCGACTGTGGTTGCCATGGTTCCGCGCGGTACGGCGACGCCGTATTTCTTAAGAATGCCTTTTGCCTGATACTCATGAATTTTCATAATGATTCCAAAATCGTCGTTCGTTGGTAGTCAATCTTTGGTGGTCAATCTTTGCAGTCACTGGTTCGTAGTTCAGTCGTTCGCTATCACTGGAAATGGTCGCGTCACTCAACACACAATCGCCGGAGTGGAGGCCCTGCTTGCAGCTTCAATTCTTGCAGCTCAACCGATGTGCAGCAAACTCTTGATTCTATAGAACGCGCGACGCTTGGCGCAAACGCAGATGTCACACTGGGAAGTGATTCGCGGTCTCGCTGTGCCAGATGGTCGAATTTCAAGGTGGTACCTGCCGAGTCCGTGATTTAAGCTCTCTCCAGATTCTCGATTCGAGTCTTCCATGATCCTTGACGCGCTTCATCGCATCGCCGACCACCGCCAGTCGCTCACGCGCGACCATGCGCGGACCGTGATGAGCGAAGTCCTAACTGGCCAGTGCACTGACGCGCAAATTGGGGCGCTGCTAGTGGCGCTGCACATGAAGGGCGAGACGGTCGAGGAGATTGTTGGATTCGCCGAAGCAATTCGCGCCGCGGCGACACCGCTTGAACTTCACGCAGAACAGACTGATACGAATCATGTGCTCGATGCCAGCGGCACCGGTCGGGATGCGCTCGTCGATACAAGCGGCACCGGCGGTGACGCCAGCGGCACTTTCAATATTTCGACCGCAACCGCCTTTGTGGTGGCCGGAGCCGGAGTGCGGGTGGCCAAGCATGGCAACCGCAGCGTGACCTCAAAATGCGGTTCCGCCGATGTGATGGAAGCGCTGGGCGTGAAGATTGACCTCACACCCGAGCGCGTCGCCGCATGCCTGAAGGAAGTGGGAATTGCGTTCCTGTTTGCTCCAGCCATGCATTCAGCGATGAAGTATGTACAACCAGCACGCCGGGAGCTGCGCCTTCGAACAGTATTCAATCTGCTCGGTCCGCTGACCAATCCGGCGCGGGCAACCTGTCAGGTGGTGGGAGTTTATTCGGCCGATCTCGTCGAGAAACTTGCCGAGGCGCTCAGCATGCTGGGACTGCATCGTGCACTGGTTGTGCATGGCAGCGACGGTCTCGATGAAATCACGATCAGCGGGCCGACGCGAATCGGTGAAGTGAGGGAGGGTCAGGTGCGCACATATGAGGTGACGCCGGAAGAGTTTGGCCTGGCGCGGGCGACGCTGAACGACATCGCCGGGGGCGACGCAGTTGCAAACGCGACGCTGATTAGGGAAATTTTCCAGGGGCGGAAGTCCGCGCGACGCGACGTGGTGTTGCTGAACGCGGCAGCGGCGTTAGTGGCAGCTGGACGCGCGGATCATCTGCGGGATGCGATGCCGCTGGCGGTGAAGGCGATTGACTCGGGTGCGGCGGCGGAGAAGCTGAGAGCTCTTATAGAGTTCTCTAAGTCAGGCTATTGACCACTGCCCTTGGTTGTCCCTCTCCTGTAATATCTCGAAGATCAATCCTCGGAGGAGTTATGAAGCGCTATTTGTTAGTCGGCGTTCTCGCCAGCACATGTTTGCTGTTTGCTCAAGACATCCAAGTGAACCGCCAGAACAAGACGATTGCCGTAACTGCCGACGATTCCGTCACAGCCGATGCAGAGGTTGCCTTAGTTGAAATCGGTTACCACAATTACGGGACGACACAAGACAGCGCCTTTCACGAAAATGTTCGCGTGGCTGAAAAGATTACTACGGCATTGTTAGATGCGAAAATTCCCCGAACTAGCATTGAGACCGACAAACTAGGCCTGTCACGAACAGAGATTGACGAAAAATGGACCGCGGACATGAAGAAGGATCGCCAATTTACCGCCGAGCAATCGTGGCACGTGAGTGTCCCCGTGTCGAATGCACACTCCGTCGTCGATTTAGCAGTGAAGGCGGGCGCCAATGAACTTAACGGCGTGGAGTGGAATGTTGCCAATCCGGTCGCTTTGCAGGCCAAAGCTGGCAGCGCTGCTTTGGCGAAGGCTCGGATGGTCGCGGAGCAAATGGCACAGGGATTAGGAACGAAGTTGGGAGAGCTGGTCTATGCAAGTAATAGCGCGCCGGTGACCAAAATAGGGGGGGACAAGGCGCTCCCAGAGATAAAGGTGCCACCACCGCCGCCTCCCCTCCCCGTGCTGACCCTGTTCCCGCAGAAAGTAAGAAGCGACGCTACCGTTTACGCCGTATTTTCGATCGAGTAAGCGAGAGCAAAGGCAAGCTGTCTAGCCACTCATCTCTGTGAGGCGCGTCACGAATTACTGAGTCAAAAGTCACTGTCACCGCTTGTTCTTCGGGCGTTTAATCGGAATGCGCGAGCCATCAGCGCGCAATGCGGGAGTGCCCCCATGTTGGAACAAAAAACAAATGTGAACTGTCCGCTCTGCGAAGGCCGCGGTGAATTAGCGCCGTCGGCGCTCGTTGAGCAGTTTTCGAATCCGGAGCTGCGCAAGCGGCTCGATACCAGAATCGCAGAGATTGTGGAGCACTTAGTGCCGGTTGGAGTGGGAGTAAGAGGCAAGGAGCTGGATTTTCAGAAGGAAGTACACACATGGAACCCGGCCCTTCCCATCTGGCGCAGAAGCCCGAAGGAATAAGGTTCAAGCAATCAGGTCCGAAAAACAAGGGGACCAAGAGCATCTGGAAATGCAAGCCCTGAGCACGGCTTGCAGGCAGTGGTGACGAGGTCGTCCTCCTGAAACCACGCGAGGGCGGAGAGATCGCAATGATCTGCTCCGCCCTTTTCCTTTATGGTGGTGTTGTTGTGGCTGAAACATGGCGCCGGCGCTTCAAGCGGACGGCGCTCGATTCCTCTACTTTCTACCTGCCTCGATTTCATCCACGATTCGGTCGATGTGGTAGACGTGCCGCATTGCTTCAAGCAGGGCGCGGCTATCGACGGCAACCGCGCGATTCTTCGCTCCCTCATAGCCATAGTCGCCGCCAAGAGAGAAAATGTTGCCGTCAAAAATCAGGCCGACAACATTGGCGTTTTTATCGATTAACGGGCTTCCGGAATTGCCGCCAATAATGTCATTCGTAGTCGAAAGGTTCATCGGTGTCGAGAGATTCAGCGATCCTTTCGCCTTCAGCCAACTCTCCGGCAGTTCGTAGGGATCAGCCCCGGTGGTTCGCTCGAACAAGCCGCCGATCGTCGTATACGGTTCGACAAACTTGCCTTCGGCATTTTCAAATCCCTTCACCGTGCCATAGCTTAGGCGAAGAGTGAAAGTTGCATCCGGATCGACACTGGTTCCATAGATCGAAAACCGCGCTTTAGCGATTTTTTCCGCGGCGGCTCGCGTGGGAGCGTCGACCTGCGTCTCACCCTCTTTTCGCACGGCCAACAATTCGTCATTGATAGAAGCGGCGAATCGAATCATGGGATCGGTCGAGGCCGCGATTGCGCTCGCACCTCCCTTGTACAGTTCTTCACGCACCTTCGCATCTTCGAGATGCGTGCCGCTTACCAGTTTGTGGGCCAGTTGCTCCGGCGATTCCTTGCCCAGCATCTTTCGAGTCAGCGCATCGTCGGTTCCCAAGTCACGCCGAACGTTGTTAAATGTAAATGTCAGCCCCATTTCCTCGAGATCTTTATAAACTGGAACCGGTGCCGATAGTTCTTCTTGCACGTTGACCAGCGCCTGATCTGTAAATTCGGGCAGGCGATCACGATTGGGTTTGGCGCGTTCGTTTGCAGCGCGCACCAGCGTGATCGCATAGCCGAGCAACCCCGCGCGGAATCCTCGGCTGGTCAACACAGTGTTGCGAATAAAAAGCTTGGTGCGCACTTGTTGTATCTGCGCGATGTCGTCCCAAGCCGAAACATCGCCAGCCAGCTTGGGGTCCTTCGCTGTGGCCGCACGCAATTCCTGCTCCTGCTTCACCTTGGTTCCAAAAAATTGTGGATCGAGCAGCGCCTGTTGGCGGCCGATGTAGACCTTAAAACCGTTTTCGAGAAGGAATAAATCCTCTTTTGCCTCGCGTGCCTGTTCCGGCCCCTTCGTCATGAACTCTTCCAGCAGGCCGCGCAGCTCCGCTATATAAGGTGTCCTGGAGGGGAAAAAGGTGTCGCGCTCGAACGCCAGTTGCGAAACAGTGAGGCCGCGGCTGGTGCCGCCCGGGTTGCCGGGGACAAAAACCAAGTCGCCATCCTTGGTGCCATTGGCGCTCCAGCGCAAATAGTTCGGTGTGGCGGCAGGCTTGTCGTCTTCATAGGCGCGCACGACGCCGATATCGAAATCGAAGCGCGGAAAATTGAAGTTATCGGGATCGCCGCCGAATTGCGCCACCGAAAATTCCGGCGCAAACACCAGGCGTACATCGTTGTATCGCTTGTAGCGATAGAGATCGTAAATGCCGCCGTGGTAGAGCGAAACCAGATCGCAACGCACGCTCTTATCCGATCCACAGCTTTGTTGCAGCTCGGCTCGCTTGGCATATAGCGCCTTGTTGGCCTCGTCGCCGGTCTTGCCCGCTACCGCACCCTGCACGTCCTTGGTAACGTCACGAATTTCGACGAGTTGATCGAGTTCGAAATCCGGGCACTTGCGCTCCTCGGCGGGCGTTTTCGCGGAGAAGCCCTCCTCCTGGAAATTACGATCCTTGGTCGATAACTGGGCCACGCACTCGACGACGCAATGATGATTGGTCATCACCAGGCCCTGTGGAGAAATAAACGATGCCGAGCATCCGCCGGCAATGCGCAGAGACGACAAGCGGACGTGGTCAAGCCAATCCTGCGAAGGCGAGAAGCCATACTTTGTCGCCACTGTTTTTGAGGGAAAGTTATCGAAGGTCCACATTCCCTCGTCGGCTTGCGCAAACTGCGCGAAAATGAGGCACGCGAATAATAACGCCGCGATCAGCGACGCGGACTTCCGTTGAATCTGTGTCATGTGCATTCCTTTTTGAGATGTTTTGTTGCGACTCTTGGCTGGAAGCCAGGAGAGCGGGCCACGATTGCGGCCGCTTGCGATCACCGGCTGGCCGTTTTCCTGCCAGCGCTATCATCAGCCGGGCAAGGAAGGATCGTCAAGCGGCGGGAGAGCATGCGCAATGCCTAATCTCAACAAAAGTACGCGGGAGGGATTGCTCCCTCCCGCGCATACTTCTCAGCTACCGAGTCGCGGACAAGTGTCCGCGCCAGACGAACCTACACCAGGCCCTGATCGAGCATGGCATTCGCGACTTTCAGGAAGCCCGCGATGTTCGCGCCATTCACATAGTTGCCGGGCGTGCCATATTTCTCGGCCGCTTCCAGGCAGCTCTTGTGAATCGAGATCATGATCTTGTGCAGGCGATCATCAACCTCTTCACGCGTCCAGGAAATACGCGCGCTGTTTTGCGCCATTTCGAGGCCGGATGTGGCAACGCCGCCCGCATTCGCAGCCTTGGCCGGTCCATAAAGCACTTTGTGCTCCAGGAACAGCTTGGTTGCTTCGAGCGTGCTCGGCATGTTCGCGCCTTCACTGACAACCTTCACGCCATTCTTAATGAGGTTCGCCGCATCCTTCGCGTTGATCTCATTCTGTGTGGCACTCGGGAACGCGCAATCGGCCTTGATGTTCCACAGCCAGTTGTGGTCGAGCTTCCGGTCGATCGGGTTGTATACGGCCTTCTTGAATTTCTCCGCATACTCCTTAATGCGGCCGCGGCGGTTGTTTTTCAGATCGATCACAAACGCCAGCTTGTCGCGGTCGATGCCCTCGGCGTCATAGATCGCGCCGTCGGAATCGGACCAGGTCACCGGCTTCGCGCCCAGGTCGAGCAGCTTCTCAACCGTGTATTGCGACACGTTGCCGCTGCCCGAAACCAGACACACCTTGCCTTCCAGTTTGTCTTTTTTCGTCTTCAGCATTTCCTGCGCGAAATAAACGCAGCCATAGCCGGTCGCTTCGGGACGAATCAGCGAGCCGCCCCATCCCAGGCCCTTGCCTGTGAGGACGCCCGTGAATTCGTTGCGCAGCCGTTTATATTGGCCAAACAGGAAACCGATTTCGCGTCCGCCCACGCCGATATCGCCGGCGGGAACGTCCGTATCCGGCCCAATGTGCCGGCACAGCTCGGTCATAAAGCTCTGGCAGAACCGCATGACTTCGTTATCACTCTTCCCCTTGGGATCGAAATCGCTTCCGCCTTTGCCGCCGCCCATGGGCAGGGTGGTGAGCGAGTTTTTGAACACTTGTTCAAACGCCAGGAACTTCAGGATGCCCAGGTTTACCGATGGATGGAAACGCAGGCCGCCCTTGTATGGCCCAATCGCGCTGTTCATCTCAATGCGGAACCCGCGATTCACTTGCACTTTGCCCTTGTCGTCAAACCAGGGCACACGGAACATCAATACTCTTTCGGGCTCGGTAATACGTTCCAGAATTTTCGCTTCCTGGTACTCCGGGTGGCGCTCCAATACGAGCCGCAGGGACTCGAGGACTTCGAGCACGGCCTGGTGAAATTCCGGCTCGGCTGGGTTTTTGGCTTTTACGAGGTTGAGAATTTCCGAAATGTAGTCTCCCGCCACGTGCTTCTTCGGCGGTTCCATCACTGCAGTCATAGGCTTACCTCCAAATTATTTGGAACTGAACGAATTTGTCGATGATGAATCGTAGAAGTGACTTTGAATGCCGCTGACATTGCGGCCATCTGTTATTCAATGCCCGGGGGGGGATGCTCTGCCGTGATTCGTGTCACCGATTTGGGTGATCATTGGGCGCACGCTCTGTGCGATGAACACGGAAAACGCCGCGAACCGACCGTCGCGGCAGTGTTTAGGTTACTTCGTGGCTTCGCGTTTTACAACCGTACCTTGCGCGGTTCCCTAAAACCATGTTCTACGGCGGTACTCGCGATACTCGTCGCCAAACTTTTCCTCCAGCACGCGCGCTTCTATTCGTGCCCGCCATATCTGGATCGGAACAATCACCACGATCAGAACCAGCAGCATTGGCTTTTCGAGCATAATCGTCATGCCAATGAGAAAAATCTCGCCTGAAACGTAAATCGGATTGCGAATGCGCGAATAAATACCAGTCGTTACCAACGCCCTTGCTTTCGCAGTGATTGAAAACGACTTGCCTAAGGTGTAGCGTGCGACGAAAACGCCTGCCAGGCCGATCAAAGCAATTGCCAGCCCAACCCACCGCGCCGCGCGGTTGTCCGCCGAAGTCACGCGCACGATGTAGACCATCGCTGCCGCTGAAAGAGCCATCGGAAGCCAAACGCGCCTTAGTGTTCCGCTATCCATAATGAACGCCCCGGAGAGTTATTCTGTTGACAACGGTACTTCTAACGTTAATCCACAAAGCCCTGCCGCACCGCATGGATGAAGTCGGTGAGTGCCGGCTGCATTCCTGCCGCGTGTATTTCAAGGGCTATCTGCCCGCGATGATAGGTGGAATGCATGAGTACGTGCATGAGTACATCTTCTACTCGGCTCGACCACAGTTCGCCTTTGCTGTTGCGATATTCGGCGACGCGATTGAGTGCTTCCGGCGCAAGCGTTGTCAAATAATCGCGCCACTCCTCCGCCATCTCGTCTGCGAGTGCGGCGCACTCGTGTAGAGTCGAACTCGGCCACACCGGCAAGGTCTGTTTCTTGTTTCGCAGACGCTCCAGCCATAGTTTTTCCGCCGAAAGAATATGCGCAAGTCGTCCGATAGCTGAAGCCGAAGTCGATCCTCCGGCCTGCATTGCCCGCAGGCACTCACGATTCGCCCAGTGGTCGTAAGTAAACATTCGAAGAAAGTCGCCAGTGTTCATCGCATCACCTCTCCTACGCGCAACATTGCTACCCTCCGCGTAGAAACGATACGATGGCAGCATTCGCAATGACAAACGGCGGAAACACAGGAAGGATACGCGGGCGCAATCGTGAGAGCAGTTGGCACCCGAATGTCCGCTCGATCGCTGTTCTCTGCGCGCTTCTCCCGGCAGCCCTTTCTTTTGCGCAAACGCAATCTCAAACGCGCGATCAGTTATTGCAGGAAATCGAATCCGGCCAATTGCGCCAAGCCATTCTCCTTGGACAGCAATCGGTTTCGCGCTGGCCGCGCGATACACAGTTTCGCCACTACCTGGGGGTTGCGTATTTTAAAACCGGCGACTTTAAGCAAGCCGAAGATCAACTCGCGCGCGCTCGCGTCCTCGATGGCAAAGACGCATCCATTCGCTTCGACCTGGCGCTTGTATTTCTGAGCGAGGAAAACTTCGTAAACGCCGCAGTCGAACTCGAAGCCTCCAACAAGCTCAACCCATCGAATGCGCTCGCCCACATTCTGCTGGGGCGCGCTTATCTCAACTCCAATCGCAGCTTGCAGGCCATTGACCAATTCAAAACCGCTCTCAAACTTGATCCCACGATCCGCCTCGGTCACTACCACCTGGGATTCGCCTACGCCAGCCTGGGCCGCGACGATGAGGCCATCGCCGAATATAAAGAAGAGCTTCGGCGCTCTGGCGAGTCACCCGCGGTTGTGTATGAATTGGGACGCTCGCTTCTTGAGCGCGGCCAGTATGACGCCGCCATATCCAGCCTCGTGCGCGCTTCTCAATTGGATCCTTCGAACCCCGATGTCTGGTACAACCTGGGCAAAGCTCAGTTGGGGGCGGGCCAAACCGCGTCCTCTGAGGCTTCTCTGCGCAAAGCGATCGAACTGAAGCCAACCGATCCGAGTCCGCACTATCAATTGGCGCGCGCTCTGGAAAAGATGGGTAAAGAAGAGGATGCTCGTGCCGAACGCGAGCGCTTCGCCGATCTCAAGAAGACGCAGCGGCCCACAGCCGGTATGGCCACTGGACGCGACCAGTGAAAATTAAACCGCTGCGTCTCACGATTCCCGTTGCGCTATTTGTCGCTCTCTGCGGAGCAGGCATTCTCATCGCTTCGGCGCAATCGCACTCGCCGCGTGAACAAAAATCTCAAATTACCAAGCCGTCCGCGAAAACTTCGCCGACGGCGCACCCTCTATTCGCCGACGTGACGCGTGCCGCCGGCATCGATTTCCACCTGCTTTGCGGCAGCCGCGAAAAACTTTACATCGTCGAAACACAATGCGGAGGCGCAGCCGCGTTCGATTATGACAATGACGGCTGGCTCGATATCCTGCTTATTGATGGCTCGACCATCGAAGATTTCAAAGCCGGCAAGTGCCATCCGCCAAAGCTCTACCACAACAATCACGATGGCACTTTCACGGATGTGTCTGCGAAGTCCGGGCTCAAGTTCTGTGGCTGGGGTTACGGTGTTGCAATCGGCGACTACGACAACGATGGCTGGGAGGACGTTTACATCACCGGCTATCACGGCTCGGCGCTTTATCACAACAACCACGACGGCACTTTCACTGATGCGACTGCTAAAGCGGGGGTCGCCAACGCCGCCGAATGGGCGACCAGCGCGGCTTTCGGCGATTACGATAACGATGGCAATCTTGACTTGTTCGTCGCCGACTATGTCGATGTCGACATGAATAACCTGCCGCCATTTGGCCAAGGACCGTTCTGCCAATATCGAGGCATCCCCGTGAACTGCGGCCCGCGCGGTCTCAAAGGCGCGCGCGACCGGCTTTATCATAATAATGGCGACGGCACGTTTACCGACGTGACCGAGAAGCTGAACATCGATCCCGACCGCTACTACGGCCTTGGCGCGCTCTGGCTCGACTACGATAAAGATGGCTGTCTCGATCTCTACGTCGCCGACGATTCCTCACCCAGCCTGCTTTACCACAACAACTGCAAGGGCGGATTCACGGAGGTTGGCGCGGAAGCCGGAGTTGCCTACAGTTCAGACGGCCGCGAACAGGCGGGCATGGGGATCGATTCCGAGGACTATGATCGCGACGGCTGGCCCGATATTGTCAAAACAAATTTCTCCGACGATACCAAAAATCTCTACCACAACGACCACAACGGCGAATTCACCGACATGGCTGGTCCGGCGGGGATTGCGGCGGTTGGTTATCCGTACCTCGGTTTCGGCGTCAAATTCTTCGATTACGACAACGACGGCTGGCCCGACATTTTCATGGCGAACGGCCACGTCGATGCCCAAGTTGAAGGACAAACATTCGGCGTTGGCTACGCTGAGCGGCCATTTTTGTTTCATAATCTTGGCTACGAAAATAAAGTTGGAAAATTTGAGGAGATTGGAGAAAAATCTGGTCCAGCTCTCGCGAAGAAATATATCGCCAGGGCCGCCCTCGCGGCCGATTTCTGGAACCGCGGCCGCATGGATCTGCTCTTCACGAACATGGATGGGTCGCCGGTTCTGCTGCGCAACGAAGTTCCCCAACCCGGCCATTGGCTGCGCCTCAAACTGATCGGCCACAAATCCAACCGCGACGGTTTTGGCGCTCAGATTGAAATCACCGCAGCCGGCTTTAAGCAATACTCCGAGGCTCGCACCAATAGCAGCTTCGAAAGCGCCAGCGATCCTCGACTGCATTTCGGCCTCGGCGCTGCGACTCACGTCGACTCGATCATAGTGCGCTGGCCAAGCGGACAGGTCGACCGCTACGGTCCTATATCTGCAGACCAGGAAGTGGTGATGGAAGAGGGCCGCGGCCAACGCGATTCGAATCCAGACAACAGAACTGGAAAAGGCGGGATCCCGGAACAATCAAAGTGACGACCACCGCGCCTGACCGGATATCGAGCGCGGCCAAGCGGATCACTCATCCGACACCGCGCCAGATCATGCGCCTCATGAATGGAATACAACCGCCTAATGGAGGATGATAGATAGTTTGCCGCTGACCGTGCCTACAGAAATTGGAATCCAGTTAGCCTGCGCCCTCCCATTTATCATAAGAATTCATCTGTAAATTTCGACTAAGTGATTGAAAAATAATCCCGTTATGTTTGGTGCGACACGTGCCTCTCTAATCCAAAAGTATTAGATGGCTCGATCTGGACCGAACCCGGTAACCAAGGCAAGCTTCCGTGCAAGCAACGAAAATTTCGCGCTATAGGCTTCAGGGGGAGACGATGAAAAGATTGCAGATTTGCCTAACCGTATGTGTCGTGCTGGTGTTCACCCTCAGCGCGTTCGCTCAGGTTCAAAATGGACAGTTTGCCGGCACTGTGACCGATCCCAGCGGCGCCGCCGTCGCGAATGCCAAAGTTACCATCAAGAATTCGTCCACCGATTTCAATACCGCTGTAAACACAAACACCAGCGGCAATTATGTGTTCAACTCGGTGCCGGTCGGTACCTACGTTTTGACTGTCGAGGCCCCCGGGTTCAAAACCGTCACGAATAATAATGTGGTGGCAAATGCCGGCACCATAACGCACGTGGACTTTAAGGTTCAGATTGGTAAGGCTTCCGAGGTGATCGAAGTAACCGGGGAAGCGGCTGCGGTTGATACCGAAGACTCCAAGCTGGCTACCACGATGAATTCCACCGAGATTGCCAACCTGCCGCTAAACGGACGTAACGTGTACGACCTTATGCAGCAGGCTCCGGGCGCGGTGAACGTGAACGGGCTCATGATGGAGAACGGGCACGGCACCGTGGTCAATGGAGTCCGCGAGGATTTCAACGGCTTCCTCATCAATGGCGAATCCAACAAGGATCTTAGCGGCGGCGTCAATAACACGCCCATTCAGGACACAGTCGAGGAGTTCCAGCAGTTGCAGCTGAACATGTCCGCGCAATACGGCAGCAGCGCTGGCAGCGTCAACAACCTCGTTACCAAATCGGGCACGAACGCGATTCACGGCAGTGTCTGGGAATATCTGCGCAACAGTGACATGGACGCCAACTATTACTTCTTGAACCAAGCGGACTCATCGAGGCCGCCGTTACACTTCAATCAGTTTGGCGCAACAGCGGGTGGTCCGATTCTCAAAGACAAGTTGTTTTTCTTCGGCGCCTACCAGGGGGATCGGTTTAAGACCACGGGCGTTCCATCGCCGATTACGGTAGAGTCGCCCGATTTCCGAGCCGCGGTAGAAAGTGGCGCGCCGAATTCAGTGGCGGCGCTTCTGTATAAGAATTTCGCCCCATCGATAGTCGGAACCCCCAGCGGCACGTCGCTGAATTCGTTCATGCCGGTGTATTACAACAGCCCGCCCAATAATCCCATTCCCGATTACACGGGATACTTATGTAACTCCGCTATCGCCCCGCAACTAATACCGATTCTTGGAGTTACGGCTCAGGATGTTTCCAATGCAGCGGACATTCACAACCCGCTAGGAACTTGTGCTCTGACCGTAACGCCCGGGACGGCGAATCGGACGGCGCCATTCCTCTATAACAGCACTGCTGTTTTCGGTGCACAAGCGCAAGTTTTGGGCAATCTGTTTAACGGCAACGAGGGAATGGGGCGCCTCGATTACAACTGGAACAACAGCAACCGCGCTTACATTTCCATGAATTATGACCACAACACGGATGCTTTTGGCGGCTTGAACTGTAATACCAACTGCACACGTGGCTTCACTAATCCTAATAACGACTACTTCCAGAACGGACAAGCCAGTTGGGTGCACACTTTCTCTCCCACCATCTTGAACGAGTTCAAACTGGGGTATACACAGAACAACACCCGCATCTCGCCGAACCTTCCAGGAGTTCCGCAGATTACTTTCCTCGATAACGTCACCGGATTCGGCTCGTACAGTGGATATCCGCAGGCGTTTAAAGACCATGAGTACTCCTATGGCGATATGGTGTCGATTACTCACGGCAACCATAACTTCAAAATTGGAGGCGAGCTGCGCAGAAACCTGGAAAACAGCGTGTTCAACGTCGCGCGTCCGAATTACTACTTTAACGACCCGCTCTATTTCGCAGCGGACGCTCCGGGAGGACAAGCGGCAGGTGTTAACCCCGATTTGTGTACTGCCGTGCCTTGCACCGATGCGACATTGAATCCCAATCCAAATCCGGCACTGGACAGCAACGTACGCCACTGGAGGAACTGGGAAGTCGGAGCGTACTTCCAGGATGATTGGAAGGCAACCAAGAGCCTAACTCTTAACCTCGGCATGCGCTGGGATTTCTACAAGCGGCACACGGAAGAAGACGGGTTGGCGACTACCTTTAAGTTTGGACCACCATCCAGCACAATCCCCGGCATCGGTGGAGAAGTGGCAAATGCCAACGCACCGCTCGGCAGCGCCGGTTGCAACCCCGCAACCATTATCCCCGATACCCAGACTCTGGCGGGTATTTGCGGTCCGGGTGGTTTTGCCAGCGCCGCCAGCCTCGGCCCCAATCAATTCCATGATTTCGGCCCGCGCGTTGGCTTCGCATGGGATGTGTTCGGCAACGGCAAGACGGCACTGCGTGGCGGGTTTGGCATCTCTTACGAGGGAACGCTTTACAATCCTCTCTCGAACTCTCGCTGGAACCTGCCGTATTATTCCTTCAATGCTGTGGGGCCTATCGAGGGCATACCTGGGACAATCATTTACGGGCCGACCGTCTGTAGCGGCGGAACCTGTACGAAGGCGCCCGGCGTCGCTCCTACCTATACAGGGGCGGGCAATGCGACTAACCCTGGTCAGGGCACGGGAGCACAGGCTGTGGGCAACCTTTCGGGATGGTATGGCGGCAATATTGACGCTGCACTGCTGACCGGAATCGTTCCGCCAGAAGGAATCAAAGACCCCTACGTCTACAACTTTTTCTTTGGGATCGAGCATGAAATTGCGCCCAAGACTGTCATAAAAGCCAATTACGTGGGCACGGCTGGGCACCGGCTGTTCCGTTCGCAGCAATTGAATCGTGAGATCGGGGGAGGACTTCCCGAAGGAACGTGCACAACCAACAACTTTGGCAACAATGTATGTAGTCTCGTAACCGCTCTGGACCCGGCAGGCGTGCCCAACCCAAACTATGGCGTCCTTCGCGAGTGGCAGAACGCCGTTAATTCGAACTACAACGCACTTCAGTTGTCGCTGGTTAAACAGACGAGCCACGGACTAACGGCCAATGTCAACTACACCTATAGCCACGCCATTGACGATGGTTCGTCATGGCACGATTCCGCTACCTCGGCGGCTGGGGGCGCGGGTGGCGACGGCTACAGCACCGATACCAACAATCCGGGTATTGACCGCGGCAACTCGCTATTCGATATCCGCCACAGGTTGGTCTTCAACTATGTTTATCTGTTGCCGGGGCAAAGCCTTCACGGGCCGATGGGCGCAGCCTTGGGCGGGTGGAGTTTGAACGGCATCTGGTCGTTCCAGAGCGGACCTCACTGGTCGCCCTATACACGTCTTACAGGAGCAACGCTGACCGGCGATTGCAGTCAAAGCGGCATTAATAGCGGCGCCTGCGTAAACGTTGGGGGAGAATGGACGCTTGACGGCCAATTCCCTGGCGTCGACCGGCCCGACAGCAGCATTCAGCACTTTAGCCAACCCCGCTCCGCATGGGAAAACGGTTGGCCGGCAAATACTCCGAATGGATTTGCATTCTTCAACGGTACCGGACCCGCGAATTACTCCGCTCCCGGTTTCCCGACTCTTTCGGCGCCTTGCCTTGCTTGCGTCGGCAATCTGGGGCGTAATACTTTTTCAGGACCCGGACAGTGGGGAGCCGATATGACCCTTGCGAAGAGCTTTAGGTTCACCGAACGCCTCAGTCTCAAGTTCGAGGCTTCCGCGTTCAATATCTTTAACCATGCAAACTTCATTCTTTCCAACGGGACTCCGTTCAGCCAGCACAATAGCTTGGACGATCCCTTGTATGGAGAAGCCGGTGCAACGCTTAATGCCCGTAACCTGCAAATGGGCCTAAAGCTAACCTTCTAGGCAAAAGCTGCATCTACTTCGGGGGCTTGTTCTCAGCGAACAAGCCCCTTTTCACTTTCCAACGTTGGGACACGCATTTCCCAACTCGCGATGTTGGATTTTCCGGGGAGAAGCCATGCCAAGGGGCTGCCGCCTTTTACTTTGGTTAGTGCTTCTGCTCTGCTGCGCCATACCCCGGGTGCTTCATGCCCAGGCAGCTGGCGCCGGGAAAATTGTTGGCGATGTCCGCGTATTGCGAGGCGAGATTCCGGACCACGCAGTGCTGGTTTCGCTCGAAACCCGCGGCCAGGCGATTGCCAGCACCTACACGGATAGCCAAGGCCGGTTCGGTTTTTCAGACCTAGTCGGCAATCCTTACAAAGTTACAGTAAATGACGACGCGTACGAGCCATTCAGTTTGGCCGTCGACGTGAATCCGGCAAGCGCTCCAATGAATTTCGTGCAAGTCGTGCTGACGCCGCGTAAGACGGAAAAGAAAGATCCATTGCCCGGACGAGTCGCCGGTAGCAATCCTTCGCTGGTAGATTCAGCCGAATATAACCGCCAATTTCCGAAGAAGACTCTCAAGGAGTTCGAAAAAGGCGTCAGCGCCGAGCATGCCGGTAATTCCGATGAAGCCATCCAGCACTATCTGAAGGCGCTCGCGAGTTCACCGGATTTCTATCCCGCGCACAACAATCTGGGCGCGGCTTACCTTAGCCGCAGCGACTACAAATCAGCCCAAAGCCAGTTCGAGGCTGCTTTGAAATTGAACCAGAACGATGGCGAAGCGTACTTTAATCTTGCCAACGTATGTATTCTTACCGGCGAATTCGTGAGTGCTCAGAATCTTCTCAATGACGGGTTCCGCAAGCAGCCGGACTCGGCCTTTGGCAAGTTCTTGCAGGGAACGTTGAATCTGCACGTTGGCAAGCTGCCGGAAGCAGAAGTGGCGTTGCAGGAAGCCATCCGACTCGATCCCGCGATGGCGCAGCCCCGCCTGCAACTCATCAACTTGTTTTTGAAGGAGGGGAAGAAGCCCGAAGCTGTTGGCCAGCTCCATGCGTTTGTGAGCGCGTTTCCCTCGGGTCAGTTCAGCGAACAGGCCCGGAAACTATTGCTGCGATTGGATAGGCCGGATACGACAATGTCCGGATCAAATTCCTCTCCGGCTAAGCCGAATTAGTTTATTACCCTCGACCGCGACTGAATCAGCCGGCACATCGACTCGCTGAGCTGGCATGTCCTGGCATACTCCGCTTGCGCGGACTTAGCGTTGCCGAGCTTCTCATAATCAAATCCCAAGTTCAAATGCGCCTCCGCCAGCGTTGGATCGAGTTCAATTGCCCGTTGATGCTCGTGAATGGCCTTTGGCACACGCTTTGTTTGCGCATAGCAGATGCCAAGATAGTTGTGAGTGCGAGCGCTGTCGAGTCCCAGGCTAATCGCCTTTTCGAGGTGGGTTGCGGCGGCCGCGTAGTCTTTATGTCCATAAAAAATCATCCCCACCTCGAGCTGTCCCGCCGCAAAGTTCGGTTGAATCGCAATCGCTTTCTCGTAGTCGGCTTGCGCCGCAGATGGATCCCCGGCATTGTCCAGCAATCCCTTTTGATACCACGCCCTATAGTTTGCCGGATTGATCTGTGCCGCCTTGTCGAGCCACTGGCGGGCCTCATCTTCACGGGCGAGCTTGGAAAGTGCGAGCGCCAGCCCGGTCATTGCATTGTCGAAATTTGGATTCAGTTCCAGGCAATGCGAAAGTTCCTGCGCCGCTTCCTGCCAGCGCTGCCCGCGCAGCTCCGACTCGCCCAACATAAAGGGAATGACATACATCTGCGGATCATTTTGCTGAAGTTGATGTAAAAGCGCAGTCGCATCCTCGTCGCGATTTTGCTGAAACAGGTCACCCGCTTTCAGAATCGCGTTGAATTCTCCGATTTTGTCCTTGGGATCGGGCAGCCCGTTTTTCAGCGCCTCCGGCGAAATCGCCGCACGGAATCCAAAATAACCGAGCGCGCGCAGCTTCCCCTGTGCCTCCGGAGTCAGATTTCCGGCGCCCTGGTTCGTCGCGCCTGCTTGCCCTTGTATAGGATTGTGCAGGCTCAGACTACGAAGCTTCTCCCGCATTACGGCGACAGTCGCGGGCTGCTGGTCCGCGATGTTGTGCGTCTCTTTCGGATCGACGATCAAGTCATACAGCTCAACCTTTGGCGCATCGATAAAATGAAACCGTTCGCTCTCAAGCGCGCGCAGAGGGCTCCATCCAAAGGAATTGAGCGGATAAAACGTCTCGCTATACGCGGGCTCTTTTCCGCTCTTCGCGCTCATGAGCGAGGGCGACTGGAACTGTCTTTCGATTGGATCCTTGACTCCCGCCAGTTGTAAAAGTGTGGGAGCAACCGCCGTCGTCTCCACGGGCTCGGCTTTTCGGCCAGGCGCAATCCCCCTGCCCGCGGGCTGTTTCACAATCAGCGGCACGTGCACGGTCGAGTTGTAGACAAAAAATCCGTGCTCATCTTCGCCGTGCTCGCCCAGCGATTCCCCATGATCGCTGAGCATCACGATCAGCGATGAATCGTAAATACGATGCAGCTTGAGCCACGCGACGAGGGCGCCGAGTTCATGGTCTACATACGAGATCTCACCATCGTAGAGATGCCCGCTATATTCGCTGCGAAACGGCTCGGGTGGATCGTACGGGCTGTGGGGATCGTAAAGATGAAGCCACAAGAAAAATGGCCGCTTGGGCCTCTTCTTCCGCCCGTCGCCTCTCGACGAGGCCGACGAAAGCCATGCGATCGCATGTCGCACGCTTTCATCCGCGCGCCGTTCGACCAGTCCTATATCGTTAGTTTTAAATTCGGACGGGGCAAAAGCATCGTCGTAGTAATCGAATCCGCGCGAAAGCCCCCAGCTCCGGTCGAGCACGAACGCGCTCACGACCGCTCCGGTCGCATAACCCGCCTGGTGAAACGCCTGTGCGACCGAGCGAAACTGCGGGCTGAGCGGCTGTCCTGTGAAATCCTGCACGCCATTTTGAAAAGGATAAGTCCCGGTGAGAATCACAGCATGCGAAGGCCACGTCAGAGGAACCTGCGAAATCGCGCGCTCGAAAACTACTCCATCGCGCGCCAGAGCATCCAGGGTGGGCGTCTTGACATTGGCCGCGCCATAGCAGCCAATGCGATCGGCTCGTACAGTATCGATGGTGATCAATATGACCGAGGGCCGCGGCTTCTGCGGGGCGGTAGTCGCGGCCGCTTGCGCGAACGCAGAAACCCTGGTTGCTATCCCAGCGATCGCCAGCAAGATCAGGATTAAGCGGCGTGTCACCATAGTCTCTATTGTGGCGAAGTCTGCTGCCGCCGCGCCCGTTCTCTCTCCGCCGCGGCCTCGATAGTCAATCCTTTCGCATCGAGCGCCTTCGCCAGCGATTCATGCATCGGCGCCTCCTCGGGCGCCAGTTCCACCGCTTGCCGCAATTCGACGACGGCTTCGTCCACTTTGCCCAGATAAAGCAGTGTCTCTCCCAGCGCACGATGTCCGCGCGCCAGCTCGGGATAAATTGTCACAGACTTTCGAAACGCATCCGCCGCCTGCTCCAGCTGCCTTTTTTGAATGTAGGCCACGCCCAGGTTGAAGGCGGCATCGAAGTTCGTTCCGTCCAGTTCGAGCGTCCTCCGCAGGGTTGCGATCGCCTCGTCAATTTGGCCGGCATGCGCTTGGGCCATCCCAAGATTGAAAACCGCCAGCGCATAATCCGGACTCAAATTCACCGTCTTCTGCAACTCGGTTACCGCGTCGCCATACATCTTCAAACGATAGTAGTTGAGCCCCTGCATGTAATGCGCGGGAACCGAGTTCGGCTCGGTCTTAATCATGGCTTTCAAATCGTCGATTGATTCCTGGTAGCGTCCATGCTGGCTGGCCGCCATCGCATCAGAAAATTCCTCATAAGCCTCGATGCGATCTTTCGGATCCGGCAAATCGCGGCTGCTGATCGTCGGATCGCCGCCGCCCGAAAAAGCCGCATATCCCAGCGACTTCAACCGCTCCACCAGCGCCGGATCCAACCCCGTCTTCTCCGCCAGTTCCTTGCCAGCGCTGTATTCGCGAATCAGCGCAACCAGCTTGGCCCGCATCTCTTCGCCCACAGCTTTTTTCTCGCCGAGCAGATTGTGCTTCTCCTCTGCATCGGTGGCCAAGTCATACAGCTCGGGCTTGGGGGCGTCGATGAAGTGATACCTGGCATTCTCCGCCCCGCGCAATTCGCTCCAGTTAAAGTGAATGCGTGGCAGAAACGTTTCTCCATAAACTGTGCGTTCGCGCGTTGCCGCAGTTTCCGTCTCGCTCTCGCGAATCTGCGCCAACAGGCTTTTCCCCTGCACCTGCGCCGGAATTTCAACGCCGACCGCTTCCAATACCGTGGGCATCAAATCAACCAGCGACGCCAAATCTGAAACTGTCTTTCCATGCGACGCACCTGGCACACGAAAAATCAGCGGCACGTGCATGGTTGAGTTGTAGATGAAAAACCCATGCGTCTTCTCTCCATGCTCTCCCAGACCCTCCCCGTGATCGCCCGCCAGCACGATGATCGAATTCTGGTAGATGCCCTTATCCTTCAAAAACCGCACCAATCGGCCCACTTGCTCATCCGCAAAAGCAATCCCGCCGTCATAGAGGCGGCCAGCATATTCCGTGCGGTATGGCTCTGGGGGGTTATACGGGAAATGGGGATCGTATAGATGCATCCAAAGAAAAAATTTCCTTTGCCAGTTTTTTCCCAGCCAATCGAGCGCGGTATCGGCAACGATGTTTCCCGGCCGCGACATCTCGTCCAGATTGGCCTCATCCAGGCGATTGAAATCGAAGTGGTCGTAGTAAAAATCAAATCCCTGATTGAGCCCAAACCGCGAATCAAGCACCGCCGCCGCCACCACCGCGCCCGTTGTATATCCTCGCTGCTTCAGTACGGACGCCATTGTCGGCTGCGTAGTGCTTAATTTGTTCACTCCGAAATCATGCATTCCGCTCAGCATGGGATATGTTCCGGTGAGCATTGTCGAATGCGACGGAAGCGTCACCGGCACGACCGAGAAAGCGCGCTCAAAGCGTGTTCCATCCGCCGCTAGGGCGTCGATGTTGGGAGTTTTTATCTGCTTGTCGCCGTAGCATCCCAGGTGGTCGGCGCGAAGCGTGTCGATCGTAATCAAAATGACATTCAAATCCGCATTTGCGGGTTTTTGCGCGCCCGAGGCATGGTTCAAAGCCGCCTGAGCGACGTCAGCCTCTTGAGTTGCCATTTGTGCCGAGGCGATGGCCGCCAGAACTATCGGAAGCAGAATTGTCAAAATCAGACCGGCCAGAACAACGAGCCGGGGTCGCGAGTCCTTGCAGGGCCGGAACCTCGCCCACTGTGGTCGAGGCGTCCCTCCTCCAAGTAAAGCAGCTCCGGATAGGCCCGTAGCATTTTTCTGTGCGCCCGCGTAGTCCAAGGTTTTCTCAATCGTCAAACAAGAATTTTCATCCCAGTGTATCCCAAGCTCCGCAGCCTTGGCGCCAGTACGCCACCGGCCTCTGTGATAGGCTGACGGCTGATGAAAGGGCTATCAAGCTGTTATTGTGTGCTGCTCATTTTGATTGTCGCGGCAGCCCAAACCGCGCTCGGGGCGCAGATCTTGCAGGCCGTCGCTTCTGGCTCCGATTTCAAGGCCGCCGCTAAGCCCGACGTCTTTCTCATCACCATCGACACCCTCCGTGCCGACCACGTCGGCTGCTATGGAGATAAGGACGTTGAGACTCCCACGCTCGATTCGCTTGCGGCCGATGGCGTCCGCTTCACTCACGCCTACACCCACAGCCCCATCACCAACACGTCGCACACCACCATCCTCACCGGATTGTTGCCCAGCGTGCATGGCGTGACCGATTTCGGAATCCCGCTCTCACCGCAGCACGCTACCTGGGCCGCATTGCTGAAAAAGCGGGGATACCAGACCGCTGCGTTTATCGGCGCGGTCATTCTCGACAGCAATCAACTTTCTCCTGGTCTCGACCGCGGCTTCGATTTCTACGATAACTTTCCCGCCAAGACAGACAGCAAAGAGCGCTGGGACCGCGTCGAGCGCCGCGCTGCCACCGTGGTCGATCATGCCGAGTCGTGGTTTGCGCATCATCCTCCCGGCACGCACTCGGAATCGCCGCGCTTCATGTGGGTGCATCTTTATGATCCCCACGATCCCTACGAGCCGCCGCCGCCGTTTTCCGACAAATACGCCGGCCATCTCTATGACGGCGAGATTGCCTATGCCGATTCCGCCCTCGGTCACTTCATTGCCACGCTAAAGAAGGCGGGAGCTTATCAAGACTCCATCATTATTGTTGTGGGCGATCACGGCGAGGGCCTCGGCGAGCACGGAGAAGAAACTCACGGTCTTTTTCTTTACGACTCCACGCTGCACGTCCCGCTCATCGTCAAAATGCCCGAGGCATCTCATCACGGCCAGGTCATTGACGCCCAGGTGCGCACCACTGACATTCTTCCCACGGTTCTTTCCGTAACGGATACGCCTGCTCCCGCCGAGCTTAACGGCGAGTCGCTCTTGCCGCTCATTAACCAGAGCGATGGCACGCAGCCCGCCCGTTCACTTTTCGGAGAAACCGACTATCCTCTGCGCTGGGGGTGGGCGCCGCTGCGCGCGCTGCGCGAGCCGACTGCCAAGCTGATCGAAGCGCCGCATCCCGAGTTTTACGATCTGAAGGCCGATCCCCGCGAATTAAAAAATATCTACTCGTCTCGAAACGCGGAGGTAGCTAACCTGCAATCGGACTTAGCGAAGTGGAAGGCGAAGATCCCAGCCCCGGTTCCAGAATCGCAATCCACATCGAATCTGCCTGACCCCAAGGACAAGGTTGAAGTCCAAAATCTACTTCACCGCTCCATGCTTGCTTCGGACGACGGCCGTACTACCGAATCGCGTGTCTATTTGGAGAGGGCCGTCGAGATCGATCCCGAATCCGCTGTCGCACTGCGCCAGTTAGGAGAGATGGAATTCGCTTCGCAAAATTATGCAAAAGCCGCAACGCATTTAAAGCGAGCGCTTCAGTTCCGTCCCGACGATTCCACTGCCGCATTTGAGTTAGGTGAGGCCCTGGAAAAAACTGGCGATCACGCCGGCTCCCGCGACGCGCTTGAAGCCAGTCTCAAGGTCCTTCCCAGCCAGATAAACGCGCGGCTCTTGTTAGGCCGCATTTATTTACAGCTGAAAGACGCGGCCAATGCCGAAGATCAATTCGAAGCAGCTCTATTAGTCGAATCCGATAATGAACAAGGAAGAATAGGCTTGGCGCAAGCCCAAATCGTGAAAGGAGAAGCTGCAGCTGCGTTGCCAGACTTAGAAGCACTTACTAAGTCTGACTCGGAAAATGCAGAAGCATGGCGTGTGTTGGCGCAGGCTTACGAGGCTTTGCATCGTGCCGCCGACGCTGCCAAAGCGAGTCAAAAGGCGCTTGCCTTGGAGAAAAAGCAACTGAGTAACCGGAAAGAGTAGACTTCGTTAGCTCCCGTGTCTTCTATCTCCAGTAGGTTGCGCTTCGTAAGGTCTGAGCAAAGGTGCTTCAGGCTTGCAGTAGTCGTTTTTCGGGCCGCACTTCCGTGCATATAGAATTCTCCGCGCCACTCCACACGCTGAATGGCAGGCCGTTTTTGCTATAATTTGGATTCTGTCGCCATCAAGCCGACGGCAGTCGCGCGTGGCGCTATCGTCTAGGGGTTAGGACGGAAGATTCTCAATCTTCAAACCCGGGTTCGATTCCCGGTAGCGCTACCATACCTCCCGCAACCGATTGATACAAAATGGTCGTTACTTGGCGGGGGGGCGCTTGTGAATGGAGCTACGACGCTCTAGTTGTGTGAGGAACGTCTTTGGCGAGATGCAACCGGGTGCGGTGCTTCTCCTTCATCTCTTCCAGGGAACGCACCTTCCTGCCAAGGCCAGCCAGTTGGTATAGTTCTTGCTGGATAGCTTGTAACCGTTCATACCTCCGGTCATGAGCGATGTCGGCATCTGGATCATTTTGGTCTTCCCGCCGATACTGCTCGTTCAACTCTTGAAGCTGAGCGATCTCCATACGGAGAAGCCCGATCTTTTCCCGTAGCACTTCGAGGTGATTCATTGCTAATAGGATAGCGTATCTGGATCGGTCTGTGCGTCGGGCGACGCCCATCCCGTCCGCGAGGTTTGGCCCGCGATTGTACACCGAAGTGTGTCTCATTCGAGAAACTGGAGTAACCACTCAAGATCTGTGCAGACGAGCGGCAAGTACCGATAGAGCTAGGTTGTGTTTCGTCGAAGCATTCGAGGCGGGTGTTATGAGTACGGAGAGCATCTTTTCTTTGGTCTACGTGAGTGAGGGTACTCACAGCTATTCGGCGCACGACTTGCAGCAGATTCTCACGAAGGCCAGAGAGACCAACTCCAAGTTGGGAATCTCAGGGATGCTGTTGTTCAAAGGCGGCAATTTCCTTCAGGTTCTGGAAGGAGACAGGGAAAAGGTGATGACCCTTTTTGACAAGATCGTCAGAGATTCGCGTCACCATCGGGTTACCGTCTTGTTCAAGGGCGAGTCGGAACAGCGGGATTTTCCGGATTGGTCGATGGGGTTTCATGACTTGGACTCGCCGGACACTAAGAAGATTCCCGGGTTCAGCGATTTTCTCCGTACCACTCTCACGACTTCGGATTTTACCGATATGCGCCGAGCCAAGAAACTGTTGTTACTTTTCAAAGAAGAAAAACTGCTCGGATCAGCGCATTGTGCAATTCAAGGACGGAAATAAGGGAGAATGGACATGTTTATGGCCGACGCCATAAAACCTTCACGACCAATCCTGCCGGATCTGTTGCACACGCTCGAATCGAGTCCGATGGTCAGCTATGCGGTGGACGAGAACTTGCAAGTGCAATACTGCAATCCCGCTTGGGACCGATTTGCCGTAGACAATGGCGCTCCGGAATTGAAGGCAGAGCGGGCACTGGGAACCGATTTGCGGCACGTGATTCCGGAGGACTTGCGCCCGTTTTACCTGCAAGCCTTCGAGCAGGCAGAGAAGAGCGGGACGGTGTGGGAGTGTCTATACGAGTGCTCCAGCCCGCAGGTATTTCGTAAGTTCCAAATGCGGATACATCCCCTCAGACCACCGGGCTGGGCGTTGGTGACTAACGCTCTGACAAGCGAGCGCCTTCACACGGAGGTAGTGACAGCCGGGCTTGTGGCTTATGTAGATTCTTACGCGCAAATCACGATGTGCAGCCACTGCCGCAGGTCGCGGCGAGCCGACAAGCGCGAACGATGGGATTTTGTGCCCGCTCATTTGGAGCCACACCTGAGCAACATCAGCCATGGTCTTTGTCCCATTTGTCTGGAATACTTTTATCCCCAACCCAAGGATGATTCCCCATCGGACTCGACGGTCGCCTGACCCAAACCGAGAATGATTGGCTCACCAAGACAGGCTCGGCGTAATCCTAAGGAGAGTCCCGGACAGAGTCGCGAGCCCAGGCTTTATAGAACGATTTGACTGGGTTGCACCGTGCTATTGGGGTAACGGGTATCCTGGATTTTGGCTGGAACACTCGCGACACAACACCGATCGGCCCTGGGGTGGACGGAACGGAACCGTCGTCTCCGGGCTACATTGCGAACAAGCAGTGCGCGTGTCTGTTCTCACATAGGTACGCGGGCTAGCCCGCCTAGCAAGCCTATATCGCAGATTCTTCGGGACCGACAGTTGGGGTTATCCGAGCAGCTTCATCATCGGGTGGTTCGGGTGTTTCAGGTCACGACAATGACGTAGCCGAGGGCCATTACGGACATGGCTAATATGCTCCCGCCAACGAGAATCAACTGCCGCGTTGTTGGGGAGCCTAGGGATAAACTCAAAATCATTGTTAGTAATGCTGAATTGAACGCCACAAACCCAAGAGTTAGTGGACTGTTCCCCGACCGCATAGCATCATCAAGCGATCCAGCTTCCGCTACGTTCATCGCGAGCCGCGTCAAGCTGCCGTATCCTGCGCCAAGCAAACAAAGCGCCATGATTGTCAGCCCTGCCTGCTTGCTTTTTTCTCGCTCCGTAAGACACCTCGCGGGGACAAATGCCTTTGCGGGTCGTGCTCACAAAGATCGAGGGACGATAAACCGTGCAGTCCTAAAAGTGGACAAAAAAACAAGCTTGTTACGAAAACGGAACAAGGTGCATGGGAAAGCCTTATTTGTCTGTTTCATTCAGCATTTTGTGAACAAGGATTGCGGCTTCGGCAGTTTTTTTGTTTTCACCGCGCCTCTGTAAGGCTGCGAATATGTACGACAGCAACGAATAGACAACCCAACCGCTGGCAAATCAGTTCTCAAGGTCCCGGGTGCACGAGCAAGTGTTATATTGCTCCGGTGGTCGTAGCTACGCCATGAGTTTCCAGCACCTAGTCCTCTTCTATATGTGGGTCGCACCGCATGTGTGGCTCATTCCTATATTGTTTGTGGGCGTCCGGAGAGGGCGACACAAAGAGTTTCCAATTTTCTTCTCTTACGTCATCTTTCAGGAACTGGTGTTTGGCATTCTTTTTCCGGGGTGGCTCCTGAAAATGTCAGCATCGACGTATATAAGAATCGATATTCTCAGTCGGATTGGAGATATCGTGTTGCGCTTCGCGGTTATTCAGGAAGTGTTCGATTCGCCACTGGCGAACAGCATCCTGTTGCGTCAGAAACTAGCTGTAGTGCTGCGCTGGATAACGGTGGTTCTTCTCATGCTTGAGGCGTTGTCTGCCGCGATAATAAATATCAGCATCCCCGGCTTTGGAATTCTGAGCGCCCACTGGATTCTGCAAGCATGCGAAACAACGCAATGTGGCTTACTGGTCATGGTGTTTCTTTGGTACAGCTTCCTGCGTATTCGGATGTCGTCCATGGTATTTGGAATTGCCCTCGGCATGGGCTTAATGTTGGATTTCAGTTTGTGGCATAACGTCGGACTCCTCCTGCATGAGACCTCGCGACATTCTATAGATTATGACATCTTATTAATGGCGGGCTACCATATCGTCATTCTCATTTGGCTGTATTTCGTACAGACTCGGGAAGAAAAAGATCCGGAATTCGATGCCAATCAGTTGCTGAACATTCGTGACTGGCTCGACGGCGTCGAAAAGCTAACGTATAGACGTAAAGACGATCCTTTCGCGATCCCTAATATCAATATCATTGCCGTGCTTACAATTGCGTTTCTTCTCTTGATGATCTTTCTTGTCTCGCGAGGCTAATCTGCCAACTTTGCATAGCCGCATGCGGAGGACAGTCGATATTCTACAAGCATTCGCGACGCCTCCGACCTTGGCAGTCCACGGACCTTCTCCGCAATCGTTAGCGAGCCTGACAGTTTGACGCAATCTCCTTAATTTGTCTTTTTTTGAGAGCATTGATTTCTGCGGTTTTGGCGAGCAGTCGCCATCTCTCGATTCCGCCGCCGAAGTACTGCCGATTACGGAACCACTACGAGTTTTCCATGGAGTCCGCCTTTTTCCGCAAGTCGATGTGCTTCCTGAATCTCTTGCAACTTCATCGTGCGATCAATGGGAATTGAGAATTCACGGCGAGCCGCGTCATCCGCCAACTGCGACAACCGCGGAGCGTCAGACTGGGCCATAAATGCTTCGACGTGGATGTTGTATTTATCGGCGCCCTCCGGCTGCCCGAGCACGGACCCAAGGACGCCGCCTTTGCGTAGCGTTTTCAGTAACCGCTGAATCGTCTGGCCGCCGACCGTGTCGGCGATGGCATCGAGATCATGCAGTTGTCCAATGTCTTCTTCGCTATCGATGGCGACCACACCGTCAACTGCCAATTTCGCCGCTTCTTCTTTTTCCATCGCTCGCACTCCAGCTAAAACGAGTGCCCCGTGTTTGTGAGCAACATGGACGGCTGCTCGCCCAACGCCTCCCAGCGCACCAGTTACAAGAACGGTCTGACCAGCTTTTGGCTTTACGGCTCGTTCGATCAACTGACAGCCCGTGGTGGTGACTAGGGGAAGCGCGGCTGCTTGCTCAAAACTCAAAGCCTCGGGGATGGGCGCGAGCGCGTCAGACGTGGCAACTGTGTATTCCGCGTAGGTGCGATTCGTCAATGCCATGACACGCATTCCATTTGGGAATCCCTGAACGTTCCGACCCGCCTCCGCGACTTCACCCGAAAGGTCCCTTCCCAAGATCGCCGGAAACGTTAGAGGCATGCGATTTTTGGCCGCTCCGCTTCTCAGTTTCCAGTCGATGGGATTAATGCTGGTAGCGCGGACCTTTACCAATACCTCGTTATCCCCAAACTTGGGCACGTCGGTTTCTTCGTAACGCAATTGAGACGGATCGCCGTATTCATAGAGCAGAACAGCCTTCATAAAGCACTCTCCTCGTCGTTTCAGATGCGAGATTCCGCTCGAAGGAGCCTTCAAATTTTGAAGCCTCGCGAAGTTCTGCTTTGGTTGACTCTGCCTAGTCGCGTCCTTAATATTGCTGCCTGAGTTCCCGCGCGCGTCCATGATCGGTCAAACCATCTCGCATTACCGCCTCGTCGAGAAGCTCGGTGGCGGGGGCATCGGCGTCGTCTACAAAGCTGAGGATGTGAATCTGGGGCGCGATGTGGAAATTCTTCGTATAGCATGTTTGATTCATCTCGATGCGGGGGAACAACAAAAGTCACTAAAATGGCTTGAAATGGCGGTTCACTCAGGGTATCCACGACAGCAAGCCAAAGCGGAGTACGGGAGACTGCAATAGTCCGCTTGAAAAGGCTTCTGTTCTTGCGGATAATCGCATTCGCCAATGCCAAAGAGCACAATTGACTTCGACACTGTTCGCAAGCTCGGCTTGGCATTCCCCGGCGTGGAAGAAAGCACAGCCTATGGGGCACCCGCCCTCAAGGTTCGCGGGAAACTTTTGGCGTGTGTGCCTTCTCATCGCTCGGCTGAACCGGGTTCACTCGCGGTTCGCATTGACTTCGACAACCGCGCCGAACTGCTCGCAGCCGCACCCGATATTTACTACGTGACCGAGCACTATCTGGGCTACACTGCCGTGCTGGTTCGCCTGTCCCGCGTCACCCCCGATGTGCTGAGGGACTTGCTCGGCATGGCTCACAAGTTCGTGACCTCGCTTGAGGCGGCACGCCGTTCGCCGTCTCGGAAACGACGCAAACCTGTCTGACTCCGAGCATCTACAAACGTTCACCGAAGTACAACTTGTGCCCTTGATCGTCCTTGATCACAAACTCGCGTGTTCCCCAATCCGTTTCGTGCACCTCCTTGATAAGAGGCACCCCGTTCTTCTTCATTGCTGACGCCATGGCCGAGGCATATTCCCACGTTCCTGAGCTCCACCGACTCGGCGCGTCCTTGCCTTTGATAGGCAAGTGTCACGTCCAGCGATTCGTGGCAGAGGCGGATCCGGATCGTCCTTACACAGGGCCACTCCACTTAGCTTGCGGATCGCCGACTAACCGGACAGAATTGGGGCACATCTTTTTCCCAGGTGCACGCGCGCTATAATTGCGCCCGAGCATGGCTCGGAGTAGACGTCCCGTGCATCATCCGGGTCTGGAGGAAACCAACGATGAAGCAACTACTCCTTGTGACGACGATACTTGCGTCTCTGATCGCGATGGCACAGCAGCCGCCAGTCAGTTCGGCTCTGCTTGACCATCTTGCTGGAAAGTGGACGATGCAGGGGACAGTGGGCAAGCAACCTACCACCCACGACATGGATGCAGAGTGGGTGCTACAGCACCATTACCTGCGCTTCCGCGAGGTCTCGCGGGAAAAGAACGACAAAGGCGAGCCGCAGTACGACTCGACGGTATTCATAGGCTGGAACGAGAAGACCAAGCAGTACGCCTGCGTGTGGCTGGACGTATATGGCGGACTAACGCAGGAATCCATCGGAGTTGCCACGCCCAAAGAGAACGAGCTTTCCTTCGTTTTCACCGACGAGCGCGGGGAGACGAGCTTCACGAACACTTTTGTCTACGATGCCAAGACCAACGCGTGGGAGAACCGCCTCAACAATGTAGTCAAAGGCGAAGCCAAGCCGTTTGCGCGATTCAGCCTGACGAAGCAATGAAAACGAGGGTTACGCTGCTCGCAACAAAGCAACGTAAGAACTGCTTCCCGCCCCGTATCCAACGGGAAAGTTCTCACCAACAAAGCCAGATAGCAGGCTGTCAAACATTTACAATTCATTATCGTACGTATTCCTGCCGCAAGTGCCGCGAACTTGTCTTCGCGCGGCTTTCACTCACAGTTTCAACATGAACATAGGACGAGAAAAATTCACAGCACAGCCGTTCTTGAAGCCAAAGGAGAGTTCGGCAAGACATGAAAACCACGCTAGCTAAGCTGATCCCATTGGGCCTAATAGCAATCGTCGTTGCGACCTCCGCCGCGCAAAATCCCCCTGATCCTCTCAAGAGCGGATTTCAGAGTCCGCCCCAAAGTGCCCGGCCTCGGGTGTGGTGGCACTGGATGAATGGCAATATCTCGAAAGAAGGCATCAAACTCGATCTCGAGTGGATGCATCGGACGGGCCTGGGTGGCTTCCAGAACTTTGACGCAGCCCTCGCAACTCCCCAGGTCGTAGAGCACCGGCTCGCATATATGACGCCGGAGTGGAAGGATGCCTTCCAATTTGCGACGACGCTGGCTGACCAGATGGGCATGGAGGAGGCCATTGCCGGTTCGCCTGGCTGGAGCGAGTCAGGAGGTCCTTGGGTCCCGTCATCTCAGGCGATGAAGAAATATGTCTGGAGCGAAACCTTCGTCGAGGGCGGGAAGCCTTTCTCAGGCAAATTAGTTCAGCCTTCATCGGCGACCGGACCTTTTCAGAACATCATCATCCGCCCAGATCCCGGCGACACTCTGCCCGCCGTTCCGATTCGCGACTATTACGCCGATTCGGTCGTTCTTGCCTTCCGAAGAGCCACAAGCGACGTCCCGGTGGCGTCGTTGCATCCCAAAATCACCGCCAGCGGCGGCCAGCCCAATGTTGACATGCTCAGCGATGGAGACTTGGAAAGGACTACACAGTTACCGATTCCACCCATCGGCCAGGAGGCGTGGATCCAATATGAATTTGCGGCTCCCACGACGATCCGCGCGGTCTCCTGTGCCATGAAGGATCCACCTGAGATCGCCTCCATCGTGAGCCGGATCTACCCGCCGGCAAAATTCCTTATGGCGAGCGACGACGGCCAGAATTTCTGGCAAGTCGCCAGGTTGCTCGATGACGGCGAACCCCAGCATACGATTTCATTCCCGGCGGCAACAGCCAAGTTCTTTCGTGTTGTTTTCAAGCACGTGGAACCTCCGCCGGTTCCCACGTGGGCAAACAGTGTTGATACGGCTGCTCTTGGGATCAGCGCCGCTTCCCCACCAGCCAATTATGAAATTGCCGAACTGGTCCTCTATCCCGGAGCGCGGGTAAACCGTTTTGAAGAGAAAGCGGCCTTCGGCACTGAGTCCGACCTTTACCAGTTGGCTACGTTTCAGGTTGCGCCAGGTGATGTGATCGCGAAGGCCGACGTCGTCGATCTGACTTCAAAGATGCAGCCCGACGGGAGACTGGATTGGACTCCTCCTGCCGGGAATTGGATCGTGCTTCGCTTCGGATATTCGCTGCTGGGAATTACCAATCATCCTGCCACGGCCGAGGCGACTGGCTTGGAGGTGGACAAACTCGACCGCCGCTACGTCAAGCAGTACATGGAAAACTATCTCGATCGTTATAAGCAAGCGGTCGGCGCCGGGTTTATGGGCGAGCGCGGCATTCGCTACGTCATCAACGATAGCTGGGAGGCCGGTCCGCAAAACTGGACCGACAATATGATTGCCCAGTTCAAAAAACGGCGCGGCTACGATCCGCTGCCTTGGATGCCTGTCCTCGCCGGTCGAGTAGTCGAAAGCGCGGAGGCCAGCGACAGGTTTTTGTGGGACTTTCGTAAAACCATCGCCGATCTGATTGCCGATGAGCACTATGGCCAGCTGGAAGCGACGCTGCACGAATGGCACATGGGCCATTACGGGGAATCTCACGAAAGCGGGCGCGCGTTGGTTGCCGATGGCATGGAAATGAAGAAGTTCAATGAAGTACCCATGAGCGCAATGTGGACCCAGTTGCCTGGAGTAAATAGGGAGCAATACGGCTATAACGCGGACGATCGTGAATCGGCGTCAGTAGCCCATATCTACGGCCAGAATCTGGTCGCGGCTGAATCGATGACTGCTGACACCGGCCCTTGGGCATGGTCGCCAGCCACGCTCAAGCCGACGGCGGATCAGGAGTTCTTAAACGGCATCAACCGGATTGTCATCCATGAGTCAGCCCACCAGCCCGTGCTCGATAAAGTGCCGGGGCTGACGCTAGGCATTTACGGCCAGTGGTTTAATCGCAACGATACCTGGGCCGAGCAAGCCGGGCCTTGGATCGAGTATCTGGCGCGCAGTAGTTATCTGCTGCAACAGGGAAACTTCGCGGCGGACGTAATCTATTTCTATGGCGAAGATTCGAACCTGACCGCGCT
This sequence comes from Terriglobales bacterium, assembly GCA_049589875.1. Taxonomy (GTDB): domain Bacteria; phylum Acidobacteriota; class Terriglobia; order Terriglobales; family Acidobacteriaceae; genus Acidiflorens. Next base: position 125,208 of record JBAWBR010000019.1, read on the forward strand.
CTTTGCCAATAAGGCGCCCGATGTGCCCGCAGGCCACGGCTTTGATTATGTCAATGCCGACGCTCTCATCCATGCCCTTCGCGTGGAAAAAGGGCTTATTACAACGCCGGGTGGCACAAGTTATCGGGTGCTTGCCCTGGACCCCTACAGCCGTCACATGTCCCTGCCTGTGTTACAAGCAATTCATAGACTGGTGGAAGACGGCGCCACTGTTGCTGGTCCCAAGCCGCTTGACGATCCGAGTCTTGCCGATGATCAACAGGAATTTCACAAATTAACTGGCGAACTGTTCGGCGATGGCACAGGTGTGCACCGAGTTGGCAGAGGCACGGTCTATGCAGGGAATAGTCTTGCCGATGTATTCAGCGCTCTTCTAATAGCTCCCGACTTTGACTACACCAAGCGTGACAGCGACACGCTTCTTTTCTTCGTGCACCGCAAACTAGTGGATGGCGACCTCTATTTTGTCGATAACCGCAACGACCACGGCGAGCAGGTGGAGGCCAGCTTCCGCGTGACGGGCGAAGTGCCAGAACTGTGGTATGCCGAAACGGGGGAAACGAAGCCCGTGTCCTTCAAAATTGCAGGCGGACGTACTACCGTACCTTTGACGTTAGAACCCTGGGGTACGGTTTTTGTCGTCTTCCGCAGCCGGGCTCGGGAAGATTCGCGCACCTTGCCTTTCCCCACCGAAACTCCGCTAGCCACCATAACCGAACCTTGGAAGGTTAACTTCCAACCCGGCCGCGGCGCTCCGCCCTCAATCACATTGGATCAACTGTCGTCGTGGAGCGACAATAGCAATGATGGCGTGAAGTATTTCTCAGGCACCGGAACCTACGTCAACACCGTAAGCGCTCCTTCCACATGGTTCACAAAGGGCGTCAGCATCTGGATTGACCTGGGAGAGGTTAAGAACCTGGCTGAAGTCACGATCAACGGCAAGTCCCTGGGCATTGTGTGGCATGCGCCCTATCGAGTGGACGCGACCGCCGCCCTTAAGCCGGGCACAAATGCATTAGAGATCAAGGTGACCAACGCGTGGGTGAATCGTCTCATCGGCGATTTGCAACCAGGGGTTACAACGAAGTACACCTATACGGATTTCAAACCGTATAAAGCAGAGTCGCCTCTGCTTCCCTCGGGCCTGCTTGGACCCGTGACTCTTTACTCTATAGCTGCAAACTGAACGAATTTAGTACGGGTTCTTGTTGCTCCTCAGAATCAGAACGGCCGCACAAAACCAGGAAAAAGGTGGACGGACGGCGCTTTTTAGACAGGATTTTGGCCGAAAGAAATTCGGCGCCTCCGCGTGGAAATGAATGTATTCTTTGATGCGGAGAGGTTCGCATGAACGCCAGTACGAGTGACAAGATCTGTGCTGCCCTCGACACGTTCCGCATTGAACTACCGTCGTGGGGCTTTGTCAATACCGGCACTCGGTTCGGAAAGTTCATTCAGCCTGCAGCTGCCACCACGACCGAGGAGAAGTTCAGTGACGCAGGCCAAGTACATCTGCTCACTGGAGTCTGCCCAACCGTCGCTTTGCACGTCTTGTGGGACTGCCCGGAGGGCGTGAAGAGCACAGATGATATCAGGAGGTTTGCCGCCAAATACGGAGTTTCTCCGGGCTCCATCAATCCCAACCTCTTTCAAGACCAGGAATATAAGTACGGTTCCTTCGGTAATCCTGAGCCGTCGATTCGCGAACGCGCATTACGCCATACGAGAGATAGCATCGAGATTGCGCGGCGGCTGCATAGCAGGGACGTTTCCCTCTGGTTTGCCGATGGTTCAAACTACCCGGGCACAGCCAACATCCGGCAGCGCAAGGAATGGTTCAAGGAGGCTTTGCGGAAAACGCACGCCGAGTTATCGTCCGAACAACGCATGCTGGTGGAGTACAAGCCCTTTGAGCCCGCGTTTTATCACACCGACATCGCGGATTGGGGTATGGCCTTGATTCTGGCGAGGGCGGCCGGACCGCAAGCCAAAGTCCTGGTGGATACGGGTCACCATTATGCGGGACAGAACATCGAACAGATCGTCGCCTGGCTTCTCTCCGAAGATATGCTAGGCGGTTTTCACTTCAACGATCGCCGCTATGCCGATGACGACTTGACCATGGGATCGATCGATCCGTATCAGGTCTTTCGGATCTTCCACGAGATTCGCTACTTCGAATGGGAAACGAGTAAGCCCGCGGACATCGCGTACATGGTCGATCAGAGCCACAACCTGAAGGGAAAAATCGAGGCCATGATCCAGACGGTGGTCATGGCACTACAACTCTTTGCGAAAGCGGCCTTGGTTGATGAAGAGAAACTTGCGGCGGCGCAAGAAAGTTGCGACTTGATCTCGGCTGAGTCTGTGCTGCAGGACGCTTTTGCAACTGACGTTCGGCCTGTAATTCAAGAGTGGAGGAACTCGAAAGGCTTGCCCAAGGACCCCATGGATGCATTCCGGCAAAGTGGCTATCTGGAGCGAATCACGAAGGATCGGGCGGCGCGAAATTCCTCCAGCATTACCTCCTATGCCTAATGCCGCCAGCAAGCCTTATCTGGGTTTCGACCTTGGAGCCGAAAGCGGCCGCGCGGTCCTCGGACATCTGCATTCGGGAATCCTCACGATGGAAGAATTGCATCGTTTTCCCAATGAGCCCGTGGAGTATGGCGGATCACATCACTGGGACGTCGCCAGGCTGTGGCTGGAAATACGGAAAGCTCTCTCCCGATTCAAAGGCGTGGCACTGACGAGCATTGGAGTGGATGCCTGGGGCGTGGACTACGCCCTGCTGGGAGAACGAGGCGAGTTGCTCGAGAGTCCCTACCATTACAGAGATCGGCGTACCCAAGGAGTAATGGACGAAGTTTTTCGCCGGGTTCCGAAGGATGAGATCTACCGCGCGACCGGAATTCAGTTCATGCCCATCAATACTCTTTACCAACTCTATGCCGCTAAGAGAGACTCGCCCGCGATTGTTGCGGCAGCGAAGCAGTTGGTTACGATCCCAGATCTTTTTAATTATTGGCTGACGGGAAATGCAGTTTGTGAATTCACCAATGCCACGACCACTCAGATGGTCGATTCGGTCCATCGAACCTGGGCGATCGACCTGCTGCAACGCCTTGACCTGCGCCCTGAACTGCCAGCTCCGATCATCGAACCTGGCTCGGTGGTTGGGACCCTGCTGCCAGAGATTGCGCAAAACTCTACTTTGTCTGGAACTCCGGTCATCGCACCCGCCTGCCATGACACCGGATCGGCGGTAGCGGCGATCTCCGCGCGCGACCACACGGCATTTTTAAGCTCAGGAACATGGTCCCTCATCGGCACGGAAGTCGATGCACCGGTCATCACGCCGGAAACTTTAAGGCTCAATTTCACGAATGAGGGCGGCGTAAACGGCACGACGCGCTTGCTAAAAAACGTAATGGGACTGTGGATGTTGCAGGGCTGCCGCCATTCCTGGACTGGCCAAGGGCACTCCTACGAATATCGTGATCTTATGGAGATGGCGAGTCGCGAGGCGGCTTTCACCTACTTGGTTGACCCCGACGATCAGGCATTCCTGCGTGCGCCTGATATGCTGGCGGCAATCGACGTCTTCTGCCGGAAAACGCATCAGCCGTCACCGGCCACCTGTGGCGCTTATGTCCGCTGCGTTCTGGAGAGCCTGGCATTAAAGTATCGCTTGGTACTGCGCAGCCTCGAGCAAATCATCGGGAAGCGAATCGAAACGATTCGCGTCATCGGAGGCGGCTCGAAGAATCGCTTGCTGAACCAGTTCACCGCGGATGCGACCGGCACAACGGTGCTAGCCGGCCCAGCCGAGGCCACTGTCCTCGGCAACATCGCAATTCAGATTCTCGCCACAGGTGGAGCATCCTCGCTAGGCGAGGTCCGGGCCATCGTGGACCGCTCATTTCCTACCGAAACTTTCGCGCCGCTCCACACCGATCAGTGGGATCGCCAAGCGGAGCGCTTCGAACATTACTGCGAGACCGTTTATGCTTGAAATCAAAGAGACAATACGCCTGAAAGATCTGTGGAACGAGGAGAAGGCCCAGTCCCTGGGAGGCGATCAGCTGGCACTTTTGCGCTATCGCTCGAACCTCCTGGGCGCCGATCTGCGCATTACCAATTTCGGCGGGGGTAATACCAGCTCCAAGATCGAACTCCCTGATCCATTCACTGGCCGGCCCATGCGCGTGCTCGCCGTGAAAGGCAGTGGCGGGGATATCGGCTCGATTACCGAGTCCGGGTTTGCCCTGCTCTATCTCGACCGGCTCGACCAGCTCAAAAGGCTTTACCGGGGCGAAAAATACGAAGACGAGATGGTGCGCTACTATCCGATTTCCGCCTTCGGGGAGAACCGGGTGGCAGCATCCATTGATACTCCGCTGCATGCATTTTTACCTTTTCCGCATGTCGATCATTTGCATCCGGACTGGGCGATCTCCTTGGCTGCCAGCGCGAATGGCAGACGTAAGCTCGATCAGTTCAACAAGGAGTTTGACTGCAAGATCGTGTGGTTGCCGTGGCGGCGTCCGGGCTTTGAACTGGCGCTCATGATCGAAAATGCCGTCAAAGAAAACCCCGGAGCCGAAGGCCTGATTCTCGGTGGCCATGGTCTTTTCACCTGGGGCATGACGCAGCGCGACTGTTATTTGAACAGCATTCACACCATCGATCAGATGGGCGAATTTATCGCCAGCCATCAGGCGAGGAAAGGCTCCGTGTTTGGTGGAGTCGAATTCGCCCCCGTTCCGGATCGCAAGCACATCGCCGCCAAGATCCTCCCCGCACTGCGCGGAGCGGTGTCGTCGAATCGGCGCGTGATCGCGCATTATTCAGACGATGACGACGCCTTGACCTTCGCGGGATCGAAGTGGGGAAAAGAATTGAGTGCGCTCGGCACCAGTTGCCCGGACCATTTCCTGCGCACCAGAGTTTGTCCCTGGTTCCTTCCTTGGGATGCGGCAAAGGAGGACGTCACCATCCTTAAAAGTCGCATCCAGAGCGAGGTCTACAACTATCGAGCTGCTTATCAGAAGTATTACGAAGAGTGGGAAACTGCCGACTCACCCAAGCTGCGTGATTCCAATCCTTCCGTCGTCGTTGTGCCAGGACTTGGGCTCTTCGGCTTCGGCAAGAATAAAAAGGAAGCCAGGATCGCGACTGAATTTTTTATCAACGCCATCCACGTCATGGCTGGCGCCAATGCCTTAGAGGATGGCGACGTTCCCCACATTCTTCCCCAGGCACGTACACCCGAGCAATCCAGGCAGTTCTCACAGTTCCATAACTACGTTGCGCTTCCCAGATCGGAGGCGTTCCGCATCGAGTACTGGGCACTGGAGGAAGCCAAACTCCAGCGCATGCCCGCCGAGGCGGAGTTCAGCCGGAAGATTGCCGTCGTCATCGGAGGCGCAAGCGGCATCGGTCGCGAAGTTGCGCTACTGTTGGGTCGACGCGGGGCTCACGTTGTTGTCGCCGACTTCGATCTCGAGGGCGCCCGCAAAACAGCGGAAGAAGTGGGCGCGATTTCGTCGCCAGAGTTTGTAGCGCACACTCCAGTCGACCTCGGTTCCTCCGCATCGCTTGCCGAGGCTGTGAAGTTCGCTGTTTCTAAGTTTGGCGGCATCGACATCATTGTCAACACGGCCGCGATCTACCCCCTGCCGGGCTCAGACGGAGAACTCTCCGACGCGCAATGGGCCAAGACTTTTCTCGTTAATGTAACCGGGAACTATCTGCTGGCTCGCGAATCGGACTGGGTGTTCAGGGATCAGAATCTGCCAGCCACGATGGTGCTGACCAGCTCTGCGAACGCAGTCGTTCCGAAGAAAGGTAGCGAGGCTTATGACACGAGCAAGACAGCCCTCAACCACCTTATTCGCGAGCTTGCCGTCAAACTCAGTCCACGCGTGCGCGTGAATGGCATCGCGCCCGCAACCGTTGTCGCCGGGTCCACCATGTTCCCGCGCGATCGAGTTATGCAGTCACTGCAGAAATACAAAATCGATTACTCGGAGAGTGAATCCACGGAAGACCTGCGCGGGAAATTGGCCGATTTCTATGCCCAGCGCACCCTAACCCGGCGTCCGATTCTGCCCCATGATTGCGCTGACGCAATCGTTTGGCTGGCCGGCGATCAGAGTGGCAAAACTACTGGACACGTGATTCCGGTGGACGGCGGCTTGGTCGAGGCTTTCTTGCGTTGAGGAGGTCTATGCAACGTATCTGCTTTGTGCTGCAGGTGAAGCCCGACCGAATCCAGGAATACAAAGAGCGGCATCGCTGTGTGTGGCCCGAAATGCAGGCTGCTCTTCGCGAAACCGGCTGGAGCAACTACTCCCTGTTCCTGCGCGAAGACGGTCTTCTGATCGGCTACCTTGAAACGGAAGACTTCGAAAGCGCGCGCGCCGGTATGGCAAAACGCGAAGTTAATGAACGCTGGCAGCGCGAAATGGGCGACTTTTTCATCCAGCCCAATGGCGTGTTACCCGATCGCGCAATGCAGCCTTTGGAAGAAGTCTTTCACCTGTAATGCATATCTGGGGAGCGAATGAATCCTAACCCGGCACTGGGTGTTTTTTTTCACTGGCTTGGCGGCTTGGCCTCTGGCAGCTTCTACGTTCCATACAAAGGCGTAAAACACTGGGCTTGGGAAACTTACTGGCTTGCTGGTGGATTCTTCAGCTGGATCATTGCGCCCTGGATTCTGGCGTCATTTCTAACTAAAGACCTCTTCACTGTTCTGGGCCAGGCACCCCCAGCCGTGCTCTTCTGGGCATTTTTCTTCGGCCTCTTGTGGGGCGTTGGAGGGCTTACCTTCGGTTTGACCATGCGCTATCTGGGTCTCTCGCTCGGCATGGCGGTCGTGCTTGGACTCTGTGCTGCATTCGGCACGCTGATGCCACCAATTTTCCGTGGTCAGTTCATGATTCAGGTAGTCGGAACTTCTTCGGGCCGCGTAATTCTTCTTGGAATTTTTGTTTGCCTGGTCGGCATCACGGCGGCGGGTCTGGCTGGAATTTCCAAAGATCGTGTCATGTCGCCCGAGCAGCAGAAAACGGCAATTCAGGAATTTGATCTGCGTAAGGGCATAGGGGTTGCTCTGCTTTCCGGGGTGATGAGTGCCTGTTTCGCCTACGGTCTGGCGGCGGGCGACCCGATCAAGACGCTGACGTTGCAACATGGCACGGCGAAATTGTGGCAGGGACTGCCCGTCCTGATCGTTGTTCTGGCCGGCGGATTTCTTACCAACTTCATCTGGTGCCTGGTTCTGCTCACTCGCAACAAGACCGGATACCAGTTCTTTCATTCGCAAATTCGAAAGAGCCGGGCCGGTGAAGAAGTCATTATCGAGACCGCCTTGGATGCGCCCAGCCGCGAAGTAGTGGAGCAAATGAATTCCGCACATCGAGAGGCGAATCGAGTGGCACTAACGACGCCGGTTGCTCTCGCGTCATCATCCACACATGCGCCAATGTTGCGCAACTATCTGCTGTGCGCTCTGGCAGGAACCACCTGGTACTTTCAGTTCTTCTTCTACACCATGGGTGAGAGCCAGATGGGCCGCTATCGTTTCTCCAGTTGGACTTTGCACATGGCCAGCATCATCATCTTCAGCAGCCTCTGGGGGATCGGTTTAAAGGAGTGGAATGGCTCTGGAGCGCGCGCCAAGTATCTGCTGACCTTAGCCCTGTTTCTGCTCGTCGCGTCCACCGTCATCGTCGGCTATGGAAACTATCTGGGACTGGCAACTTCCGCGCAATAATGCCCGATGCAGATCGATTCCTGCCTTCCCCGCCTCGTGAGCAGATTCGCACCCTCAGATTTCGACAAGGGTGTTCACGGCGGGATCGCATCTAGAGCACACGGTCGGGCCGAAACGCGATCCGGACGAATTGGCTGCTCACCGCTGACGCCTGGCGGGCAAACTTACGCTCTCTTGAGTCAGGCTGGGATGTCTCTTGCGACTTAAAGGTCCGAGTTCGAACTGGATACTCTATGCACTGAATACACCAAATGTGTCATCCCATGCCAGATGACATCCTTCCAGATTGTCATGCCGTTGCGTTCCGCGACCCGGCGCGACGGTAGATTTTCCGGCCGGATTAGTGAGATGAGCAGATCCGCTTTGAGTTCTGTAAACCCCCAGTCGCGGCAAGCGCGAGCGGCTTCGGTCGCAAAGCCTTGTCCCCAGCAGTCGCGACGAAGGTGATAACCAATTTCGTACAAATGTTCGCCGTCGAGTTTCTGGCGGATGAGGCCGCAATCACCGATAAGTTCGTGTGGCGACCTGCCCTGAGCGCCAGTCGAAGGCGCCCCCACGCGCGTGTCGCCGGCTTCGTTTTCAGCGCTTCCAGGAATTCGCGCATCCGAAGCGCGAATTTTGAATTCCATCGCCCACAGCCCGACGCCATCCTCTTTATATCGCTCGCGGTTGCGCGCGATCCATTGCTCAACCCCGGCGCGATCGTAAGGAGCGGGATAGTAGCGCATGGTTTCGGGATCTGAGATGACGCGGGAAAGCGCGTCAGCATCTTCGGGTGTGAACTCGCGCAGGATGAGGCGCGGGGTTTCGAGAATCGCGACCACGACAAAGAGTTTAACGCGACCGTCATCTGCTCGAATTCAAAAGGACAGGAACCGCGGTTCGAACAAGTGAGTTTAAACTTGAGTCCATGGTGGAAATGGGCCGGTTGCTGGTGGTTTTCGGGGTCGCGCTGGTCGTCATCGGCGGAATCGTCATGCTGTTGGGACGAGCGGGTCTGCCGCTGGGCCGGCTCCCCGGAGACGTTCTCTTTCGCGGCAAGAACACGATTTTCTATTTTCCGCTGGCTACTTCGATTCTGATCAGTGTGGTGCTTTCGATTATTTTATTTTTGATTGGGCGGATGAGGCGATAGCATCGGGCCTGATGGGAATCTTCAACCAACTCGGCTTTGAGTTTCGCGCGCCGGAGCGGCGCATCTGGACGGTGCAAGCGCTCGTCTCCGCCGTGCGCACGCACATCGAGCGCGAGTACTCCGATTGCTGGGTGGAAGGCGAGATTTCCAATCTACGCGCGCCGGATTCCGGACATTTATATTTCACGCTAAAAGAACAAAATGCGCAGATTCGCGTGGTGATGTTCCGGTCGTCGGCGCGCCTGCTGAGGTTTCGTCCGGAGAACGGGCTGCATGTCACGGTTCGCGGACGCATCACGGTTTACGAGGATCGCGGCGAGCTGCAGATTTCCGCCGAGTTTATGGAGCCGCAGGGCGCGGGCGCGCTGCAACTTGCGTTCGAGCAACTAAAGGCACGATTAGCGGCTGAGGGGCTGTTCGAGGCGGGGCGTAAGCAGATGATCCCCGCGCTGCCGCGGCGAATCGGCATCATTACTTCTCCGCAGGGCGCTGCGCTCCGCGACATGCTGAACATTCTTGCGCGGCGTCATCATTCGGCGAATGTGCTCATCTATCCCGCGCAGGTGCAGGGAGACGCGGCCGCAGGCGAGCTGATCGCGGGCCTGCGATATTTTCACGAACGCGCGCGAATGAAAGATGGAACCGATCAGGTCGACGTCATCGTCATTGCGCGGGGCGGAGGATCGGCTGAAGATCTGGCGGCCTTCAATCATGAAGGTCTGGCGCGGGCAGTCGCCGAAGCGAAGATTCCGGTGATCTCGGCGATCGGCCATGAGACCGATTTCACGATTGTCGATTTTGTCGCCGACCTGCGTGCGCCCACTCCTTCGGCGGCGGCGGAACTGGTCATCCGGTCGCGACAGGAAATCGAAGCGCAAGTCGAAGAGATGGACCGCCGGCTGGAGCACGCGCTGCGTTATCGCCTGCTGATGGCGCGCCAGCAACTGACCACGCTGGCGCAGCACGGCGCGTTTCGCGGCATGATGGAGAGCATTCATCGCAGCCAGCAAAAGCTGGACGAGCGGAGCTTTCGTCTGGAGAAGGCCGAGCGACAACTTCTGGAGCGCTGCCGGCGCAGATTGGAGACCGCATCGTCGGCCGTGCGGCACTATGATGCGCGGCGCAGGCTGGCCGCAATCCGGCAGCAACTGCAAACGCAGACGGCGAACCTTGCGGCTGCTGCCCGCGCACGCCTGCTTGCATGCCGCGCCGCGCTCGAGCGCCGAACCGCCAGCTTGGAGGCTTTATCGCCGCTCGGAATTCTGAATCGCGGATATGCGCTGGTGTTCGATGCAAAAGGCCAGCTGGTAAAAGACGCAGAGCGTCTGGCCGCGGGCGATGAACTGACCGCGCGCCTGGCGCGTGGAAAAGTCCGCGCCCGCGTTACTGCCAGCGAACAAGACCCATCGTGAGGGCGCGACAGCGCGCGCGTACATTAAAATGAAATCGAATACATAAACCTGCAATGCGAGGGTCGAGTGACGGCGTCGGTCATATGGCCGCAAATCACGGTGATCTCGGTCGTCGACATCGTTCTGGTCGCGATCCTGATCTACCAGTTTCTGATGCTGGTGCGTGGAACGCGCGCCGCGCCCATGCTTGTGGGCGTTGCCACCCTCGGCTTGGCCTTCTACCTCGCGCGGCTGGGCGAACTGCGCACCCTGAACTGGCTGCTGAGCACGCTGCTGCCCTACGTTGTTTTCGCACTGATTGTGGTTTTCGCACAGGAGATTCGGCATGCACTGGCCAACCTGGGCAGCCGGATTTCTCGCATGCGGTCGTCGAACCTGGTGGCCGACGTTTACGATGACATCGTGCTGGCCGCTAATCTTTTTTGCCAGAATCAGACCGGCGCGCTGATCGTGATCGAACGCGAGATCGGCCTGCGTACTTATATCGAGAGCGGCGTGGCGCTGGATGCGCGGCTCTCTTACGATTTGCTGGCGACAATTTTCAGGCCCAGCGCGCCGCTGCACGATGGCGCTGTGATTATCCAGCGCGACCGAATCGCCGCAGCCGCATGTTTCCTTCCCTTGTCGATGAACCCCGTGCTCTCAACGCAATTGGGAACGCGTCATCGCGCTGGCATTGGAATTACGGAAGAAACAGATGCGGTCGCTGTGATTGTCTCCGAGGAAACGGGATTGATCAGCGTTGCTGTGGGCGGCCACATCGAACGCGATTTGACGGTCGAGCGGTTGCGGGAGCGCCTGAGCAGTCTGTTGCGGCGCTATGCTCCTGTTCCTAGCCTGCCCAGCGGCATGGAAGAGCAATTTGTGGAGGAAGAACCGCCCAGTCTTCATCCTCCGGCGCGCCGGGAAGGTTCGGGCGCAGCGACCGGGAGGGAACAATGACGGTAGCGAAGTGGCTGCGGCGCGCTTTCCTGGATAACTTCAGCTACAAGATCGTTTCCCTGCTCCTGTCGTTTGGCCTGTGGTTGGCAGTCGCGCACACGCCGCCCACGGAAATCGAAATGCGGGTTCCTATCGAATTCCGCAATCTTCCCGACAATCTGGAGATCGATTCCGCCAGTTTTACCGACGCGCAGGTGCGTTTGCGAGGCCCTGAGCGCGCGCTTCACGGTATGACGGCCGCGGATGTCAGAGCGGAGATCGACCTCAGCAACATGCAGGCGGGAGAACGCACATTCGATCTGACGGCGCGCCACGTGCAGGTTCCCGACGATGTTGAAGTAGTGCAGATCATCCCGGGACAATTTCATCTTTCTTTTGACAATCGCGACACGCGTACACTTGATGTGCATCCGCGCGTGATTGGAAATTTTGCCAGCGGGCTGCGCCTGGCGCAGGTGATGGCTGACCCGCCTGATATCACGGTGACGGGGCCGCGCCGCCGGCTGGGAAAATTGGAGGCCGCCACCACCGATCCGGTGGACGCGAGTGGAACCACGAGCAGCGCTTCCTTCACTACCCAGGCATATGTGGCGGATCCACTGGTGCAAGTTGTGCATCCGCAGCCGATTCGCGTGACGGTGATTATGGAAGGTGGAGCAGCGAGGAAAAATCCGGAGTGAGGGCGAGTTCCCTATTCACTTTTCGGCGTATGCTATCGCGGTTTCTTTTCGCTTTTCGCTCACCGTTTCACTTGATGCGATTCAATATAGACTCTTGTGCTAAGCTCCGTGACGATGAAACTGTTTTCTTAGCGATTGTTGTTTCTCAAGTGCAGTTCTTACAATAAGGATCCTTTCCCCGACTTCATGACACAAACCAGGCAGCTTTTTGGCACGGATGGCATTCGCGGCGTAGCCGGAGAATTCCCCCTCAACCGGGACAGCGTCTATTGGATTGCGCGAGCGGTCGGACACGATCTGACGCGTGTGAATGCCACGGCACGCGTGGTGATTGGGCAGGACACTAGAGTCTCAAGCCCGTGGATCGCCGACAGATTTATTGAGGGTTTGGCTTCGGCCGGCGTGGCCAGCCGGAGCGCGGGCGTGATCACGACTCCCGGAGTGGCGTTTCTGGCACGCTCGCAGGGCTTCGATGCCGGTGTTGTTGTCTCCGCTTCGCATAATCCGTGGACGGATAACGGCATCAAGATTTTTTCCGGCGATGGGTACAAGCTGCCTGATGCCCGCGAACTTGCAATCGAAAAGGAGATCTTCGCGCTGCTGGATTCGGATGCGGCGCGCACGCCGGAAGCGGCAGCCGGAACTGCTAGCGTGCCCGGCGAAGAAACGCTGCGGCAGGCCTATGTAAAGTGGCTGGCTGCAGGGATCTCCGCCGATCTGACACCGCTCCGGGTGGCCGTCGATTGCGCCAATGGCGCGGCCGCGGCCGAAGCTCCCGAATTGTTTCGCGCGCTGAAGGTACATGCGACTTTTCTGCATGCCGCGCCCAACGGCGAAAACATCAACGAGAATTGCGGAGCGCTGCATCCTGAAACGGTGGCGCGTTTTGTCGCCGGGAATAACGGAAAATTCGATCTGGGAGTGACGTTCGACGGCGACGCGGATCGCGCGCTTTTTTGCGATGCCAGCGGGCAGGTGGTGAATGGCGACGCTGTTTTACTGCTGGCGGCCCGCGAGATGAAAGCTCGCGGGGCGCTCGCAAACGCAACAGTCGTTGCCACCACCATGTCCAACATGGGATTGGAACTCGCGCTCAAGCGCTCTGAGATTCGCATGCTGCGGGCGAATGTCGGCGACAAATATGTGCTTGAGGAAATGCAGCGTTCGGGCGCAACTTTGGGCGGCGAACAGTCGGGACACATTCTATTTCGCGATGGCGAAGCGACGACCGGCGACGGGCTGCTCACCGCGCTGCGCGTGCTGGAAATCATGGTGCGCTCGGGGAAGACGCTGGCCGATCTGGTGAGTGATCTTCAAGTGTTTCCGCAAACGATTCGCAACGTGAGAGTGCGCGAGAAAGTTGCGTTTGCGCAGATTCCCGCGGTGCAGGCAGCGATTTCCGCCGCCGAACGTGAACTGGATGGCAATGGCCGCGTGGTCGTCCGCTATTCGGGGACTGAGGCGCTGGCGCGCGTGATGGTGGAAGCGGAATCGAAAGAGCAGATCGAACGCATTGCGGGATCGATTGTGGCGGCGCTCAAAGCCGCGCTGGGTGTGTAATCGCGCTGAAAAGCGCAGGTCCAACCGAAGTAAATTCCTCCCGCTTTTGCACATGCGGTACGTCCCAACGTACGGCGGAGTTATCTTGTCGGACGCGAAGAATCGATTAAGAATCATCGACAGACGAGTTAAAACCCGCTCATGAGAATTCTTATTGTGGAAGACGACGTGGCCCTTTCCCGCTTTATCAAAAAGGGCCTGGAAGCCGAATATCATGCCGTGGACGCGGCTTTAGACGGTCAACAAGGCCTTTCGATGGCAGTTGGGATTGACTATGATCTCGCCGTGCTCGACCTCAACCTGCCGCTGCTTGATGGTGTCGCGGTACTGAAGAATCTGCGCCAACGAAAGCCGCAATTGCCGGTCATCATTTTGACGGCGCGTGCCAGGGTTGAAGATCGAGTCCAATGCCTGGACTCCGGGGCCGACGATTATCTGGTAAAGCCGTTTTCGTTTCTCGAACTTTCAGCGCGGGCGCGGGCGCTGCTGCGGCGCAGCCATCTGCCTTCGGAGTCGGTGCTGGTTGTTCGCGATCTGACTCTGGATCGCGTGGAACGAAAGGTAGCGCGGGCCGGGCGTCCCATTGAGTTAACGGTCAAGGAGTTTGCGCTGCTTGAATATCTGATGCGCAATGCGGGCCGCCGGCTTACGCGCAGCATGATCATTGAACATGTCTGGAATCTGACGTTCGATTCCGCAACCAACATCGTCGATGTGTATGTCAACTATTTGCGGCGCAAAGTGGACGATGGCTTTTCCGTTCCCTTGATTCACACCGTGCGCGGCGTGGGCTATCAGTTGATCCCGGAAGGAGCGCAGGCATGATACCGGCTGCGGCTCAGGAGTTTTGTAGTGCCAGGGATGTGCTTCGCGATCTGCTGCATTCAGTGAGCCAGCCCATCACAACGCTGCATTGCGCGCTCGAACGCTCACTGGAACTGGATGAAGCCGGGCCTTCCGAAAATGTTCTTGTGGCGTTGGAGCAAACGGATCGAGTCATTGAAGCAGTATGTTTAATGCGCGAATACGTAGATGCGGAACAAAGCTTCCGTTCGTCGGAGCCTCGTTCCGTGACAAATCCCATAAATTCGAGTGTCGAGAGAGTGTTGCAACAACTTTCTGTGCTGGCCGAGGCGCGTGGTGTGAGGCTGTTCGCTTGCGGGCGGTCGAAAGCATTCGCGCCAATTGCGGATGTCTGGCTTGAGCGCGCCCTATGCTATCTGGTCGGAGCGCTCATCGAAGGCGCGCCGACGGGTGCGGCGATCACGATATTGCTCGAAGATGGCGCGACGCGATCCTCAGTTAGCGGCCACTGTTTGCCAGCCTCGCCATCGCGGCAGGGCGCACTACCGTTTACCGTCTCGAATACTCTTTGGCAAGCGAGAGTGGCCATTGCCCGGCGCGCACTCGAATCCTCCGGTGCGGCCCTGGAGTTTTATTGCGAAGAAAAACCGGGCTTTACGATTCGCTTTCCAAAATCGATGCCCTCGCGAAAAATGCTTTCCGCCTAGGGACGGCGCTCGCTCCGCAGACATTCCCTGGTTTTCAGCAACAAAGCTTACACTTCCAGAAATTCCTGGTTCTTCCCTTCAGTAGTACAATCCTGCCTTTCGCGGCGCGCCATTGCGGAGCGCGCCGGGGAGGCATCCATGAAGCGCTTCATTTCACTGCTCGTCATTTCTTGTTGTTCACTTTTTGGTTGGTCGCAGGTCGCTGTTCCGGAGTCGACGCCCCTGACTGTGATCCGGGCGGGGACGCTGATTGATGGCGTATCGAACAGCGCGCGGCACAATGTGGCAATCACGATTCGCGGCAATGTGATTACAGACATCACCGACGCAAGCTCGGCGAAAATTCCTGCGGAAGCTGCGGTGGTTGATCTTTCGCAGGCTACTGTGATGCCCGGCCTGATCGACGCGCATACGCACATTTTTCTGCAGGGCGAGGTGCCATCCGAGGGGGGATACGACATTCAGCTGCTGAAATATCCGCTGGCATTTCGAGCGGCGCGAGCTACCGTTTCGGCGCGGCGCGCCTTGGAACAGGGATTCACGACCATTCGCGATATGGAGACAGAGGGCGCAGGCTATGGCGATGTTGGCATCAAGATGGCCATCGACCGCGGCTACATTCCTGGGCCGCGCATGTTTGTTACGACGCGCGCGATTTCAACTACGGGTGGTTATGCGCTCGAAGGCTACGCGCCGGAAATCGAAGTGCCGAAAGGCGTACAGATCGTTGATGGACCGGTCGAAGCTCGCAAGGCGGCGCGGGAACAGCTAGATCACGGAGCCGACTGGATCAAGGTCTATATGACGCACCGCTCATGGCTTGACAAGAACGGCGAATTATTTTCGCAGCCAACCCTCACACTTGAGGAGATACGGGCAATCGTGGACGAGGCTCATGGATGGGGTAGAAAGGTTGCGTGCCACGCCTACGGCGGTGAAGGCATGCAGCGGGCGCTGGATGGAGGTTGCGATTCGATTGAACACGGACTCGAGTTGAGCGATGCGCAAATCGCGCAGATGATCAAACAGGGCACGTGGTTGTGCGCAACACTGAGCGTTTACTATGGCGACTGGGCTGCCGCAGACACTCCAGAAGGCCGCCGCGACCGCAAACGCGCCTCCGATCACGAAGTCTCTTTTCGCAAAGCGCACGCCGCTGGCGTGAAGATTGCTTTTGGCACCGACATGGGTGGAATTCCGTGGACTGAGCCGATCGCGCAGGAATTTCCCCGCATGGTTGAGTTTGGCATGACGCCGATGGAAGCGATTCAGAGCGCAACCTCGCGCGCCGCGGAGTTGCTCGACAAAAAAGGCCAGCTCGGCGTAATTGCGCCGGGAGCTTATGCGGACGTGGTTGCAGTGTCGGGCGATCCGCTTCAGAACGTCAAGCTGCTGGAGAATGTTGCATTCGTAATGAAGGATGGCAAGGTGTTCAAAAACGAGTTCGCGGCTGGGAAACAATGATCCGGCGCGCAGAGCGCGAGACCTTCGACTCCGGCCTTATCAGCGCAATCCTTATTGATGGGCGTGGGGGCTTTGCGCGGGGTTTGCCGCATGCGCGGCCGGAGCTTTGGCGATCCTTACATCGAAGCTGACCGGTAAATTCTTGGGCGGATAGCACGCGGCTTTATCGCAGGCCTGGTACTTGAGGCTGCCACGCACGACGTATTTGCCGGGCTCCACTGAATGCAGCGGGTGCACAATGACGTCCACCTTGAAATCGCCTGTATAGACGTTAAGCTTTTCGTCGGGCGCAAAAGCGAAACTCATATCCTGACCGGCGGGGTAAACGATCTTGCCAACGACAATGTCGGTTGTTGCCTCGATCTTGAGGGTGGTCGGAATGAGGAAGTCGGAATTGGGATGATTGGAATTGATGTGGTAGCCGTCGGCAACATTGAACGACAAAGGAACTGTCGCGGGCTGACCCTGTAAAGCGCGGACCAATGGCGCAGTCGCCATTTTGACCACCGGTCCCTTCGGGCCGAAGTCATCCTGCGCCGCACACAGGGCAGGGAACAGCAACGTGCATACCAGAAGTATTGTTCTCATCCGCATGGTTCGGTCTAGAGTCGCTCGCACTGAATGGTTCGC
>JBAWBR010000020.1:0-1798 GCA_049589875.1 Terriglobales bacterium
GGTTTCGTAGAAAAACCAAGCCCGGCGACTGAATGAGCCGGAGGGCTCCGCCTGCACCCATGCCGCTATATCTGTTGGATCGAGTTTCCTCAGCGCTGCGACCAGGACCCCCATATCCACCGGCTCGTGACGAAGCGCGAAACGGAGATGTGACGTGACCTTGCCATCTGTGGCATATTGGCGAGGGTAGAACTCGATTGTCCGTCGGCCCTGGATCTCCGTGCGGCGGGCGCCTTGGATCACGTAGCTCTCGACAGCTGGCGCGGGCACGGCAAGCCGGAACTCCCGGCGAAGCCACGCTTGGCCGATCGGGGCGGGGCCCTCGTTATAATCGGGGTCAGACATTCAGAATCGCTTACCGCCATGTGGAAGCAATTAGAATATACGACTCTCGTGGAAAATCGATTACAAACTACATCGATTGGGGGCTGCAAAGCGATTAACGCCGATGCAATCGGCTATGCCACATCCTCTTTCGGCAAGTCTTCGTCGCCGGTCGGGCCAAACACAGGCCTCCAACCTTGCCCTCTCGCAGAGCTGGCGCAAAGCAGCTTCGGCGGGCATCATGTGCTGGCTTCTTCTATGCCAACCGCGCGGCCCTGCCCCGTGCGATCTGCGCCTCGTTGTAGTAGCGCGACGCCTGCTGCACGGACCGGTGCCGCGACTGCTGCATCGCCTCGGGAAGCGAAACCCCTTCGCGCGCGGCCTGGGTGAGATAGCCCGAGCGCAATCCATGCGCCGAGTATTGCGCCGGATCGAGGCCGGCGGCGGCGCAGCGGCTCTTGACGATCATGTTGACGCTCTGCGCATCGAGCGCGGCCGTGCCAAGCTGACCCCATTTATCGACGCGCCGAAACACCGGGCCGCTGTCGATCTTCGAAAATTCGAGCCAGGCGCGCAAGGCGTCGACTGGACGGCCGACGATGAGCGCGCTCTCGCCGGCGTCCGCCGAAGAGGTTTTGGTGCGCCGCAATCGCACGGCCAGCACAGGCAGCGTCGGCCCTTCCGGCGCCTCAGGATCGGCCGGAACCAGCGCACGCTCTTCGAGGTCGTCCACCCGCAGCCGGACGATTTCGGAGCGCCGGCGCCCGCCGGAGCCGAAGGCGAGCAAGAGCAGCGCGCGGTCGCGAAGATCGATCGCCCTTCCCCGCCCGCAGGTCGCGAGCAATTCGTCGAGAATATCGCGAGTGATCGCAACGGCGCTCTTTCGCGCGGGCAGGCGATCCGCGGCGCGGATGGACAGGCGCAGCGCATTGCGAATCGAAGAATTGCCAAACGGCCCTTCGACGCCGCGCCAGCGATGTAGCGTCGCCCAGAGCGCGAGCCGGCGGCGCACGGTCGACGGCGCGTGCTGGCCTGACGCCCGCAATCTCCCCTCGGCGCGTAGGGCCTCGGCCACAGTTTCAGGCATCCCATGATCGGGGGTTTTCTCGCGTTCCCTCTCGTCCCACAGGTGATGGGCGATAAACAGCAGCACGGCCGTCTCCGTGGCAGGCCAGGAGAGCGGCGCGCCGGTCGCGGCGCGCGACCAGGCTTCGAGATAGGCAAGATCCGAGGCGAGCGCCCGCAAAGAATTCGCTCCGGTCCCGGCCTTGGCCAAATGCGCCAGCGTGTCGATTTCCGCAGGGGTCAGCGACTCGGCCAAGCGGTCTCGCGTCGCCATCGGCAGAAATCCGGCGAGCGGGTCGATCGCCAAGTCGTCGCTCTTTGAACTCATGAGGCGCCCAAAGGCCCGATCACCGGCACGTGCTCCGCGTGCGCGGCCGAGGCGAGCTTTTTGTCGAGCGTCGCGAGCGGC
>JBAWBR010000021.1:0-34558 GCA_049589875.1 Terriglobales bacterium
GTGAGCATCGTCATGGTGCTCATGGCAATCGCCTTGCCCATGTATAACCGGAGCATTCAGCAAGCGAAGGAAGCCAGGTTTCGCAGCAATCTATCGACTCTGAACGAGGTTATTCAGCGCTACTCCGAAGACAAGCGATCCGCGCCCCAGCAGCTCGACGACCTGGTTCAGGCCGGATACCTGAAGGAGCTTCCCGAGGATATAACGGGCAGCAATACGACCTGGGTTACAGAACAGGAAGAGCCGGAAAAGGCCTGGAACCCCGATCAGACCGGCATCGCATCCGCGCACAGTGGTTCCAACGAAATCGGCAGCGACGGCCGGCCCTACTCGGAGTGGGGAACTGCGCAGTCGAAATGAGAAGCCAAACCCAACGCGGCAGCCGCGGATTCACGCTGATCGAAATGCTGGTCGTGATCAGTGTTTTGCTCATCCTCTTGGGCATCGCCATGCCCATCTACAGCCAAACGGTCCGCCGCAAGCAGGAGGATTCTTTCCGCACCAGCCTCAACACGCTCAATCAGATGATCTTCCAATACACGCTGGATAAACAGAAGCCGCCGCACTCGCTCGAAGATCTGAAATCGGCGGGATACATCCAAGAAGTCCCTAACGACATTACCGGCAGCAACACCTGGGTGACGGAAGACGATCCACCCTCCATCCTCTCGCTCTACCAGACCGATGCCGGCATCTACGGCGTGCACAGCGCCTCCAACCGAATCGGTAGCGACGGCAAGCCCTATTCCGAGTGGTAAGCAAAGCCGCACCATACGCCCATACTCCGTCAACGTCCCTCATTGCCTTGTCAGACCGCCGAATTACCTTTTCGATACTTGGCAGCTAGTCTCCATTAATCAAACACATCTTTCTGCTACCTTTGGTCAGTTCCATCCCAGAAACTCCATCGGGGAGGTGAACTTTGAATTTTGACTCTTTCAATCGTGCGCAGCCCTTTGCCCAATTCGTCATGCGTCTGGTTCTGGGGGCCATCATGATCGCGCACGGCTACCACAAAGTGTTTGGCGGATTTAACCACCACATGGACATGGTTGCCTCACTTGGCCTGCCAAAGTGGATGGCTTATCTCTCCGCCGGAACCGAATTCTTCGGCGGCATCGCCCTCGTGCTGGGACTATTTACGCGCTTCTTCTCGCTGGCCATTGTGATCGAAATGGCCGTCGCGATCTGGAAGGTTCACTTCAAAAACGGCCTGATGGGTCATGGACCGACCGCTCCCGGCTACGAATTTCCGTTGGCAATCGCAACCATCGCCTTCGCGCTCCTCTGCTTTGGCGGAGGTCCCTGGGGCTTCAATTTTGGCGGACGAGGTTCAAGCAGCCCAGCCAGATCCAAAAAGAGCTAACGACTTAAGTGTGCCGCGAACCCTCTTGTCCGCGCAGAAACGAGGCAAATCCCTTTCAGCCATAAATATGGTAGAATGAAGTTGTGCGAACTACCGTGGACATTCCCGATTCCTTGTACCGCCGGCTCAAGAGCAAAGCCGCTGGCGAAGGGCGAAGTGTCAAGGAGTTGATTCTTCGCAGCGTTGAAACTGAATTGCAGGGAACGGCTCGTCGCGGCGGCCGATTCGTCTCCCTGCCGTTGATACCCTCCAGGAACCCCGGAAGCGTTGTTTTGGATAATGCCAAAATCTTCGAGATCATTCCTTTTCCCTGATGTAAACGTCTGGATCGCCCTAACTTGGCAGGGACACGTCCATCATGCGCTGGGCGCGAACTGGCTCGCCAGCTTGGAGGAGGACTCACGCGTCTGCTTTTGCAGGATCACCCAACTGAGTCTTCTTCGGCTTCTCACCACAGAGGCGGTAATGGGCGAGGACGTCAGAAGTCACACGGAAGCTTGGCGCGTATATGATCGATGGCTGGACGATCCCCGAGTTGTTTTTCTCGATGAACCCACGGGCTTGGAAGAGGTATTCCGTGCAAACTCCCGGCTCAGGCATCCCTCACCCAAGGACTGGGCCGATTCCTACTTAGCGGCCTTTGCAGCGCTAGCCGGTGTTTGTCTGGTGACGTTCGACCAGGGATTTCGCGGCAAGATCAAAGATCTCATCCTGTTGAAGTCGTAATCCGCTGCGGAGCGTGGAGCGCCAAAGCCCATAGCCCGCCCCTCTAAAACTCCGCCAATTCCTTCATCGCCCGATACAGATCATCCGGCTGCGGCAGAGTCGCATCTTCCAATAACGGCTGATAGCCCACAAAAGTGTCCGTCGCCGCGACCCGCTTCACCGGCGCATCGAGTTCGTGGAATAGCTGATCCGCAATTCGGGCGGCGATTTCCGCCCCATATCCCCAGCTCAGCGAATCCTCATACGCGATGAGCGCGCGGTTGGTCTTCTTCACCGACGCCGAGATTGCATCCCAGTCGAACGGATTGAGCGATCGCAGGTCAATCAATTCCACGCTGATGTGGTGATCGTGTTCCAGCTTCTGCGCCGCCTGCAGCGCTCGCGGAACCACTGCGCCATAAGTGATTACAGTAAGATTCGTCCCCGGCCGAACAACTTTCGCTTTGCCGAATGGCACCATGTAGTCGGGGCCGGGATAAGGCGCGCGCCCAAAGGTCTCGCGGTAAAGCCGTTTGTGTTCAAGAAACAGAACCGGATCGTCGCATCGAAGCGCAGTGCGCAGCAGTCCAGCCGCATCCAGCGCGTTCGACGGAAACACCACCTGCAGGCCGGGAATATGCGTGAAGATGCTCTCGCCGCATTGCGAGTGATAAATAGCGCCTCCGGTCAAATAGCCGCCAATAGCCACGCGCACCACCAGCGGCGAAGAAAACGCATTATTCGACCGCCAGCGCATCAGCGCCACTTCGCTGCGCAATTGCATCATTGCCGGCCAGATGTAATCGAAGAACTGTATTTCCGCCACCGGCTTCAGCCCGCGGGCCGCCATGCCCACCGCCCGGCCAACGATATTCGCCTCCGCCAGCGGCGAATTGAATACGCGATCCGGGCCAAACTCACATTGCAGTCCCGAGGTCAGCTTGAATACTCCGCCTTTGCCTTTCACCAGCTTTTGCTTGATATATTCCTCGCGGCTGCAATCCGCGACATCCTCGCCGAAAGTAACGATTCTCTCGTCGCGCCGCATCTCGTCCCGTAAAGTCGCATTGATCAGATCAGCCATCGTTTTCGGCTGCGAAGTGGCTGGACGATTCTCAACCGTCTCCGCCGCTGCGTATGCCGGGTGCGTGTCGAACTGCTCCGACGTGGGATCGAGATCGGGCGAGTAAACAAAGTTGTAAATCGTATCGGGCTGCGGCAGCGGTGCATCCAGCGCGCGGTCCGCGTCGGCCTGTATCTGCTCTTCGACTTCTTTCTCCAGCCGATTAATGCCGTTTTCGTCGAGAATACCCTCGCGCAGCAAGAACATCTGCAAGCGCGGCACCGGATCGCGCGCGGCATCGCTTTCCCGCTCGCTCTCCGGACGGTAAAGCCGCTCATCGTCCGAAAGCGAATGCGAATAAGGCCGGATCACATGCGCATGCACAAATGCCGGACCTTTGCCTGCGCGGCAATGCTCCGCCGCCCGCCGAAACGCCGCATAAGTAACCACCGGGTCGGTCCCGTCCACTTCTTCGAAATGAAAATTCGGAAAGCTGGAAACTAAGCGCGAAATATTACCGCCCGAAGTCTGCACCTCAACCGGAACGGAGATCGCATATCCATTGTCCTGTATGCAGAAAATTACCGGCAGCCGCGAGTTGGACGCCGTATTCAGCCCCTCCCAGAACTCGCCCTCGCTGGTGGTGCCATCGCCGAGCGAGACGTAGCTGATCTCATCCCCGTGAAATTGAACATCCTTGAACTGCCGGTAATCGCCGTCGGCCTTCCGCGCCGCATTTGGATGGCTCGCAAAATATCGCCCGGCTTCCGCGCATCCCACCGCATGCAGCACCTGCGTCCCCGTGCATGAAGACTGGCTGACCACATTCAGCCGCTTGTGCGCCCAGTGCGAAGGCATCTGTCTGCCCCCCGAGCTTGGGTCATCCGCAGCGCCCACCGCGCCCAACAGCATTTCATACGGAGTAGCTCCCAATCCCAGCAGCAATGCCCGGTCGCGATAATAAGGAAAGAACCAGTCGTAGCTGGGCTTAAGCGCAAATGCGGCCGCCACGCCAACCGCTTCATGCCCGGCGCCGGAAATCTGGAAAAAGACCTTCTGCTGCCGCTTCAGCAGGATCTCCCGGTCGTCCACGCGTCGCGAGGCGAACATGATGCGATAGGCATCGACGAGTTGCTGGCCGCTCAGGCCTTCATAGCGCTTTGACTTGTTTTTCGACTCGCCGTTGTTGAGCTCGCCTTTGTTCAGCTTG
Organism: Terriglobales bacterium; assembly: GCA_049589875.1. GTDB lineage: Bacteria > Acidobacteriota > Terriglobia > Terriglobales > Acidobacteriaceae > Acidiflorens. The sequence goes on from JBAWBR010000021.1 coordinate 4,345, forward strand.
GGATCGACTTTGGTTGTAGCCATGCTTTGTTCTTCACCCCGCGCAGTGTGTGCCCGACTCATTGTAATTAAGTCCGAGCCTTGGGAACAGGGCCGCTTCGAGCCACCAATGGCGCCTCCAGGCTCCCTCTTTTGCTCGAAGCTCGTGGCTCGTAACTCGCATCCCAATGGCTCCGCCCTCGCACCTTGCTATATCCTGTCAGTTCAATGATTCGTTTTCTTCGTCAGTTTGATCCTCACTCCATTCGGCTGCTGGTTTTCGATCTTGATGGCACGCTGATCGATTCGCGCCTCGACCTGATTCATTCCGTGAACGCAACGCTGCGGCATTTTGAGCGCCCGGAACTGCCCGGCGACCTGATCGCCAGCTATATAGGAGATGGCGCTCCTATCCTCATACGGCGCGCCCTTGGAGATTTTGGCACTGATCCAACTCCATCACAGGCGTCTTCCGCCAGCGCCTCGTCCAATCCATTCCGGCAGAACGCTTCACCGCCGCTGGACAGCGATCTCTTCACCTCGGCGCTTGAATTTTTTCTCGCGTATTACAAGGTGCACAAACTCGATCACACCATCGTCTACGACGGGATTCCCAAAGTGCTGGCCGCCCTGGCGGATGGCTCGTGTGCGCCGGACACTCCAGCCCTCCCAGTCGGGCAGCGAAAAATGGCCGTTCTCACCAACAAGCCCGTGAATCCATCCCGAGCCATCGTCGATGCGCTGGGCATGGGAAAGTATTTCATTCGCGTCTATGGCGGCAACAGCTTTCCCACCAAGAAGCCCGATCCGCTGGGCGTGCGCACGCTGCTGCAAGAAACCGGCGTTGCGCCGGAACAGGCGCTGATGATTGGCGATTCCTCAGTCGACGTCCAGACCGGCCGCAACGCCGGCCTCTGGACCTGCGGCGTAACCTACGGCTTCGCTCCCCAAACCTTGGAGCAGGTCCCGCCCGATGTACTAGTCGAGCATCCGTCGGACTTAGGCGAACTGTTGGGGTAAGTTTTACATCTATGACTGTTGATTGCTTGACAGCGGGTTATCCGGCTCTTACGCTAAACCTTATGGACGTGCGCTTAACTCCCGATCAGGAAGGCTTTGTCCGCCGTGCGATCAAAGCTGGCCGTTTCGGTCGCGCCGAAGATGCGGTGGAAGAAGCATTGGCGCTTTGGGAGGAGCGTGAGCGCAAGCGAGCGGAATTCCTGGCAACGCTCGATGACTCGAAAGCCGCGATTGGGCGCGGCGAAGGCCGCGTCATTAGCCAGCAGTCGATGCGCGACCTTGCCACAGAAGTAAAGCAGCGTGGCCGATCCCGTCTGGCCGCCGATCCGTCAACACCCAGTTGATGGCACACCGCTTAGCTCCGCAAGCCGCAGCCGACCTCGATGACATCTGGTACTACGTCGCCATCGAGAGCGCGAACATCGAGATCGCCGACCGGTTCATTGATTCAATTACAGAGCGGTTTCTGATGCTGGCCAGCCATCCCTACCTCGGACGTCCCCGCGACGAAGACCTTGGCATCGGTCTGCGCAGCTTTCCCGTCGGTGAATATTTCCTCGTGTATCTGGTCGAGGATAAGGACGTGTTCGTTCTTCGTGTGGTCCACGGCCGCCGGGATTTGGAGGAGTTGTTTGCCTAGAGAACTTCTAGGGCGGGTGCTTGGCTAAAAACTTTCCCCTCACCTACCGGAACGGAATCCCTTCCTTTATTCCCAATCCCCGCCCCGTCCTGCTACCTTCAATCATCGAAATGACCGCCGACTCCAACTCCTGGGGCCTTACTCCCGCCGAACTGCGCAAGCTCCGTTCGCTCAAAAACCCGCACGGCATTCAGCTCGCCCTCGATGCCATGCCCTATCATCTGGAAGATACAGCGTGGTCTCCCCGGCGAGTGTTGCGCGAGCACACCGCGCATTGTTACGAGGGAGCGCTCTTCGCCGCAGCTGCCCTGCGCGTGAACGGCTATCCACCGCTGATTTTGGATTTCGAAGCCGAGCACGATACCGATCACGTGATCGCCATCTATCGTGTCGACGGTCACTGGGGCGCGATCGCCAAATCCAATTTCACCGGATGCCGTTTTCGCGAGCCTGTTCATCGCACGCTCCGCGAGCTGGCTCTCAGTTACTTCAACCTTTACTTTAATCTCCGCGGCGAGCGCACCATGCGCACGTTTTCGCGTCCCGTCAACCTCAAGCGCTTCGATCATCTCAACTGGATGTCGTCGGAGAAACCTGTATGGTTCGTCGCCGAATATCTTTTGAAGATCTTTCATTACCGGCTGATCTCCGAGGCCCAGGCCAAGCGCCTGCACCGCGTCGATGGCCGTCTGTTTCGCGCCGAATGCCTGGAGCGCGCTGAAAAGTAGGGAATCAGTTCTTTGTAACTGCCGAAGATGCTGAACTGAACTTGGACAGCTGTCCATTCGTATCCTTAATCATGCGCCTTTGTCTTCGCTCGATTCTCGCCCTTGCCTTCCTCGCCTGTTGTGCGCAGGGGCAGGAGTCACCAGGCGCATCGGCTGCCCCTTCGTCCTCCGTTCCCGGCGATTCAGCCGCAAAGCCTGTTCAGCCCTCTTCACCGCCCATCCAATTGTCGCCGGATGCATCGGGCGCGGTTTCTCTCGAACAGATCCGCGATTTATTTCGCTACGCCCAGGATCGCGAAGTGGAGAACGAGAAACGTCTGCGTGACTACACCTACATCGAGCGCCAGGAAGAACGCATGCTCGACAGCAGCGGCCATGTGAAAAAGATCGAAACGCGAACGCTGGAAGTGCTCGAAGTCTATGGCGAGCCCGTCGAACGCCTCATCGCAAAAGACGATAAGCCGCTCTCCGAGGCCGATGCGAAAAAAGAGGAAGAAAAAATTCAGAAGATTATCGACAAGCGCAAGGACGAATCCGAAAGCGACCGCCGCAAACGCCTCGAGAAAGATGAAAAAGAGCGCGAGGAAGATCGAAAATTCGTGCTCGAAATCGCCGACGCCTTCAACTTCCGGCTAATAGGATCGGAGACACTGGCGGGCCGCGATACCTGGGAAATCGATGCCGAGCCTCGTTCCGGCTATCAGCCCAAAGAGCGCAGTACGAAAGTTGTCACCAAATTCAAAGGCCGCGTCTGGATCGACAAAGCCGAAGGTCAGTGGGTGAAGCTCGATATCACCGCGATCGATAACATTTCCTTCGGCTGGTTCCTTGCCCGATTCCACAAGGGCGCGCATATCGTCGCCGAGCAAACAAAGATTAATGATGAAGTCTGGCTGCCGAAGCGCGTCGCCGTGCAGCTGGATGTTCGTCTCGCGCTGATCAAAAACATCAACGCCGATGTAGACCAGACATTCAGCGACTACAAAAAGTTCCGGACAGATTCAAAAATAACGGTAGTAGGAGAAGAGAATCGCCAGTAGTGCCGCGCGCCCTGGTGTCTCGCGACCTCGTCAGCGTCAGCCTGCCCGACTCCGCACAAGCGGAAGGTGCAGCTCTAAGTCAATTTCAAGCTTCTAACCGCCGTCATAGAGAACACTCGCCGACGCACGGCCATGGTAACAGTGACCTCTGTGCCACCAAAAGCACGTGAATGCCATTACACGCTTCGGCACTGCCTGCCATAGTAAGCGGGAATCTCTCTTCTATACCCTGAGAGATTTACGCGTTTATCTCCCCAGCGTTGGCGCGGTTACCAGGATGATCGTTGTCAGCCGTCCCGGTCCGCAGTTCCGCGTCAACCATCTGTTTTCGAGGAGTTAGTCATGAGCATGCGGACGTCTCAGCTTTGCTGGTCAACGATTCGCTGCCATCCTCGGTCTCACAGCAAGGAAAGCGGTGCGATGCGTGCTGGTACCAGCGCGTAGTCCCTCCGACACTTACTGACAACGACGAAGGAGAATCATGAAAAACCAACTAACTCTCGGGATCGTGGCACTCCTGCTGAGCCTTCCCGCTCATGCAGCCTGGAAGTCGATGGCTCCCATACCTGCGCCGGCGGGCGCGGCCGCAGTGGAATCGATCAATGGGATCATCTATGTGGCTGGCGGAAACAATGGCACCCCCAGCTCGAGTCTGCAGGCATTTAACCCAGAGACGAACGCCTGGACAACTCTGGCTAACATGCCCATCACGTTGTACCAAGGCGATGGGGCTGGGGTGATTAACAGCCAGCTCTATGTCACCGGTGGGTGGAACGGCTATCTGCCAACGAACTCGCTTTTCAAGTACGATCCGCCATCGAACTCGTGGACTACGCTGGCCTCGATGTCCCATCTCAGTGCGTGCGGCGGTACCGGCGTCATTAACGGCAAACTCTACGTCACCACCGCTTGCAATGGGTATAGCGGATACGCTAACTATCTCGACGTTTACGATCCAACATCTAATTCGTGGACAAGCCTGCCCGGATCGGCCAGCGCACATGGAAGTCCTGCCGTCGGCGTGATCAACGGCAAGCTTTACGTGGCTGGTGGCGCAAATAGCAGCGGAGCGCTTACCAATGTGCTCGAAGTGTACGACCCTGCCGCAAACACCTGGACCACATTGGCGCCGATGAAAGTAGCAGTGCAGGGAGCAGCCGGCGTGGCGTTGAACGGCGAGCTCTACGTCTTTGGCGGCAACAACGGCTCCGATGTCACGATCGCGCAGGCTTACAACCCCCATACGAACAAGTGGAGAACTCTGCCTGCCCTGCCATCCGGTGTACAAGTTTCAAGTGCTGTGGTTGTCTATGGTCTCGTATTCATGGAGGGAGGCGACGGCGTCGGCACAATGAATCAATACTCAGCTTTCGCTGCTGCGATTCCCTGAGGTTTTCACGTCGCGGTCGTCGCAGGCGCTATGTCGATTTCAGGCGCTGTGTCGATTTACGCGTTCTGTCGATTCAAAGATGGTTACGGGGGCGAAACCTGCCCCCGTAGCTCAATTCTCAGCGCCCCTCGCCGTTGTTATGTTCCTAAAAGCTTCTTGATCTCGTCTTCTATATCGGCAAAATTGGTCGCGCCAATGTGGCGCGCGATGATGCGGCCATTCGCATCGATGACGAAAGTGATCGGAAGCCCGAGCACTCCGCCATATTGGTCAGCCAGCTTCGCGCTCCCGACCGCCACCGGATAATTCATCTTGTATTGCTGCTGGAACGCCTGCACCGGCTTCTCCTCATCGTCCATCGAAATGCCAATCACTTGCACCCGCTGCGGATACTTGCTCTGCAGTTCGATCAAATGCGGAATTTCCTGCTTGCAGGGCTCGCACCACGTCGCCCAGAAGTCGAGAATCACCGGCTTCCCGCGATAATCGGAAAGTTTCAGCGGATGACCCGAGATGTCTGTCAGTGAAAAGTCGGGCGCCTGCTTCGACGAGTTGCCGCTGCTTCCAGCGTGCCGGCATGAACTCACACTAAGCGCGAGGACCGCGCCGATAACCACTGCGATCGTCTTTTTCATCAATTATTTCTGGCCCTTCACAGCCGGATAACCTTTATCCACCCAATCAGCCCCGAAGTTGTTCGCAATATAAAGAACCTTTACATCCCTGAAGCCCAGCTGCCGCAGCGCATCGTACGCCGGATTCACGTTCGGGCAGTGGCTCCACGGGCAGCAACCGCGGTAAAGCACGATCGGCGTCCCCTTCGAGAGCTTACTGACCCGAGCAGCCAGCGCCCGCAGCCCCTCGGCAGTGTTGCCCGCGCCAATATATTCGGACCCCTGGATGTGCGCCTGCTCATACAACATATGCGAGCCCACTTGAAACACCAAAGGCTTCCCATCCTTTGACCCCGTCGCCTTCAGGATGTCGTTCAGTTCCGCCGGCGTTATCGTCTTCATATCCGTGCTGTCGGCTGCTCGAACCAGAGGGGTGGACGCGGCGATAAAAAGAACAATCAGAGCGAACAATGATCTTGCGAAGAAGAAATGTCGGCAACACCAAAACATAGGATCGACCGCTTCCGTTTTTCATTATGTGCGTGCGCTCGCGAAAACCGCAAGGCGGGGCCAGCAGCACTCCGGCAAAGCAGTCGTTTTGTTGGATTTTAACCCCCAGTGTTATAGCTGGAACCGCGCCCGCGCAGCCGCTGGAGCACCCTGTTTCTCAAGACTTTGCGCACCCGTCCAAGTACTTCCGTACCGTCTGTAGTACCTTAGTTACACTATGCGAAGGACTAGGGGCATCATTCGCATCAACACCACAATAGAGAGACCGATACCCCAGCATATCCACCATATATAGAATCAATCCGCAACTATTCCTTTCTGCATTTCCAGAAAACCCCCACAAAACCCCAGAAAACCCGAAGATTCCCGTTGACAGCCCCGTCCTACCGAGTGAGATATGCTCAGCACACCAAAACTCACTCGAATGCGTTGACCCGAGGAATGGTTCTCCCTATTTCCTCAGCACGCACGGGCAGAAAGGCTGTGCTGGGAAGCGGAATTCTGTGGAAAAGGAAAACCGAATGGCTGACTCGCGTGAAGTGATGAATATCCGGCAAGCTTCGCAGTATCTGGGAGTGAGTCCGGACACTTTGTACAAATACGTGAACGAACAGAAAATTCCTGCGTTCAAACTCGGAAATCGCTGGCGCTTCAAAAAATCGAAGCTCGATCAGTGGATGGAAGAGAAGTCGATGGAACAGGAACCGCGCGGAAAAAAACGCGTCAAGGCGGCAACGACCTCGGGCGTGCAGTAGACCAGGCGTGCAGTAGACAGGCGTGCAGTAGAAGAGAGTTGGGCCGGCCAGGATGCCGGCTCTCAATCGAACCTGCCGGCAGGACCGGCGTAAACAAAAGGCGGACACATGTTTGGAATGCCAGCGAAAACGATCGTGGGTCTGGATGTGGGCTCATCGAGCATCAAGGCAGTCGAGCTCAGAAAGACGCGAGGTGGAATCGAGGTCGCCCATCTCGGACTGGAACCTATCGCTCCCGATCTGGTCGTCGATTCCATGATCGTGGATTCCGGCCAGGTTTCCAGTTCCATCGCCAAGCTCTTTACTGAGACCGATATCAAGTCCAGGGCGGTTGCCACGGCGGTCAGCGGACACTCCGTGATCGTCAAGAAGATCTCCTTGCCTTCGATGAGCGATCAGGAACTGGCCGATACGATCCAGAAAGAAGCCGCGCAGCATATTCCATTCGATCTGGCCGACGTGAATCTCGACTATCAGATCCTCTCCGACGACGCCGTCAACCCGCAAATGGATGTTTTGCTCGTGGCTGTCAAGAAAGACAAGATTTTGAACTACACGAACGTACTCTCGATGGCGGGCAAAACTCCCGCTATTGTGGATATCGATGCGCTCGCCCTGCAGAACTGTTACGAGTACAACTACGAGCCCGCGCCCACGCAGGTCGTGGCCTTGCTTAATCTGGGTGCGAGCGTGATGAACATCAACATTGTGAAAGGCACAACCCCGTTATTTCCGCGCGATGTCTCGGTCGGGGGCCACCAATATACAGATTCGCTGCAGAAGGAACTGGATTTGAGCTTCGACGATGCCGAGGCCCTCAAACTCGGACGCAAGGTTGGCACCGTCCACGACGATGCCAAGACCCCCATCCTCCAGCAGGTGACAGAAATTATCGTGCTCGAAATTCAGAAGACGTTCGACTTTTTCCGCGCCAGCGCGGCGGGCGAGCACATCGAGAAAATCTACCTGGCTGGCGGATCGGCCCGCGTACCGGGACTGGTCGAAGCGCTGCGTCAGGAATTTTCCATGCCGGTCGAATTGTTCAATCCCTTCCAGAAAGTGCTGGCTCCCTCCGAAGGAGCAGCGGCGGAACTGGTGGAACAGAATGCCGGCCAGTTGGCAGTTGCCGTGGGTTTGGCTTTGAGGAGCTTTGACAAATTATGATTCGCATAAACCTGCTGGGTACCCCGAAACCAAAAGGCAAAAAGGCTCCGAGCTTCGCCATGCCGACCATGGAGTTCAACGTCGGCTCGCCGCTGATGCAGGTCGCCGCGGTCGTGATCATCGCCGGCCTCATCAATGCCGGCTACTGGTATCAGCTCGACAAGGACAAAAGAGTCATCGCGGAACAGATGCAGCGCGCCGAGGCGAAAAACCGCGAACTGGCCGAGATCAAGGTGCGTTACCTCGATCGCCAGAAACAAGCCGAGTCCTACAAGCGCCGCGTCGACGTCATCGATCAGCTCCGCAACAACCAGACCGGGCCCGTCACCCTGCTCGCAATGGTTGGCGACACGGTCAATAACACCGAGGCGGTCTGGCTCAACAGCATGCAGGATCAGGGAGCCAACGTCGCCATCGACGGCACCGCGCTCAGCAGCGATGCGGTGGCCAATCTGATCACCAATCTTCAGAAGACTGGCTACTTCCGCAATATCGAAATCAAGGAAAGTGTTCAGGACGACAGCATTAAGGATATGCAGGCATTCCAGTTCACCCTGACCTGCGAAAAGGCGAAGTCGTAAAGGCGGAACGACATGAATCTTGGCGAATTCACAGGGGTCAAGCTGTTGGGAACGTTGGTATTGGGTGCGGTCGTGTTGACCGGCGGCCTGTTCTTCACGGTCTTCAAGCCGCAGCGCGAGGAAAATGCCGCGGCCCAAACCAAACTTCAGGCGAAATTGCGCGAGAACGCCGAGCTCGAGGCTTACCGGCCCAAGCTCGCCGACATCGAGCGCCAGTTGACCAGCCTCAAGCAGCAACTCGAAATCGAGCGCCGTATCGTGCCCGATGAAAAGGAAGTGGATAACTTCATGCGCATGGTCAGCGCGGAGGCCCGCAAGGCCGGCGTCGAAATTCGCCGCTATACGGCCAAGCCCTACAACACCCGCGAGTTCTATACCGAGGTGCCGTTCGAACTCGAATTCGACGGTCCTTACTATTCCATGCTCGGATTTTTCGATCGCCTCACCAAGGTGGAGCGCATCGTCAACGTGACCAATCTGGCTGTCGCTTCCACCAAGAGGCCGGCGGATGCGAAAGCCAAGCACACCTATCAGTACGCGCCGGGCGAAAGTGTGGTGGCCACCTGCCTGAGCACCACATATTTCAGCCACGATCTGGATCCGTCGGGGTCGGCCCCAAATGCCGCTCCGGCGAAGAAGTAGGAGGGTAAGGATGAAGCCTACGATGACAATGTTCGTTTGTGTGCTGGCGGCAGGCATGAGCCTGGCCCAGAATCCCAGCATCATCCAGAACACGCGCAACCAGATGAATACGGTGCGTGACAACGCTGCGGCCGCGTCAAATGCCGCGCTGGCGCAGCAGGAGAGTTCTCCGTCGCGCGCCAGCCAGCCTCACGCCCCGAGCGCCACTGTCACGGCTGTGCGCCCCGCAGGCAATACGAGTCAGACAAGGCCGGCCGGTCCGAAGAGAGCCGCCGCGGTCTTCACTCCCACGCATAATCCCACGCATAATCCCGCGTCTAATCCCGCGTCTAATTCAATGACCGCCCACAAAAATAATGGTCACAAGGCGCTGAAGGCGGGTGCGATTACCGGTGTTCCGGTGGCCGGCGAACCCTCGGCCAGCGAAACTGCCGAAGCCGAAGATCCCGCCGGTTCCGAACAACGATATAACCCCAAAGGCAAAAGGGATCCTTTCCTCAGCCCCGTAGTGAACAAGGCTGGCGGCTCCAATTGCAGCGCGGGCAAAAAGTGCCTCGAGATCGGCACCATCAGCCTGCAAGGTGTCGTTCGCTCTGACACCGGCTTCATCGCCGTCGTCAGCAACGGTATGAACAAGGCGTATTTCCTGCACGAGAACGATCCGGTTTTCAACGGCTACGTGATCAAGATTACCGGGGACTCCATCGTGTTCCAGGAAACGCTGCAAGACCATCTGGGCAAGGTTTTTACACGGGAAGTAGTGAAGAAGATCATCGCCCCGGCCGTCTAGGACCGGGTGGAATTCGACTTTGAAGAAACACATCGAGGCGAAGCGGCCTCGTATGGGGAGATAGGGAAATGCGAAAGCAACTGCTGGGTCTGATTGTTCCGCTGCTGGCGTTCGTCGTCATCGCCTCCGCGGCCGACATGACGGGTAAAGGAGCGGCCGCCGGCGCGCAATTAGAGCGCCTCGAAGTCGCCCATAGCCAGGATGGACTGCGCGTCGAATTCAAGGCGAAAGGCTCACTGGCGCCCAGACTGACGACGCTCGATTCTCCGCCGCGTCTCGTTATCGACCTGCCTAACACCGTCATGGCGACCAGGCAAAGCCACGTCGTCGTCGACGAGGGCGGTGTCCGCGATATACGTATCGGCATGGACGGCCAGCGCAATACCCGCATCGTGGTCGACCTGGCAGCCACCTGCCGCCACGAACTGGTTGCTGGTTCCGATAGCAGCTTCGTCTTGAAGATCGGCGCGCCATCTGCCGACCGCCGCTCCGCCGCCGATGACAAGCCGGCTGCCGGCGCCGCGCCGAAACTGGTGCTCGCCTCCGAAACCATCACCGCTCCGGCCCTGACTCCGCTTCCGGCCACGAGCAACGTTCCCGCAACTCCGGCAGAGGCCGCTCCAGCCGCCACGCCTGCCACGACGGTGCCCGCCGGCAAGCCCGCGGACTTCGCCATCGTCGAGCCAAAGTATTCGGTGAAAACCGATAACGCCGGCGCCCCGGCCGAAAAAGCCCAGACCGCCGCCGATCGCTTTGCCGATAAGACTGCTTCCCAGCTGATCGCGACTAACACCAACGCCACCATGCAGGGCGCGCCCCAGCCCATTCAGCCCGCCGTCAACCTCGCCGCCGAGCAGAAAGAACAGATGGCACAGAAGCCCGCCACGGCTAACAGCGCGAAATATACCGGCGAACCCATCTCCGTCAACCTCAAGGATGTGGACCTGAAAGACTTCTTCCGCCTGATTCATGAGATCAGCGGATTGAACGTCGTCCTCGATCCCAACATTCATGGCACGCTCACCATCGTCCTCGACGATGTTCCGTGGGATCAGGCCCTCGATATCGTCCTCAAGAACAACGGCCTCTCGCGGCAGCTCGACGGCAACGTCCTCCGCATCGCCACTCTTGAAACCTTGAAGCACGAAGCCGAAGCCCGCCGCGGTCAGATCGATGCCGAGGCTCTGGCCGTCGATAAGGTCACCATCACCCGCTTCCTCAGCTACGCGCACGCCAAAGACGTGCTGCCTACCATCCGCAAGTTCCTGAGCCAGCGCGGCGATTTGGTCGCCGATGAGCGCACCAACTCCCTGATCGTCTCCGACATTCCCGCTGTCCTGCCGCAGATCGACCGCATCATTCAGCAGATGGACCGCAAGACGCAGGAAGTCGAAATTGAAGCTCGCGTCGTCGCCGCGACCCGCAGCTTTGCCCGCGATATCGGCACCCAGCTCGGCTTTGGCTGGGGCAACGGAACCACCCAGGTGGGCGGTGTTCCCAGCTCGACCAATTCATCTCCATTCATCAATACAAACGCTGGCAATCCGCTGTATCCAACCAATGCCACCGGCATCATCCCCCTGTTTTCAAACCTCGGGGCAACGGGTCCGACTAGCGGCATTGGCTTCTCCACCGGTACCAACACCATGCGCCTCGACTTCGCGCTCACCATGTCCGAGCAACGAGGCTTGTTGAAGATACTGTCCCGTCCGCGCGTTGTCACCCAGAACAATATTCAAGCGGTAGTCAAGCAGGGCGTTCGCATCCCGATTGAGTCGGCCGCCGCATTAGGCACGCCGGCCACAATCACCTATGTGGATGCGTTCCTCCGCCTGACCGTCACCCCGCAAATCACCTCCGAGGGTACGATCTTCCTGAACGTCGATGTGGAGAACACGCTGCCCGACTTCAGTAATTCAATCAATGGCAACCCCACCCTGATTACGCAGCAGGCCACCACCCAGGTCCTTGTGACCGACGGCGGCACAGTCGTGATCGGCGGCGTCATTCAGACCAACAACTCGCTCAACGTTCAACAGGTGCCCTTGCTCGGAGACATTCCCTACCTCGGCAACCTGTTCAAGCACCGCTCGGTAAGCACCACTACGCAGGAGTTAATCTTCTTCATCACTCCGCGCATCGTTCAAACATAGTCCGCATTGCCAGGCAGCAGCTTGGAAACAACAAAAGCCGCCTCGAAAGAGGCGGCTTTGTATTGCTGGGCCGCGCTCACAAAACCACTGGATTAAGCCTGCTACACTCAGCCTCATGGACCATGCCGCCCGCCTTCGGCAGTTGCAACTTGTCCTGCCGGAAAACAAGCTCGATCTCCTGCTCGTCACCCACCTTCCCAACATTCAGTACTTAACTGGATTCACCGGCAGCGCCGCCGCCCTGCTGGTTGGCGATGGGCGGGCCACCCTGTTTACCGATGGCCGCTATATCGCGCAAGCCAGGCAAGAAGTAACCTCGGCACGCATCGTTATTTCGAGCCAATCTCCTCTGCTGGCCGCTGCGGAGTGGCTGCTGGGGAGGCGCGAACGTTCAGGGAAGAGCACTGGCATTCGCGGCAAAAGCCTTGGCGTCAGCGCGAACCTTCTCTTAGGTATTGAACCGGAGTCCCTCACCGCTGGAGCGCGCGAGCGCCTCGCAGCGGCGCTGCACGGGAAGGTGCGTCGCGGAAGCGTTCGTCGGGGGACCATCCGCGTGAAGCTCGCCTCTCCGCTGGTGGAGCGGGCCCGCATGGTGAAGGATTCCGATGAAATTCAGCATATTCGCGATGCCGTGAAGCTCGGAGCGAGCTTGTTTCGCGTAGCCTGTAACAAGATCCGTCCCGGTGTCCGCGAAATCGAGGTTGCGGCGGCCATGGAATACGAAGCGCGCCGCAAAGGCGCTGAGGGCATGTCGTTTCCCACCATTCTGGCGGCTGGCGCGCGCTCGGCCGTCGTCCATGGACGCGCTTCCTCGGCGCGCATCCCCGCGCGCGGGTTCGTAGTCTGCGACTTTGGTGTTATACTCGCCGGTTATTGCTCGGATCGCACGCGTACCGTGCACGTAGGCCGGCCTTCAAAACAGGCGCGCCAGTTTTATGGCGCCGTGCTGGAAGCGCAGTTGGCGGCCATAGCAGCGGTTCGGCCCGGAATCACAGCGGCGGAAGTGGATGGGGCCGCCAGAGATGTGCTGCGCAAACATAAGCTGGCCCGCTGGTTCACTCACTCGACTGGCCACGGCCTCGGGCTTGAGATTCACGAGGCCCCGCGATTGGCAGCTGGCCAGCCGCAGAAGCTTGAGCCGGGCACGGTGGTGACAATCGAGCCCGGCGCCTACGTGCCCGGAAAATGGGGCGTACGCATCGAAGACGTGGTTGTAGTGACGGCCGCAGGCTGCGAAGTCCTGACGCCCGCCGACAAAGAATTAGTTGTGATTTGATTTTGGAATTTATAAGAAGTTAACGTTGCGCAGATCGGAGTCAACGGACCACAACCCACGCCGCGGAACCGGGCGGCATCTTGAAAGCGAAACCTGCCGTCATCCATGAATCAAAAAGAGCTGAAAGAACTGATCGAACTCATTATTGAGAAGGGCATCGCGGAGTTTGAACTCGAGCGCGGCGATGTCAAAGTGAAAATCAAGCGCGCCTCCGAAGCGCAAGCCATCGCCCTTCCGGATACGCGCTACATTGCCGTTCAACCAGCGGGCCCGGTCGCTATTTCAGCCCCGGCGAACAAGGGGTTCGACCTTGCCGCGGCCGCTGCTCCCGTGGAGCCCCAGCCCCAGGAGAATCTCCATATTGTAAAGTCGCCGATTGTAGGCACGTTCTATGAAGCGCCGTCGCCGGGCGCGCCGCCCTTCGTCAAGGTGGGAGACACTCTGGAAGTGGGCCAGGTGTTATGTATAGTCGAGGCGATGAAGCTGATGAATGAGATTGAATGCGACGTCGCCGGCGAGCTCGTGAAGAAGCTTGTCAATAACGGCCAGCCCATCGAATACGGGCAGGAATTGTTTGCGGTCCGGCCAAAATAAGCTCTCAGCTGTCGGATCTCAGGTTTAAGGAAAATCTTCCAGCATTCCGCGCTCGATTTTCCTGAGACCTGACACCCGGCATCTGAGAGCTTCCATCATCTATGTTCAAAAAGATATTAGTAGCCAATCGCGGTGAAATTGCGCTGCGCGTCATTTGCGCGTGCAAGGAGCTGGGAGTCCGTTCGGTGGCCATCTACAGCGAAGCCGACCGGAATTCTCTCCATGTACGTTTCGCGGATGAGGCTATTTGCATTGGTCCGCCGCAATTGGCCTTGAGTTACCTGAATATTCCCGCCGTCATCAGCGCCGCCGAAATCGCCAACGTCGACGCCATCCATCCCGGCTACGGTCTGCTCTCGGAAAACGCCAACTTCGCCGAAGTCTGTGAGGCCTGCCACATCAAGTTCATCGGACCGCCTCCCGATGTGATCCGCCTGATGGGCGAAAAAGAAAAAGCGCGCGCCGCCATGAAGCAGCATGGCGTGCCCATCCTGCCCGGCTCCGACGGCGTCATCGCCTCCCCTGAAGAGGCGCAGGAGTGGGCCCGGCAGGTCGGCTTCCCGGTCATTATTAAAGCCTCAGCCGGCGGCGGCGGCCGCGGCATGCGCATTGTCCGCAAAGAAGAGGATCTACCCGCGCTCTATCGCGCCGCGCAGTCTGAAGCCGCTGGCGCTTTCGGCAACGGCGATCTCTACATGGAGAAGTACGTCGAGAACCCTCGCCACATTGAGTTTCAAGTCTTGGGCGACGAACATGGCAGCGTCGTCAGCCTCGGTGAGCGCGAGTGCTCCATTCAACGTCGTCATCAAAAGCTGCTCGAAGAATCGCCCTCCGTGATGGTGACGCCGGAACTGCGCGCCGAAATCGGCGGGATTCTTAGCAAGACCCTAAGCGCCGTCGGCTACCACAATGCCGGCACCATCGAATTCCTCATGGATCAGGATCGTAAGCTCCATTTCATCGAGATGAATACGCGCATTCAAGTCGAGCATCCGGTGACGGAGATGGTTACGGATGTGGACCTGGTCAAGAGCCAGATCATGATCGCCGCCGGCGCCAAGCTCTCAGATGTTTTACAGGGCCCGATCACTCACCGCGGACATGCCATCGAATGCCGCATCAATGCCGAGCATCCGGAAAAATTCACCCCATCGGCGGGAAAGATCACAACCTTCAATCCTCCCGGAGGAACCGGCGTGCGCATGGACACGGCCGCATACGCTGAAGGGACTATTCCCCCTTATTATGATTCCCTGATTGCCAAGCTGATCGTCCGGGGAAAAGATCGCAGCGAAGCCATTTCCCGCATGAGTCGCGCTCTCGAAATGTTCATTGTCGAGGGAATCTACACCACCATCCCTCTGCACCGGCGAATCCTCGCCGACCCTGATTTTCGCGCGGGTAAAGTGGACACCGGCTTTATCGAAAGGTTCCTGGCGAAAAAATGATGCGCCTGTCCGGCTAATAAATCTTCCAGATGTAGTGGGCCAGCAGAAGGAAAATCAGCACGCCGCCGATGCCGCACACCCAAAACAAGAAATTCGCGGTTAATTTTGGAGAATTAATTTCTTTTTTGTCCATGCGGAAGCTTCGTCCATCCGATGCCGGTTGTCAATTTGGAAACGGGCAAATGCGGGCGTCAGAAGCCTGCTCTGGTTTTTGGAGAACGCCAAAGAGAACTCAAGGCCTGCGCCGCATCGTTTAATACTCGCTGCTTCAGTTCGCCTTCGGACGTCGGAATTGCCGTCTTGCGGACAAAAATCGGTCTGTGACGAGCGGTCTTCGCCTCTGTTGAAGTTTCGCTTAGTTGCTGAATGGCGCGTTCGTAGATTGCTTTCGGAGTTGAAGTGTCGGTCCCACTTATCTCTTTCATGACCCTATAAGACCATTTGCACGCTGGATCAGCCATACAGCCGAATGCCCACTTCTCATGGTTTTAGGCCTGACGGAACCCATTGAATACTCAGTAAAATTTGGTTGAAATCAGTTGCCCACACGGAGGGCCTGGCCTAAAAACGAATACACTTCAAAGGGCACTATTCTTTTTCCATGCTCATTCCCCGCCTCTACGCCATCCTCGATGCCGCGTGTTTCGCCGATTTCAATCTCATGTTCGCCGCCGCCGAAGAACTTGTCTCCGGTGGCGTAACACTTCTTCAATATCGCGACAAATCCGGAAACGCGCGCCAGATGCTCGACCACGCCCGCGAATTGAAGCGGCGCATTGGAGGCCGCGTCACTCTCATCATGAACGACCGCGCCGACCTCTGCCTCGCAGCCCATTTCGACGGACTCCACCTCGGCCAGGACGATCTTTCTCCCGCGTCGGCTCGACAAATTATCGGAACCGGGTTTAACGGCAAGCCTCGCTGGCTGGGCCTCTCTACTCACAACCCCGGGCAGCTCACCGAAGCCGATAAAACGTCCGCCGATTATCTGGCCATCGGCCCGGTCTTCGCCACCTCAAGCAAAGCCAATCCCGATCCCGTCGTTGGCCTCGATGGCGTCCGCCTCGCCCGCACATTGACCGGCAAGCCGCTGGTCGCAATCGGTGGCATCACGCGAGCCAATGCCCGGTCCGTAATCGAAGCCGGAGCCGACGCAGTCGCCGTGATATCTGACTTGATACCCGATCCACGCAAATCAGCAGAGGAATTTCTGACCATTCTGAGGTAAAGTCAATGACTTGCGTAAAGTCTCAGGTCTCAGGGGTCAGGAAACCCTTTTGCACCCCGAAGCCTGAGACCCGAGACCTGACACCTGACACCTCATGACCGACGTTCAGCCGCCAACAAAAACCTCCACTCCCAGCGATTGGGAGCGCCACACTCATCAGGACAAAGAACTCGTCAAAGGCCTCGGCCTCACCAGCGCAACCATGCTGGTCATGGGTTCGATGATCGGGTCGGGCATCTTCATCGTCTCAGCCGAGATTTCCCGCGAGGTGCAATCGCCCGCTCTCCTGATCGGTGCCTGGGCCATCACCGGCTTCCTCACCATCGTCGGCGCGCTCTGCTACGGCGAACTGGCCGCCATGATGCCGCGTGCCGGCGGCCAATACGTTTATCTGCGCGAGGCTCTCGGCCCGCTCTGGGGCTTCCTCTACGGCTGGACTTTATTTCTCGTCATTCAGACCGGCACAATCGCCGCCGTCGGCGTGGCTTTCGGCAAATTTCTCGGCATCTTCTGGCCCGCCATCTCTTCCAGCAACTGGATTATCCACTTCTGGAAGGTCCCGAAATTTTCCGTCGGCCCCATGTTGCTCGGCGGAATGGATGTCGGCCTGAACACGCAGAACCTGGTCGCCATTCTGGTGGTCGTCGTCCTCTCCATCGTCAACATCTTCGGAGTAAAAACCGGCGCGCTCATCCAAAATATTTTCACCAGCGCCAAAGTTTCAGCTCTGCTCGGGCTCGTGATCTTCGGACTGTTTCTCGGCCGCAACGCCATTGCCATCGCCGCAAACTTTGGCGCAAATTTCTGGAAGAATGCCGCTCTCGGCACGCTGCACGAAGTAAGCGGAGGCGCTGGCGCAAGCGTTCTCGTGTCCACGCTCACCGTGCTTGCCATCGCACAGGTCGGGTCGCTCTTCTCCGCCGACGCATGGAACAACGTGACCTTCACCGCCGGAGAAGTCAAAAATCCCAACCGCAATCTGCCCCTGTCCCTCGCTCTCGGAACCGGCGTCGTCATCGCGCTCTACATCGGCTGCAACTTTATTTACCTTGGAGCGCTCCCGCTCGCAGGCAATCCGGCGGGCTCCACGCTGGTGGAGCGCGGCATTCAGTATGCCAGTGAAGATCGCGTCGCCACTGCTGTCATCACGCAGATGTTCGGTTCTATCGGCGGCAAGATTATGGCCGTCGCCATCATGATCTCCGGCTTCGGCTGCTGCAATGGCCTCATCCTCGCCGGCGCGCGCGTTTACTACGCCATGGCTAAGGATGGTCTCTTCTTCCGCAAAGTCGCGCAACTCCATCCCACCTACAAAACACCCGTGATTTCCCTCATGGTGCAAATGGTCTGGACCGCCATCCTCTGCGTCTCCGGCAGCTACGGACAACTGCTCGACTACATCATTTTCGCCGTGCTGGTTTTTTACATCCTGACCATCTTCGGCCTCTTCGTTTTACGCCGCACTCACCCGGACGCCGTGCGTCCTTATCGCGCCGTCGGGTATCCAATCTTGCCCGCAATTTACATTGTGATGGCTTTGTTTATCGACATTGTGCTGTTACGCTACAAACCGCAGTACACATGGCCAGGATTGATCATCGTGCTCCTGGGCATCCCGGTGTACTATTTGTGGTCGCTGCAAAGCTCCAAGGCGTCAACTTAGGGCTCAAGGAGAAACTCACGAATGTCCAATTTGTTGGCTACCAAGCCGCTTGAAATGATCATGGAAGAATCCTCGGAGGCCGGGGAACATTCGTTGAAGCGGGCGCTGGGCCCCACAAATCTGATTACTCTTGGCATCGGCGCCATCATAGGCGCCGGCATTTTTGTACTTACAGGCGCGGCGGCGGCGCAGTATGCCGGGCCCGCCATCGTACTCTCCTTCATTCTTGCCGGAATCGCTTGTGCATTTGCGGGCCTCTGCTACTCGGAGTTTGCCGCCCTCATCCCAATCGCTGGCTCTGCCTACACCTATGGCTATGCGACCCTCGGCGAGATCTTTGCCTGGATTATTGGATGGGACCTTATCCTTGAATATGCCTTCGGCGCTGCCACGGTCGCCTCCGGCTGGAGCGGCTACGTAAATAGCTTTCTCCAGGACTACGGCATTCACTTGCCGCCCTCGCTCACCGCGACTCCCGGCACCGACATGGTGATGTACCACGACCGCTGGGAGCGCCTGGCGACCATCCTGCCGACCTTACAGGCGCGCGGTGTCGATCCGGCGTCGCTTACCCATGTGCAAGGTTCGTTCAACCTGATTGCATTTCTCGGCATCGTCATCGTCACCACAATCTTGGTAATCGGCATTCAGGAATCGGCAAACTTCAACTCCGCAATCGTGATCATCAAGGTTGCCATCGTGCTCACATTCATCGCCATTGCAGCCGGTTTCATCCTTAAGAATCCCGAAATCGCGGCGCGCAACTGGCATCCTTTCATCCCACCCAATACCGGAGAGTTCGGGCATTACGGCTGGTCGGGAATCGCTCGCGGTGCCGCAGTCATTTTCTTTGCCTATATCGGCTTCGACGCGGTTTCCACGGCTGCGCAAGAAGCGAAAAAGCCGCAGCGTGACATGCCCATCGGCATTCTCGGATCGCTCGTGATCTGCACCATCCTCTATATTCTGGTTTCCGGCCTTCTCACCGGAATTGTCTCTTACACCGCGTTGAACGTCCCCGATCCGGTTGCCGTCGGCATCGACCAGACCGGCGTGCGCTGGGGTAGCTTCCTCGTAAAGTTAGGAGCAATTGCCGGACTCGGCAGCGTCATGTTAGTCATGCTCCTGGGACAATCGCGCGTGTTCTTCTCCATGTCGCGCGATGGTTTGCTTCCCGAATGGGCGGGCGCGGTGCATCATCGCTTCCGGACTCCCTGGATTTCGAGCATCACGGTTGGCATCTTCGTGGCGATCTTCGCATCGCTCATCCCGATTGGCATTCTCGGCGAACTCGTCAGCATCGGCACGCTCCTGGCGTTCGTGATCGTCTGCGCGGGTGTGTGGATTCTGCGCGTTCGCCGCCCAGACCTGCCGCGTCCATTTAAGACGCCATTCGTGCCATTTGTGCCCATCATGGGGATTCTGGTGGCCGGTCTCATGATGGTCAGCCTCCCCCTCAGCACATGGCTGCGGCTGATTATCTGGCTGGTGATCGGCATGGCTATCTATTTCGGATACGGCCGCCACCACAGCCGCGTCCAAGCCGCATTAGCGCCCGGCAAACAAACATAAACTGTAGTAGATAGGTAGGATAGCTAGACTGTAGTGGATAAGTAGACCGTAGTGGATAGAACCGTAGCGTACAGGTAATAGCCGAATGACTTAGCCCACACTAATTAGACGACTGCCTCTCCTGCCCAAAATCAAGCTAAGCATTCACATTTAACACTTCTCCAATACAAACCGTGATACTATCTCCCCCTGCCTTTCCCCGGGGAGTGGAGGGCTGGTACCTCCTCTCTTTCGGAGCTCGCCCCTTCACTCGCTGTCGCACATTAGGAGACCTTTTTAATGGCCACGCCGTCCGCGCGCTTGCTGACTTTTGTGTCGTTCGTCAACTCGTCGATCCCTTCCTTCGGATCTTCAACTTCGGCCGCGGCTTCGAACACATCGCAGCGGCTCTGGCGCTCCATAGCCGCGGGAGCGTTCGCACTCTCGCTGCTGCTTGGCGCCTCGGCGACGAGCCATGCCCAGACAAACGCACAAGCCGCGTTGCCGACTCCCTCCGCCCAGCAAGCCCCGAGAGTGTTACCGCCTCTGATGTCGGTCCCCGCGGCCCAGTATTTCAAGAACGACCCGGCGGCGCGGAGCCAATTCCTTGCGCAATGGAAACAACGATCGGCCAGCCCCGTCCGGCCTTCGGAAAAGAATTTTTCGCCTGCCTTCGGTGGGACCTGGCAGCTCGGGCCCGCTGTGACGAACGGCACACCGATATGCAACCCGTTGTTGTTGACCGACGCGACAGTGATCGCCATCAACTGCAGCCCCTCGCTGTCAGGGGAGTGGTACAAGTTGACGCCCGACATCACCGGCAGCTACGTGAACGGGACATGGACTGAGATTGCGACGCTGCCGGTATTCTATAACGTCGACGGCTGGGTCGAAATACAGTATTCCCCGCTCAATTTCGCCTCCGCCGTGCTGCCCGATGGCCGGGTCATCGTCATGGGCGGTGAGTACAACGGCCCCTACGATGGTCTTCCGGTAGGAGCGATCTACGACCCGGTGGCTAACACCTGGACACCCGTATCGGCACCACCCGGAGCCGGGTGGGTACAGTATCCATTGGCCATCGGTGACGCCCAGAGCACGGTGCTGGCTGACGGCACATTCTTGCTCGCCGCCTGTTGCGCCGACGATCCGGATCTCGATGCCCTGTTTGACGCCACGATCTTGACCTGGACCAGCACGGGAGCGCCCAATGCGGGAAGTAATTTCCAGGATGAACAAGGTTACACGCTGCTGCCCAACGGGAACGTGTTGACGGTCGATATTTGGACGGGTTGCAGCGGCCCTGGATCCTGCACCGGCCCGGATCCCACCAACGCCGAGCAATACAATCCTACGACCGGCACCTGGAGCAGTGCCGGCAATTCGGTGGTTTCGCTCGTCGATCCGTATGCTTGCGGCAACTACGAAATCGGGCCGGCTCCGCTTCGGCCGGATGGAACCGTGGTCCAATTCGGCGGCAACACGGGCTGCACTGGTGACGCGGATCCTACTGGGATCTACGACTCGACCACTGGCGTTTGGAGCGCCGGCCCCAACGTACCAGAGGTGTGCGCATCCAACGGGACCACTCAATGCGACCTTGCCGACGCTCCGGCGGCGGTCTTGCCGAACGGGAACATCCTGTTTGCGGCCGATACTGGGGCTTTCGAAAAGCCAAGCCATTTTTTTGAATTCACTACCCTCAATGCCATCAATCAGGTGGCCGACGACGCTGGTGCGAGTTTCGCGGCTGCCTTCCAGTACAACTTTCTCGTCCTGCCCAATGGCCAGATTCTCACCACCGTAGGTGTCGACCAGCCCGAGTTCTATACGCCCACCGGTTCTCCCGATCCGAGCTGGGCTCCTGTGATTTCTACCTCGCCGTCCAGCGTTTACCCTGGAACGACGTATACCATCACCGGCACGCAGCTCAACGGCTTGACGCAGGGCGCATATTACGGCGACGACGTACAAGCGGCGACCAACTATCCGATCGTGCAGATCACGAATTCCGCAACCGGTCACGTCTTTTACGGCCGCACGTTTAACATCAGCAACCGGTCGGTGGCGCCGGGCGTTGCGGTCTCCACGGACTTTACCGTCCCGGCAAATATCGAACAGGGGGCGAGCAGTTTAGTGGTCATCGCGAATGGCATCCCATCCGCGCCGGTTCCCATCGGCATTGAGGTGCCGGTGCCTGGCGTGAGCGTAGGGTCCAGCCTGAATCCTTCGGCCTATGGACAGGCAGTGAGCTTTACGGCGACGGTGACGGGCGTAAGTCCGACCGGCACCGTGCAGTTCAATATCGATGGCAGCGCCTTTGGATCGCCGGTGACGCTGGCATCGGGCACGGCCACTTCGGGCACGACCTCCACGCTATCTGCGGCAACCCACACGGTCACGGCCGTCTACTCGGGCGACACGAACAACGCGGAAGGCACGGGAACCCTGGCCGGCGGCCAGGTCGTCAATCAGAGCACCGTCAACGTCACCGTCGCCACCAGCCCGTCTGGGCTGCTGGTTTCTGTGGATAGCGGCACGCCTCAAGCCACGCCCTTCGGCGTCTCCTGGACGATTGGCTCGCCGCATACCATCACGGCTCTCTCCCCGCAAACGCCAGTTGCGGGAACGCAGTACACCTTCGCGATGTGGTCGGATGGCACCACCTCCGCAACGGATTCGGTCACTGCAGCGGCCAACATGACCGGCTACACGGCGTCCTTCAACACCGCATACCTGTTGACCACCGCGGCCAATCCAACCAACGGCGGAACCGTCGCGCCTCCATCGGGCACATACTATGCCGCGAACATGGTCGTAAACCTGAGCGCATCCCCGAACCCGAATTATGCGTTCTCCAACTGGACCGGCAATGTGGCCAACGCCAGCAGCGCCTCCACCACTGTAACCATGACCGCCGCAGAGAGCGTTACCGCGAACTTCGTCCCAGCGCAGATGACCGTTTCCCCAACCAGTGTAAGTTTCGGCAACGTCGAGCAGTGCCGGCCGAAGAAAGACATTCTCACCTTGACGAACCACGGCGCCACCAAAGTGTCGATAGGTACGATCTCGTTCATTGACGTTACTGGAAATGCAAGCGACTTCACTTTTCACGAATACTGCCAGCCCGCCGTTCCTGGCGGAAGGTCTTGCACTGTCGCGGTGAAATTCAGTCCTTCTGAAAATGCGCCAGAATCGGCGACGCTGAACATCGCGACCAGCGACGGCGCGATCCAGGTCCCAATTACCGGCACAGGGGTTCCGAACGCGAGATGCCTTGAGTAGGAGCGGGAGCGTCTCTCGCCAAAGAAATCTGTGTTTAAAAAGCGCGAATGCCCGCGCTTCTAACCATGAACCGTGAGGACCAGGAACCAGGAACCAAGAACCACGAACCAAGAACTGAGACCTGACACCTGACACCTGACACCTTCTATCAATTCGGGAAGATTTTGACCCTGATTGAGAAGTAATCCCAGTTTGCACAACCTGGACATGGACAGCAGTTTTGCGTCCGACTACCCTGGCGATACAATAAAGCGATCACGTTTACGGATGTTTCGCGATCGGTCGCTATGCTGTCGAACCAACCGGTAAGTGAAAGCATGGCATCAAAACATGCTAGTCTTGCAGGCCCAGGCAATAACGAGCCACTTCTTCATGAAGCGAAATCGAGTTCCAGTTATCCTGCTGTGCCTTAGCTTCATTAGCGGTTGTGGCGCTGGCACCCTCGGTCCTGGCCTCCCCGGCCCGCCACCACGGACCCTGGTTTCGATTACCGTGACACCGGCCAACGCGGACGTGATCCTCGGCACCCTCCAGCAATTTACCGCCACCGGTACATATTCCGACCACACGACGCAGAACCTTACTGATTCGGTCACCTGGTCCTCATCGGAAAGCAGCGAGGCATCAATCGTTGCCGGCGGAATCGCAACCGCCCTCGCTCTGGGCTCGGTTACCATCTCCGCTACTTCCGGCTCTGTCACCGGAAGCACCACTGTCAATATCCAGGCCCCCGTCCTGACTTCCATCGCGGTTAAGCCCACAAACAAAAAGATCGCTCCGTTGACGAGCACGCAATTTCAGGCAATTGGTACTTACTCCAATGGAAGCACTCAAAATGTGACCGCGCTGGTTTCCTGGAGCTCATCCAACACTGCCGTCGCAACCATCGGAGCCGGCGGCCTGGTGAAGGCTCTGACTCCGGGAACTACAACCATTACTGCCACGGCCGGTTCGATCGGCGGCTCGGCTGCACTGCGCGTCTCAAATGCCACGATCGTATCCATCTCCGTCACTCCCCAGGGGCGCACCATCCAGCCGGAAACCAAGCTGACCTTCGGCGCAACCGGCAAGTTTAGCGATAACACGACACAGCTTATTACACGGGATTGCACCTGGGCTTCTGACAATCCTGCGGTGGCCGCCATCGTGGCGGGGAGCACGGCGACCGGAATTGGCCCGGGTACAGCCAACATTTCCGCCACTTTTGATGGAGTCACGGGCAGCGCGTCGCTGAATGTCAGCTCGGTTACGCTCACTTCCATCTCCGTGACTCCATCGACGGCAGTACTCGCGCCCACCACATCCATAAACGCCGTCGCTACCGGAACTTTCAGCGATGGCAGCAGGCAGGTGATTACCGCGGTCGTCACCTGGACGTCATCCGGGCCTGACGTCGCCAGCGTTACTGGTGGCGGCGTAATAACCGCACTCTCGCCGGGGAATGCGACGATCACGGCACAACTCGGCGCGCTCAGCGCGAACTGCGCCGTTGACGTCGACGGCTCCCAGCTGACATCGATCCAGGTCACACCGCAAACCGCAAGCATACCCGTGCAGAGTGAAGTAGCTTTCATGGCCATCGGCACCTTCGCAGACGGCAATACTCAGAATTTGACGACCTCGGTCTTATGGACGTCCTCCCCGGCATCGGTCGCCACCATCAGCACGGCGTCCGGTACGAACGGGCAGGCTACGGGACTTGAGCCTGGAACAGCGACCATCACCGCACTCTTCGGTGGGCAGCTTGGAACGGCAAGTTTGACCGTCACCAGCGCGGCAGCCACTTCACTGCGCTCATCCGGAGCCGGCATGAATTACGCTCAACAGAGTTCTACACAGTTCGCGGTTGACTCACGGGCCGCAAGGTGGGGATCCAATTGAGGGCTTTGCGATATTCCGCGATGTTGTCCATCGTGTCGATGCTGTGCGCCGGTTCGTTACTGGGGCAAAGTTACCCCACTCCCGCGCTGAAAGGTCCTGAATGGAATGTCTCCGCCGGTTACAGCTACGCTAACGTGAGTTTTTCCGACAAGCCCAATGTCAATATGCAGGGCGCTGATCTGGGTGCAGCCATGGACTTCGCCCCGCGCTGGGGAGCGATGTTCGATTCCAGCTACGTTCGCGCGGGCAGGGACGACCGCACCGGCCATGGAAGCTACGTCGCCAGTTTTCTCGCAGGCCCGGACTTTATTCCCGCCCAGAACGAGAACACCCGCTTGCTTGTTCGTGCCCTCGCTGGCGTGGGCTTGGTGGACGGCTCGGTCCCCGTGGGTCAGCTGTATTACCGCGGATGGCAATCGCGCTTCACCTGGGCGGTTGGAACCGGAATCGAACATGATATTTCCGCGCGCTTCGCCGCTCGTGTAACTGTGGATTACTTGCAAACGAAATTTGTAAGCTCGAATCTTGCGATTCAGCCCCAGAACAACATTCGTGTGACCGGAAGCCTGGTATTTCGCTTCGCTCCACCCCGCTGAACCTCATTTCGCTGCCGGGCGCCCCGAGCAACAAACAACGAGAAACAAACAACGAGCAACGAGAAACGAGCAACAAGCAACGAACAACGAGAAACGAGAAACAAGCAACGAACAACGAGAAACGAGAAACGAACACCGAGAAACGAGAAACGAACACCGAGAAACGAGCAACAAAGAACGAGCAACGAGAAACGAGCAAACGAACAACGAGAAACGAACAACGAGCAACTAGCAACGAGCACTTTCCACCTACCGTTTGCTCTCCTGCACCTTCCGCGTAATCGCCGTCACCAACCTGCGCGGTGAGAATCGCACCGATTGCGCCACCAGCCAGTTCTTGAATCCCGAGATGACGACCGCCTTTCCCTCCACCATCGCGCGATAACCATCCTCAGCGACGGTTCTCGCGTCCATCGAACCCATCCTCAGCAGATTCATTCCCGTGGCGTTGGCCCGCTTGTGAAACTCGGTCGCCGTCGCCCCCGGACACAAGCACGTAACCGTCACCCCGGTCCCAGCGAGCTCATTAGCCAGCGCTTCCGAAAAATGCAACACATAAGCCTTGGTAGCGAAGTAGACCGCCATCAGCGGCCCCGGCTGAAATGCCGCAGTGGACGCCACATTCAGAATGCTCCCGCTCTCCCTCGCCAGCATCTCCGGAAGATAAAGCCGCGTCAGATGAGTCAGCGTGGTCACATTAAGTTGGATCTGGCGCATGCACTCTTCCAGATCGTTTTCCGCAAAGAATCCATATTGCCCAAAGCCGGCGTTATTCACCAGAACGTCGAGCGCGATTTTGGCGCGCGTAGTCTGGTCGAATACATACGCCGCCGCGCCCGGCTCGCTAAGGTCCGCGGCCAGAATCAGCGAGCGCGCGCCATGGTTCTTTTCCAGCTCGGATGCAAGCTGCCGCAGCCGATCGGCAGTACGCGCCACCAGAACTAGGTTGTATCCTTCGCGCGCAAAAATGCGCGCCAGCTCCAGCCCAATGCCAAACGAAGCGCCAGTGATAAGTGCAGTTTTGCGTTCAGACATGCAGTCACAGTTTACAAAAAGAAAGGCGGGTCGAAAGACCCGCCCGCAAAGCTGGCAGAGTACCGGACTCAAAGTACCTGATTACACGTGCGCCAGCGCCGGCTCCACGCCATAAATCGAATGCCACGACGTCGCCGCCTTCAACTTGCTGTTCACGTTGTTGATATTCTTCACGCCCTCGGTCTCCAGCCATTTCCGGAACGCATCGGCGCCATGCTTCGCATACACCGGAATCCCATCCTTCCAGGTCGCGCGCCCGCACAGCACGCCATTGAACTTCACGCCCGATTCGCCCGCCAGTTCCAGCGTCTCGCTGAATTCGGCATTGCTCACTCCAGCCGAAAGATAAATGAACGGCCGGGTCGCCGCGGCCGCGGCGTTGTGAAACAAGTCAATCGCTTCTTTCTTCGTATACGCCTTCTCGCCGCCAAACGATTTCGCACCTTCCACGCACTTCATATTCACCGGCACTTCCACCTTCAGCACATCCACGCCATAGCGATCCTTGCTGAACTCGCGCATGCTCTCCGTCACAATGTGCGGTTTCTTTCGCGCATATTCCACGCCCTTTTCGTCCGCGCCTTCTTCATAACCCACAAACTCCAGGAAAAACGGAATATCGTTGGCGCGGCATTCATCGCCAATACGCTCCACCCACGCGTGCTTTCTCTCATTCACATCCTTTGGATCATACGGCGTGTAGTAAAGCAGAATCTTCACGCAATCCGCGCCCGCTTCCTTTAGCCGCCGCGCAGACCAATGATCCAGCAGATCGGGCAGCCGTCCCGGCCCCGTCTTGTCATAGCCGGTCTTTTCATACGCCAGCAGCAAGCCCGCATTTTTTGCGCGCCGCTTCGAGGCCGGCAATCCCCACTCAGGATCGAGCAGAATCGCGCTGGCATGCGGAGTCAGCACCTCCGTCACCAGCGACTTGAACTCCTCCATCATCTCGTCGCCTACCGCCGAGCCCTTTTCCTTGGCCAGCGACTTTTGCAGCGACCCGCGCTGATCCATCGCCGCGGCCGCGATCACTCCATGTTCATTCGATACTGCCTTCAACCCTTTTAATTTCCCGGGCGTCAACTTCATAAAATCCTCCTGGAATTGCGGAAATAGAAGTGCGGAAACAACCCATCATTCTAAACCCAGCGCCAGCGGGATGACGAGCACCTCCCCTCCACCGGAAGTTTGAACGCCCCGCGAAAGCTCATGTCCTGTCTCGTATTAAGCCGGATGACAAATGGTTTTCCTCCCACTTGCCCCTTTTCCAGCACTCGTTGTAGCCTTCCAAAACGGCGGCTCGAAGAAGTAAGAAGGAAGAAAAAATAAGTAAGAAATAAGAAGAAGAAAAGTAATAAGAAAGCAGAAGACGAGATATGGCAGACAACAAAACCCAGCCCACCAAAGCAAGCGTAGCGGCCTTCATCGACGCGATCGACGACCCAGCCAAGCGCGCCGACGCCAAAGCCATCGTCAAATTAATGCAGAAAGCGACCGGCAAAAAGCCGCAGATGTGGGGTCCATCCATCATCGGCTTCGGCACCTGCCACTACAAATACGACAGCGGACGTGAAGGAGACGCGCCGCTCGTCGGTTTTTCTCCCCGCAAGTCGGCCAACGTTCTCTATGGACTGATCGGCTCGCGCGATTCCAGATCGCTCCTCGAAAAACTCGGCAAACACACCACTGGCAAGGGATGCCTCTACCTCAAAAAGCTCACCGACATCGACCAGCATGTGCTGGAAAACATGGTCGCCAAGTCAATCGCCGCGCTGCGAGCCCGCAAAGAAGAATAAAAATATTCAGCGGACACGAGCCTCAGAACTGTGACCAGGAACTCGATTTCCGTCTCGCCTTAAGATGGCGCAGCCCTTTACCACTGCGATTAACGCCCTCTTTCGCCGCCGGCTTCAGCCGCTTAGGGATCGACGCGGGCGCGACGATTCAACCAGACTTTCCTTACTGCCGCAGCGCCAGCTGTCCCAGCACCGCCTGCTGCTTGGCAATCAGCGATTGGATCCCCTGCCTCGCCATCGCCATCATCTTCGCCAGTTGCGCGTCGTCAAATACCTGATGCTCGGCCGTCGCCTGCAACTCGACAATCTTATTGCCCGCCGTCATCACGCAATTCATATCCACATCGGCGCGCGAATCTTCTTCATAGTTCAAATCCAGCAGCGCCTCGCCATCCACAATGCCCACGCTGATCGCGGCCACATAATCTTTGATCGGAGCGGCGCTCAGCGTTCCCGCATCCACCAGCCGTTGCAGCGCCAGGCCCAGCGCAACGAACGCTCCCGTAATCGACGCCGTCCGCGTCCCGCCATCGGCCTGTATCACATCGCAGTCAATCCAGATCGTCCGCTCGCCCAGCTGCTTCAGATCGGCAATGGCGCGCAGCGACCGTCCAATCAAACGCTGAATCTCCTGCGTGCGTCCGCTCTGGCGTCCCCTGGCCGCTTCGCGCGCGGTGCGCGTCAGTGTGGAGCGCGGCAGCATTCCGTATTCACCGGAAATCCATCCCTTGCCCGAGTTGCGCAGAAACACGGGGACAGTTTCCTCGATCGACGCGGTGCAGATAACGCGCGTGTTTCCCATCTCAATCAGCGCGGATCCTTCCGCGGTAGAAATAAAGTCAGGAGTAATTTTGACCGGCCGAAGCTGCTCAGGAGTGCGATTGTCGCTACGAAAAATCATCGAACAAAATTCTAACAAGAATACAGGATCTCAGCTGTCAGCTCAGCCCCCAGCCTTCAGCCCCCAGCCTTTAGCCGCCAGCGCTCAGCCTTCAATCGTCAGTTCTTCCTTCATCAGCCGCGATGCGGCGTAAAAATGCAGCCCACGGCGTAAGCCGTGGGTCGAGGTGGGAGACCATTCAGCCCCGAAAGGGCGAAAGACGAGTTCCCACGCTTCCAGCGCTGCTATATAGGCGAGGAGGATGTGAGGAAACTATTCTGGTTGAGCATGAAGAGTGAAATTCGTCGGGTGCCCCACTCATTCGCGCTCTCTGCGAATGAGTGGGCTTCACCACAACCAGGACTGTATCGGATCACCGTCACGCTCCAACCCTAGTGATAACGCTGAGTCGGTGACCAAGCATCCCCATTCGCCGCAAGTACCGCCCGCGAGGGAAAAGTGTGGATGGGATTGCGGAGGTAACTTTTCTCTCGCGGGGCCGCCATTAAAAGCCAAACGCAATGACCGGGCCACCCAGCCTGCTGTTGCTTTTGGGTGGCGCAGCGCTTCCAGCGCTGCGATAGCAGCTCTGATTTCAGCCCGGCTTTAGCCGCTGAGGCCAGGCCAGTCGGCCCATGTGGAGCGGACAGGCCAGTCGGCCCAGTGGAGCGGACACTCTTGTCCGCTGCTCTTGCTTCTGCTACTAAGGCCGCTGAAAAGCACGGCCTGCTGTTGCTTTTGGGTGGCGCAGCGGTTCACCGCTGCGATAACAGCCCTGATTTAAGCCCAGCTTTAGCCGCTGAGGCCAGGCTGACGCTCAGAGAATGTTTGTCCAGCGGCCTGCTATTTCAGTACGCCTCCAGTTTGTCATCCTGAGCGAAGCGGGAGCGTGCGGAGCAAAGCTGCCGCGGAGTCGAAGGGATCCCTACCTGCCGCATTCAGCACGCCTTCAGGGGGTCTCGCCGTACCCACGCTG
>JBAWBR010000022.1:0-3623 GCA_049589875.1 Terriglobales bacterium
CCCTTAAGGGTAATGAAGGGCCCAGGTAGACTACCTGGTTGATAGGCAGGATGTGAAAGAGCAGTAATGCTTGAAGCTTACCTGTACTAATCGCCCGTTCGGCTTGACCATAAAATTTACTCGGTGCAGAAGAAGCTCTTAGCTGTTAGCTCCTAGCTGTTAGCTAGAACCTGAGCAATACCAGGAGCGCGACAGGAGCTTCGCGCCGACGAAAAGCCGAAGTAACACGTGGCAGAAATCGGAAGTAAACGAGATGAAAGTACGCCACACCCAATCTATTCAGTTGTGAGGCATCGTCCTCACGATCTTTGAAAAATCAGCTTCCAGCTCCTGGCTTCTAGCCCAATCCAACGGGCACGGGCCGCGGGGCGGAAGCCGACAAATCAAGTTTGCGGCGACGAATCATTCCGTGATCACTATGAAGTAAGCTCCGGAAGATTCAAGCTAATAGCTAGAAGCTAGTAGCCAGAAGCTGCAGCAAGTTGTCGGTGATCTTACCGCAGGGGTTCCACCCGTTCCCATCCCGAACACGGAAGTTAAGCCCTGCTGGGCCGATGGTACTGCACGCGAAAGTGTGTGGGAGAGTAGGTAGTTGCCGGCATTAAATAAAGGCCAGTCTGAGAAATCAGATTGGCCTTTTCCGTTACGATTTCTCCTGGGTTATTTCGGCTTCCAGTCAACGCATATCTCGTTGATGGTATCGATCATCCTCTCCACCTCTATGGATGTGGGGGCAGGGCCGCTAGGATGCACGGCCTTATTTCGTATTTCCCATGCAAGGTCGAGTGCATTCCGCTGGTCCGTTGTTATTATCGTTAGGCTTTCAAGATCGCCGAGCAATCTCCTCGCGGCGCCTTTCTCACGAGTCAACTCACGCTTGCAGAACCGCTGAGAGGCGAACCGAAGTCGTCGCTCATACTCCTCACCGGCAATCATTCCAGCCAGCTTGGCACCCTCGTTGACGAGAATCCTAGCCAATTCCAGGCGTCCAAAACTACGCAGGAATGGCCTGACAACTTGCGCGACCCGCTGGCGTTGAACCCAAACGTCCTCATCAAAGCCTCTCTTAGCTTTCGCGGCTTCCGCTTTACCGTCTGCGCCCTTGATAGCTTCGGCAACCATCAGGATCGCCATCTCAGCTTCTGCGACGGACGACAGATGAAAATGGGACTTCCACTCCATGAGTTCATCGCAGTATGTAAGGTAGAGATCCACGGTAGAGATGTCGGTTACCTGGAGTAGATGGCACACAGGAGGGCTGATGACTCCGAAGCGATCCGGATGAACGAAGCGAAGAATAATAGAGATCACTCCGATATCATAGAAAACCTTGAGCAGCTTTTGAACCAGGGCAAGTCGATCGGCCCGGTCTTGCGAGCTCAAGTTTAGGAGCAACGGGTTCGCGGCAAGCTTATCAAGATCGTCCTTGTTTGGCCTGGGCCAATACATGGCGAATGGCGTCTTATCCGCATCAAAGATGTCCAAAACATGTTCTGGCTTAAGGCGCTCTCGTCCCGCCCGGACAGGAACAAGCGCCTCTTCTATCTTTGCAAAGTCATATGTCTTGTTATAGTAGCGTGGACCAGCATCGTGATATTTCACAAGGTAAGGCTTGAGACTTAGCGCCATGCGAGGCCTCCAGCCCGCCTATGATCGCACAGCATAACCGGAGCATCAATCTCACGTTCCCATCACGAACAGGGAAGTTAAGCCTCGCCCGGCCCATGGTACTGCACGCGAAAGTGTGTGGGAGAGTAGGTAGTTGCCTACATAAATAAAGGCCAGTCTGAGAAATCAGATTGGCCTTTTCCGTTTTGGCACAGCCGCTGTAGTAGGGACCTTCCTGCCCGCGTCCCCAGCGGTTTCATCACAATCGCACCGTGTTCCAGCTCACTGCATGAGAACTCCGCAGACCGATATGATGGCCTCCAGACGGCCCGGATAGACCACTAGGTTGGAGCAGGGGATCGGTAGGAGGACAAGATGTGCATCGTCTGCGAACACGAATTGTGGGAAGAGCATCGAGCACTCGAAACTGAGTTCTTCAAGCCCTGTAAGAAATGCAAGAAGTTTCCAGGTACCAGCTCCAAGGGGACGTGCTATCACTGTTTCGCTGTTGGCAATACGATCGACGAGTGCCCCGAGTGCGCTGGCAAGCCTTGGAGTGAAGAATTCCTCGAAGCCAAGGAAGAAATCGAGGGTCCAGACAAGCTGGTGCTCCCGTTCTAGCGAAGGCAAGAGCAAGTCGCTGTGGTGAACCATACCTTGGGCTGGAACTTCCTCTGTTGGCTTGAGTGGGCATCGCTTCACCATCCCACCCGCTTACTCCCCGCCACCCAATCAAAATGCCGATCGCGGCTCAGCAGAGGCAGTGAATGCTGCCGGCAAAGCGCTGCAATCCAAATGTCGTTCGTCGGAATCGGCTGGCCCTTGCGTTTTAATTCGAGAGTAATCTCCGCGTAGTAGTGCGTGGTCGGTTCCGTCACATCCAGCACCATACAATCGTCGAGCAGTTCCGCCAGCCAGTTCTCATAGCTCGCCCGGTTCCTGGACTGCGCGATCCCGTGCCGGTACTCTCCCAGCACAATCACCGGAATCGCCACCACGTCGGCGCGCGCGAGGACGGCAGCTACTCCCCGATCGTCGTCGGCCGCTGCCGACAAGGCATTGGTATCGAGAACCATGATCCAGGAAAATTAGAATTCAGCGCTTTCCTGCCAGCCTTCCTTGCCAGATCTCCCGGTCGATCCGCTCAAACGTTTCTTCCACCCGCTTCTCAATTTGCTTTCTTTCTCCGTGGAGGTGTTTGAGCTTTCCCACATGTTTCATCCAGGGTTTTTCCTGCGATGTCATTCTTAATTTCTCCTGCACCGCCTCGGTGACCAGTTGGCGCAGCGGAATTCCGCGCTCGGCGGCCACCGACTTCGCCCGCCGGAACAGGAGATCGGGAATTTCGAGCGTGGTCTTCATCGTCCCATATTACCATATTTATGGGCTCATGCCGCTCACCCACACACCCCCCAAGCGGGGCCCATCCTTCGCGGGTTTTCCACAAAGATGCCGAAAAGATCGCCGTAACCAGTCTCCTTCGCTCAAGACCCTGAGCAAATAAAACGCTCTATTGCGGCTGGATAAGCAGCCTTTACACCGACCGCCCGTCCTCTTTCCGCTCGCAACTTCACATTGGGAAAGCCGCCTCCCGCCGTGCCGGGCAATCCCAACAAAATCCCTAAAGCTCCAACTCCTTCCTGCCGACCTATTCTTTAGTAAGAGATTAGTAAGAGAAAGGAAGCCGTCTATGGGTATCTCCATTATCGGCTCGATTCTTGCCACTTCCAGCGACGAGACGAACACGTCGCCCGGCGCGACGGCCACTCCACCAGCCCACACAGCCGCCCCCACTCCCGATCAAACGGCCCCCGCCAATCCACCGTACGTGGTCCAGTTGACGGAAGCTCAACAGGTCTTCCAACTCAGCCTGCAAGGCCAAGCCGTTCCACAAATTGCCAGCAGTCTTAGCCTCACCGAGTCTGCCGTAAACAGTTACCTGGGAATCACTAACTCCGGGTAACTTCATGCGTGGAGTAGCTCGTTCTCGGAGTAGCCCCTGCGTGGAGTAGCAA
>JBAWBR010000023.1:0-21720 GCA_049589875.1 Terriglobales bacterium
GGCCCATCCAATCCCGTGGCTACCGTCGTCTGGCAGGAACTGCTGGTGCAACCTGAAGGAATGTTAACAACTCGATTGTTGCCAGTATCGACGACGTAGACGTTTCCAGTTCGATCAACCGCTACGCCAGCGGGGTACGACAAACCGCTGCCTAATGCCACTTCGCAGGCGCTGGTGGTGCAGCCGGCGGGAAGTTCGAGAACGCGGTTGTTGAAGTAGTCGGCAATGAAGAGGTCGCCGGCTGGATCGAGGGCAACGCCAGCTGGGCCATTGAGGCCAGTAGCTGGCGACGTGATCTGGCAGCTGGTTGTGGTGCAACCGGCGGGCAGTTCGACAACGCGGTTGTTGCTGAAATCCGCGATAAAGAGATCGCCTGCTCCATCGAGCCCGAGGCCAGCGGGATTAGAGAAGCCGCCGCCCACGATTGTCTGGCAGGAGCTGGTTGTGCAGCCCGCGGGAATTTCGAGCACGCGATTGTTGTGCGTGTCGGCGATGAAGACATTGCCTAAACCGTCGGCCGCAACGCCCTCCGGAGAATTCAGTCCGCTGGTCGGTACAACGATCTGGCAGGAAGTGCTGTTGCAGGTGACGGGAACTTCGACAATGCGGTTATTGCCGGTATCGGCGATGAATACGTCGCCCGCGCCGTCTACTCCGACGCTATAGGGGGCATTGAGCCCGCTTGCGGGCACTGTGGTTTGAAGGCCCGCGAACGACACACTTTGGGCGCTTGCTGGAAGGGAAACCAATGCCAGCAGAACCAGCGCACATAGCGCAACCGCCGTCATCCGAACGGATTGACTGCGAAGGCCAGATGTAGAGTTGCCGGCAAATGGCAATTTGAACAAGTTCCCCTGCGGAAGCTTTTGCGAGTTCATCAACGATCTCCTTACAAAGATTGAACGCTAAGATTGACGCTTGGGGGGAAACGCCAGACTGATCCTTTGTGCCCAGCCGAAGCAATGCATGTTTGGGACCACCTCTTCCCGCGGCAATTGATTGTATCCACGATACTTGCGCGCCGCGTTGAGGACACCCTGGTGGTGATGTGCAACTGTTAGCACATACACCTACCGTACGTTCCAAACATCAAGCCCGACGTATTTGGTATTGACTGAAACGACGACCTATGAACCGGCCAATATTCTCTTGTATCCATAAGATTGTCAAGATGAAAGGACTTGCGACAGTAGTGCAAAGCCGCACCATTTTCGGTGCCTGGCGGGGATTCACATAGAATGCGGGAATGAAGCAAATCTGCGTCTTCTGCGGATCGAGTGCAGGCAATCGCGAGGAGTACCGGGCAGCGGCGGAGGAAATGGGAGCGGAGATGGCACGAGCCGGGATCGGCCTGGTTTATGGCGGCGGCAATATAGGGCTGATGGGCGTTCTGGCCGATGCCGTGCTGAAGGCCGGCGGCGAGGCAGTTGGAGTTATTCCCGCTCACCTGCTGGAGCGCGAAGTTGGCCATCAGGGCTTGACCAAGCTGCATGTTGTTCGATCGATGCATGAGCGCAAGGCGCTTATGGCCGACCTCTCCGATGGGTTCGTTGCGCTGCCGGGAGGGTTTGGGACGCTGGATGAGTTCTGCGAGATAATAACTTGGGCTCAACTGGGCTTGCACTCCAAACCATGCGGCATTCTGAACGTGCTCGGTTACTACACTCCCCTGCTGGCAATGCTCGACCATGCGGTCGAGGAGAGTTTCCTGAAGATCGAGAACCGGAATCTGGTGATCACTTGCGAAACGGTACAGGAGTTGCTTGGTGCGCTTGCGACCTGGCGGCCCATCCCGACAGAGAAATGGCTGGACCGGGAAACGCGGTGAAGCGGGCCCTTCGTCAGATTTCTCCGCATGCCGTTAATTCCCCGTGCTTATTTGGGACGGGTTCTCCACAGAATCATCATGGTTGGCACTTGCGATTGGCACGCAAGTTCCGGATAATTTGATCAGGTTTCCATGCTAGCCGTGTATCGTTACAGCCGCGCCGATTTACTGCGAATCCTGCATCTTGCGCCTCGCCAACTTCAAAACTGGGAGCGATCCGGGTTGGTCAAAGCGAGCGACGATTACTCTTTTTTCGATCTTCTGCAAGTCAAGAAAGTGCGCGACCTGTGCGGCAAACGGGTGCGACCCGCTGTAATTCGCCGGTCTCTTGATGCCATGCTCAAACAGGCCTCGGGAATGGAGAATCCATTGCTTGAGGCGAGTGCGTATGAAAGCGGTCACCGCGTCGCCTTTCGCCATGAGGGACACCTGCTGGAACCGATTGCCGGCCAATTCATCTTCGATTTTGGGTCCGAGGAAGAGAAGATTGTGACCAGCCCGCGCCGCACCGGGCCAGAGCTGGTGTTGACCGGCGTTGCCGACCTGTTTGCGCGGGGCATCAGTCTGGAAGAGAGCCCCTCGACTCAGACCGAGGCCATCGCCACTTACTTGAAGGTCTTGGATATCGATCCGCAGCACGCCGCAGCGCACATTAATCTGGGCACACTGTATTACAACCGCCAGGAATACGGTCTGGCGGAGGAGCACTATCGGGCCGCGATTGAAATTGATCCGCGATACTCGCTAGCCTATTTTGACTTAGGCAACGTGCTTGACGAGACGGGACGGATCGCCGAGGCCATCGAGACCTACAAGACCGCGATTCAACTGGCTCCCACTTACGCCGATGCGCATTACAATCTGGCGCTTGCCTACGAAAAGATCCGCGAGCCGCGGAAAGCGCTGCAGCACTGGCGCGCTTATGTAAGGCTGGATACAGCGGGCCCATGGGCGGTCCATGCCAAACATCAGAT
Organism: Terriglobales bacterium; assembly: GCA_049589875.1. Classification (GTDB taxonomy): domain Bacteria; phylum Acidobacteriota; class Terriglobia; order Terriglobales; family Acidobacteriaceae; genus Acidiflorens. The sequence goes on from JBAWBR010000023.1 coordinate 2,803, forward strand.
CCAGCGCATCCTGCAGACCGATAGCCTGAAGCTGGTCCACTCGCGCCCGGCGAACTAAAGCCGGCTAAGGCGCCAGCTTCGTGGTTTAACGCTCCTGTAACGGACCCCCATCGTATACTTGAGATTATTCGCACCCATCTGAACGGAGGCCGATCCATGAAGCTGCGGTACCGGATTTTGCCCTTAGGTCTTGCCCTCGCGCTGACAGTTTTGAGCGGAGTGTGCTTGGCCCAGGCGCTACCTGAGCAAAAACAAATCTACGATGAGACCGCGGATGCTCACGTTGAGCTTAAGGACGCTCTGAAAAAAGCCCGCGCGGAACACAAGCGTGTGATCGTTGTGTTTGGAGCCAATTGGTGTTTCGACTGCCACGTGCTGGATGCGGCGTTTCATCGTCCGGACCTCGCCGAGATTATCGCCGCCAATTATGTGGTGGTGCACATCGATATTGGGAAGGGCGAGAAGAATCAGGATCTGATGACGAAGTACGAAGTCCCGATGAAACGGGGCATTCCCGGCTTAGCCGTGCTCGATGCCAACGGCAAGCTGATCTATAGCCAGAAGAATGGAGAATTTGAGAAAGCGCGAGCGCTGTCATCGGAGGATTTTCGCGCGTTTCTAGAGAAATGGAAACCGGCGAAAAAAGGCAGCGAGGGCTGAATCTGGCACTTATGAAACGGGCGCGGCTGGTACCGCGCCCTTCGGGAGAGGATCACTTCTGCCCAAACTTCGCCGTGAACGTTAATCCACAACCAGCTTATTGTCAACGCTAAAAGCGCCCGGGACGGAGCCAGCCCGAATTCCAGCCATGTTCCTATCCATTGCGCTCTCGACGGTGCCATAGAGCGTCACATGCCCGTTATCGACGACGATACGGATTGGGTGAGCCGGATCGCTGCCATAGCGGCCCAGAATCGAGTCGCGATAAATCGCGCGCGCTGTACTGATTCGGATTGCATCGTCAAAATTCGAAACCGGAAGCACGTTGACGTCTTTGACAACGTCTTTCACACCGGGCATGCGCGCCGCCAGCGCCACCGCGTCATCAAGCGGCACAGACCAGACAACGTCGCCGCTCAAGGTCACCACGCCGTCTTTCACGCTGACCGCAAGATAATTGAAAGTATTGTCGGGGTAGCCGACGCGGTCGTAGGCCACTTCTTTACTGAGCTTCTTCTGCAAGTCGCTGTCGGCGACCGCTGGCCCAGCGACGACAATGTCATTGCGCACGCCGGCAACGTTGGCGATCTTCTTAATCTTATTCCCGGCATCGAGCTTGTCACGATAAAGGCCCACCGTACCAGTCAGGGTCACGATGCCATCCTCGACGCTTGAGCTCACGTTCTGCAAATTTTTTGCCTTCTGAATCTTCTGGCTGACGGCCTGCTGAATCGGTTGATCGTAGCGGGTGTTCTCCGCAAACGCCGTCATGCTCAGCAGGACGAGCAGTACCACGGTTACCGCAAGAGATTGCTTTTTCATGGTTGCCATCCTCATTCTTGAATACCGGTTTCATATCTTTTAACCGGTTAGTTAAATAGATGCGCACCCCCCATGCGAAGATGCTAGCGTCGCGTGGTTTTACAAAGCGTTACAAAAGCGGAATGACACGAGTCGCGATTGATTGGGAAGACTGAGCCCGCGAGCGGCACATTTGGGGGTCTCCAACAACGGATCGCGTCGGCGCATGAACGACCCATTCAATGCCTGGAAGGCCGTGCCTGAAATCCAGCCCGTTGACAACTATTCGTCATAACGACTATCTTGGAGTCGAATGTCGCGGGGCTTACAGGCCGAGCTTAAGCAAAAAATTCCCTTTCGAAGCCGAGAGCAGGAAGCATATCTTTCTCTGCTGCGCACGGCCGACACTCTCCAAACAAGCGTAGAGGCAAAGCTCAAGGAATTTGGCCTGACCGGCACGCAATACAACGCGCTGCGCATCCTGCGCGGTGCGGGACCCGAAGGCCTGCCGTGCAGCGAAATCGGCGAGCGCATGATCACGCACGACCCCGACATCACTCGGCTGTTGAACCGTCTACAAAAGCGCGGACTTGCGGTAAGGGCCCGTGCGAAAAATGACCGGCGCGTAATCTGCGGAAAAATCACGTCGGCCGGATTGAAGCTCCTGCGCGAAATGGATGAGCCGGTGGAGAAGCACGGCCGCGAAATGCTGAACCACGTGGGGCAGGGAAAGCTGGGGCAGTTGATCGCAATGTTAGAGCTGGTGCGGGGCGGAGCTGCTACCGCCGAGACGCCGAGTTCGCCGAGAAAAGCTTAGACAAGACTCGTTGGGAGGACTGTCTCGACGAAAGATTCAATGGGCAATCGCCGCCCATGCGCTCATCCTACTTTCTGCGCCCTGCGGCTGTCACCTTTGACTTCTCGGTCCTCTTTTTGATCTTGCCGTTTGCATCTCGTTGGGGAAACACCCGCGCGAAAATCTTGTCGATGTTCCTTAGCTGGCGCTTGAGATCGAATGCTCGCTCGATCTTCGCGCGCGGGACGCTGCCGGAGATGGCAGGATCTTTCAGTACAAGCTCGTGAAAATTCAGGTCTTCTCTCCACGCGCGCATGGCATGGCTTTGCACCAGCCGGTAAGCGTCTTCGCGCGAGATTCCACTTTCAACCAGATCGAGCAGCAGTTGCCCGCTGAAAACCAGGCCCCGCGTGCTGTTCAGATTAGCGAGCATGCGTTGGGGATAGACAAACATGGTCTCAATCAAGTTCGCAGTTTTGTTGAGCAGATAGTCGGCGAGCGTGGTTGAATCCGGAATGATGATGCGCTCGGCCGACGAGTGAGAAATGTCGCGCTCATGCCAGAGGGGAACGTTCTCAAGTCCCGCCTGGGCATTCGCGCGGACGACCCGCGCTAATCCAGATATTTGCTCACACGTGACCGGATTGCGCTTGTGCGGCATGGCCGACGATCCTTTTTGCTTTTCGCTGAAGAACTCTTCGGCCTCGCGGACTTCGGTACGCTGCAGGTGGCGGATTTCCGTCGCGATCTTATCGAGGGTTGAAGCAATTACAGCAAGCGTCGCCAGATAGTATGCGTGCCGGTCGCGCTGAATCACCTGCGACGACACAGCGGCGGGCTTCAGTCCGAGACGCGCGCAAATCTTCTCTTCGAGTTCGGGTGTTAGATGGGCAAATGTACCGACGGCCCCGGAAAACTTGCCTACGCGAAGATCCTCGGTGGCGGCCTGAAAGCGCACTATGTTTCGGCGAGTCTCCGAATACCAGTTGGCGATTTTGAATCCGAAGGTGATTGGTTCGGCGTGAACGCCGTGGGTGCGGCCAATCATCGGCGTGTCCTTGAACTCCCAGGCCCGGCGTTCAAGCACATCGGCAAGCCGCTCGAGGTCGCCAGCGATCAGCGACGAGGCTTGCTGAATGAGCAGCGCCTGTGCGGTATCGACGACATCGTTGGAAGTAAGGCCGTAATGGAACCAACGGGCGTGCGGGCCGACGATCTCCGCGACTGCGGTGGTAAAGGCAATGACATCGTGCTTGACCTCGGCCTCGATTTCAAAGATGCGCTCGACGTTAAAGTTTGCGCGTTCGCGGATGGCCTTGGCCGCATCCTTGGGAACAATACCCGCGGCAGCGAGAGTATCAGTAGCGGCGACTTCGACCGCGAGCCAGGTGCGGAAACGGTTTTCGTCGCTCCAGATGCGGGCCATTTCCGGCCGCGTATAGCGTGGGATCACGGCATTCTCCTGAATGAGTGGCGCTGAATGAGAACTCAGGATTGTAAATCAGGCGCGCGGCGTGTGGGTAGGGCAATCCGGACGGAGCGACGGCTAGGTCGCTGTAAGGCCCTCCAGGCGGTCGCGTTCGCTCGAACGCGTATTCAGTTCTTGTGTCGCACTACTTCGCGGGTTCGACGAAGACCGCGGTTCCGTAGGCGAGCACTTCGGTGACACCCTGCATCACTTCAGTCGCGTCATAGCGGGCGCCAACAACCGCGTTCCCGCCCATCTCGGCTGCGTGTTGCAGCATGAGGTCAAAGGCTTCGGACCGGGCTTTCTCGCACAGATTCGTGAGCAACGAGATGTTGCCTCCGACCAGGGTTTGCAGGCCGGCGCCGATGCTGCCAAAGATGGAGCGCGACCGAACCGTAATTCCTCGCACCACGCCCAGGGTACGAACCACGCGGTAGCCATCGAGCTCGAACTGCGTAGTTACCATGTTGTGACCGACCATACGTCCTGTGGCGGCAGAATAAGTGGCCATCGAACCTCCTTCGCGCGGAAAGTTTCCTTGTACCGATATACTTGTAAAGCGAATCCCGCTGTCATCTTAATTCTATTGTGGAATTGCCTGCATCACGAGTAACATTGCCGTCACCCTCTCGATAACGATGGCTCGGCTCAGCTTGCTTTAATTGACCCTTTGTGGAGGCCGTCTTGTATTCACGTCGCGGATTTATAAGAACCGGCGCGGTTGCAGCGGCTGCGGGCACTGCTTTTCCCGTGCTTGTTCGCGGGACTGAAAAGAGTGCCGGCATGCTGCCGGCGATCGATGCGCTTCAGTCTCGCCGAGCAGAAGCCCGTGCCATCACGATAGAAGAGCGCTCCGAGCGCCAGGAAAAGGCGCGCCGCCTGATGCGGGAGAATAACCTCTCCGCCATTTTGCTTGCGCCCTCCACTTCGCTGCGTTACTTCACAGGCATCCGCTGGGAGGGTGGCGAACGGCTTTTCGCGATGGTACTGCCGGCAAAGGGAGAGGCATTTTATGTCGCGCCCGCTTTCGAAGAAGACAGGGCACGCGAGCAAATTGGGCTTGCACCGGACGGCAAGAACGCGGATCTGCGCGTATGGCAGGAAGATGAAAGTCCGTACACCAGGGTGGCGCAGGGACTGAGTGATCGCGGCCTTGCCAGCGGCACGGTTGGATTTGATGAGACGATTAAATTCGTGTTTACCGACAATATTCGGAAAGCCGCCGCCAGCGCCACTTTTGCCAGCGCCACGCCGGTGACATCCGGATGCCGCATGATCAAGAGCGCGCATGAGATAGAACTGATGCGGCTGGCCGCGAAGGTCACTCTTGCAGCTTACGAAGCAGCTTATCGTTCGCTAAAGGTTGGAATGACTCAGAAAGATGTTGCGGAGTTGATCGAAGCCGCACATCGGAAGTTGGGATTTGAAGGCGGCGCGGAGGTACAGGTTGGGGAGTACTCCGCATTTCCGCATGGCTCGGTCGCGCCGCAGGAGATTCGTGAGGGAACGATTGTGATGATCGATGGCGGTTGTGAGGTTGAAGGTTATGCCTCCGATATCACGCGGACGTTTGTTCTGGGCAAAGCGAGCGACAAGATGAAGAATGTGTTCGACATTGTGCATCGCGCGCAGAGTGCGGCGCTGGCCGCTGCGCGGCCGGGAGTGGAAGCGGGATTGGTAGACGCCGCTGCGCGCAAGGTGATAACGGACGCGGGTTACGGACCAGACTATAAGTACTTTGCGCATCGACTGGGGCACGGGATGGGCATGGATGGCCACGAGTGGCCGTATCTTGTGCGCGGCAACACGACAAAGCTTCAGCCGGAAATGACGTTCAGCGATGAGCCGGGAATTTATATTCGCGGCGAATTTGGCATTCGGCTGGAAGACGATATGCATATCCTCCCTGATGGCGCGGAGCTGTTCACGCCGCAGAGTCCTTCGCTGGAAAATCCGTTCGGCAAGGGATAGTGGGCCGCGACAATGCTCGCCTCATTGTCAGATGTTCCCCGTGGCTAAACCCGCCATCGAAATGGCAGCGCGTTATTGCAGCGGTGCACCATCCTGTCGGACAGCCAGCCCTTATTTTGCGGATCGCAAGAGGTCGCCCAGTGCGTGTACATCGGCTGAATTGGCGTCGCTGACGATAACGTAGCGCAATCCGCCGTCGGTCCATGTTTCCACGTTGAATGCGAGTTCGCGCTCCGCAGTTATTCTGGCCGCAAGGGGCGCCTTGTCCGGCCGATCCTGAAAAATAAAGACAGAAAGCTGGTGACTGCGAATCTGAAACAGCAGTTGAGCGCCGGGGTTATGCTCAAAATACATGACGCGGCCGCCCACGAGTTTGACAGGGGAATTCTGGAGTTCAGGAAGATTGAATGTGAAAGGAAGCTTGCCCTGGAACCAGGGCTTTACCGTGTGGCGGTCGGTTGAAATCACATCGACGGGATTTGCGCTTGCCATGGTGGCGACGTGGAGGTCAATCAATTGCGCGAGAGCCTGCTCGCGCGCCGAATGACGTATCCACAAGGTGCTGCCGATGGCGAGTAGAGCCAGCGCGATCGCGACATATGCGAATTCGGGCACATGGGCAAATGCCCAACGGGGTCGACGCTTTGCGTGAACACTGTTTTCGAGGCGCTCTCGGAAATCGCGCGACGGCGCATATCTCGCAGCGGCTGCCTGGGTCATGCGCTTCAACTGCAAACGGCCCAGCGCGTCCGCGGCGCAGGAGGAACAGCCGTGGAGATGCGCCTCCAAGGCAGCCAACTCCTCTGGCGAGCAGGCGGAATCGACATACGCATCGAGCTTGTCGCGCCACAGGTCGCAACTCATCGCGGAGCCCTCGCTAACCTGGCCGTCAGCAATTCGCGCATCGCCTTCCGCGCGCGCGACAATCGGGACATCACCGTTCCCGGGGGAATGCCGAGAGTCTCGCCGATTTCCCGATAACTCATCTCTTCCAGATCGCAAAGGAGAATGATTTCGCGAAATTTCAGCGGCAACTCTTCCAGCGCAGCCTGGATCATTTTCTGCTCGACGCGCGTAAGCAGAACAGACTCTGGCGTCTCTGCGACCGTTGGCTCAATAGCATCGTCGTCGTTATCAAACGAGACGGAGGCCTTTAATCCCGACTGCGTCGTTAAGAAAGTATTTCGCAGGATCTTGTATATCCAGGCGCGAAAATTGGTCCCCTGCCTGAATGAAGAAAAACCTCGCAGCGCTTTCATGTAAGTTTCCTGCACGAGGTCCTCCGCCGAGGCACGGTCCTGTGTAAGCCAGTGCGCGAAGTTGTAGAGATTGGCGAAAAGCGGCATTGCCAATTCTTCAAACGATCCGGTATCGCCAGAACGCTCAGACACAGTGCAATAGTGTAACCCGGAGGCAGAGACCCGCCCCACGCTAGTTTTCACAGTGACAACGATTATCGATCAGTGGCCGGAGACCAATCTGTTAATCGATTCGCTTTTGCCGGATACTCCGTCCCGCTCTCATCCCGGTGGCGCAATAGCAGTGCATCCAGCGACCACTTACCGGGGCCATTTACTAACAGGAACATTGTGGTAAGAATCTGCGCGTAATCGGATCGTATCTCGTGCAACACGGCCCAGATTCCAATGCGTGGTGGCGCCGGCGGCAGAGGCAAAGGCGATGTTCCGAGATATAGCGAGATTTTAGTTGTGAGAATCGCGACGATCATCTCGATGACAAACGGAATGGAGATAAGCCGCGTCATCAGACCGGAAATCAATAACAGGCCACCGACGATTTCGAGGCATCCGATAAACGTCGCTGTGTATTGCGGAAAGGGGATGCCCAGCTTAGTGAAGCGGCCCACGCCCTGATTTACGTAGACGAACTTCAGCATTCCTTCCCAGAAAAAGACGCCTCCTGCCATCAAGCGCAAGAGCAGCGTGGATTTCGGGCCGTCCGTGGGAGGATGCAAGAGCCAGAAGAAAATTTTGTTCATAGTTGCTCCTTCACCTCTTAGAACTGGAGCAACGGCAAAATATTCCCTGGATTTTGCAGGTTCGCGAGCGGCAGCGCGGAGGCCGCAGAAAGGCGGGTTATAAGTACCAATCTTTATAAGTGCAACCTGAGCTGGCAGACCCGAATGACTGGATATCCAGCTCAGGGTTGAAGCGGCAAACCCTAGTCGAATACGTGTTGATCGACCGGGCGATCCTGGCCATTCCGCAGGTCGGTTAATTGCTTCTTGATCGCGACGGACAGCCGGCGGATGCCCTCGCGAATCTGCTCGGGCTGCGCGTTGGAGAAATTCAGCCGGAAGTGACGCTGGCCTTCGCTGGCGTATCCATTTGCGGTGTAGAAGGAATCTCCGGGGACGAATGCGACGTTTTGCCGGAGGGCAACTTTGAACAGCTCATTACAATTCATACCCTCGGGCAATGTTACCCATAGGAACAATCCACCAAGCGGGCGCGTCCAGGTTGTTTCGGAGGGAAAGAATTCTTCGAGCGCTTCGAGCATCACGTCGCGCCGCTCGCCATAGACTCGGCGAATGAGCTTGATATGTTCGTCCAGAAATCCATCACGCGCAACTTCATAGGCGACCATCTGGCCGAAGGTGGAAGTGTGCAAATCCGCACCCTGCTTGAGTTGCACCAGTTTGGTGATAACTTCGGGCGGCGCGACAATCCAGCCCAGGCGCAAACCGGGGGCCAGCGTTTTTGAGAACGTGCTTAAGTAAAGCACATTGCCGATGGAGAAGCCCTCATCACGGCGCAAATTCTCCCGGTCGAGGACAACCAGCGGAGGCAGGTGCTCGCCCTCATAACGAAGCTGTCCATAAGGATCATCTTCGATGATTGGAATGCCGTAGCGATCGGCGAGAAGCACAAGTTCATGACGCCGGCCTTCGGACAAAGTCGTGCCGCCGGGGTTCTGAAAATTCGGCAGTACGTACATAAACTTCGGTCCAGAGCGCAGCGGCTCTTCGAGCAGATCTGTGCGCAGACCATCGGTGTCGCTGGGAACGCAGACATATTCCGCGCCATACACGTTGAACGCCTGTAGCGCGCCGAGATAAGTGGGGGCCTCGACCAGCACACGGTCGCCGGAGTTGATCAGGAGCTTGCCGATCAGATCGAGCGCCTGCTGCGAACCGGATGTGATCAGCACATGCTCGGGGTTCGCCTTGATGCCATAGCGCGATGTGTGGCGCGCAATCATCTCGCGCAGCGGTTCGTAGCCTTCGCTGGCTCCGTACTGAAGCGCAAGCTGTGGCTGGTTTTTGAGCACCTTGCTGCAAGCTTCGCGGAAGCGCTCGACGGGAAAAACATCGGGTGCGGGCAAGCCGCCGGCAAAAGAAATGATCTCTGGGTTCTGTGTGATTTTGAGAAGTTCCCGGATGGCAGAGCTGCGGATGTTCTTGGTGCGCTGCGCGTAACGGGAAGTCCATGCGGTTGACATTGATTACTCTCCCGTTAAGGAAGTCTACATTGAAAGGATCGATTGCGCGGTGATAAAAAGACGGATCGGCGTGACGATGATCACCCGGAAGAGGTGACCAGACCGGGCGGACGGTCGGGCACATCAATCATCTTCACTCCAATTCGGCGATGCAATAGCATATTCGGCAGGTCATCGATATCGCGCCGAAACGCAGCACCAGTCTGTGCCAACGGGCGCTCCCTGGCGCTGCTCATTCCACCACCCACTCCTTCATCCGACGCAATAAAGATGCGGGCGCTTCGACCTCCAGCTCAACCAGCCCATCCTGATATTGGCGCGAATAAATGCGGGCACGGGCTTCGAGGAGGGCCAGAGTCTTCCCTTCTTTCTGTGGTATGCGGAGGCACACTCGACTCGGTCGATCTTCTTCGAGCACCGCATCGATGCGGTCAAAGAGCGTGGTCAGTCCGATTCCTTTTGCGGCCGAGACGTGAACGGTCTCGCTATCATCGCGCAGGGATTCGCGCTGTTTCGGAGCCAGAAGATCGATTTTATTCATCACGTGCAGCCGCGGCTTTTTGTCGGCTTCGAGTTCTTTGAGCACGCTATCCACCTGCGCATCCTGCTCGGCCGAAATCGGGCTGCTCGCATCCGAGACTTGCAGGATCAGCATGGCCCGCTGTACCTCTTCGAGGGTGGCGCGAAATGCCGAAACCAGCGTGTGCGGCAAATGACGGATGAAACCCACCGTATCCGAGAGGAGCACTCTGCGCTTTGATGGGAGCTCAGCGCCGCGCAGTGTGGGATCGAGCGTGGCGAACATACGCGACGACGCCAGCACATTGGCGTTGGTGAGCGCGTTAAACAATGTCGACTTACCTGCATTGGTATAGCCGACAAGGGCAATTGTGGCTACGGGGACCGATTCGCGGCGCTGGCGCTGCTGGGCGCGAATGCGGCGCACGTTTTCAATTTGCTGCTTTACATGCCGAATGCGGCGGTAGATCCTCCGCCGGTCGGTTTCGAGTTGGGTTTCACCCGGTCCGCGGGTGCCGATGCCGCCTCCTAATTGCGACATTTCGATGCCGCGTCCGGCCAGACGCGGGAGCATATATTCAAGCTGCGCCAGTTCCACCTGCAGCTGGCCTTCGCGGGTCCGCGCGTGACGCGCAAAAATGTCGAGGATGAGCTGGGTGCGATCGATGACACGGGTGCCGACTTCACGCTCAATATTGCGCTGCTGCGAAGGCGACAGATCATGATCGAAAAGAATGACGTCAGCGGAAACCGATGCCGACGCGCCCGCAATCTCCTCCAGCTTGCCCTTGCCGATCAGAGTCGCCGGGTCGGGGCGATCGCGGCGCTGCATGAATTCGCCGGCAATTTCCGCACCCGCGCTCCCGGCAAGTGAGCGCAGTTCATCGAGCGATTCTTCGGAGCTGAAATCGGGAGCATCGCCGCGAGGAGTGGCAAGGCTTGTGGCGTGATCGCGCGCCGCCTGTGCCCCAGGAGTAAGTGCGGTCGATATGGTTCTTCCGGTGCGGCCGCGCGTGCGGAATTCCACCCCCACCAGGAAAGCGCGCTCCCGGCGCTGGGACGGGTTCTCTACTGTCTTGAGCTCTTTCCGCAAATTTTCCCGATGGCTCGGCGTGGAATGACCTCGCCGTAAACTGGCTCAGTTCATCCTTGCGTTCCGGAGCCCGGAACCGGCGTCTCGCTGATCGTGGTCACCGCCGCCGGTTTCGTTTCTCCATGCGTGTGCGCGCCGCGGGCAATCACAACGGTTGAGATCGCATGCTTAAAAATCAATTGCTCCTGGTTGCTGGTTTCGAGCACCACGGAGTACTTATCGAAGGAACGGATCCGCCCGGTCAACTTTACGCCGCTGACCAGGTAGATGGTAATGTTGTGCCGTTCCTTCCGGGCAGTGTTCAGGAAAGAATCTTGAATATTCTGTTGCGCCGGCTTGGGTTCCATCTGCCGATCTCCTTTTGGTCGTTCTGTCTGTCTTGCAATGTCCGCACCATGATCATTGGGAAGGGCTACCATAGACGTCACTCTGCTGGCCTCTACAATACGGCCTGGACGCTTGCTTTTCAACTTGTCGTCCATTAATTTTCACGCCGACGCCCGAGGTTTGGGTGCAGACCCGGCAAGGGCGAATTATGGAGTTAGATATTGCCACTTTCAATATCCTCGGCCAGCCATCTACAATCGACACGCGCTGTGATCTTAGAACAATAATTCCACCAGGAGCCTGGTTTGAACAACATTACTTTTCCAACTGACTTCCATACCAATCTCTTAATGATGTTCCGTTGGATACACTTCGTTGCCGGAATCACGTGGCTCGGGCTGCTTTATTTCTTTAACCTTGTGAACGTTCCGTTCATGAAAGGCCTCGATCCCGCGACCAAGGGCAAGGTTTTGCCGGATCTGATGTCGCGCGCGCTTTGGTGGTTTCGCTGGGCCTCGGTCGTCACCGTGCTCATGGGGCTTGGATATTGGTCCGAAGTTATAGGGTCGGACGCGCGAAACGGCGGCGGATCGGCGGGAGTAGTCTTTGGCTCGTTCTTCGCGATTTGGACGATCTCCTGGGCGCTGATGTATGCCTGCGTGATTCCGGGCAAGGGCGCGCTCGACAATGGTTGGGTGCTCGCGGCGATCTATACGATTATCGTGGTCGCAGCCTCGTGGCTTTTTCTTCGCATTAACAATCACGAGTGGGAGAGCAATCAACTGCTGGCTATCGGCATTGGAGGCGGATTTGGCTGGATGATGATGCTGAACGTCTGGGGAGTAATCTGGCGCATTCAGAAGCGAATTATTTTGTGGACCGCCGACAACGCCGCTAACGGCACGCCGATTCCCGACAAAGCGAAATCCATGGCGCGGCAGGCATTCTTGATGTCACGTGCGAATTTTGTGCTGTCATTCCCGTTGCTGTTTCTGATGGGAGCGGCTAGTCATTATCCGATGTTTGGGAGATAGACATTCGCTGGGCTAAGGCGGGAACTTTTTCCGTTCGAAGTGGGTAGCTAAGAGTGCTCTCGCGCCAGCGCGGCGCAGTTTTAATTTCCGTGTGGGGAAGGACGGATGGCTATGCGTCTCTTACTGTTGCTGTGCGCTTCGGCGTTTCTGATGGCTCAGGAAAATCCAGGCACATTGCCAGCCTCTGGCAATTCCAGTGTGCCCGTCTATACGGCGGATGGCCAGCTTGTGTTCCCCACGAATTATCGAGAATGGATCTACCTGACTACCGGCTTTGATATGGACTACAACCCAGATATGAACATGGGCGACCATTCCATGTTTGACAATGTCTTCGTCAATCCTGAGGCGTACAAGGCGTTCGTTGCCACCGGCACGTGGCCCGATAAAACCATGCTCGTGCTCGAAGGCCGCATGGCTGCCAGCAAAGGTTCCATCAATAAAAAAGGACATTTCCAGACTGACGACGTGATGGTGCGTTCAGTGCATATAAAGGACGAAGCGCGTTTCCCCGGCAAGTGGGCGTTTTTCGGCTTCAATGAGGGCAAGCCATCGAAACAGATTTCGAAGGAGGCGGTGTGCTATTCCTGCCATGAGCAGCATGCTGCGGTCGACACCACATTCGTGCAGTTCTATCCCACGTTGCTTGGGATTGCGAAAAAGAAAGGCACGCTAGCGCCTAACTATCTGAAAGAAGAAGCGGCAAACGATAAGAAATAGCCCGAGGACGGGCCGCTCTCAGCTCTCCGGCAGGAGAAGCCCGCAATTCGTTGCATGAGCACCGCGGTAATCTCGCCGGCATGCCCCGCGCTCCTTAGAATGACCTGAGAATGAACGAATTTGTGCAGGCGATCGGGGAGCTGTCTGGCGCACGCGAGGACTGGCGCCCCATGTCGCGCGCATCGATTGGCGCGTGGCTTGTTTTCTACACCTTCTTTGTGGCTTACGCGTTTCGCGCGCACGGCAGCTATCTATTCATCGACTCGGCGAACCTGGTCGTACACGAGGGTGGGCATCTTCTTTTTAGCTGGGGCGGACGCACGCTTTGCCTGTGGGGAGGAACAATTCTGCAATGGGCGGTTCCCTTCTTACTGGCAGCGTATTTCTTCCATCAACGCCAAACCGCTGGGTTCGTCTTCTGCCTGTTTTTCTTCTTTGAAAACTGGCTTTATACCGCAACCTACATGGCCGATGCGCGAGCGATGGTTCTGCCCCTGGTCACAACGGGAGACCCCGAGTTCGCCGAGCATGACTGGCACACGATCTTTACAAGCCTCGGCGTGCTCGATTACGACACGGCGATTGCGGCAGTGGTAAGAACGTTAGGCTGGTGCGGAATGCTGGCATGCGTGGGATGGCTAGCTGCGCGTCTGAGAACAACAAAGCCGTAAGTGGGGCGATGGAACCCTTCGGCGAGCTCGGGGTCGGCTCCCACCCGCCCGTGAGATAGGTCAATAACTGAAATAGAGATTGATCGTCAATAAACTCGATTGACCACAGAGGTAGCAGGTCATTGGTGGTCCGTGTCTGACTGCTCCTGTCGCCGCCACGTCGAGAGCTTGCCCTGAATTACCCCGAGGGCGACAAAAGCGAAAAGGGCGATAAGTGAGGCGAGGAAGTTCGTAGAGAAGGCCTGCCTCCTCAGCTCTGTCGCACGGACAATACCTATCGCAAGAAGAGTTGCCAGAAGCAGACGAGCGGACAGAAACAAAAGCGTGCGACTTGGTAATTTCTTTGTCAGCCGAAGTGCCAGTGCCGATAGGCCGACTATCGGAACAACTATGGTGGCCTCTGGCACGCCAAGAAAGCCTCCAAGTGTACTCGAAACGAACATCAGCAACACCATCAACAACATGCAGAATACAAACTCAAAAATACTCATCGACTGCCTCCGGTGGCCGGGTAGTCTCCCCCTGCGGCAAGTTTAATTTGCGTATGAGGCGCCGAGTAATGATAACTGCTTAAATCAGCGTTTCACACCCAGAACCCGTCAATGAGCTTTCGCCGCCAGCGTCCACGGCTTGCCGTCAAAATGCGCCGGCAGCGCGAGCCCAAACAGCTTCAGGATCGTCGGCGCCACATCGACAATTGCCGGCTTCTCCTCGATGAACTTGTGGCTGGAAAACAGCACACCCGGCACCAGTCGCGGATCGATGCAGTGGTCGCCGCTCCACGCCTTGATGTTGTCTTCAAAAATCTGCTCCGTAACCTTGCCCATTACCGAATCCCACGACGCACGATATCCCGCGCCGTAGCCCACCAGTAAGTCCGGCGCGTTCTCCGTATAAGGACCGCGATAGACGTTGCCGGTGATGAAGACGCCGGTGATTCCAACCGTGCCCGACGCGGGATCGACCAACCCGGCCAACTTCGCCTGGATTTCCTTCTTGAGCGCCTCGGCTTCGCTGGGGTCAACAATTCCCTGTTTCTCGCGGCCTTTAAGATTCAGATAAAGCCCGTTGAGGCCCATGGTGTAAGCGCGCGTGCGCGGCCAATCCACATCTTCGAACCAGTCTCCACTTTCGCTCTTACCGTCTTTGAGCGTCAGATAGCCATTCTGATGGAGCCACGCATTCAGGTTCATGCAGCGATTAAACGACTTGAAGCCATGATCGGAGATCACCATCAGCAGCGTGTTGTCGTCGATCTTTTCCATCACGCGGCCGATGAGCTTGTCCATGCGCTGATACAAATCCTGAATGACCTCGCGGCGCTCGCTTTTGGGCACATCGCGAGCCGCTGGATGGTCTTCGTCGAGATAGCGCCAGAACATGTGCTGCACACGGTCGGTGGTATCGAAGACGCAGGTGCACAGGCCTTGCTGCGTTTTGTCGAGAGCGTCAAACAGCATCTGCTCGCGGTCGTGATGATTGCCATAAGCCTGCGCCAGGAAGGCGTCGTCGTCGAGCACGTGCTCGTTGAGCGCCCAGGTGTCTTCCGCTAAACCGAGCGTGGCGAAAGCACCGTAAAGCTTGGCGAGATAAATCGAATAAGTGACTGGGTGCGAAATCGGCAGGTCGGGATGGCCGGGATCGATGTTCACAGGAGTGACGTAGACCTCGATCTCAGGCGAAACTTCTTTCAGATAAAAGCGGCAAATACCATGCGCGTTGAATCCCATGCCAGCTTTGAATTCAATCGGCATCCACTCAGAATATTCGCCGACTTTCAGTGTGAATTTTTCCTTGCCGACCGTCAGTCGGGCCTGTTTCGCGGCCACGTCCGGGCGAATCTCATAGTCCACGCGCAGCTCGGTGCCTGCCTTCTCGGCTAGCGGACTATCGGGTCCAGGAACATAAGAATGGCAAACTCCTTTCCTGCGTTCCACCGGAACACGCACACCGCCCTCGCGAAATCTCTCACCTGAACTGCGCGTCGTGCACAGGCAGAACGTTCCCTGGCTTCCTTTCAGGTCGGGCACGCACATGCCGGAGAGCAGCACGCCTTGAAATTTCTCCGGCGGAAAGGTAACTGGAACGCGAATCACCGAACTGAAAATTCCGGCCTTGCCCAGCCAGTGCCAGAACGGCGTGCCCTTGCGCATGGCTTTGATTTCGGTTTTTCCAAACGGAATTGAATACTTGCCAATCTTAATATGCCGCTTCGGTCCCTTGATTTCCGCCGACGAAAGAAAGGGCAGGTAGGTGCTTTTGTCGCGCGCCAGAAAGTCATAAATATTGTGCTTGCCCGGATTCACTCCGGTCAGGAACGTCGACCACGCCACTGGAGAAATCGCGGGGAATGTGGTGCGTAGCTTGCTGAAAGTCCCTTTTTCGCGCAGCTTCGCCAGATTCGGCAGTCGGCCTTCTTTCATGAAGCGCTCGGCAAGTTCAGGATCCATGCCGTCGAAACCGAGGATGACTGCGCGCTCAAAAACGGCTTTGCCATAGGCGTTGCGACGCCGCAAGAAGCGAAATAGCTGGCGAAACGGCCAAGTCATCAGTGCATAAAACGAATAGAGAAACGCAACGAAGATCGCCCAGAACGACGACAACACCGCAAATCCCGCGCCGGGCCCGGCATATGCGTGGGCTGCCGCCGGGAACAGCACGAAGGCGATCAGTAATACAAATGCGGCGCGAATACTCTTCTCCGCGAAACGGCGGGGCTCATGACGAGGCGTTGCAAATTCATTGTCGTGCATTTTCATCTCTGCCGAACCCCACACATCTGCCGGGCCCGCCCGCGGACGGGGGCGTGCGCGTCACACATGCGGGATTCTGCCCCACACGATGCGCTCATACTTCAATCCCCAGCAGTTCCTTGAAAATAAATCCGGCGATCATCGAAAGGATGAAAAACAGCCAGATCCAGTTGATCTGGTAGTCCGCGATGCCTAGCGGAATACTGCGCTCCGGATAATCGACCGCGATCGATTCAATCGCCCCATTTTCCGGCAGCGCCGGCTCGCCCGATACAAACATTCTCTCCCAGAAATGGTCGCGCAGTCTCTCTGGCGAAACCTGCGCCACGTGCGACGTTACGCGCACGGCCTTGGTTGCGGTGTCGGCGCCCGCAACAATCTTCACTTCATACTTGCCTTCGCGGCTCGCCCGCAGACGCCACACAATTTCTTTTTCGGCGAAAACATGCACCGGCGGTGCGTCAGCCGCAATTTCAGGCGGAAGTTCGATCGAAACTCCATTGAGCGCATCAGAGTTGTTTAGCTGTACCGTCAGCAAGAATGGAGCGTTCGTTTGAATCGCACGCAATCCCAGCGAACGGTCAAGCCAGACAATCAGCAGCGTAATCGGAATAATCACGTAAAGCAGCGGCTTGAACGCGAGCTTGAGATAGCGGCCAGTTCCGCGAAGAACTTTGCCATAGGAGCCCATGACCACGTGCAACTGATCGCGATACAGGCGCACAGCCAGTAGATGCGCTTTGAGTTGATCCTTTGCGATGCCGATCGCCTTTTGGTCCGACGTATAGCCGAAGAGGATAATCATGCCCAGCCCGACCAAGACCGACAAAATGATGACGATGGCCAGGGGAGTGGTCAGCCAAGAAGGGAGAACCGCGGCAAGATTGCCCCGAGCAGGAGGCGTCATCAGCTTGGTTTGTAAAAGAAACACCGATTGTGACAGGATCGCCACGCTATTCGATGTACCCCAGCCCACGCAGCCGCTTCTGAATTTCTTCTTTCGAGGTATTGTTCTCCTCGGGCGGCAGAATCTTGTTCGTTTCCTTTTCGAGCATGTGGATCACGAACTCGTCAATCGATTCGTATCCCGCGGCGTCCGAACACTGCTTCACCTTTTCCAGCAGCTCCCCTTCAATTTTTACTTTGTAAGAACCAAACATGATTGCTCCCGTGTTGATTGTATCGCCGGCGTCTTGCCCACTCATCCCAGGTTGCCTCGGCGCGGCGGGCGAGGACGCCCTACAAGACAGCTGACGGGTAGGTGGCGCTGCAACTTAATAAATCGTGCTACCTTGTCTGAAACACCGACTGACCCTTCATGTCTTTCGTCTTCGCGATGCCATACTCCGCAAGAATTGTCGGAGTAATGTCCGTAAGCGCCGGGGCTTCAGCGGCAATTTTGCGATTGCTCAAAAGCACACCGGGAACTTTTGTGAAATCCATGCAGTGATCACCGCTCCAGGGATTGGTATTGTCTTCGAGCACGTCCGGCGGAAATGCGCCAAGGATCGTCTTCCACCCCGAACGATACCCGCGATTATAGCCAACCAGCGCATCGGGTCCGCTACGCGCGTAGGGCCCCTCATACACTTCGCTCGCCAAGTCCACGCGCGTGATTACCGGAGAATTATTTTTCGGGTCGCGCAGCGCGATCAGCTTGTCGCGAATCTCACGCAGCAGCGCGTCGGCTTGCGCCGGATCGACGATTCCCTCCTTTTCGCGACCTCTCATATTTATATACAAGCCGTTCAGACCCAATCCATAGGCGCGCGTACGGCTCCAATCCACTTCGGCAAAAGGCTCGGCTGAATCGGTACCCGCCCCTTCCTTGCGGGTGACGTAACCGTTATTTGCGAGCCAGGTGTTCAGGTTAAACGAGCGCCGATAGGGCGCGAAGCCATGGTCGGATAGCACGAGCAGCGTCGTGTTCTCATCCAACCGGGGCATCACTTCGCCCAATACCTGATCGATCTGCTGGTAGAACTCCTCGAGCGCGCCTCCGTATTTTGCGGCTTCGTTTGGATCGTAGGCGGGGTTCTCAGGATCGGTCAGCCGCCACAGCATGTGGCCGTTTAAATCGAGACTCGAAAAATAAAAGAAAAACAGCCCGTCGTGAAATTTGGGAAACTCCGCATCGAAGGCTCGCCGGTGTTCGGCCAGCACGGTGCGCGATTGTTCAAGATATTCCTTATCGTCCAGCACATCCGCCATTCGCGCCTTTGTGTCTTCCGCGATGCCCTGAGTGTGGTATTCGCCGATTTCCTTTGCCAGATCGCGCGAATAACTTGAAGGCGTCGAGATGGGCAGCGCGGGACTCTCCGGGTCAATGTTGATAGGCGAAACGTAAAGTTGGAAGCGCGGATGGGCCTGCTTGAGATAAAAACGGCAGATGCCCTTCACATTCCCAATCACAGGCATAAGTTTAAATTCGACGGGTAGCCAGCCGGTCCATTCACCCTCCTTCAGCACAAATCTCTGGCCTTGCAGGGTGACGCGTCCGACCGGTTCCAGCGGGTCCACATCCACCGAAAATGGCTCAGTCGACGGTGGCGAATTCTTGAGGAATGTATTGTCCGGACCAATCAAATTTGTTGCTACGTGATTATTATTCACGTCGACCTGAACGATCTCTCCGCCCTCTAC
>JBAWBR010000024.1:0-14749 GCA_049589875.1 Terriglobales bacterium
GCGACCGGATCTCCGAGCTCAAGGAGGACACGCAGGAGGACCTGCAGACCGTCTGGGCCGAGATCACCCGCCTGCGCGGCCAGCCCACCACCGAGCTCCCGTCGACGCGCCGGCGCCGGGCCAGCGGCTAACCTCTCCTCGAGGCGCCGAGCTCTGTCCCAAACAAGCATCGGAGTCAGCGGGCCCAGTCGGTAGGAAGTCCCCTGTCGGACCCTCCCGGCTGGGCCTGCGCCTATTTTGGGTCCTCGTTGTCACGCCCACGGAATAGAGTGGTAGCGGACAGAGCTGGAGGAGGCACCTGGAATGGCGGCAGGAACTATTGAGATCGTGGCGGATCTCACCGAGATCAAGCCACGCAGCGCGGAGTGGCATCGGCTTCGACAGCTGGGATTCGGAGGCTCTGACGCCCCGACCGCCTGCGGGTTGAACAACCGCTACGGCCGCACCCCCTACAGCCTGTGGGCCGAGAAGGTCGCCGAGCGACCCAAGCTCGAGGACGAGGACGAGCCCGAGTACATGACCTGGGGCAAGCTCCTCGAGCCGATCGTCCGCGACCAGTTCGCCGAGCGGACCGGGATCGAGGTCCACGAGTTCCCCCGGATGCTCCGCAACTCCGAGCACCCGTTCATGTTGGCCAACGTCGACGGCCTCACCGGCCCGATCAACGCGCTCGAGGGTGTCTATGAAGGCAAGACCTCGAGGAACGACTGGGAAGGTCCGGGCGGCGAGGTCGAGGTCCCGATCAACTACGTCGTCCAGGGCCAGCACTACCTGGCGGTCCTAGACCTGGACGTCGTCCACTACGCGTGCCTGGTCGGCGGGCAGAAACTCCGCATCACCGAGGTCCCGCGCAACGACCAGCTGATCGAGGACCTCATCGCCATCGAGGCGGACCTGTGGCAGCACGTCCTAGACGGCACCCCACCGAGGGTCGAGGCCGGCGACAAGCCGATGCTGTCGAAGCGTTGGACCGGCGACGACACCCTCGAGGTCGAGATCTCCGAGGCGGTCGCCGAGCAGCTCCGCAAGCGCAACGCGCTCACCAAGCAGATCTCGCTCCTCGAGGACGCCCGGGACGCGTGCGACGCCCTGATCATGTCGGCCCTCGGCGACGCCACGGTCGGCACTTACCGCGGCGACGTCGCCGTCACTTGGAAGTCGTACCCGCCCACCGAGGTCAAGGCGTACACCCGCAAGGGCGGCCGTCGATTCCTTCCCAAGGAGGTCCCAGCATGACTCAGTCGATGGACACACTGCTCTCCGCTCGTCGCGCCGAGCTCGCTAACGGTGCCGCGCCAAGCACCGACGTCGAGGTCATCCCGCCGGCGGACGGACAGACCGGGGAGATCCTGCCGGCGGCGGGGCCGCCATCCGTCCCGGCAGGCTCCCCGGTCGCCCCTGCGCCGGCCGAGCTCCCGACACAGTTCCCCGTCAATCCCCCCAAGGTCCTCGGCGGGCTGCCCTACGCGAAGAACTACATGAAGCTGGCTCTGACCATCCATCAGACCGAGCTCGTCCCCAAGGCGTTCCGGGACCGGCCCGACGCCGTCATGGCCGCGATGATGTACGGCTACGAGCTCGGTCTCGGCCCCATGCAGGCGCTCAACGGCCTGCACGTCATCGACGGCAAGGTGGGCCAGGACGCCGAGCTCATGCGGGCCCTGATCACCGAGGCGGGCCACCTGTTCGTCGTCCAGTCGGGCACCGACGAGGCGGGCGAGGCGTGGGCCACCGTCTACTGCCGGCGCTCGGACTGGCCCGAGGACATCCCCACCGCCGAGTTCACCTGGACGCTGCAGACCGGCCGCGAGGCGGGCCTGGTCGAGTGGTACGAGAAATGGACTAAGACCGAGCGGGGCGGCAATCGCAAGCTGACGTGGAATCCCTACGGCGGCGACGAGCGACCGGCATGGGTTGACGGATCCGGGGTAGAGCTCAAGCGCGCCTCGAGCTGGGGGAACTACGCGGAGGATATGTGCATCGCCCGGGCCACCGCTCGAGCAGCCCGCGCTAACTTCGCGGACGTCCTCAAGGGGATGTCGTACACGCCCGAGGAGCTCGCCGAGTTCGACGGCGGCAACGCCGGCGACGCACCACAGGAGGCATCGCCATCACCCGCGCCACAGATTGCAGATGGCCCACCTGCGCCACCGACGTCGACGGCGCCGGCGGAGACTGCACCCGAGCCTGCCGAGCCGGCCAAGCCGGCCAAGAAGGCGGCCAAGGCCAAGAAGGCGGCACCGATCCGCACCCCGGCGGCCAAGGACCTGCCTGTAGCTGTAGCGGAAAGCCCCTCGGCGTCGACCTCGCCTGCGCCGTCCACGGACCCGCCGGTTGGGACCCAGCAGCCCGACCTCGAGGGGAACACCCCCCCGCCCCCGCCGGCACCACCTGAGCTCGGCGACGCCGGCGTCGTCCGGGAGCTCCTGTCCTCGCTCGGCGTCCTCCTCGACGCCCAGCCCGAGGCGAACCGGCGGCTGCTCCAGGCGTTCCTCATGCAGCACTTCCCGGGCCGTAGGTCGACGGACCTCAATGCCGACGAGCTCTCCTTGGCCATCAACATCGCCGGCGGGTGGCCCGAGTCGGCGGACCGCTACCCGCCCCCGCCCCCGGCCGGCGAGACCGTCTGGGAAGGGTTCTCGGCCTTCGTCGTCCGGGTGGGCACCGAGTACGAGGGACGCTGCCAGCTGTGCGAGTGGGCCCTCCCGCAGGCGTCGACCTCGGCGGACCTGCCTGACTTCCGCCGGCTCGAGCTGATGAAGCAGGCGGCGACCCAGCACGAGTCCGGCCTCTACGAGGACGGGACGCCCTTCTGCCCCGGGCGCCCGAGCCAGCCTGAGCTCGGATGAGGACGCTGCTCCGCGAGCTGTTCCACCGCCGGCCTCGCCGGCCCTGGTGGTCGCGCGAGCCCCGTCGACGTTGGCGCAGATGGTGACCGACGAGCTCGAGCTCGCCGACCGCATCGAACAGGAGTGGCACCACAATCCGGTCAGCCCGCCGCCCGGGCCGAGAGACTGGCTCCTCGAGCTGGTCGAGCTGGTGAAAATCGAACAGGAGTGGCACGACAATCCGGTCAGCCCGCCGCCCGGGCCGAGAGACTGGCTCCTCGAGCTGGTCGAGCTGATGAAAGAGGCAACCGCGTGACCCGTAAGACCATCTACCTGCTCAACATCGGTGACTTCGCCCCCGAGCTCACCAAGCTCACCTACCCGGCGATCGAACGCTGGGCCTCGCGCATCGGCGCCGACATCCACGTCATTCGTGATCGCGTGTTCCCCGACTGGCCTCTGACGTACGAGAAGCTCCAGATCCACGGCCTCGCCCGCCGGCGCGGCGACGACTGGGCCATCTATATCGACTCTGACGCCCTGTTGCACCCCGAGCTCCCCGACATCACCGAATGGATCCCGCGGGACACGGTGGCGCACAACGGGAACGACTGGTCGCCCGTCCGCTTCGACCTCGGCGTCTACGCCCAGCGCGACGGCCGCGGCATCGGCTCGTGCAACTGGTTCACGGTCGCCTCGAGCTGGTGTCTGGACCTGTGGCGCCCGCTCGAGCTCCACCCGTCCGAGGTCATCGGGCGGATCCACCCGACCGTCCCCGAGGTCGCGGCCGGCATCGAGGCGGAGCATCTGGTGGACGACTACGCACTGAGCTCGAACATTGCCCGCTTCGGTCTCAAGTTCACGACGTTGGGCCAGCTGTGGCGCGACCGCGGGCTGGTCAACCCGGACTTCTTCCATCACGACTACACGTTCCCGCTCGAGGACTACCCCGGCGTCGACCTCGAGGGAAACGAGATCATGCTCCCGGGCAAGGTCTCGAGGATGGTGGCCACGATGCAACGGTGGGGTGTCTGACGGCCCTGCCCCCGCTCGAGTGAACGAGCTCCAGCGCATCCGTCTGTGGATCCCCGAGCCGGCGGACGCCTATCTGCTCACGCTCAACACCGCGCGTGGTCGGATCCATTGGCGCGTGTGGGCCAAGCTCACGGCGGCCTGGCGCGAACAGGCCAAGGTCGAGGCGGAGGCGTCGGTGGCCCAGCTCGAGCTCGCCGGCGGACGGCGTGTTCACATTGAGGCGCTGCCGGTCCAGGGCCCGGGCGGCACGCTGGCAGACCCCGGCGGCCACATGCCGACCCTCAAGGCGTGCGTCGACGGCCTGCGCGACGCGGCGTGGCTCCCGGACGACTCAGGCGCCTACGTTGCCGCGGTGACGATGTTCCCCCCGGTCCGCGCGGCCAAGGATTCGGGCGGGGGAATGGTGGTCGACCTCACGACGATGCCGGCCACCATTCCCGCCCTGTTCTAGCTCTGCAGCTCGGCGTGCCAGTCGGCGTGGTCGCCGCGGTTCGCGCCCTCGTCATCGTCTGGGATCAGTGCGAGGCACTCCGGGCAGGCCACGACGACGGGCCCATTTTCGAGACGCCCGTACTCGTGCCACCGGCCGCCCTTCATCGGAACATCCCATCGGATCCCCGGGCGGGCCCGTTGCGCTCGGCCCGGGTGCGGTACCGGGCCGGCGCGTGGTCCTGGTCGTACAGGGCGGCGCGCTGGTCGTCGTTCAGCTCCTCGTCCTGGCCATCCTCCCAGCATCCGCCAGGCTCCCCGCACAGTCCGTCACAGTCGGCCCCGTGGATCTCCTCGGGCCATACGTTGCCCTCGGCGACGTCGTTACGCTCGACGGGCCCCAGCGCCCACGCCCGGATCCGTGCCGCGTCGGCCGGCGAGATCTCGTGGCGCTCGCGGTCGTGCTGTAGGGCCTGGACCCGGGCGTACTCCTCGTCAACCGTCCGTTTGCCGGCCCAGCTGCACGGGACGCACTCGGGAAAGTAGGACGTCGTGACGTCGGCCGTCCTCACTCGACCGGCTCCGGGATCTCGCCCAGCTCCGCACGGACGTCCTCGATCGTCTGGTACTTGTCGCCGAGCAGCACGCGCACGGCGAGCGCGGTGTCCTTGCACGCCCGCCAGGTCGCCTCCGCTTTGCGGCTGTCGCTGTCGTAGCCCATTTCCGCGGCGAAGTCCTCGAAGGTCTCGACGCCGGCCTGGGCGTCACTCAGCACGCAGTCCAAGACGGTCGCCGCGGTCGGCGGCTTACGGTGCGCGCTGCCCTGGTGAAAGTCCAGGGCGAAGCTGCGGTCCTCGACGTCCAGCCGGACGCGCCAGCTCGTCGGCGGCCACTCGTGCCAGTCGTGCAAGCTGTCGACGTATTCCCGGGTCGGTTTCCCCCAGTCGGCCGCCGGGCCGACGTAGTCGGCGTGCGCCTTCACTGTGACGCCGGCGACCGTGACGGCCGTATCTGTCGGGCCCCATTTCGCGGGGTCTAGGTCCTTCCTCCATCGTGGCATTTTCGCTCTGTCCCTTCTGTACTCGACGTGTCAGACGGTCTGACGCGCCGGCGCGGGGCCCGGTCCTGCAGATTCCGGGCCCCTGGTCGGCGTTCAGCTGTCGGCGTCGGCCAGGACATGGGTCATGCGTCCTCCAGTGTCCAGGTGCCAACGGTGTTGCCATTGAAGTCCCGCACGGTCCCATCCTTGGGAGCGGTGCCGACCAGGTCCAGGCGGTCGGCCAGCTCGCGCAAGATGCGCGCCAGCTCCGGGCCCGGGCCGAAGTCGTCATCCGCGCCGACAAAGGCGGCGTTGTGGGTCTCAATTGTCAGTGTGAACATCTGCTCTGTCCCTTCTGTCAGTGCCGGCGGGATTGCCGGCGGTCTCTCGATCAGTCGCCCGTGACCTGTATGCGGGCCGTATGCGCACTCTCCAGGATGCGCCAGCAATCGGCCTCGGTCTCAGCCCGAGCCGTGAAGGTCTCGCCCATGGTGGGATCAATCGTGCGGCAGGCGTGGCATTCGGCCGTCAGGACCAGCCGGCCCAGCGCATCGGGCCCGGAGCGGCGCCATTCTTCCAGGTGGTGCGTCCGGGCCGGCGCCGTGGTCGTCCAGCCGGCCGGCTCCTGCTGGAAGAGACTCGGCTCCTCCCAGCGGTCGCCGTGCTCGTTATGGCGGACGAGGGAGTCACCCGCGGCGTCGCCTAGCTCGAACATGCTCGTTTGCTCGGTCATCGGGCCCGGTCTCGGTTCGCTCGCCGGCCCAGCTTGGGCAGATGGCGCAGGCACGCCCAGCCGGCGGCCGTCCATTGGAACGAACCGCGAGTGCGGCCGCAAACGTGGCAGACGGTGGTCTCTGGCATGGTGGTCACTCTCCCATCAATCCTGCAGTCCGCAGGGTCTCGGCGTGCCACATAGGCACCTTTGATACGACGATGTCGGCCGGCGGCAGCTTGCCGCGGGATTTGAGCTGGTGAACGTTCTGCGTCGTGGTCGACAGAATGGCGGCCAACTCCTGCGGACCGTAGAGCTCGGCGAGGACGTCGGCCCGGGCCCGAGCTCGGTCGGTCTCTTCCCAATCATCGGCTTCGGTCCGGGACAGCTGGGCGGCCGTGGCAGTGGCCCGGGCCCGTGTCCTCTTCTGCAGCCGTGCCGCGGCGAGGACCTCGGCCATTGCCGCGTCAACGTCGACTCCGTGGCCATTGCGCTGGGCGACGTCCTCGGGACGGTCGCCGACATCGGCCATGTAGTTGCGCCCAAACCAACGCCGTTCGGCCGGCGAGAGACCATCAAACCAGTCCCACTCTCCGGACCTGCGCTCTGTCCTGTTCGGCCGCTGGATCCGTTCGCCCAATAGGAGACGGTCTAGGTCGTCCGTCGTGCTCTGTCCCATAGGCACAGTGTCAGGGATCCTGACAGTCATGTCTACGCCGGCGGCCGGTAGTTGTGTGAGCGTCGTCCGATCATTGTGCGTTCGTAGTGCTAACTCGTGGCAAGCGGTCGACCGCCGGCGCCATCGTCCAGGGTGTCGACCGTCGCCGGCGGTCCGTGTCAGGGTGTCTGACGGCCGTGCGGGTGGGCATCAACAGCTGCAGCCGTGCCTGCGATTGTCAGAGCTGCTGACGCTCGCTCGCTCTATCGTCGCAGGTCAGGGCGGGGGCGGCCGCCCATTCTGTCAGCATGTCTGACAGACGGCATGGACAACGGATGCACAACTGCGCTCCGGTTTGGCCCAGCGCCACAGCCTAGAGAGGGGAGACTTCCACACCCATATCCGCTCCCTCACGACTGGAATATCCGGGCCGTAGGAAATTTCCAACTCTTCCTACCGAGGGAAAGTCCCTGTGCTTGCTCCAGGCAGCAGCTCCGAGGCGCAGCCCCGTCAGGGGCGAGCACGCTTCTGCGTCAGGAGCTCATCGTCCCAGTGCCTCACCGTATGGGCGCTTGCTAGGCGCGAACGGCTGCATCGACTCCGCAGTGCCCCGGGTGGGGCGATGTCGGCGCTCAACCGACGCGGGAGGTCCGTGGCGTTTCCGCCGTTCGTCCGCCGGGGACCCTCTTACAAGCAAGGGGACGCCCCCGGCGTTCGTCCACTCGCTCCGTTGGCACTCGGCGAGGTCCGTACCGTGCTGTTGGATCCCTCTGGCGGGATGGTTGTTTATATGCGCGCGTCTCGGGTACGATGTCAAGTGCCGTACCGTGATTCGGAGGGGCCCCCCGTTGAGCAAGGCGGGGGGTCCTTCACTGTCCGGGGACGGGCGGGTAGTGTCCCGAGCGTCGCCGACCTCGAGGAGGCCCAGTGAGTTTCTCCGATCTGCTCAAGTCATTCGAGACCGACGTCCGGGACGTGTTGCTCCCACAGGATGCGCCCTCTGACACCCGGGAGGCCGATGCGTTGGCCAAGGTCGCGCAGGGAGTGGCGGTCTCGGTCGATCCCGAGCTCGCCCCGATGTACGATCGCATCGGCGTGTTGGGCGACTACATCGAACAGGCGCTCCACGAGCTCGGCACCATCGTCGGCACCATGAAGGCGACCGTCGCCGCGCGGGCCCAGCAGGTTCCCCCGCCCGAGACCCCGGCCCCGGTAGCGTCTGAACCATCATCGACACCGACCGACTCCGCCGCTTCGTCAACCGAGCCCTCCACCGAGGAGACGTCATCGGAGACTGGAGCCTCGATGGCGGACACAATCCCGCCTACTTCGTCCGATCCCCAGACGGCCGATACCACGGCCTCGCCGACACCCCCCACGGACCAGCCGATCACCGGCATGTTCACTACGACCCCGAGCCCGACTTCTGAGTGACACGCGAACACCAGCTGCTCGAAGAGATTGTCCGCCGACTAGACAGAATTGAGGAATTCATGGCCACCCTTGACGCCGACGTCCAGGCCGCAACCACCGTCATCAACGACCTCGTCGCCGCCCTCGAGGCCGCGTCGCCCGTGAGCTCGGCCGACCAGGCCGCCCTCGAGACCGCCATTGCCGCCGGCCAGGCCGCATTGACGCCGCCGGCGACCACGACGACGACCAGCTCCACCGCGGAGGGAAGCACCCCGCCCCCGCCGGCCTGATGCCGCGCCTCGGCGTCATCGTGGCGCTGGCGGTCATCATGGTCTGCGTGGTGATCACGCTCGTCGCTGTCGGAACGCTGTAGATGAGCAACGGGTTCTTCTCGATCCAGGGGCAACAGACCGGGACCGCACAGGGCAGCCGGGTCCCCCTCGGGCCCTTCAACGTGCCCTTCGGCGACGTCACCGACATCCAGACCGTCACCGTCAACACGACGGCGACCATCGCGGTGCCCGCCGGCGCACTGGGGGTGGCCATCACGCCGCCGATCGGCAACACGACGCCGAGCCTCAAGTTCAAGACCGTCTCGGGCGACCAGGGCACGTTCATCGGCCCGGGCCAGCCCACCGTCATCGAGTTCGATCCGGCGAACCTGCCGGCCGACGTCTATCTGGTCTCGGGTGGATCCGTGGTGGTGGTCGTCCAGTTCCTCTGAGGGTGCTTGACTCGCCACAGTCCTTGCCGCAAGATCTCTTGCATGACTCCTGACCAGATCCCCGGCGACGCCCCCCCGACCCTCGAGCAGCTCCGAGCCGAGTGCCGGTCCGCCTGGCACCACGACGTCCGCGACGACGTGACCCAATGGTTCTTGGCCAACGGACCGCTGCGCGGCGAGCTCGTGCCCGCCCCGCTCGACGGCAAGGCGTGGCAGGGGACGTGGTTCGATGACTTCGGCCAGCAGATCCTCGTGACCTACGAAATGAACGACGAGGGAATGGCCGAGTACTCGGGGTCTAAGACGATGACCGACATCGCGACCGATGTGGCCAACGAGCAATTCGACAAGGAACGCGGCGACGCCGAGGTCGACCTCGACACCATGCCGGCGGCCGAGGCCCGGGACTTCTTGGCCGAGGACAACGCGCGCCGCATCGCCAAGCTGATGGAGAACACCGGCGGGCGCGTCGACCTCTCGGACTTCTTCGTGCCGTTCGAGTGCGTCATCTACCTGCGCCATCTGGTGCACGCGCTGGGGCCCGAGCGCGAGCTCGACGCCACGCTCGACTACGAGAACGCGGTCTCGCTCAAGCTGGACGAGATCGAGGACAAGATGGTGCAACAGCAGGCCGCGCTCGAGACGGCGCAACGTCAGGCCATGCTGCAGGGTCAGGGCCCGCCCCGGCCGATCCACAACGGTCGGGTGACCACGCCGGCGCGGCGCATCCGCCGTGGAAACTGAACCGGCGCTGGAGAAGGTTCGCCTCTACTCCAAAATCCTCGAGGCGTCCGAGATCCAGCTGAACGACGCGGTCGTCTCGGCCAAGCTGGACGGGGTCACCTGGGAGCAGATCGCCGACGCGCTCGGCATGACGCGCCAGGGCGCGGCGCAACGCTACGGCAAGTTCGTGGCCCAGAGGGTCCCGTCGTGATCGTCGTCATGGTCGTGCTGTCCATCTTGATCACCGTCGCGTTCTGGGACTACGAGCCCGTGAGAGGAGACCGATGAAGGAGAGCCCAGAGCACACGGTCACGTCGATCCCCGAGAAGCACGGCAACGGCGCCGGCGAGCGGGTGCGCCACCGCGGCCGGTGCAGCTGTGGCGCGTCGACGTACATGCACTACTCGACTCCCGACCTGGCCAAGACCGCGTTGCGCAGGACCCACATCCGAGACACCAACGAAAAGGAGACGACATGAGCACAGCTGAACAACCGACGCTCGATCTCGGCGACTACCGCGGCCGTGGCATCGCCGAGACCGCCGTCCGCCTGCAGAACACCAACGACGGATTCGACCCCCAGACCCAGATGGACGAGCCGCGGATCTTCGAGATTGACGAGGAGCTCACCGTGGCCATCCGCATCAAGGTCACGGCGCACCACCCCAAGCTGATCGAGAAGGGGGACCACGAGGGGATGCTGCGCGTGCTCCAGGACTTCAAGTGCGGGACCATCGCCATCGTTCCCGATACCGGCGTGGTCAAGAAGGAGCTCGACCGGGCCGAGGCCAACCGGAAGAACGCGGCCGACGCCGCGGCCAAGGCCAAGGAGGCGGCGAAGAAGGCCGCCAAGCCGCCCCGGCGCGCGGCCGGCGCCGGCAAGCTGGTCTCGCTCGGCGACTCTCTCCAGGCCCACGCGAACGCGGGGAAGGTTCCGCCGGCGAATGGCTGAGTCCAAGCGATTCCGCCACAAGCCGACCGAGGTCGACGCCATCGAAGGCGTCAAGATCCTCCAGGCGGCGGCGAACGGGACGGGCGACAAGCTGCCGCGGTGGGTCCAAGACGCCCTCTTCGAGAAGCGCCTCGAGATTTGGCCGCACCGTTACGCGGTGGTGGCCTACCCGCTGCCCGGCGTGCCGCGTCTCGGCGCGGCCCGGGACTGGATCCTCTTCGACGCCACCGACAAGACCGTCAACATCATTCCTCCCGAGACACTGCGGGATCTCTACGACGCGATCGACTGAGGTATGAGTGACCTTTCGCGGCTGGTTGGCGAAGCAACTGCGGGACCTGCTCGCCGAGCCCCCGGAATCCCCACCGAGCCCCCCGAGTTCGAGCCCGGTGTCGAACCAGAGCAGCCCGACGCTGAATGGGAAGGCCTCGGTCTCGAGCTCGGCGGAGCTGGCCATGTTGGAGCGGGTGATGACGACGATGGCGCAGATGCAACAGGAGAACCTGCGCGAGGTCCGGGGGATGGTGATGGACATTCTCCAGGGCCGGGAGATCCCGATGACCTCTTCGAATGGGACATCGGTGACCGAGGAGCTCGAGGAGGCGGTCCGGCTGCGGAACAGCAAGTTCGACCCGCCGGACTACGACGCCCCGGGGACGGAGGACCTCCCGGAGGGGATAGCGGGAGTGTGGGAGCGCCACGACCAGGAGGAGATCGAGTTTCGGACCTCGAAGAGTCCCGGCGAGCTGTTGAGCGAGCAGCTCGAGCGGGCGCGGACGGCGGCGGGCCTGGATCCGCAGGGCCCGGGATCCGTTCCATCATTCTCGACGGAATCACTCGGCCTGCAGTGGCCGGGCCATCCTCAGAGCTGACGCCGTTCCGGGCCAAGTTCTTCAAGGCGTCCTCGTTGGCCAGCGGCGAGGTCTCGCTCGTGCTCCACGTCCTCGAGGAGGACACCGACAAGGGCTACGCGGTCGGCCGGCTGCGTGGCAAGGTCCTCATGGTGGCGGTCGAACCGATTGACGAGGACGACTGATGAACGTTGACGAGTTCGAGCATTTGGTGGTGCGTTCCCTCGAGCTCGGCGTGCCGACCCATATCGTCGCCGAGCTCTACGAGCTGCCGTTGGCCACGGCCAAGGAGATCCAAAAGCAGGTGCGCGTCCGGGACTTCACGACCGACGACCAGGCCGAGTTCGTGGAGAACCTGCAGTGGCGCGCCCTGCAAGAGGCCGACCGGATGCTGCGCTCTGGCTCGCCCGACCAGGCCATGAAGATCGTCACGTCCACCTTCGGCCGGCAGATCCAGGCCGCCGGCAACCGGCCGAGCGACAAGGTCACCGAGCGACGCAACGAGCTCATGGAGACGCTGCGCTCGATGCGGGAGTCACCCGCAGTGCCGGCCGCCCCGGGTAGGTTCGTGCTCGGCAACGCAGGAACCGACCGACGCGCCAACCAGTCGGAGGACGAAACCGAGGACTAATGCCCAAGCTGGACCTGTGGCCTCTGCTCGAAATGCTCGAGATCAAGCCCAAGACCGGCCCGCCGATCCGGCTCAACCGCAACGACCCCTTGGCATGGGCCCAGCGTGAGTTCGTGGCCGAGGTCGAACGTCAGTACAACCTCGGACTGCCGGTGCGGATCATCGTGCTCAAGGGCCGACAGGTGGGGATCTCGACGGTGACCGAGGCCATCCTGTTCATCTGGTCCTTCCTCCACCTGGGCAGCTTCAACCTCGTGCTGTCGATGGAAAAGGACGACTCGAAATACCTCTTCGGCATGACCAAGCGATATTGGACGCGAGGACCGTTCGCCGATCTCTTCGAGTTGAAATACGACACCAAGGAAGAAATGGTGTGGGAGGACGCGGTCGGGTCCACCATGCGCGTCGCCACCGCGACCAAGGACGAGGTCGGTCGCGGCATGACCATCCAGGGCTGTCACTGCTCGGAGGTCGCGCGCTGGGGCGACCGGGCCGACACCATCATTCCGGGACTGGGCGAGGCCATCCCCTACGAGCACGGGACTATCTGGATCCACGAGACGACAGCGGACGGCGTCGGCGGGTACTACTACGACGAGTGGATGAAGGCGACGGACCCCGAGGGGGGCAAGTCTGACTTCGTGCCGATGTTCTTCCCGTGGTTCTGGCACAACACCTACGAGATCTCCGACGCGTCGCTCGAGTTCGAGGACCTCCAGCTCGACGGGGAGTACGGCGACGAGCTCGGCGTGGTCAAGTTCCTTCTCGCCGAAGGCGTCCGGGCCGAGCGCATCATGGCCAAGATGGCGTGGCGCCGGCGCAAGATCCGCAACGCGCCCAAGGGTCTCGACGGGTTCCACGAGGAGTATCCCTGCACGCCCGAGGAGGCGTTCCTCTCCACCGGATCCAACGTGTTCCCGATCGAGCACCTGCGTCACTGCTACAAGCCGGCCGTCCCTCGCTCGCGCGGCTACCTCTACGGCACGGGCTCGGGAGTGAAGTTCCACGAGACCGTCGACGGCGGCCACATGACCATCTTCAAGATGCCGGGCCCGCGCCAGAAGTACGCGCTGGCGGTCGACCCGACCAAGACCATCAGTGGCGACCCGTGCGGGATCCAGGTCCTCAACCGCGCCACGCTCGAGCAGGTCGCGGTATGGCACGGTCACGCGACGCCGGCGAAGATCGGCGAGATCTCGCTCGGAATGGCGTACTTCTACAACAACGCGCTGGTCAACTGCGAGGTCCAGGGCGGCGGCCACGAGGTCATGTCCGTGTGGCGCCAGGCCGGCTACACGAACATCTGGCTCGACCGGCGCCCGGACAAGGCCAAGATCTCGGGCCAGCTGCTCGGCTTCAAGACGACGTACGACACGAAACAATGGCTGATCACGGCCTGCCAGGGCGCGCTGACGCGCCACGACGTCGTCATCCACCACGGCGCTACCTACTACGAAATGACCCAGTACACCGAGCTCGAGGACGAGTCCTTCGGGCCGGCCCGGCGCTCGGGCCACGACGACTGCGTCATGTCCTACATGATTTGCCTGTTGACCGCTTTGACCGAGTGGAACACCCTCGACATGAACGAGATCATGGGGGTCGGCACGGGCCCGCCCGACATCGGGGCCCACCGGATCCAGCTCGAAAACGCCGGCCGGACCGTCGACCACATCCCCGGGATGCAGCAGATCCAGGACACGTTCGGGCCCCCGCTGTACGCTCTCGCCGGTGAGATTGACGACTGGGGTTGAGCCATGAAGTACGCGTACCGTTGCCCGCGTGACGGGGTGATCGAGCACGAGGTCCCCCTGGACGAGATCCAGTGCCGGTGCGGCAACCAGGCCAAGCGGGTGTGGTCCGTCTCCTTCGATCGCCAGTCGACCAAGAGCTCGGACCGCTGGGATCCCCAGGTCGGCGCCTACGTCCGCAACGAGCGCGAGTTCCAGGACCTTCTGCGCCAAGGAGCCGAGCGCCAGTCGGCCGAGCTCAACATGGAGTGCAAGCTGACCACCGTCGACGCCCGGGACCTCGAGGCCCGGGGCGAGCTCCACGGGACGGGCGTCGACCACATCCTCGCCGAGAAGGAGGCGACCGAGCGCCGGCGCCACGATGAGGCGGCCAAGGCCAACAAGGAGACCAAGCCGGCCAAGATGCTCACGGTGACGCCATGAGCTCGATGGGCCCGACCCTCATGCAGATCGAGACTCCGCCGAGTCTGGGCCACGAGCACGAGCTGATTCAGCGCCTCTGGAACGTCTACACCCAGGCCAAGCAGGCCAAGGGGAACATGCTCAACGAGTGGAAGAGAAACTTCCGCCTGACCATGAACCGCTCGAGCTCGGCCCTGCCCGCCGCGGCGGGGATCCGGGCCAACGAGGTCTACCCGGTCATCGACTCGCGCGTCGGGTGGATGACGGACCAGGAGATCTCGTGTTCGATCACGCCGGCGGCCGACCCGTTCTCGCCCTGGTTCGCCGTCCAGGACATCCAGGCCGAGCAGCTCGAGTGCGTCATCAACTCGATCTACGTCACCGACCAGTGGTACGCCGAGATCACCAAGATGCTGTGGAACGCGGCCATGTACGGGGCGGGGTTCCTCAAGGTCGGATGGGACCAAGGGCTCGAGGACGGCTACGGCCAGGTGGTGATGAAGTCGACGTCGCCCTGGACGCTCTACGTCGACCCCTACGCCGAGTCGCTGGACGACGCCGAGTTCATCATCGAAGTCCACACGATGTCCGAGGGTCAGGT
>JBAWBR010000025.1:0-26275 GCA_049589875.1 Terriglobales bacterium
AACCATCGCTGATGGACCGAGAAAGGGCCGTTTCCCGGTGATAACCTCGAACATCACTAAGCCCAACGCATAGATGTCTGACTGAACGGTTGCCTCTCCGCTGCTTAGCTGTTCGGGCGCCATGTAGTCGGGCGTCCCAACAACCCCTCCCGCGGCGGTGATACTGCTTAATTCAGATTCTCCCGCGGCGAGGCAGGCTAGACCGAAATCAGTGACAACGAGATGGGCTCGATCGGACCTCCAGTCAACAATGATGTTGGAGGGCTTGAAATCGCGATGGAGGATACCTTGGTTATGCGCGGCTTCCAGAGCGAGGCACATTTGCTCAACAATTGGCAATGCGGCATCGTGTTCGACGCGGCCCAATCTCTGCAAGTGCCGAGCCAGCGTCTCACCGTGAATCAGTTGCATGGTCAGCACAGGCAATTCCTGATCATGGCTGACTTGGTGTTTCTCTATATCGAAAATCCGGCAGACATTAGGGTGAGTAATTCTTCTGGCCAGTTGCACTTCCCGTATGAATCTGTCAGCCCCCGTAGGGTCGCGAGAAATGACGGAATTCAGGACTTTAAGAGCTATCTCGTCGTTAAGTTCGTTATCTCGGGCTGAATAGACTTGGCCCATGCCACCGCTTCCGAGAAAATTTCCGATCACGAAGCGACCACATACGATCTGATCCCGGGAAAATACAGGATTCCCACATGTGGAATGGGTATTGTCTTCATTAAAGACCACTGGAGGATGTTCAAAAAAGCTTTCGCCTTGTGAATGGCTTGCCAGCAAGCGCATAAGTTGCGCGTGTAGAGTTTGGTCCCCTGAGCACGCAGAGTCAAGGAAGCGCACCCTCTCTTCTGGGTTCTTTGCGAGCGCCACTTCAAAAAGTGCGTTCAACTTCTCCCATTTGTCGACGCCGCTCATTTGCTCATCTCGCTGTAGAGCCACGCCTTGGCAAAATTCCAATCACGTTTAACGGTGCGAGTGGAAATATCCATGACATCAGCAATTTCAGCTTCCGACAGGCCGGAAAAAAATCGCAATTCCACGATTCGACTTTGGCGCTGATCGAGCTTTGCCAGACGTTCGAGTGCTTCGTGGAGGGCTAGTATGTCCTCTGTCCGTTGCTCTTTCGCTGCAAACCATTCTTCAAATGGAATTGGACGATCCTCGCCACCGCGGCACAGTGCCCGCCTATTTCTGGCATGGTCCACCAATATCTGTCGCATCAGGTTCGCAGCGATTGCAAAAAACTGAGCGCGGTTCTTCCAGTCAGACCCCGCGGTTCTCTTTGCCAACCGCAAATAGGCCTCGTGCACAAGCGCGGTGGGATTTAACGAATGCTCGGGGCGTTCACGCCGCAATAACGAATGCGCCAGTCGCCGTAATTCCTTGTAAACCAGAGGAATGAGCTCAGCTTCAGCAGCGGAGTCCCCATTGGCCAGCGCCACTAAAAGATTACTAACATCCCCCCGCTGTAATTCCATTATTGGACCCCAAGGTTCGACCAAGCGACTCCGTTGATTGTATTGCACTTAGGGGCTTTACCATAATGCTTTTCTAAGGTGACGCTACTGCGCCACAAGCCTAGTACTCTCAAATGCTTCGGATGGTTCCTACAGAGTGCCCCACGGTCGCGACATTATAGTGCAAATCAAGATAGTGCAAATCAAAGACTTACTCCTTAAGTTATGGGGGGCCCACCCTAAGTCGCCTTGCGACGACGCTCTCTTCATGCATTTGGGATCGAGCTTTAACATTCAGGTCACATCCATATTTTTTGAGCCGTGATTTTTTCTTGTCCCCTTTCTTGCTCCAGTTACGCATATCCATGTGAACAGTTGTTAAGGAACTGAGAACCCTCGTCCTACTAGGCCGAAAATGAAGAAATTCTTCCACGATGTGCCTCACAGCCAATCCTGGACCCCGGCAGCCCATCTGCATCTTGATCCGCCAGTTGACATAATCGGCTCGCTTCGCGAGAAGGCAATCCACCACATTCTCAATTCTGGATCTACCGCGCTTCAGTTGGAAGGCCCAAGACGCGGCTATGCGGCGTCAACGACCTCATCGGATTCCTGTCTTACCAGTTGGTCAAGCAACATGGGGAACCGGTCATCCGCGCGCCCTGGTAAGACCCGGAATAAGGAAACTGTCTTAGTAGCGAAAGTATGTCGACAGTTGACGAGGCGTTCATGTCCGAATGTAACGAGCGCTTTCCTTAGAATCCGAAATCGAAAGTTGAAGTTGGGAGATCAAATGCGTGACTAACGCGAGACTTTCTTTGGATTGCGAATGGGAAGTCCGAAGAGGTTACGGGAAAGTACGTGATGGCAACGAAATCTGCTCTCTGGGTGTGTTTAGGCCACCAGAGACAGGAAGTTGAATAAGCCTGCAAAAGCTGTGCAAGGGCAGAGACCGGAGGTTTTCTTGCGATGGAATTCCAAGACAAGGTACTGAAGTGCATAGACTGTGACACCGAGTTTGTATTTACATCCGGCGAACAGCTGTTTTTCTTCGAAAAACAGTTCAAGAACGACCCCAAGCGATGCAAGAGTTGTAAAACGAAGCGAGCCACAGCGCTTGGAGCGTTCCAGTCGGGTACTCATGTGAAAACAGAAACGCGCGCTACTTGTTCGGAATGTAGCCGGGAGACAACGGTTCCGTTCCGTCCATCGCAGGGTCGTCCGGTGCTTTGTCGCGAGTGTTTTATTCGAAATACGGGAAAGTCGTTATCACTATAAACACTCGATTCTCCCGCGTTTGTCCGTTCCGTTGAACGAAAGAGTCTATTAAAAGTCGAAGTCGCAGCTCTGGCTGTCTCAATTCAATTCAATACAACCATCAAGGAGAAACTATGCCTATACCTGCGGTATTGCGCCGGACCAGCTTGTCGCTGTTGCCGGTTTTTATGCTCGCTCTCGCGCTGCCGTCGTTGGCTAGAGACGGACGCGACTTCGCGGGCTTCTACGCTCTCAGCAGTGTTGCCGAATCCGGCGACAATGCGGAGTAGTCCTCTTTGTCCGGCTGTAGAGTGCCTCAAATGCTGTTGAGCCCAATGCGTTCTTACGGTCCCAATCCAAGGCGGCGTAATAAATCCTGGAAACGGGGATCGTTCCGAATTGCGTCGTACATAGGGTCTACTTTGATTTGCACTGCCGCGTTTGAGTGTTCGGTATAAGCTTTGTGCAGCAGTTCGATGACCCGCTCTTTCTGGCCCGAGCCGGCATAAGCCAATAGCAGCGTCGGGATGCGATCTGTCCGCGAGCCCGCCACCCGCTCAAGTTTGGCTAACGCCCGGCTCGCCTCCTCAGCATCGCCCCATCGGCCGTAAATAGTAGCCTCCCAAGCCAACGCCCACGGGTTATTACCTTCGCCCGCCCAGCGTTTGGTCAGCTCCATCGCCTCGTCATATTTGCCCAGTTGCTGAAGGGACGGGATCATGCCATAGCGCGCATGCTCAAAATTCGGATCCAACTCGAGCACGGAGCGGTATTGCTGGATCGCGTTGTCGTACTGGCGAGATTCGTAAAGGATCGATGCATAATCGCTGGCGATGATCGACGACAGTGGATCCAGTTGCCGCGCGAGCTTGCTCTCGGCAAATGCCTCATCAAATCGGCCCTGCCATCCCAGGAACTCCGCATACCACTGGTGCGCGGTCGCATACTGCGGATCGAGTTCAATCGCACGCCGGAATTCCTTCTCCGACCCCGGCCAGTCGTAATCGTAGTCTTCTTTGATCAGGGCAAGCGAAGCATGCGCCTCGGCGAGATGCTCGTCGAGTTCCAGAGCCCGCACGGCCGCCACACGCGCCTTCGGCATCAGCTCGTTTTGCGGACCTAGGTACCACGTGCTCATCAAGCTGAACGTATCGGCCAACCCGGCATACGCACTGCCGTAATTCGGATCCTTGTCGATCGCCTGCTGAAAGTAATCGGCGGCCTGGCGGAATCCTTCCCCCGTCCTCTTGTTCCAGAAATAGCGGCCCTTTAAATAAAGGTCATAAGCTTCATATGACTTCGTTCCCGGTGCCGGAGCTTCCGCCCGCGCCACCTCAGTCAGCCGACGCCCACTCAGGCTGAATTGGATTTCACTGGCGAGTTCGCGCGCGATTTCTTCCTGAAGTTCGAGCAGATGGCCCAAGTCGCGGTCGTATTCCCGCGCCCACAGATGGCTCTGGTCCTTCACCTGAATGAGCTGCGCTGTAATCCGAACCCGCGCCGCATCCCGTCGCACACTGCCTTCGATCACGTACCGCACTCCCAAATTGTTTCCGATTTCGTGAATCGATTCCTGCGAGTGCTTGTAGTGCATCACCGAAGTCCGGGCAATTACACCGAGGTGGGCCGGATCGAGGTTCCCGAGCTGGCTGATGATCTCCTCCGTCATCCCATCGCTGAAATATTCCTGACCCGGATCTCCCGTGAAATTCTCGAATGGCAGCACCGCCAGCATGATTTTGCCAGGATCCGCCGTAACGCCGGAACCCGAATGCCATGGCCTGGTGGCAAACAGCGCAATCAGGAGGAGTGCCGCGGCGGCGACGGCAGCCCACCTCCAGCCCCTCCCGCCTCCCTGTTCCAGCTGTGATGGGATTTCGGGAACAGGTGTCGCATTTGAAACGGTCTTGGGCGCCTCGATTTCCAGAGCGTTGTTTCCTTGAGCGTTGCTTGCCGCTTGCTGAACCGGAATAACAAACCGGTAACCCTGGCCTTGCACCGTCACAATGTACCGGCGATCGGGCGTCTCATCCAGCGCCTTTCGCACCATGAAAACCGTTTGCGTCAGGTTGGACTCTTCCACGAAACTGTCCGGCCACACGGTCTTCATCAGTTCATCTTTGGTCACAATCCTTCCAGCGTTTTGCACCAGCATGAGCAGCACATCGAACGCCTTCGGCGTTAGTGCGACGGTCGCCGCACCTCTCCTCAAAGCCCGGCTTTGGGCGTCCAGGCCGAAGTCGCCAAACTCGTACAAGTTGTTGCTCAAGGTGGACATAGCACGGCTTTGAGAGGCTTTGAGAACTTTTGAGCGCTGGTTTTAGGACTTGGCCAGAGCATTTCGCTTAATCTCCGCTCCACTTGGGGAAACGGAAAGCACAAGTTGGAGGACATTTTAGCACCGCCTTCAGCCGCGCCCGGTGAATTTCCCCCTGAAACGGGCCATCCTGAAATTCGGAGGTCGTGATGAAGTTCAGCCGCTATCTGCTCGCCGCCTGCGCGGGAGTCTCGATGTTTTGTTCGATCTTAAACGCCCAGCAAACAGCCGCTGCTGGCACGAACGCCCCGCCACAAGCCAAATCGGATGTCACCGGTAAAGGCACGGCGGGTTTCCTTCCCATGTGGAATTCAGCTAGCGGCCTCATCGATTCAATGATCTTCCAGAAAGGCTCGCAGATCGGCATTGGCACGACCACGCCCAGCGAAGCTCTTGACCTCGGTACTAACAACAACATGGTCCTACGAGTCGATCCCGGAAGCGACACCACGGAAGCGATTGGCGGTTATTCGTTGGTCGGCCGGGGCGCGGACGGCGTCCCCAACACCTGGTGGACCTTAACGGCGGCCGTGGGCGGAGGCTTCGGCGTTCCCGCCAACTCTTACAGTATCTGGCAATATCCACCGAACGCCAAACCGGGTTGCTGCCTAAACCGGTTTACCATCCTGCCGGCTGAGGCATCGACGGACACGGGAGGCACCGTCACCATTGACCAGGACGGGGACATCGCCCAGCCATGGGCAGCCGGCGGCACGGTCAAAGCGATGCTCTCCGTAAATGCTCTTACTCCGCCCTATAAGATTTTAGGCTGCTTCAACTCCGCGCTCACCGGGGCAGCCGCCACCACTCCGCCCTGCGGCATTAACTTCACCGAGGCCGACAACCGCGGTGGCCATTGGAATTTCGATTTCGGCTCTAACGTCAACGTCGAGAA
The DNA here is from genome assembly GCA_049589875.1 of Terriglobales bacterium. Lineage (GTDB taxonomy): Bacteria > Acidobacteriota > Terriglobia > Terriglobales > Acidobacteriaceae > Acidiflorens. The sequence goes on from JBAWBR010000025.1 coordinate 5,930, forward strand.
CCGTTTCTTTAGCGCGACAGTTGCAAATGATGACCCGCAGTGTATATCCGCCTTCGCGATTTCGCCCAGCACCGTGGAAGTGGTGACGCCTGACAGCTGCGGAAGCGGAGTCGGTGGCGCTTACTTTTATCTCATCGTTTATTGAGCGGTCGGCCCAAGCCAGGAAGAAGGGTCAACGCATCAACGCTCATATGGGCCAGAACCCGGTTGATCTGCCAATCCGGGCAAAAGTAAAATTTTGGCACTTTAAATCGATTTGGAGGAACCGATGGCTGTGGATACGAAAAAGCTTGAGCAATTCTTAGGACAGTTTGTCAACGATCTGGGAGCCACCGTTCACGCCGGTATGGTCGTGATCGGAGAACGCCTCGGCCTCTACAAGGCTCTGGCGGCAGGACCGCTCACCGCCTCGGAACTGGCAGCCACCACCCGCACGGACGAGCGCTACGTGCGCGAGTGGCTGGCTTCTCAGGCAGCGGGCGGTTATATCACTTACAACGCAGAGACTCACAAGTTCGGTATGACCGAAGAGCAGGCGCTCACCTTGGCCAATGAAGACGGTCCGGCATACTTGCCCGGGGCGTTTGAACTTGCGCTCGGATCGCTGGCCGCCGTCCCGCGCATCACAGAGGCGTTCCGCTCCGGCGCCGGGATGGGTTGGGGCGAGCACGAGGACCGGGTGTTTCATGGATGCGAGAAGTTCTTCCGTCCGGGCTACGCCGCGAATCTGGTCAGTTCCTGGATTCCTGCTCTCGATGGCGTCCAGGACAAACTCGCGCGCGGAGCGAAGGTGGCCGACGTGGGCTGCGGAAAAGGCTCTTCCACCATCCTGATGGCGAAAGCCTTCCCCAAGTCGCACATCTATGGATTTGACTACCATGACAAGTCAATTGAGGCGGCGCGGGAATCCGCTAAGCGTCAGGGGGTGGCGGATCGGGTCACGTTCGAGGTGGCGAAAGCCAAGGAATTCCCCGGGAAAGACTACGACTTTGTGGCGGTCTTCGACTGCCTCCATGACATGGGAGACCCAGTCGGCGCCGCCGCGCATGTTCGAGCTGCTTTGAGCGACGACGGTTCGTGGATGATTGTCGAGCCGTTCGCGAACGATGACCTTCAGGACAATATGAATCCCGTGGGGCGTGTCTACTATTCGTTCTCGACGTTGCTGTGTACACCTTGCTCTCGATCACAGGAAGTGGGGATGTGTCTGGGAGCTCAGGCAGGCGAGAAGCAGATACAGAAAGTCGTCAACTCCGCCGGATTTAGCCGCTTCCGCCGGGCTACGCAAACGCCGTTCAACCTGGTCTATGAAGCTAGGCCATAACCGGAACAGGTCAGTTTCCTTCGTGTTCGGGACTCGTCGTGCCTTTCGGACGCTGAGACTGCCAGGATAGGTCAGAGTACGAGGACCCTCTGCCTGTGATTTTCACTTGATCCAGGAGTGCCTTCAGCTTGGAAATGCAACCGAGCTTGAGGTAGAGACTGAAGATCCGGCGCACCGACTTCGTCTCTCCCGGGTTCACGATCAGCTTTCGGTCTTTGCGTCGTAACCCAGCGATACGTTGCCACCCATCCACTACCCGGCGACTTCAGCGACTGCTGCTTGTCTCCTTTAACTTGCACTTCATGAACTTGGGGTTTGCAGACATCATGCAACACTTTCTTACAACCTACGGCTGCGATCCACTTTGAAACCGCAATGCGGCAAGATCCGCTTCATAGTCAAATCGGGCATTGGCCTCGGCGATCTGCGCCTGTGTCTGTTGTAACTGGGCCTGACTTAACTCAACAATCGAGCTGAGTCCCAGTCGATACCTTGTATCAGCCAAATCCAGCGCCGTGTTCGCCTCTTGCAAGAGCTCCGCGGTCACACTCATTTTCTGTTGTGCAGTGTTTGCTCTCAGCCAGGCTGTGCGGACGTCGCGTACGATCCGATTAATGAGCACCCGGCTCTGCTCGTCGGACGCCCGGGCGCGCAGGTCGGCTTCCGCGGCCTGGGCATGGAATTTGAAACCCTCAAAGATCGGTATGCCAATGTTCACGCCCGCCGCTCCATACCAATCAGGACTGAAGTAGGCGGTGGATCCTACGGGAGTGAGACCGACAATCCCCAGCCCGGAGACTGTAGGGAGCAACTGCTTGCGCTCGGCTCGACTGAAGTGCACATCCGCCTCGTGAGTGAGTCTGAGAGCAAGAAGATCGGGGCGCTGTCGTAAGGCGAGAGAAATGACTGCGTCTGGCGAAGGCGCGACCGGCGGCGGAGGCGACGGATCATCGACGAGTTGGTACTGTTGATCGCTCGCGGTTCCAAGCACCTCATTCAGATTCGCCATTGCGGCATCAAACTGATTTTGCGAATCGAGGTCGAGCAACCTGGCCTGCGACAGATTGACTTGCGCGAAACTCTGGTCGAGCGTGGACTTGAGCTTGCTCGTAGTTAGTGCATTGACCTGATCGCCGACCGCTTGCCGAGCCTTGACGGTGCTTGTCGCAACCTGCAGCGTGGCCTGCGCCTCCAGAGCATTGTAGAAGGCAATGTCCGCCGCCAGTACGATGTCTTCCCGCGTCGCCTGCGATTGTTGCTCTGAGGCTTTTGCCTGCAAAGACGAGGACGCTATCAAATTACGCGTGCGGCCAAAATCCGTAATCAACTGATTGAGGTCAACCCCTGCGCCCACGTGATAGATAAGCCGGGAGGCTTCCAGCGACCCCGTCGAGATGCGGCTTGCTTCCTCAGCGTCGACCCCAGTCACATTGCCATTGAGCGCCGGAAGCAATGCCGAACGAGTCTCGCGAACGACCTGCTTTTGTGCCAGGGCAAGCAGTGCCGCCACGCTGATTCGCGGGTTGTTCTTGAGCGCCAACTGCTCCGCCTGCTGACGCGTAAGCGTTTCTCCGGTTGAGGCTGGCGGGAGGGATCCGCGAGGATTCGTTGTCGCGGAACTTAACGCCGGCGTTGGCTCCTGTGCCTGAGCCTGAGCATGGAGCTGCGGCGCATCTGGAAGTTGCGCGAGCTGCTGCGAAACGACCGCCTGTGCGCGCATGCCTGACGGACAGAGAAAAAGCCAGAGCAGCAAAAATAGATTTCGCTTATGCATGGTCACCTCACCGGAGGGGCTCAACTTCGTGACGATTTTTGTCTTCCGGAACTGTTTTGCGATGGATCAGCAGATACGCTGTCGGCACTAAGAAAACCGTTACTATCCCGGACACGGTCAACCCTCCGAGAATTGAGCGCGCCAGCGGCGCGTACTGTTCGCTGCCCGGCTCCAGAGCGAGCGCCATAGGAACAAGGCCCAGGACCGTGGCTAGCGTAGTCATCAGAATGGGACGCAAACGCACTTTGCAGGCTTCGGCGAGGGCTTGTTTGAGTGGGCGATCGTTCGCGCGAAGCGTGCCGACGAATTCCACAATAAGGATGCTGTCGGAAACCGCGATTCCCGTCATCATGATGACTCCCATAAGCGACATCACGTTCAGCGTTGTGCCCGTCGCCATCAGAAATAGGATCACGCCCGAAAGCCCCGGAGGAATCGCCAGCAAGATGATGAAGGGGTCGGAGAATGAAGCGAACTGCGCCATCAGGATCAGATAAACCAGCACAATTGCGAGGATGAGCCCGATACCGAAACTCCGGAACGAACTGTCCATGTCAGAAACCGCTCCGCCCATCGACACGGTGATCTGCGAAGAGTGGTGCATGCCATCAAGAACGTGTTTGATCTGGGAGCTTACGCGGCCGAGATCTTCCTTCTTCGGCATCACGTAGATGTCGAAACTGCGCCGCAGTTGGTAGTGATCGACCTCGGTCGGAGTATCGATCTGCTTGATCGATGCGAGCGACTCAAGCGGTGTTGTGTTTGCGGCTCCCGGGGCGCGCAAGGGGATCTGCTTTAAATCGGTCAGGGTTTTAATTTGATTGTCGGGATATTGCACACTGAGAAAGTAATTATTGCCGGTCTTCGGATCGACCCAGAAACTCGGGGCAATCATCGTGTCCGAGGTAAGCGCAGTGATGACATTATCAAGCGCCGCCTCCGGCGATATGCCGAGCAGCGCCGCATGTTCCCGATCGATATTCAGCTCCAGCCCCGGATAGTCGAGGTCCTGTGGAATCAGCACATCGTTAACCGAACTCAACGCTTTCACTCTCGCAGCCACGGATTTGGCGAAAGCAAACGGCGCCTCCAGATCACTACCCCCGATTCGAATGTCGATCGGAGCGGGTTGCCCCTGGTTAACGACGGAATCCACTAACCCACCAGTTTGGAAGTAAGTGTTCACTTCTGGAAAGTCGTTGGCGAACTTTTCGCGCAGACGTTGCATGTAAGCGAAACTGCTTGTCTTATGGTCCTCCTTGAGACTGACCTGAATGAATGCCGTATGCATGCCGGAATTGCTGGTATACATGGCCGAAAGATCTGGCGTTATACCAATGTTCGACACGATCATGTTCATGTCGTGCGGTGACACTACATCGCGGATGTCCTGCTCCATCTTCCCGACATATTCATCCGTCACCTCAAGACGAGTTCCGGGCGGGACTTTGACATTGACCACAAATTGACCGGGATCCGTGCGCGGAAAGAACGCCACACCAAGGAATGGAAATAACGCAAAGCTCAGCACCACGAAAGCGGCAAATCCGCATACGACAAACACAGGGCGATCCAGACAAACCGCGATAGCTCTCTCGTACGCGCGCTGCAGCCGCTCGAATTGCTGATTGAAAGCGATGACGATGCGTCGAAAGATGTTCGCGGGCTTTATTCTTTGTTCCTCTTCGACTTCCTGCACTGCCTCCTCAGCGCCCCCTAGGGTACTGTAAGAAGCGCTGCTGTGTTCAGGCTCCAAGCGGATGAACTTCGCGCAGAACAGAGGCACCACAGTCATGGCGACAGCATAGGAAGCAAACAGCGCCAGCACCACCGCGAAGGCTAGCGCGCTGAATATGTATTTGCTGACACCCGCAAGTAAAAGGACTGGAAAGAAAACGATGCTTGTGCTGCACGTAGCTGCCAGCACGGCCAGTTGGACTTCTTTGCCTCCGTTGATGGCGGCTTCAACCGCCGGCTCGCCCAATTCCATGTGACGAAAGATGTTCTCGAGAACGACAACCGAGTTATCAATTAAGCGAGAAAGCGCCAGCGCGATGCCGCCGAGCACCATGGTGTTGATGGTGCTCGCGCCCAGGTTCAATGCAATGAAGGCGGCGAGGCAAGAAATGGGAATCGAAAGCAGTACCGAAATCGTCGCGCGGAGATTGCCGAGAAATAGCAGTATCATCAGCGCTGTGAGGCACAGGCCAATGCCGCCCTCGTTGATCACGTTTTTCACCGCAATCTTTACGAAAACAGATTGATCGAATACGACAGCCGTTTTCAGCGCTTTCGGAATGTCGAGCAGATGTTTCACAGCCTCTCGAATTCCCTTGACGATACTGATCGTGTTCGATCCGCCACCCTGTTTTAAGATCGGAATGTAGACGGAATGCTGGCCGTCGACACGGACGATGTTGTATTGCAGTTGGCCTGAATCCACGGCCTTCCCAACATCTCCAACGAATACGGACTCACCAATGTGGTCCTGTCTGTCCGTCTTGATCGGCATGGCATTGATTTCGTCAACCACCGGGATCTGGCTATTGGCGCAGACGTTGTAGTCTTTCGGTCCGATGCGCACATCGCCAGCGGGCAGAATCAGGTTCGATTCATTCACCGAGCGCACCACGTCCATCACCGAAAGTTGGTGAGCCTCAAGTTTCACCGGATCGACATAAATCTGGATTTGCCGGTACTTGCCGCCGTAAGGCTGCGGTACGGAAGCGCCGGGAACATTCGCGATTTGATTCCGTACCTCAAACTGCGCCAGATCTTTGAGCCGAGTCTGGTCGAGACCCTGACCTTCGAGCGTGACCAGGCACACGGGAAGATTCGAAGCGTCGAACTTCAGCACCACGGGAGGCAAGGTCCCTGGAGGAAGCCGCCGCAAATTCGCCATGGCGAGATTCGAGATATTGCTGACGGCCGCGTTCGCGTCCGTGCCCGGCTGAAAGTAGATCTTGATCAGGCTCACACCGGGCAGCGATCGCGATTCAATGTGGTTGATGCCGCTTCCCAGGGTAAAGAAACGTTCGTAGCTATCTGTAATGTCCGCCTCGATCTGCTGCGGTGGCATGCCGGCATAGAAGGTCGCCACCACGACAACCGGAATATTAATGTCCGGAAAGAGATCGACCGGCATACGCGCGACCGTGGTCACACCGACGACGATCACCATAAGGCAAAGCATCAGGATGAAAAACGGATGCTTGATGGCAAAGGAGGACATTACTCGCTCACCTCCTGCGCAGCCGTCGGAATAAACGCCGCGTGTGGTGACACAACTTCCCCGGGCTGGTAGCCGGTCTGTCCAGAGGCGATCACGTTGTCCCCAGCCTGCAGACCGCTTGTAATCTCCACGCGGTTCGAGGTTTGGATTCCGAGAGTCACATTGCGCTTTTCGACATGGTTCGTCGCATTCACCACCAGCACATAAGACTGATCTCCGTTCTGATCGCCGGTCTGCACCACGGACTGTGCCGGCAAGATAAGAGCGTCATTCATCTGCTGGAGTTGAATCGTCGTTTCCGCGTACATCCCCGGACTAAGACTCAGATCCTTATTGGGGACATCAACCTCGGTCAGCATGGTTCGCGTGTTGGTATCGAGTGCGCGCGAGAAGCGGATGATCTTGCCGGTAAATGTGCGCCCGGTCGCGTTGACCTTCACCTGTACATCGCCGCCGACCTGAATGTACGGGACGTCGCTCTCCGGCACGGGCATGCGAAGGCGGAGCAAGTCGCTCTGGGCCACTTGTACTACCGGGAGCGTCTGCGTGTTGTTGTCTTGTCCAGCTTGGATCAGCGAGCCGGTATCGGCATAGCGTTTTGTGACCACTCCTGTAAACGGAGCGACGATCTGCTCGTATCTCGACATCGTTTCGAGCCGGCTGCGCGTCGCGCGCGAGACGCCGAGTTGCTGCTGCATGGCATCCAGCGAGGCCTTGGCGACGCCAACCTGTGCCGCAGCTTGTCGATCTTTGGCTCGCGCGTCATCCAACTCCTGCTCAGCGATCAGCCCTGGTCTTTCTTTGGAAGCTTCTTCCAAGCGGGTGTACTCGGCGTGCACCGCGGAGTATGTCGACTCGGCGCTGACGACTTCGCTTTGTGCGCGAGTGATATCCGATTGGCTGTGACGGACCTCGGCCTGAGCGCCCTCCACCTGGTTCTGCAACTCTGGAACTTCCAGCAGAGCCAGAACTTCGCCCTGGCGAACGCGGTCGCCGATATCGACTTTGATCCAGCGAATGTATCCCGACACTTTGGCGTGAAGATCCACTTGTTGATAGGGCTGGAATTGACCGGCAACCGTAAGCGAACTGGCAAGATTGCCACGCGTGACCGAGACGACCGCTGCCGCCCTCGGCTGCTCGGCAGGCGCTTTGCGATAGTGATTTCGAACGATCCAGAAAAGAGCTGCCAATAAAAGGCAGAGAAGCACCGCGATCCAAAGGATTCGCTTACGATGCATGGAGCCACCTACTTTCAATCCCGCAACTCCGGGATTGGAGTCCACGACAGCACATCCCTTTAAATTAAGGACTGGCGATCCACCCAACGCTCCTATTCGATGTCTGAGAATAGGCCGGGTTTTGCCGCAAATATATCGCTGTGGACGAATTAAAAAGCTGGAGGAGGACGTTGCGTGAGGTGTGGATTGTGAAAGTCCCACCTGCAAGAGCTGCAGATGTTCATTTCAACTTGGTAAAACTCGAAAGTAAGAATCAGAATCCCCTGGGCCAAAACCAATAACGGAATAAGGTTCAACGTCTCCCAAACCCTATTCGCTTGGATCGCCCTTTCTAGCGAGTCTATCGTTTGGGCTGACCGCCTCTCCGTCAGCAGTTTGGCAACTGTGACGGTAGATGGAGTCTGCGGGGTCTTGTAAAGGGAAAGCTTTGCCTGCAATCCCCAACTGAATACAGCACACGCCAAAAAGAGAAGAGCACACTTGAATGCAAATGTAGCCGCAATTTGATGTCGCTTCGACATCTGCCCTCTCTTTTCCCAGTACCCCTGTTAATAATGTATCAAAATGCGAGCAATGATCGCGAGAGATCAAGTTTCGGGACGACGCATCTCCGCATGCGTAGAGCGCCCCTACTCCGCCTAAAGTTTGCAGTTCTGTTCGATTGCGTTGGAATCCACGTGTTTGAGTACACAGGCGTGATATTTTTCGAGTTTCCCTTGGATCGTGTTTTGCCTGGCGTCCCAATCGCTCTGGCACTTTAGGTACTCGGCGTATCTTTCCTCGTACGATTTGCCCTGGGGATCCCGACGGTCTCCACCTCTTTTGTAGGCATCGTAATCGGGCGGAATGCAGGGGGGGCCAGCATTGTTTTCGTAAACCACATGGTTGTCTTCCAGTTGTTTGTAATACTTCTTCTCGGCATCGACACGCGTCATTCCATGCCGCATCGCTCGAATCACGAACTTCTCGTGATCGAGGCTTAGTGCAAGTTCGTAATCCCGCATATCAATGAGCAGGTAAGCGATCGAGTCGCCCGATGCGCTGAGCGAGTAGCCGGGCTGGTCGAGGCCCTCCTTTCGAATCTCGGCGCGATCCGCATAGTAATGCGAAAGTAGAAGATCAACCGGAACACCCTGGCCTTTCTGGTATATCGCGGCGAGCATTCCGAACACATCGCCGTCATTTTGATCCGCCGCTTTTTGTAACCAAAAAACAGCTTTCTTATAATCGACCGCAACGCCGTTGGAGCCCTGGTAGTAGGCCATGCCGACTGTCGCCGCCGAATTTGTATCACCGCCATTGGCCGCGATCTGCGCGCAGTTGACGGAAGCCGCCTTCGCGTCAATCAAATTGTCGATCATGGCGATCCACGTGGCGCTCTGAATACTAGTCGTCGCATCGCAGTGGTCCTGTAAGGGTAGCGCGACGAATTTACCTCCTGCCGGCACATTGCCATGACCGGGCCATACGATCTCGAAGGTGCCCGTGAGTTTGCCGCCGACGCGTCTTCCTGTGTACTGCGTGGCCGCGCCCTGCAGAATGCCGGTTTTATCAAAGCGGCGAATGCGAATCGCGCCGTCCGGGCTCGGATCCACGTAGAGGAATATCTGCGCCGTAGCATCCGGCAGCATACGCATTGCCGCGGATCGCCCTGCGAGCACCAGCAGTGTGTCAATCGGCGGATTGGCAGCCGAACATTTGTTGCCAGTGTCGTGGCAGACTGTCCAGGGCGTGGCCTGCTTTAAGGAAGCTTTGTAGTTTGCGGCTGTATTTTGAATCACGGCTTGCGACGGGAAAATTACCCCATGCCACTTGGTGTGGCTTTCGCCCTTCTGGTGGCCTGGCCATGCTACCGTTACCTCGCCTTCGATCCAGTTGTTCGTGATGACGCCAGAGTAGTCGGCCGTGATGCCGGAGCCCGTACCTTTGTTGTCGACGCGATGGATCGCAATCCTTGTCGCCTCCAGACGAGTGATGGTCAGATCAGCGACGGCTCCGTCCGCCCAAACGCCGGTGCCGTGGGCGCCTGTGAATGTCCAGTCGGAACAGCCGTCTGAGTCTTCGCACATGCCGATTAGGCCAGGCATACTCGTGGATGGAGATGCTGGGGCAGATTGTGGCACCGCGTGAGTGACATGAGCCCCAAATACGATGACGCTGAGTACAAAGCACGCTGCGAAAAGAGGACGGAAAGGCAATTCCATGGACCGATTTCTCCAGAAAGAGAATACCAGTTGGCCATTGTGGGCACTGGATATGGTACGGCCATTAAGATCGTGGTCGCTGAGTTGGAACTGTGTTCCGCTCACTTTGCCGGCGGCTCCGTATCCACTTACTCGCCGCATTTCCGGCCACACTCAGCACAATTTCTCGGCTGATGGTATGTCAGTCGTCGCGACACTGGAACAGGTGATCATTCGAAAAACCGTTAGAGTTGCGGCCACTAGCGTTGGGCAATACGTCATCTACCACACACTTAGAATACCCAGTGGAACGGACGATCTTAGAAAATCAGGCGAGTTTCTCGCAGAAAGTACGATTCCGGTGGTGCGCGTCGAGGACGGACTTTACCATCATCGAACCGATGGAAGACACTTGGTAAGTCCCCGGTCCGCCTCCGACACCCTAACGGACATCGCCGCCTCGACGGCCAAGTCGGGCATTGATCACTAAACGAATCAGGTCCGTGACTGCAGAAGAACTCTTTTACTTGAAGTTCTCCAGAGGGTTTCAAAAAACGCAGGCCTGATTTCTCTGCGATCCAGACTGCGTGGCGGCGGACGGAGTCTTCTGCGAACCCGTCTCCGGGCCAATTCCCTGCTAACAGGGAAAAATACAGGGAATTTTTTTAAAAGTGTGCCCTAAAATGGCCTTGAACCGCATCGATCTCCCGTCTTTTCTGCTAGATAGCCCAAATGATTTTCCATATAGAGCAGGGAATTATCAGAGGCGTAAGAGGGAATTAATAATGAGGATCAGCGAATCTGTTCTCAGAGAACTGGAGTGCCCAAAACTGTCATTGGACGCTCTTCGAACCGGGTAGGCAATGGAGCAGGAGCCACTTTTGCTCCTCCCAACTCAGCGGCAGCTTCATCCGAAGTTTTTCAAGCGTGAACCCCTGAGGCTGGCGTCCATCAAGGATCATTTGCACGATGTCGGGTGCCAGGAAAGCGTGGCCGAGGATGCGGCGGACGTAACCTTCGTCCAAGCCCGTTTGGGTGGCGATGGCACGCGGTCCGCTGGCGCGGCCTGTTACCAGTCGCTCGTGCCAGTCCTGAGCACGAGCGAGCGCCCTCAACAGTGCCTGCGATTGTGCTGGGGATTGATACCCAGGCGCGGGGTCGGCTCCGTCGAGAGCAACCACCAAACGGACATCGCCGCCTCGGCGGCCGAGTCTGGCATTGATCACTAAACGAATCAGGTCCGTGACTGCAGAAGAACTCTTCTGGCCTAAGAGGTGCCGCAGGTTCTGCTTCCGCAGCAGGACCTCGACTTTGTCCGGATAGATGACGACGCGATAGACAATCTTGCGGACCAGTTCGATGGTTTGCAAGCGATCTTTGGCGGACAGAAAGGTCGGTGCGAGCCGTCGTGCCGAGAGGAACAGCTGCTCAATGACATCGGCCTGGTCTTCCGGTGATACCAGCTGATCCATAATCCGTGACGGGCTTTCGAGGAAGCTGGCCAGGGATCGTAAGACTCGGGATTCGATGTCATGAGCCGGGAGCCGGATCGAGTTGCCTGGTGGCGGAGCACCCTGCTGGGAGACGGCACGACAGTAGTAGCGGTAGCGTCGGCCATCCTTCAGTGCATGGGAGGGAGTGAGTTTGTTGCCATCGCTGTCCCAAAGCAGACCGACCAGCAAGCTCGGAGAGACGGCTTTCACGCCCGTCCGACGACCTTGATTGTGGCCGTGGAGTTGTGACTGCACCTGGTCCCAGAGCTTGCGCGGAATGATGGCCTGATGCTCACCGGGATGGCACTGGCCCTTGTGGCAGATTTCACCGACGTAGATACGGTTGCTCAGAATCTTGTAGAGAGCACCGCGTGAGTGCGGAACGCCTCCCGTCTTCTTTCCCGATGGATTGGTTCTGACCTTGCTTCTGGCTTTTTCTTGATCCAGGCGTGCCTTCAGTTGGGAGACGCAACCCGTTTTGAGGTAGAGACTGAAGATCCGGCGGACTGACTTCGCTTCTTCCGGGTTCACGATCAGTTTTCGGTCTTTGGCGTCGTAGCCGAGCGGTACGTTGCCGCCCATCCACATGCCCCGGCGTTTCGAGGCGGCAATCTTGTCTCGAATGCGCTCGCCGGTGACCTCGCGTTCGAACTGCGCGAAGGACAATAGGATGTTCAGGGTCAACCGGCCCATGGACGTGGTGGTGTTGAATTGCTGGGTCACGGATACGAATGATGTCCCTCGAGCATCAAGCGTTTCGATGATCTTGGCGAAGTCGGCTAGGCTGCGTGTGAGGCGATCCACTTTGTAGACCACGACGGTGTCGATCTTCTGGCTGGCAATGTCTTCGAGCAGTTGCTTGAGCGCCGGCCGGAGCATGTTTCCACCCGAGTAGCCGCCGTCGTCGTAACGAGCGGGAACGACTCGCCAGCCCTCGTGGCGCTGACTCAGGATGAAAGCCTCGCAGGCTTCCCGTTGCGCATCGAGAGAGTTGAAGGATTGCTCCAAGCCTTCTTCACAGGACTTCCGCGTGTAGACCGCACAACGAATGACAGGCTTCAACTGCGTGTTCATGCAACCTCCGAACGTAATCTCTGTTTTTCTTTCAGGCCGAAGAACAGGGGCCCGGACCGGCGAGTGCCGGTGATGAGTCGAGCGATCTCGGAGAGATTGTCATAGCAAGACCCGTCGTACTCGTACCCCCGTTCTGCGACCTGAACGATATGGGTTCGGGACTGCCACTGGCGGACGAGCCGGGTTCCGGGTTTGATCGACAGCCGGGAACCCCGGACGTCCTTCTCGGTTTCCATGGCCCTTGCCAATCGCTGTAAGCGGCGTCGGTACTCTGGGGCGATTCCTCCGTAGGCTTGTTCTTGAAGACGGTGGGCAAGAATGCGGACCATCAGATCCCGTCGCAACCGCGGGTGTGGCGAGGTCTGAAAGAGCTGTTCCCAAAGTTCTACTAACGAAGCTCGACTAAGCTTCATTAGATTCGCGAGTCGGTCGACGATCGGATCGGGCACCGGTTCCTCCGCAAGAGCACAGCAACATTTCCGCTCCGGTTCGGAGAACAATCAAGTCGGTGGCCTGGAGGAAACAAGCACCATGGCACAGGAACAGCGCTCAACTAGCCAACGAAGTCAACTCGAACGAACGACGGCGAAGCAGATAATGTTAGGGGGAGTATTCGCCGCCCAGCCAAGAATAGGGGTAGTGCGTCATCTCAAGACCGTACCGAGGGCTCGAATTGCTCTGCCTCCGCCACGCAGTCCTTGTTGCAGAGAAATCCGTCACTTGTTCCCCTGAAAGAGGATTTTCTCTGAAGGGGAGATTAGCGGTGCGGTTCCTTCGAGCGCGGTGAGGCGAATGCAAAATCAATGTCATTTGTTGACGACGGTCGCCGTGGTTGGGCCTGTGCCTCGCGCTCAACAGTTTGATTCAGCAAGCTGAACTTCCAGAAGCTCAAGGGCGAACCCGACAAGGCCGCAATATGCGCCAACCTAGGGATTGGTCGCTCGTTGTGAGGCACTTGCCTTCCGGGCTATAAGTTCAAAGCCCTTTAAACGTGCGTCTTCCCCCGTTTCCGCAAGCCATTTGCGGCCCATCGTAGGGTTTTCTCCTCGCAGTTGAATTTCGCCGACGGCAAGGGAGGCTTCTAACTCGATTTGTACGAAGCCAAATTTATGGGATTCCGCTAACGCACTCCGAGCTAGCCGTTCGGCATCCCTCACGTCTTTCGCTGCAGCTCGAGTGTAAGCATTTTGTATCGTTAGTAGGAGGCGGATCGCAATATCACCGCTCTTCTTTGAAAGGGTGAGCGCCTTGGCCATCGCCCGTTGCGCATCGTCGAGTTTGCCCTGTTGCAGGAGGGCTCTCGCTAGCACGACTTGAGACTCGATCTCATTGTCTGCTTCACGTTCCTCCTCAAACTCCTGGATGGCTGCCCTTGCCAGAGTCTCTGCGTCAGAAGCTTGTCCGGAATCGCAATCCAGTTCTGCGAGCGCGGTTTGCGTCTCGGCTGCTGTGCCTTTTTCTCCTAATTGCCGCCGCAAGGAAATCGCCTCTTCATAAGCTTTTCGGGCTCCGTTACTGTCTCCCATTTGCCGCCGCAGTTTTCCGATCGACATAAGGGAAGCTGCGTAGTAGCTCGTATCGTCAATTTCGCGTTGTATGCCGATCGCCTGCTGGTAGATCTGCATTGCACTTTGCAGGTCACCCTGGGCTGCCAGGACATCTCCTATGTTCTTAATGTCAATTGCTTCTGAACTCCGATGTCCCACCTCACGCGCCAAGACAAGCGCGTCTTTGTATTCCGCAAGCGCGGTTCCCAGATGGCCCTCCGCGTAGGAAATTTCTCCCGTATTCGCGGTGATCACCTGCATTCCATGTTTGTCGCCGACCTGGCGGTACGCAGCGAGGGATTCGGCATACATCTTCTTGCCTGTCGTCAGGTCTCCTTGTTGGATATAGATCAAACCGATATTTCCAAGTTCTCGAGCTGTGGCTTTCTCGTCGCCGGTTTGTCGCGCTAACGCGAGCGCTTGTTCATATAATGTTCTTGCCTGATCCAATTCGCCTTGGTTAATTGGCACTTCGGCCATGTCATGCAGCGCCCCCGACTCGCCGGCCAGGTCTCCCGCCTCGTGAAAAATCCGACGGCCCTCTTCGCAGTCGGCCGTTGCCTGCCTCGGCTGTCCCAGAGCGGCCAGGGCACGGCATTGAAAAACTCTCGCTCGCGCGATCAGCAGCCTCGCGCCTAAGGGAATCGCTCTCTTGATGGCCAAATCGGCCGTCGCCACGGCCCCTTTATTGTTCGACAAAGAAAAATCGGCCCACACTTCGGCTAAATCAACGCGAGGATCTTCTTTCGCCTCCGCCGATAATCCACGAAGTCTGGCGATCGATTTCAGGGCATCGCTCCCTCGCCCTCCCGCGATCTGAGCATTGGTGAGAGCGAGGCCATTTTCGATGCCATCGGGAGAGGAGTCGAAGAGCATTTGATAAACCTCAATCGCTTTGTCCCAATCCTTGTTCACCTCGTAGTAGCGGGCTTCCACTAAGGAGTAATCTTCACGGGAGAGATTACCGGAGAGTTCCAGCGCTTTCTTTGCTTCCTGGAGCGCGTTCGCGTTGTATCCAAGGCTCATCCATACCTTCGCCAGTTCCGCGTGCGCAAGAGGGTACGTAGGATCCGAACGGACGGCTTGAGTCAGCAGATCGCGGGCACCGAGGGCATCAAAAATTCGCAGCTTGGCCAACCCTTCGGAGTAGAGCCGCATGGCCTCCGGGTTAGAAGGCACCCCTGCCCGAATTCCCACCGCTTCCTCCTGGGAAATTTCTGCCACTCCAAAGTCCTCGCGCAACTTTCTTCCGACGCGGGAGACGAGGTCCAACAACTGCGCCTCGGTACTGGTTTCCGAAACCGTAGCGATAGTTTCTCCCTCGGCCGTGTCCTGAACACGAACGTCAAGCCGGATTTGGCCTCCCGAGTCTCTTCCCAAGTCGAAGTACGAACCAACCACGACGAAGTCGCTGCCCAGATTCTTACGGACCTGTCCCAGGGCTTGCGGAGCGAGGCTTTCCGTGTCGGACAGGCCGAGGTCAATTTTCGTCTGCGCGACCGATTCTCCGGGCACAGTCCGCAATTTTTCACCGGCCGCCAGCTCCGCTCCGAGCATCTCAGCCAGAGCAGTCGACACCCACGCTGTCTCGGGGCGAGCGGAAAGATTCTTGAAACCCAAAATAGCCACGGAATGCCGCGCCTGCTCATTACCACCCTGCGGGCCGCGTCGTTGATGTTCGACCCTGTGCTCTTGCCACACCGCCAGACTCGCCGCAATGCCGAGAACCATCAAAGCGGCGGACAATGATTCCTTGTGCCGGTCGAGAAACCTCCGGCTACGGTAGGCGACCGTGGGCTTGCGGGCCTGGACCGGCATACCTGTGAGATAGCGCTCGATATCCTGCGACAACTCCTCGACAGAACCATACCGGCGTAGAGGTTCCTTGCGGAGCGCCTTCATCACGATTGTGTCGAGGTCGCCGCGCAGCCGGCGGCGCAATTCAGCCGGCTGCGTGCCGCGCTGCCCGCTCACCGACTCCGGCGTAATGGCAGCTCCTTTCCCGCCATCGCCAGGTACCGGTTTTTCCGTCTTGTTAACGACATCGCTCGGTTTTTCGGGATCGGTTTCGCAGACCAGCCGCTCCATTTCTAGGAGAGACTGCCCCGCGGAGCGGTATGGCCGATGACCGGTCAGCAGTTCGAAGAGCAATACCCCCAGAGAATAGACATCGGTTGCGGTCGTGACCGCTTGCCCGCGAATCTGCTCCGGGCTCGCATATTCCGGAGTCATGGGCCGCCACTCGGTTCGAGTCACCAATGCGGTTTGGTAGCACTCCGGGTTCAGCAGTTTGGCGATACCAAAATCCAGAAGGCGCGGCACGCCTTCATTGGCAATCAAAATATTGGCTGGTTTCAGGTCGCGATGAATCACCAGCTTTTCATGCGCGTATTGCACGGCGGAACAGACCTCGCGAAAAAGCCGAAGACGACGGTCGATGGAGAGCTTGTGAAGATCGCAATATTGGTCAATGGGCAGACCTTCCACGTGCTCCATCACCAGATACGGCGAACCATCTTCACTACTGCCGCCGTCGAGGAGTTTCACGATATTCGAGTGGTCCAGCGCCGCCAGTGTCTGCCGCTCATTGCGGAACCGTTGCAGGATTTGTTCACTGTCGATTCCGGGCCTGACCATCTTGATTGCAACTTGCTTGCGATAGTTCTGATCGTCCCGCTCGCCCAAATAAACGACAGCCATGCCTCCGTGCCCCATCTCCCGGAGGATGCGGTATGCCCCTATCCGTTTTCCAGCCACTCCCCGCAACTGCGCCGATAGCATATCGGAGGCGGGACAATCCTCAAGAAAAGCTCCGGCGCTATCGAAGCTTGAAAGCAGCGATTCGACTTCGCTAAACAAGGACTCATCGCCCCCGCAGGCTTGTCGCAAAAAACTATTTCGCTCCCCGGGGGCTTGCCCCAGGGCGAGTGTGAACAGCTCTTTTACTTGCTCCCATTTTTCAGGCATTTCGCCGCTCGCCTTTGCGCAACTCACGCGCCAGCCATGCCTTGCACAGATTCCAGTTTCGCTTTACCGTCGTGCGAGAAACTCCCAGGACTTCGGCGGCTTCCTCAAGACTTAGACCGCCGAAAAAACGCATCTCCACCAACCGAGCTTGCTGGGGATCGAATTCGCCCAATCGCGTGAGGGCCTCATCCAAGGCAATGACGTCAGACGCCTTGTCCCGCAAAACGACGTCCGCTTCTTCCAGAAAAACTTTCTCAAAGCCTCTGCCGCGTTTTTGAGCGTTATGGCTGCGGCTGTAGTCCACGAGGATGCGCCGCATCAGTTGCGCAGCAACGCCCATGAACTGCTCCCGGCTTTTCCAAACAACTTCTTTCTGATCGGTCAGGCGAAGATAGGCCTCATGCACTAAAGCGGTTGTTTGCAATGTGTGACCGCTGCGTTCGCTGTGCAGATAATGGGACGCTAATCGCCGCAGTTCCGAGTAGAGCAGAACCACCATGTTGGCCACTGCCCGGTCATTGCCGAGGTCGAGTTCACCCAGTAGGGTGGCAACATTTCTTGGTTCATCCATAAGAACCTGCAACGCGATGACCGGAACCACGCGCATCGTAGAGGGAAACCGCAGGTCGTGATCACTCAGGAGTAAGGAAATATTTATGACTTAAAGTTCAAGCGAGGAAGTGGCCAAGATCTCGTGTGCCTTACCGGTGCCCCCATGAAGGACGACCGCTAGGCTTGCAGTATATATCAAGTGCACCGCAAAACGAATGAGGCTTCCGCTTTTGTTTTCATCAACTTGAATCTCAATTATGCCTGGCAAAGGATGCGCCTCGAGCGGCTGCCAAAGAAATATGGTCCTTTTTTTGTGCCTTTTCCGCGTTACCAGATAGAGGCCCATTCGAGAGAAGTGGGAAATGGCCTAAATCACAAAACAGAAGAGGTGCCGTATGAAAAAGGTTCGCGTCGTAACGCTGTCAACGTCGGTGGTGCTGCTGTGCATTTTGCTTGGGCAGGCGCAGCAGAGAGTGTCAACGGTTGCGAACGGCATGGTGCCACCACTGGTTCAATTCTCCAACGTCGCCACAGATGATGGCGGCACTTCCCTGAGCGGCGTGGTCAGTATTACCTTTTCTCTCTACAACAGCCAACAAGGCGGCGAGCCCTTGTGGACAGAGACGCAGAATAATGTGCAACTGGACGCGACTGGGCACTACTCCGTGCAGCTGGGCATAACCAAGCCCGCAGGTGTGCCGACGACTTTGTTTACGACGGGCGAAGCTCGCTGGATGGGAGTGCGGATCGACGAGCAACCGGAACAACCACGCTCACTGTTCCTCAGTGTCCCCTATGCTCTGAAGGCGGGCGATGCCACTACGATCGGCGGCTTGCCGCCGTCAGCTTTCGTACTAGCTGGCTTGGGCACAGGTTCCGGTGAGACTGCGGTCGCGAACGGCGCTACCACACAGGGCGTTCGTCCTGCGTTTACCGGGACGGGCACGACAAACTACATTCCGCTCTGGCTGAGTAAAACCAAGTTGGGTAGCTCGGTGCTGTTTCAGAACGCCACGACGGGCAATGTCGGCGTTGGAACGATCACCCCAGCAGCCACCCTCGATGTGAATGGCGCCGTCAATGCCGCAATCAGTTACAACCTGGGAGGAACCGCATTTGCATATGGCTCCTTCGCGAATGGGAACGCGTTCCTCGGCTTCGCCGGAAACTCCACCATGACGGGAACGGACAACGCCGCTGGCGGGGTTGGTACGCTTGCAAGCAATACCACGGGCGCAAATAACGCCGGCTATGGCTATCAGGCGCTCTACCTCAATACCACTGGCAACGACAACACGGCTATCGGCGAACAGACGCTCTATCACAACAGCTCGGGAAACGACAATACCGCCACCGGCTTTGGGTCGCTCTTCGCGAACACCACCGGCGTCAACAATACCGCCGCGGGCTGGGGAGCGCTCCAAGACAACACATCGGGCGGAGACAACACCGCCGTCGGCTCCGGAGCGCTTTACTTCAACAGTACTGGCGGAAGCAACACTGCCATTGGGTACGAGGCTCTTATGCAGAACTCGAGCAGCAACAGTACCGCTGTCGGATGGTCGGCGCTCTATTCCAACCAAACGGGCGTCGATAACACCGCCACCGGTTTCGGTGCACTCTACTCCAACATCTCGGGTTCTTACAATACCGCTAATGGCGTCGACGCGCTTTACAAAAGCACGGTCAGTTACGACACGGCCATCGGCTATGCGGTGCTCGCACAGAACACCACCGGAACCTACAATACCGCGACCGGCTTCAACGCCCTCACTGCCAACACGACTGGCACCAACAACACCACCAGCGGTACCTACACGCTCGCCAACAACACGACCGGGAGCTATAACACCGCCACGGGAGTCTCCGCGCTCGCCGACAACACCACGGGCATAGAAAACACGGCCACCGGCGCGTTCGCGTGTCAAACGCAAACCACGGGCACCGACATCACATGCAACGGCTATGCCACCGAAGCGGTAGGCCAGAACCTTCGCAACGCCACCGCCATCGGCGCCCATGCCATGGTCACCGTGAGCGACGCCGTGGTGCTGGGCAGCGTAGCCGGAGTAAACGGAGCCAAAACGACCGCCAGAGTCGGAATCGGAACTACTAGCCCCACTAACCTGCTCACTCTAGGCCAGGGCTTTGGTCCCTCTCTCGCTGACGGTTGGGCTACCTACAGCTCGCGGCGGTGGAAGACCAACATCCAAACCTTGCACGGCGCTTTGGACAAGGTCGAACGGCTCCGCGGCGTTTCCTACAACCTGAAAGCGAGTGGTCAACACGAAGTCGGCGTCATTGCCGAGGAGGTCGGTGCAGTCGTGCCGGAATTGGTCACCTACGAGGCGAACGGGAAAGACGCTCGCAGTGTGGATTACAGCCGGCTCACGGCGCTTTTGATCGAAGCTACGAAAGAGCAGCAGGCCCTGATCCGGCATCAGCAAAAGCTGATTCGTGCGCAACATGCGCAGATCGTGCAGCTGGCTTCGCAGGTCCAGACCATTCAGGCGTCGCTGTCATTGGGCCGTCAGGCTCTTGAGACTCGCACTGCCATCCTCCGGACTAACCCACGTCAGTAATTCCTAGAGGGGCAGGCACCGGACCTGCCCCTTTTGATCCACCTCCAGCATCCAGAGTTACTCTGGTCGGAAATATTCTGCCGATTCCGGATGCCGATGTCGCCGATCCTCGCTACGCCGACTCCTGGATTTTGACTGTGGGCGATGGACGAGTTCTACCACCGGTAGATACGAAAACTCTAGCGGCTAATCACTGCAAGAAAAAAGCCAATGGGCAGCTGCCGCACACACCCGCAAGATGGAATTCAAGAAAATGAGCCACTCGGCGAATGGACGATGTGAAAAAAGTTTTACTGCGTAATAACGGCGGACGAGCAATGTGTGGACTTCCCGCGCGATTCGAAAGCCACTTTCCATATCACCAATAGCAGCAAACC
>JBAWBR010000026.1:0-13826 GCA_049589875.1 Terriglobales bacterium
TGTTCGGGTTGTGCTTCGACAATACCTTTGTGATCGCCGCCGTCAACGTCGTCTTGCCGTGATCGATGTGTCCAATCGTCCCAACATTGCAGTGCGGCTTTGTCCGATCAAATTTTTCTTTCGCCATTTCCTTTTTCCTTTGTAGCGCCAGCTCTCGGCCGGCTGTCGCACATCAGTTATGAATACTGATACAACTTGTGAAACTTCGCCCGCAGCGCGGAGTCGACTTCCTCGATCTTCGACAGGTAAAACTCTCTTAACTGCGCCTGATCGGAAACCGGCAGCGATTCATACAGCGCGGCTGCCCCGCTCTTGTTACCAACCACCTGATCGATCACCTTCGCGGCAAGGATCGCATCCAGATCGCGCACGCGAATGCCGCGGCTCGAAAGCGCCTTCAAAAACTTCACGACAAGGTCAGGCGATAAAACCTGTTCGATAGCGCACCTGAGTTCACCGAACTCGCGCTCGCTTGCAACCTTGATCGTAGCCTGCTCAAAAGCCATAGAAACAATTCAGACAACTCTGGAGCGGGAGACGGGAATCGAACCCGCGACCAACAGCTTGGAAGGCTGTGACTCTACCACTGAGTTACTCCCGCCCTCGAAACCAGCCGTCAGCTCTCAGCTGTCAGCTCTCAGCTTAACTTCAGCGATTGAATGCCCACGCAACATCCTGATTAAGACTGTACTTCGAACGAGAGCGTAGACAACAACAACCAAACCTACAAGTACATGCACAAGTCGATTTTCAAAAGCATCCCGAGCAAAACTCTGTGCTGTCATTAGCCCGACAAGTACCAACGCAAAGCTCATCGGCCGCTTTCTGACACCCGAATCCAAACGTCCCGCTGCGACTCCCTCTACGGCAAGCCATACAAACAAAACTGCTGGCCCAACCCACCAGCTAAACGCGTGCCAGACATTTTCCATGCCCAACCTCAAATTCTGGAGCCGATGATCAGGATTGAACTGATGACCTCTCCCTTACCAAGGGAGTGCTCTACCAACTGAGCTACATCGGCCCATCTACACTCTCGACCGAGATCCGCGGTGCGCTTCTTCGCTTTCTTCGATCTCGCTTTCCCGGATCGGCGGTTCTTCGATCTTCGTGCGCCAGAAAAATAGCGCCGACTTAAAAGCGAACAATCCCAGGATCAGCAGCGTTCCAGTTCGCAGTTTCAGATTCCAATCGAAAACCTGAATCGGCTCATCTGATAGCGTAGTCCAAGCCAGAACGCCCAGGACGACATACGCAATCAAAGCCAGCGCGAACTTCTTCTTAACCGTCACTTCTATTACCGCCCTACACCGTGCTGAAAACCTCAGCCTCGAGCTCCCTCGCGAAAGCGCTCGGGATTTCGCCAGCAGGCTTCCGCTCCGCTCGCGCCTGCAAAACGGCTCAATCTGGTGCACAGGGGAGGATTCGAACCTCCGTACCTCCTGAGAGGGACAGATTTACAGTCTGTTGGCTTTAACCGCTCACCCACCTGTGCAAATCCGGAAACCCTGTTGCACGCGAACAAAAACACACCGGACCGGGCGTCAACCACCATCATCGCAGCTCGGGAAACGAATTGCGGGAATTGCTCGCCTGACAACTACACTCGCCGGAAATTACTGGATGGAGTGCGTTATTACCGTTGCGCCGCTAATGCGCGTCTCCGCGCAGACCGCCGTGTTTCCGGAAAAATTATTCTCTGGAGCTGGCGAAGGGATTTGAACCCCTGACCCTCTGATTACAAATCAGATGCTCTACCGACTGAGCTACGCCAGCAGGTGGAAGCATGCACGCCCGGGCACAATACTTCCCTGATCCCTCTGAATAACCGGGACAATTATTTAAGGTACCACAAGGGTTATGGAGGCGCAACCGGAATGGCGACTCGTGGAAATCGCAGTACACTGGTTTCTTGACTCAGCGTCTTCACTAACCCATGCTGCCCAGCAAACGTCATCTTTTCGACATTCCCGACAA
The DNA here is from genome assembly GCA_049589875.1 of Terriglobales bacterium. GTDB lineage: Bacteria > Acidobacteriota > Terriglobia > Terriglobales > Acidobacteriaceae > Acidiflorens. Next base: position 1,978 of record JBAWBR010000026.1, read on the forward strand.
CGTCGCTTACCTGAATTGCGCGTACATGTCGCCGCTGATGAAATCGGCATATGAGGCCGGCGCCGCCGGTCTCAGCCGCAAGGCGCATCCGTGGAACCTGACGGCTCAGGAGTTCTTTACTGGCGCAGAAGAGTTTCGCGAAGTGGCCGCACAAGTCCTTGGCTCGACCGCCGATTGCATTGCCATCGTTTCGTCCGCGGGCTACGGAATTGAAACGGCTGCTCGGAATCTGCCTGCCGTCAAGGGGCAGACGATTCTGGTTCTCGCCGAACAGTTTCCATCCAATTACTACCCCTGGCAGAAGTTGGCCGAGCAGAGGGGTGCGTCGCTCAAAATTGTTCCGTGGCCCGAAGATTACGACTGGACTGCAGCCGTTCTCAACGAACTGACGCCTGACGTAGCCATCGCCGCTTTGCCGCATGTGCATTGGACCAGCGGCGGCCAACTCGATCTTGTCCGCATTAGCGCGGCTTGCCGTGAGATAGGCACAAGTCTCGCGCTCGATCTCACCCAGTCCCTCGGCGTGCTGCCCTTCAGCGTAAAAGATGTTCAGCCGGACTTCGCCGTCGCCGCCAGCTACAAGTGGCTGCTCGGTCCTTATACCGTCGGCGTGCTTTACGTTGCTCCCAAATGGCATAACGGTTCGCCGCTTGAAGAAGGATGGATTCAACGCGCGAATGCCCGCGATTTTTCAAGCCTCATTCTCTATTCCGATCAATATGACGAGGGCGCTCGCCGCTTCGATATGGGAGAGCGCTCGAATTTCGCGCTGCTGCCCGCCGCCGTTCGCGCCATGCGGCAAATACTCGAGTGGGGCGTGGAGGAAATTTCCGCAACTTCAGGTGCGCTGAATCGCCATCTAGCGGAAACAGCCGCGCAGCTGGGCTTCTCGGCAGCTCGCGAACCCTTGCGCGCGCCGCATTATCTCTGTCTGCGAAGAGCGAAACCGATCCCGCCGGAATTGACTCATGAACTGGCGCGGGAAAAAGTTTTTGTCAGCGTTCGTGGAGCTTCCATGCGCGTGGCCCCGCATGTCTACAACACTCCGGAAGATTGCGATCGCCTGATCGGCTGCTTACGGGGAATCGCTGGAAAGTAGAAATCGCTGGGCGTTCTACTTAAGCTCCGCCAATTTGCGTTGCGCCAGTTGTGACGCATCCGAAGACGGATTTTCCTTCTGAATCTGCGCGTAGGCCTTTCGCGCATCGTCCGTCCTGTGGCGCGCCTCGTAGAAATCAGCGAGCTCGAACTGCGCCGCAACCTTCGACACAACTTCGGTCGGGTGGTCGATCAGCTGCTGATAGAGATCGACTGCCTGAGAATCCTTATTCTCCGCAGCGTATAGGGAAGCGAGCGCCATTTTCCCAAGCGACGCAAGATTGGAATCGGATGAACCGGCAGCCTCCTGCAGGTCGCGCTCTGCGGTCGCGTTATCTCCAAGCTGCGCCGCTGTCAAGCCCACAAAATATCGTGCCATCTTGCCGCTGCGGGTTTGCGCATACTTGTCGAGGATCTCCTGAAACTGCTTGCGGGCAGCGCTGGCTCGCGCCGTGCCGGAGTCGAAGCTTGCATACCCAGGCTGCTCGGGCGTGCCCGCGGGGCGAAGAGGCGTTTCGAGCGTTCGGACCGCGGCGGTAAGATCCATGCTCGCCTTCTCGTCCTGTGAATTCATGTAATACCAGCCGCCGATCCCGATTGCGGCAATCACAATCACTGCCGCCGCAGCCACGATCAGTTTCCCCTGGTGCTCCTGCGACCAGTTGACAGTCTTTTCCGCCGCTTCGAAGGTTGCTTTGCTGAAGCGGTCTTCTTTCAGTTGATGCCGGGTTTCTGCGCGCACAGGATTCCTTCTTGAATTATGAATAGGATGGCAATTGTTCAGTTTAACAGGCGGATTTTGCGGGCGTCAAAGCAGGAGGACGCACGTCAGAGCTTCGCGGTGTCATTTCGGGTCCGTCCGATAGCTCCAGAACCCCGCCATCTTTTCCTGCAAAACGTGGAAAGGAGCTTCGCGCGGCTCACGGACGAGGTCCGCCGGTTCTGCTTCGCGCACGCCGTCGTTGCGAATAGCATCTTCGATCACCCGGTGCATTGGCGCTAACTCGCATGCCGGGTCGGTTGCGGAGGCGTCGCCCGCCAGCAAAAACGCCTGGCAGCGGCATCCTCCGTAATCCTCTTTCCGCCGGTCGCAGGAGCGGCATGGCTCGGGCATCCAATCTTCGCCGCGAAATTTTTGAAATGCCTCCGAGTTCATCCATATCCAATCGAGCGCGTGGTCGCGCACGCTGTCGAAGCGCATGCCGGGAATCACGCCTGCGGCGTGGCATGGGAGCGCGCGTCCGGCGGGATCGATGAGCAGCAACTGCCGTCCCCAGCCGCCCATGCACGCCTTCGGATAGCGCGCGTAGTAGTCGGGCACAACCATATCGATACGAATCCGGCCCTTCAGCCGCTCTTGCGCATCCGCGACGGTACGCAGTGCTCGGTCGAGCTGCACCCGCGTTGGCAGCAATGCGTGCCGGTTGGTGAGCGCCCAGCCGTAGTATTGCGCGTGCGCAATTTCCATGCGGTCGGGATTGAGCGCCTCTAGCGCGGGAATCATCTCTTCCAGATGATCGATGTTCTGCCGGTGCACGACCAGATTTACCGTGAAAGCGAGCTTGTGCTGGCGAATTGAGGCCGCCAATTCGATTTTGTGGGCGTGGGCGCGAGTGCCGGCGATCCAGTTTGCTTTGCTCTCCTCGGAATCCTGAAAGCTGAGCTGAATGTGATCGAGGCCATTGCCGACTAATTGCGCGAGGCGGTCGCGCGAAAGCCCTATGCCCGAGGTGATGAGGTTGGTGTAAAGGCGCGCCTGGCGGGCGCCAGTAATCATTTCGGAGAGATCGGGGCGCGCCAGCGGCTCTCCGCCCGTGATGTGAAGATGCAAGACGCCGAGCGCGGCGGCCTGATTGAAAACCCGCAGCCAGTCCGCAGTCGCCAGCTCTTCGTTACGCGCCGTCATCTCCAGCGGATTCGAACAGTAGACGCAGTGCAGCGGGCAGCGGTGCGTGATCTCGGCAATCAGGGCCAGTGGATTGGAACATTGAGGCATTCAGGTATTGAATCACTTAGGCTGCACCTAATGATTCAATAGCTCAATGATTCAATGAACTCAGTAATCAAGAATACGCTTGTCGTGCAGTTGCTCGAGGAAGCTGATCACGTCGGCGCGAATCTTGCCCTTTGGCGCAAGCATAAACTGCTGCTCCAATTGGTGAATCATCTCCGCGACCGTGAACTGGCCGGTGCAAAGTTCCAGGATCACGCGGCCCGTGCCTTCCACTTTGATTGCGCCTTCGGGAAACAGAACGACTGGCGCGTCGCTGGTGCCACCCCAGCGGCATCCCGCAGCGAGCTTCGGAACGCTGGTTTCGGTCAATTCAGCCACGACCAACTCCGGCATTGCCTTTCGAGCCGCTTTTCGTGTCGACGTTCGAATCCATGTCCGGGCTTATCTGAAACGCGCCCGGCGGTGGCCATCCCGGCTCGACATAAGCGAAGTAAAGCGCGTCGAGCTGCGCCCAAAGAATGTCGCACTTGTCGCGCAAGGCCTGAATCGCGCGTTCCTGCTCGGCTCGCGTTGTCGAATGATCGAACACGTACTTAATCGCAAAGGCCGCATCCTCCGGCGCTTCCGTCAGCCGCGCTTCGAAATAATCCAGCCCGCTTGCCAGCCATGGATAATGCTGCCGCAGCTTCTCCATGCGCAGCGCGATGAGGTCGCGCGAAAATAACTCAGTCAACGAACTAGCTACACATTCGACGAACGGGCGCGTCCGCACCAGATTGAGATATTCGTTACCGATGAACCGCGTCGCCGGCAAAATCCCTTCGGCGCTCAGCACGCGCTCGCGATCCAGGCCCGTTGCTTCGGCAAGCTTAATCCAGCGCAGAATCCCGCCGTTGCGCTGCTCGTCTCCATCGTGATCCACGATACGTTTGCGCCAAGCGCGGCGGAAGGCCGGATCGGTGGAACGCGAGAGAATGATCGAATCTTTGATCGGGATAATCGACTGGTAGTAATAACGATTCAGCGCCCACGCCTGCAATTGTCCGCGGCTGAGCTTGCCTTCGTGCATGAGCGCGTGAAATGGATGCTGGTGGTGATAGCGCTCGGCGCCAACCTGACGCAGCGCCGCGCGCAGTTCGTCAAAGGTGAGCTTACCCGCACTCGATTCCACTACAGTGCCAGATGCCAATTGTCCTCCGCTACTTCCCAGCCCGCCGCGCGAACGGCGCGATGCTCGGGGCCGGATTCGTCGAGAATCGGATTTGTGTTGTTGATGTGAATATAAATACGCCGTCCGGCCTTCACATTCTTGAGCAGTTGGAGACTTTCTTCAACTGGAATATGTCCCATCTGGTGGGCGGTTTCGCCGCTGGACTCGATGCGCATGAGTTCGTCGTCACTCCAAAATGTGCCGTCGAAGAGGAGAATGTCGGAGCCATCGATCTTTGCGATGAGCGCGTCGTCCAATTTTCCAACGGCGGGGAGATATGCGACTCGCTTCGCCGATTGCGTCTTGGATGCCGATGGCAAGACTGACGAGGCGTTGACTGATACCGTAAAGAACAATGCTGCACTACCTTCGTCCGGCGCCAACCCCGAGCTTTTCGCGTATTGAGGATAGCGGCCAGCCAGGTAATACGCTTCGCATTGCAAATTGCTGGCTGGGGCCTGGCCCTCGGCATCGAGCAGCGGAAACGACGCGCCCGCGTTCATCGGCGTCCACACCACTTGATGCTCGGCGCGATTCAGCATTCCGAACATGCTATTTTCTTCGCGCAGAATGCGCAGGATCGACGGCGCCGCATAGACACGAAGCGGCTGTAGTTCCCGCAGAAGCAGGAGACCAACAACGTGATCGAGATCCGCGCTTCCAAGCACCACGCCCGCGATTGGCGAATCGCGCGGCCCACAGGGATGCAGTTCTCGATTCGCTTCAATCTGGAAAGGAAGATCGGGACAAGCTCCGGCAAGAAACCAGGTTACGCCGTCGGCGCTCACCGCCAGTTGAGCCTGGGTGCGCGACTTGCCGGCGAACTCATTGTGGCGGCCGTTTCCGTGGAAATTGCCGCGTATTGCAGAACAATTTTCGCAGCCGCAATTCCACTGGGGGAACCTGCCTCCAGCTGCCGACCCGAGGATGCGAAGGTACATCGACGATTACAGCGTTGCGCTTACGTAGGAATTGATCTCGCAGCAGAGAAGCACTTCTTCAAAAACCGGCGTGGTCCAAGTCATAAGGTCACCTTGTGAATCAAATTTACCGCCGACACCCAGTGCGGCGTGGAGTATTCACAAAGCATACCATCGCCGGTCGCGATTGGATACGGCAGATCCCGCTTCTTCATGGCCCGAATGGGGGATCGAGAGGCGCCAACTGGCGATACGCCGCTCCCAGAGATTGTGAAGCAGAACTCCAGACAAAAGGCGGGTGCGTGGTCAATATCCTTAATCCTGGGCCAATCCGTGCCGACCGATTGTCCCAGCCGCTGGACTACCGATGAGGAATTACTGCGCCGCTTCAAGCAGGCCTTTTTCGGCCTTTTCCTGGCACTCGATGCAGTGCCGCGTCCAGGGAACGGCTTCCAGCCGTTTGGCGTTGATCTCTTTGCCGCAGGAAACGCACTCCCCGAAGCTGCCTTCGCGGATGCGCGCCAAGGCGCCTTCCACCATGTTGAGCAACTGGCGGTCGTTATTGCTCTGGCTAAAGAGGAACTCTTTTGTGTAGGAGCTGGCGGCGCGATCGGCGACATCCTGCGTGGCTTCCTCGTCGGCCGTGCGTCCATCCTGCTGATTACGTGTTACCATGTGCCGCAATTCCTGTTGCCGCACTTCCAGTCTCTTCTTGAAGCTTTCCAGTTTTTTCTTTTCCATGATTGCGCCTGCCGTGAAGCTTGAGTCTCGCACAGCAGATTCATCTCTCTAAAAGTCAAACTTATATGCTAAGCGTCGAGGGGAGAAACCGTCAACTGGGCGCAGCGGCGACAATCACGGGTTCACTTGGATCTCGGCCATCATGCCGCCATCTTCATGGTCCAGCACGTGACAATGATAGACAAACGTGCCCGCGATTTCTGGATCGCGAAAATCCATCCGCACTCTCACGCTGGGATAAGGCATTTTGCCATTCCAGTAAGGGATGAGAACCGTATCTTGCATCACGGGCGTTTCCAATGCCTTGCCATTAATCGCCATCACCAGAAAATGTATCTGGTGCATGTGAAATGCGTGCTCTTCGGAGCTGCGATTTTCAATCGTCCAATCCTCAACCGCGCCTACGTTGGTGACGATCGCCGGCGGGAGGGTGGGGTCGAAGACTCTGGGCGTCTGTCCCTGAACGGTGATGAAGTAGTTAGTGGGACCGTTGGTGCCCTCGGTCGCCTCGGAGAAATAAAGGCTGCGCGTGGCCGTCGGTTTCACCGTGGCAAGATTGGCAAATCGTTGCCGGGTGGCTGGTGGAACTTTGGAAGCGGGAATATGGTGCTTGGGCGGAACGTGAAAATTGCGCTTCACAGCTTCCGAACTCGAAACGATATTTGCGAGAATCTGCCCTGGATTGGGGTTGCCCGCGGGTCCGGTGTCGAATCCCGAATCAATCAACACAGCGTTCGCGCCTTCGGGAGGTCCAGTAATCACAAATTCGGCGCGGCCCGCTGGAGGAATGTTGATCGTGGTCACATAGGGATCGCCGGTGACCGGAACGGCATCCACGGAAATCAACTCCATGCTTTGGGGAGTTCCGCTATACGCAATCTGCAAAGAAAGAAAACCCTGGGTGGAGGCATTCAGCACCCGCCAGAATTGCTGTTCTCCGGGATCCGCAATTATCAAGGGCAGACTATGGAGCGGTGGCGTAACCACCGTCTCAAAATTGAGTGTGGTTTCATACGGCCCGGGCAGCCACGAACCGGGATTCAGAAACTGCTGGCGAAGCACGAGTACTTGCTCGGTAAGCCCAGCGACTTGCGGCTTTACATTCTCGATGCCGCTAACGATCAGCGCTCCCGATGCCCCACCATTCACCTGATTGGTAGTAAAACCGTGAGGATGAGGGTGATACCAATACAAACCGGGCGGTTCATTGGCCGGGATCTGAAATTGATACTGGAATGGTGGATCGGTTGGCTGGATGAGTGTATTGATCACATCGTCCTGATGGCAGACGGGAGGAATATTGAGCCCATGAAAATGGAGGTTTGTGGAATTTTGCGTTATCGTGCCGCCGTTACACGATGTGTCCGAGGGAGCCTTACCGTTCTTGATTGCTCCCGAATTCATGGGTTTCATTGAACTCATGTGCATCGGATGCTTCAGACGCGCCGCGTTCGAGGTGGGAAGATTAAGCTGATTGGTCAGGGTCAGGTTCAAGGTGTCGCCGGGATTGAGCCGCAGCGTGGGAGCTTCAATCGTGCCGCTACCGGTGGAGTAGTTGTAACAATCATGGGTATATCCGTAGGAATCGACGCCATTGTTCAAAGCCAGTGCGAGGGTAAGTATTCCATTCTGACTGTAAAGATCCAGCGGATTCGTAATGGGAGTGCCAGAATTGGGCCGCGAGGGACAGTTCCCGACCTGCGCCGAGGCAGTGACGAATGCCAGCCCGACAAAACCTGCCGCCATCACCCACTTGAAACACCAGCTCACGCCCATACCATTTCTCCCACACCGCGCACGCATCCCAGCCTGCGCAATTTTGCGTTATCTCCTGCTTCCGAAACCAATATGCTGCCGCACGTCGCCAGCGGTGTAGGTGTACGAGTTGACAACCCATGAGCTATTGATGAGCCAGGAGAGTGTCACATAGACTGTGCTGTCATCGCTCGGCAGCATTGAAACAGTCGCCGAGGTACTAGTAGGCGAGAGTGATCCGGACTGATAATACTGGCTGCCGCCCGCTGACGATCCAACAGCAAGTTTAAACGCCGTCGCGGTCGCGGGCCCATCCCACTCAAAGGTAACGCGGCTACTGGACAAAGTCGATCCAGGGGTCGGACTGTACAGGCCCAATGGCAGCGTCGACACCACTGCGATCGAAAGCAAGCTGTCGCTGGAAGACGATACCGGAGATCCGGATGCTTCCTTCAGCGTGCACTGCCCGCCGCTTGCACTCACATCGATCACGCCAATTGCAGATGGCTGGCCGAACTCCGCGACATAGAGAACAGAACCTGCGCTGCCCGGGCCGGCTATCGCCAGCGTCGCGACGAACGAATATGCCGAATTAAAACCCTTGAGCGGGGGAGACGTGCAACTCCCAGACACTGTTCCTGAAGCCGGATCAAAAAAAGCGGCGCTAACCTGTCCGGAAGTATTGTTGCTGACATAGAGCAGCGTCCCATCGGGACTTAATAACACGTTGTTGGAGTTCAATCCCGCCGGCAAATTATAGAGAATGGTTGAAGTCAGCTGGCCTGATGAAATATCGGAGACTTCTATGGCCGCACCGCTGGCGTCGTCGCCAAAAATCGCGTAATGGCCGTCCGGGGTAATCACTATGCCATCGGGAAAATCGTCGCTGGCGTAACCTGTGGCATTTTGCTCATCCCCATTGGAAACCGGCAAACCGGATGAGGTATTGAAAGACTCAATGGAACCATCCCCGTATGTCACCACCAGTAAGTTGCCAGACAGCGCCATTCCTTTGGGCGCGCCGCCATTCAAGCCAGAGGGGGAGATGTCGCTGAGAAACTGCAGTGCGCACCCAGGTTGAATCGCGAAGGTCGCAATCGTGGAGGAAGTCGAGAAGCTGGCATACAGATAATCGCTGTTCATCACCATGCCAATACCGTTGTCCGCGCCGTTGTCTATGTCGGACGCAGAGAAATCGCCAACCAACGTTTGGGTGGAAACCTGGACACCAGCGATTGTGTTCGTCGACCCCTGGGAAAGATAAACGCACGGCGAAGCAGGGGTATTCAGCGAACTTACCCGGTTCGCCGCAAAATAGCCGCCGCCAATGCCCGCCCCGTCGAGATCAACTACTGTTGGGTTGCTCAGCGCGCCATTGGACCCAATAGTAAAGAACGTGGAGCTATTGGACTCCCCCTGGCCATAGTCATCATTGGTGACCAGGTAGCCAATCGTGTCTATTGGAGGAGCTGCAAACGAGAAGGCCGCGGACAGTGTCAGCCAAGTTAATAGCAAACAGAGCCCGGCCCTTCTTCTCATCGTCGAATCCCCTGTGGTCAGAAGGAAAGTTTACATGGTTCCGCCCGTTCTCGACATCCCTCAAAAGTGCCGCGCATGGCGTTTCCGGTGGGAAAACCCAGCCATTGGCATGCCCTTGTAAAAACGTCGAGACTATGGAGTGCTATGATAGGCAAATTCATTCGCTTGAGCGGATGAAGCGGCAGCCGCCGATCTTCCGATGCGCATTCGACGCAGACTTCCCATTTTTGCCGTTGTTGTTTTGGTTATCGCCGCTGTCGCGCTTGTCGTCGTGCTGCGCAAACACGCGCCGCCCGAGGCCGCCCGGCTGCTACCCGGCGCAGACGGATTTTTCTATGTCAATCTGAAATGGATTCGGACCTTTAGTTCCGCCAGCCAGCTACCGCCAGTTTCCCACGACCCCGAGTATCAAAAATTTGTGGACGAGACCGGCTTCGAATTCGAACGCGATCTCGATGAAGCTGCCTTTGCCGTGCACTACCCCAAGAGTTGGGGAGCTGGCACCGCCGGCTCGTCTACGGAGCCGCGCTTTTCCGAAATTTTTGTCGGGAAGTTCGATTCCGGCCGGTTCATTCCTTATCTCAAAAAAATATCTTCTTCGGTTGAAAATTACCGCGGCTTCGATATTTACAACATTCCTCTCGAAGGCCGGACGGTTCGGGTCAGCGTACTTTCTTATGACAGTGTCGCCGTGTCCAATCATCCCGATCCGGATGTGATTCGTGGGATTGTCGACCGGTCGCGCAAATTGGCTTCGCCATTCGGAGGACCATCGCTCCTGAGGAAGTTTTATGGCCAGGTTCCGCTGGCAAGCGCGGCATTCGCGATTCTGCGCCTCCGGCCCGCGGAAATGAGTTCCCTCGGCGGCTTCGCCAGTTGGACGATGTTGTTGGCGAGGCCCGCCGTTGCTGTGATTTCCGCGAGGAGTCTTCGCGCGCTGCATCTGCGGGCCGAGGTTTTCACCGACAGCGAATCCGATGCTCAGGCCGTCGCCGACAAGGCCAGCACATTCCTAAGCTTGTTTCATGCAGCCGAGGGGAGTATTGGCACGCATGGCACCGACGCCGATGTAAAGAGTTTCTTCGATAGCCTGAAAGTCGAACATTCGGGAGATCGCGCGATTCTTACCGCGATCGTACCGCCTGGATTCATCGATAAGGTGCTAGAGAAAACGCCTGCAAATGAGGCCCCTCCGGCGGTCCAGGCGTCTCCCGCACCCAAAAGAGCCAAGAAACCGTAACCTGTACAGAGGCTGCTCTAAAGCTACAATAGACGCCACAGAACAAAAAACCTTATGACCAGTTTGCCACTACCACTCGCGGCCTTTTGTGCAGGTCTCATCTCCTTTCTATCGCCTTGTGTGCTTCCGCTGGTGCCGGGCTATGTTTCGTTAATCTCGGGCGCGGGCATCGAAGAGCTCAAGTCGAGTGAGGGCCATCTGCTGCGCAAACTGATGCTCAACTCCGCTGCCTTCATCGTCGGCTTCAGCATTGTGTTTATCACGCTCGGCGCTATTTCCACCGAGGTTGGCCAGGTTCTGGCGCAATACAAGTCCCTGATCGCCCGCGTTGCCGGAGTTGTCATTATTCTGTTCGGCCTTCACCTGACTGGAATATTTCAGATCAAAGCTCTGCTTGCCGATACGCGCCTGCATAGTCTGAAAGGCGGCACATCGGCATGGGGAGCATTTGTAATCGGTTTTGCATTTGCGTTCGGATGGACGCCTTGCGTAGGCCCGATCCTTGCCGTGGTGCTGGGATTTGCCGCCGCGCAAGATACAGTGTGGAAAGGCATCTTCTTACTCGCCATTTATTCGGCTGGACTCGCCGTCCCTTTTCTGATTACATCGCTTGGTATCGAACGCTTTCTCAAGTTTTACAACCGTTTCAAATTCCACATGCACGCGGTGGAAGTCGCGAGTGGATGCTTGCTCATTGTTCTTGGAGTTCTGCTGGTACTGGGGCGGTTCACGCTGATCTCGGGGTATTTCTCCTTTCTGAATCGTTTTGCCCTCTAACTCGTGTTGTTAGAAGGGGTATAATTGCACTAATTCAAGCTGAGCGTTCGGGGGGCGGGAGTAATAAGTGCGAAGAGATCCTTTAGTTTTGTTTTTTGTGGGCGCATTAGTGGCGGTCATGTTATTTGCCGGCCTCCGTATGTCGCACGAAAGCGGCGTCGCTACCCCGCGGGCAGGGCAGTTAATCGGTTCGATCGCACCCGATTTTGAACTGCAGAGGTTGGATGGAAAGAATCTCAAACTCTCCGACTTGCGCGGCAAGGCCGTTCTTTTGAATTTCTGGGCCACCTATTGCGAGCCCTGCAAAGTTGAGATGCCATGGTTTGTCGAATTGCAGAAGGAGTACGGCCCGCAGGGTTTTCAAATTGTCGGCATCGCAATGGATGATGCCACCACCGAGGATATTGCGAAGTTCGCTCAGGATATGGGGGTGAACTATCCCATTCTGCTGGGCAAGGAAACAGTCGGCATGAGCTATGGCGGTGTCAACGTGCTGCCCACCACATTCTTCCTGGATCGCAAGGGCAAACTCATAGGCCGCGAATTCGGGCTGCAGAGCCGCAGCGTCTTTGTCGACCACATCAAAGATGCTCTTGCCCAGGGCACGGTACAGGC
>JBAWBR010000027.1:0-23539 GCA_049589875.1 Terriglobales bacterium
ATCCTGCGGCTAGGCGCTGGCCGCGGCGGCCGCTTTGTAGAATATCTTCTTGGCACGGGAACTGATTTCGTTCAATTGCGCTTGCAACCGCCGGATCTCAATATCGAGTTCATTCAGAGTCGCACAAGGTGCGGTGAGCGCTATCTCTGGTTTCTCACCCGTGTCATCCTTGCGACCGGTCTTGACACATACGCGGGCCGTCGGCCGTTCACTACCCTCGGTCTGTGAGTGGGTAAGTTCCAGATTCCAAATTGAGTCGTGTTCAGCGAGCATTTCAAACTCCGTTCCAAGGAAATCCGCGCCGGACGGCACGGTTTCATTTTTCTCCGGGCCAATCAGAAATGGGGCCTGGGTGATTGTTGTCGGGGGCTTTTCTATGGCCGGAACTGCTGTATTGCCATGTTCCAGCGAAACCGACTCCGCAACCTTTCTCACGAAAAACGCGCGTGAAAAAGTTTGATTTTTGAATGAGGCCGATTTCGAGATCGAACTGTTCGGTTTGCAATTGATGTAGTAAATCTCACCTGCCGGACTCGTAACTTCGAACTTGCCGCTCTCACCCCGCAACGCCAAGTCAACATCGTACGTGGCAATGGTCTCACCCAGTTGCATTGGAACGCTCCTTTTGCACGAGCATTGCCGAGCACCGCCGATCACACAAGTACTAATCCTGATTCCAATGGTAGAGATTTAATCGCGGCGTCTTGCGCACTCAACTTTTAAAGAAATAGCGCAGCAGTCGACATTGTGCGTTCGAGCGGAAGAATGTAGTGTGAGACGATCAACCTTGGTCAGGGAAGAAGGACCATGTTATTGTCCTTGTCCTCAGCTAAGACGCTGCAGCCATCGCCTCCGCTTTGTAGAACTTCTTTTTTGCCCGTGCGCGGATCTCGTCCAGTTCCGCGTGAAGCCTTCGGATCTCGGCATCAAGTTCAACGAAATTCAGACAATGGGCTGAAATTAGACGTTCTGCTTTCATCCCGGCAAAATCTTGCGTGCCCGCCGATTTGATGTAGACGCAAGCGGATGGCGACTGAGTTCTCGGATCGTTCTCAAGATACAGAAAATCCAGATTCGCGGTTTCCATGGTCAGGATGCTACCACGTGGATTTGATGTGGGACTTTGAACTCTGAGGAAAATAGAGCTCTGCAACAGTGAGTCGCGTGATGAGAATACGCACGCGGTGCCTGCAAATACTGTGCAACCACGTTCTTAAGTTCCAGGAATCGTTTACAAACGGGACATGATGTCTCAGCAACTCAGTGGAATCGGTGCATAAGAGCTTCAATCCCTGATCACCGCTGGACTACCACAAAGGATATTCTTTGCGGCTGCCTTCGAGTCAAGGATGCTTTCGCCACATGATCGATGTTTTGATCGCGATGCATTCTCCACAGAAATTGGCGAAATCGGACTACACATTTGCCCTCCAGAGAAAATGGCGCAAAAGCCAAGCCGAGAAGTTAAGAGCAAGATTTTCGGAGAGGAAGCCTCGGCAGACCCGGATGAAAAAGTGAACGGCGCGCATGCGAATATCGACGGTTTTCAAAGAACATAGTCCTCTTTGCAGCGCAGACTGCGTGGCGGGGGAAGAGGGATTCGACCCCGGATACGGTTTTATCACGCTAACCCTCCAATCCTGAGCACGAGCCAGCGCTTTCAAGAGTGGCTGCGACGGATACTGGGGCGCGGGTTTTGAGTGTTATCGCTGTTAACGGAAGTTATTCCGCAGCCGCATAGAGGAAGGCCCCGCATTTCTGCGGGGCCTAGATTCAGCACGGAACTTAACCTATTTGCCGGTGCCCGTGAGGTTCGACGTTTGCGGGCTGTTGCTCCCGCTGTCACTCACGCTCAACTGGCCGGTTTGTGGGCCGGTCGCCGTTGGCGTGAAGGTCACACTGATGGTGCATTTCGACTTGGCATTCAAACTCGTTCCGCATGTTGTCGACGATACGGCAAAATTCCCCGCGGTCGAGATGGCGATGCCGGTAAGGTCAGTAGGCTGGGTGTTGGTTAAGGTGAAGGTCTTCGCCGCACTCGTCGTGCCTAACGCCTGCTTCACGTAAGTCACGCGGGCCGGGCTCAGGGTCGCCGGCTCGACGCCCGCGCCTGATAGCGCCACACTCTGAGGACTGCCAGAGGCGTTATCGGTGACAACGAGCGACGCCGTCAGCGCGCCGAGCGCGACAGGATCGAATGCAAGGCTCACCTTGCACGTTTTGCTCGCGGCCAATGTGGCTCCGCACGTGTTGGCGGAAATCTTGAAGTTGGTGCTGGGCATGACGCCGATGGAACCGACGTTCAGCGCAGATGTACCGGTGTTCTTCAGGGTCACTGTCTTGACCGCGCTGGTGAGGTTGATGGCCACATCGCCGAAGCTCAGGGAAGCCGGCGCGAGACTAATGCTGCCTAGAGCAACAATGCTCACGTCGCTCGCAGAGCTGCTGACTAAGCCCCGGTTATCGGCCACCTGCAATGCTGCCATGTAAGTGCCAGGCGTGGGATAGTTGTGCTGAACCGTCGGCGAGGACTGCCAGGGCGTCGATGTGCCATCGCCAAAGTTGAACTGATAATACGCAACGTTCGCCCCTGTGGCGGCCGTCGAAGAGGAACCATTCAGGGACACTGCAAGCGGTGTTGCCCCCTGTGTGGCACTCGCTGTAAGGAGGGCAACCGGTGCCGCATTCGAGGCGCAGGTGGAGTTGCCAACCAGCGTATACGGGACAGACGCACCGGCCGCCTCCTGCGTCAGGCCCACACCTGCCGAGGTTGTACCCGTAAGATCATCGGGCGCCGATGTCCGCGTCTCGACTTCGACATGGGTAAGCTGGCTGCCGGCGGTGAGACCGAAGGCAGACTCATCGAGCACCAGAGTGATCGTGCCATTGGTGGTGTAGTTACTCGCGGCGTTCAACGTGCCCACAACTTGATATTGGCCGAAGCCGGCGGGATTGGTCGTTCGGTAGCCATAGTTGAACACCGGCGAGGGACCGTCAGCGCTCACCATCGCCACGTAGTAATAGCCGACGTTGGGCGCGTTCTGTCCAGCAATATTGAAGAAGTAGGTCCAGCGGAAGCCCGGCAGGACATTGTTGAGATTGTCGACTTGGATGGTGAAGACGAGCTCACCCGGCATGCTCGCAGGTTCGCTGATGGAGCCATATTGAACCACGTCAGTACCGTTGCCGATGTCCTCGCCCTCCGTGCCGGTAAACTCACTGGCGGTCGCCTGGATCAGTTGATCCCCATTGGCCGCGCATCCCGGTGGCGTGCCGAGCACGGTTACCGACTGCGTCGCCGGAGCACTTACGGCTCCCCCTGAGTTCGTGACCTGCAACGATGCGGTGTAGGTGCCGGAGGCATTGTAGGTGTGGGAAGAAAAATTCGGAGTGGACTGGACGGCGACCGACCCATCACCGAAGTTGAGCCCGTAGTTGGTGAAGGCGCGACCAGCGGGATCGGTGGAGCCAGATCCGCTAAAGGCGACCGTAAGAGGTGCGACCCCCACTGTGGCTGGAGCTGCCAGCGCGGCCGTAGGCGCCGGCACCTGGTTGGGCGGCACACAGCCCGAAGGAGCCGTATAGCCCGCCGAATTCAGCGCAGCATCGACCGCCGCGATGTCAAAGCTGCCGTAGCCGGTCGTGTAGTCCCAGCCCGGCGTGGCCGAATACTCTCCGTTGGTTCCCGCGATAATGTCGTGAAAGCCGGCCGCGGTCGAACCCGGTTCTTGCGTTGTGTCAAGCGAATACACGATCGGCGCTTCAAAGCCGAGACTGTTGCAACGCGCGCTCTCAAGACGCGCCCACGCGCCCACGTTCAGCGGGGAGGACCAGCTCGTGCCCACCACGCCCTCGTCGGCCCCATTGATGACAACGATGGCATACGAGCCGACGCCCTCGGCGGCGGCGCCTTCCGGTCCCGCGGACATCGCAACATCCGGCAACGCGCGCAGGCCCGTGGCTGACGTGGGTATTGCCGAGTCACTGAACTGCCAGCTGGGCGCGGGTTCAAGGTTGCTGGTGCCACCGCCCCCCGCATCCCACGACAGCTCCGTCACATAGTTGTAATTGGAGTCGACAAAAAGCGACGTCCCGCCCACCGCCACCACATTTGGCGAGGAGGCCGGATATTCCACGCTGCTCGGCACGCCCGTATCCGGGGTTGCCAGGTTCGTGACCACCCCACAGGCCGCCCCGGCATCACCGGAGGAGGCCGACCAGGTCTGCCCCTGCGCGACGGCTTCCGCGAAAACCTCGTCGAATGCGTTCGTTCCCACAGATCCCAGATTGTCCGCCAGCGTGGAATCCTCAACGTCCTCGCAACCGCCATAGGACATGTTGCCGACCGTCGCTATGTCGTCCGTAGCAAAAGCGTCGTTGGCCAGGATGGTGTCGGAATCGTCAAGGCTCGCGGTGTTGTAGAAGACCAGCTGTTTCACGTTGTACGCGAGGCCCGTGATGGACTGGCTGTCGAGGTCCCATTCGTCGTCGCCACTGTTGTCCTGGGGATTGGGAACTGGTTCGACTTGCCGCACGACAACGGGAATCAGCGGAAGCGAATTCTCAAGCTCAGCCTGGCGCAAATCGGAGATCACCTGCGTCAGATCGTCGCCCTCGGTCACCACCGCCACAACCGTATTCCCGCCCGTCGAGGTGTTCGCCGCATCATAGGCGGTGCGCAGGTTGTTTGGGGTCAGACCGCCGATGGTTACATCCGGGGTACCAGCCGATGGGTTTTGAACGATGCTCGGGACGAACCCCATAACACTAAGGTTCTGCTGCATCGATAACTTATTACTGATCGCGTTGGCATTCGACAGGCCCAACACCTGAAGGACGATGTTTCCGAGCGCAGTAGGCACCATGACCGGCCCGTTGGGGGCATAGGCGGTTTTGCCGCTCAGCGTGAAGGAAACAATCGGCGTGTTAAAAGCCTGTTGAGCCTGCCCGACCGTGCCCTGCGCGGAGACAAGCAGGTTATCTTCGGTGACCTGAACGTTGGTAAACCCCTGGCTCGTCAGATAATTCTCCACGGCCTGCACCTGGCTTGCGGTCGGCGAGTAGTTCGATACAAACGCCGCGTGCGTGAGCGGCGTGCTGCTGCCGCCTCGCAGACCCTGCAGAAAAGAGCCGAGCGAGGAAACATTCTGCAGTTTCAGACCCACCACGATATGGAGGGGCTGACTCGAAGGTGTCGGTGTAGTTAGGACCGTGCTTTTCACCGACGGTGTGTTGGCTGCAACCGGCACCCAACTCTGCGCCAGGGCTACCGGCACCAGGGACGCAACCATGCAAAAAAGAACTAGAACCGCAAGCTTTTTCATACTCTCTCCTAGGCAGTGGATTGGAATTGAAAATTCGTCCGGGAGTCTTGAATTAGCAACCTCGACGGGAGGAAGTGTCCCTAAAAAATATAGGGCTGGCAAAAAAACGTGGTGTCGAATCATCGCTGGCGTCGTCCACACAACACAACGGAAGCCAAGCAGTCATGCTCGAATCACCCCAACTGTCTCGAATCACCCAACTGTGGAAGGCATCCCCCGAACCGACCGCTTTGATGCCAAAGAATCGCCTGGAGTTCGCTCTCAAGTCGCGCATGGACGGCTAATCAAACCGGACTTCGGAGAAGGCTTTTGGGATGGATTTTTGTGCGAAATTCTGAGCTGAGGTTTTTCTGCTGCGATTTACGGACACGTCGAGGCTTAACAGCCCCAAAAACCGTACCGAGAGTTCGGACTCCCTTGCCCCGTTTTCTCTGATGGATGAAGTAGCAGTGCGGCTTCTCGGACCACATCTAGCGAATGGAATGCGATCAAAAGCCGATCACGCGGCGAAGGCGACTTTACACTATTCAACCAGACGATCACCTTCACATTACGCCGCCTCCCCGACCGGTGTCCCAGTAGCGGGATGCTCTGCTTAGCCGACGGACTCGCATTCAGCTCGCGGTAAGTCCAACTAGATTCCCAGTTATTCGAAAACACGCCGAATCATTTTCATGAGTTTGGCGGATTCCCGCGCTGGTCCAATCGTTGATGGAGTCTTAAGATGGGGTCTAACTAGCCGGCAGAAAGCCAAGTGTCGGATTCGAAAAATTTGGCAGGTTGGAAAAGATCGAAGGCAAAGCGGCAGCCGGCACTCCGAACCATTGCGCTAGTGTCGCGCCATATTGATCGAGCGAGGTAGTGGGGATCCAGCGGCCTTGATTGGTTGCGTCGTTTGGACCGCCCAGGGCCAAAGTCGGCCAGGAACCGTAGAAGTCTCCACCATTCACAGCGCCGCCCATCACCAGATGATGGCTGCCCCAAGCGTGATCGCTGCCCGAGGTGCTGGAAGGTTCTAGTGTTCTCGCAAAATCCGACATCGTGAAAGTCAATACCTGCTGCGGAATACCCATCTCAACCGTCGCCTGATAAAAAGCATTCATGGATTGATCAAGATCGAGAAGGAGTTCGCTCTGCGTGGTCAACTGGTCGCTGTGCGTATCGAAACCGAAGAGCGAGACGAAGAAGATCTGGCGTGGCAGACCGAGAGCGGAGCGCACCTGAATAATCTGCGCCACCTGCTGCAACTGGGCGCCGAGGGAGTTTGTGGGAAATTTTGTTTTCAAAGCTGACCCGGCAGCCAGGGCGGAGGCTAGCGTGTTGACATTCTGGACGGCATTGGAGGCAGCGGTACTGGCTGCTTGAATTAGCGTGAGGCCGTCTTCAAAGCTCAACAGCGATTGGAAAGCCGCTAAGCGGGCATTGTCGGCGGCAGTGCCATTAAAGCCCCCCAAGGCCTTGGTCGGGGCAGTGCTCGTCTGGAAAGGTGTTGCGACCAATCCCTGCGCAAACACGTTGATGCCTGCCAAAGAAATCAGGATTGGAAAATTGCCGCCGTATATTGCTTGTATTTGGTCGGCGATGCGGCCGCCCCAGCCAACGTTGGGAAATGTAGTGTAGTTCAGAATATCCGTCTGCATTTGTTGTTGCTGGTCGGGATGCGAGAACAGATTCGCGGGAAGGCTGACTTGGCCATTCAGATACTGCGCGCGCGTGGTGGGTTGTGAAAGAACGCCAGTATTGACGATTGCTGCCAGTTGGCCAGCATTGAAGAGGTTCTGCATTCCCGCTAACTGGGAATGGAAAGCGAATGGCAAACTTTGACTCTTGGGCTGAATGGGAAGCAGCGTTTTCTGGGGCAGCGACAGGATGGAGCGAACCTGTGCATAGGTTCCGTAACCGCCCGTATCGTACGGAATGATCATGTTGTTAGCGTCATTGCCTCCGAACAAAAAAATGCAAACCAGCGCCTTGTAGTCAGTCCCCTGAGCATAGGCACTCATCAGGCCCAGACGGCTGAGGCTGGAGGCAGCGATTCCGGCTGCCGCCGTACAGCACGTCGTCCTTAGAAAACTACGTCGCGTGAGTGCGGGCAGACGCCCTCCAAAAGGTGCCGGCATTAGTGTTCCACCTGAAATTGAGATGAGCTTAGTGTGAGGTAAAGCGCCGCTTCCGCCCGGGCCGTCGCATTGTTGAACGCCGATGATGAAAGTGCGCTGAAAAGTGTGTTGTACATGTCGCTGGGCATCTGGCCATGCATGATGTCGGTGTTCACTAGAGCTAAAAGATCACTCACGTTACCGGCCACACTGACGTAGGGAGAAATGTTAATCGTGGTATGGGGACTCACTGACCCGTAAATCAGGACATTGATGAAATTAATGCGCGCCATCGCGGCGCTCGCATCCAGAATGTCGAATTCGGGGCCGAGCAACTGTGCTCCCGGGACCTGAAAGTACGGGGGGTAGAAATTGAAAACATCCGGAGAAGTAAACGGCGACTGCAGCATGGTGCCCGCGTAGATGCCGAGATTCGCGCCGTCGGTAGTTGCATTAACGGCGCGCATGGCGGTAAGCATGTGCAGCAGGGGTTCGCGCAGGTGGCCGTCGGAGGGCTGCACCTGCGTAGGATCATCTCCGCGGCGAGCCTCGGGATCGAGAAGAATGGCGGTTACGACCGCCTCCAGATTACCGCGTACGCCACTGCCGTCATCGTTGAAGACCTGCGCCACTCGGGAGACATACGCTGGACTGGGATTGCTTGTAACCAGTTTCTGGATCAGCTGCTGGCAGACGAATGGACCAACGTTCGGGTGGGTGAAAATATTCTCAAGAGCGGACCCGAGGTCCCCTTCAATATTGCCGCCGGCAGCTAGCGTTGTGCCATTCAATAAAACCTTTGCCCCCTGCGCATGGTTCGAGTTGAAAGGAAGCATGGGGCCGCTGTAAGAGGGCGGACTATTGAATGCGGCACTTTCTCCCGAAGGTGGTGCATAGGACCAGCCGGTAAAGACCTGGGCGAAGTTATCGATAGTATTCTGCGTGAAGGTGGGTATGGGATTGCCATTCAGGTCGAGTTGGGGAGTCCCATCAATATTGAGTTGGTTCAGCCCTATGGTGAACAATTGCAATACTTCTCTGCCGTAGTTCTCGTTGGGCCTGCAAATGTTGCACCCATTATTGTTTGCCGCATCAAGGTAACTACCCATGGTGGGACTAAGGGTGACGTCATTAAGCAAATTGTAAAAGTTCCCGAAGGCGTCGTTCTGCAGCATGTTCATCCATAGACTGAAAGCCGAAGCCGTCGTTGGTCCTCTAAGGGATGAGACCACCATAATTTCGGAAAGGGCGAAAGAGACTCGCTGTCGCAACTGATCCTGTCCCTGGATCGCATTGACAAAGAACTGATTTTGCACGACGCTGAGATTGGCCGTTGCACTGGGAGTCGGGTAGGTTGAAATGGGCGCGCTGAACTGCTGCTGTAAGAATCCCTGCAATCCCGCTTCCTGCACCTGCGCGATCGTGGCTGGCGTGGGGCCCCAAGTTGATTGCTCGAGGAAGCGTGCGGCAACCATAGGTGTAACCTGGCCCACCGTGAGCGTGAAGCTTTGAACCGCGTTTGCTGAAACTCCATTCTGCGCCGTGAACGAGAGGTTGAAGACGCCTCCCGCTGTGGGCGTGAGTGTGCCCTGCAACGTGCCAGTTCCATTGCCGTTATCGACGAAAGTCAAGCCCGCGGGAAGAGAGCCTGTTTCGCTGAGCGCTGGAATGGGAAAGCCAGCCGTGGTTACCGTGAACGAGCTTGGCGCTCCTACGACGAAGTTCGCGGAATTCGCGCTCGTGATAGTTAGTCCCTGATCGACGGTCAATATGACGGTGGCTGCGGAGGAAGCATAGTTGGCACCGATTGTTGGAGTAAATTGCGCAGACAGGGTCTGGTTGCCCGCGGTCAGCACGGTACCCGCCGGTGGCGAATATACGAACTTGCCCGGAACGTTCGCTTTTGCATTCAATTGGGTCGAACTGAGTGCTGCCGGGTAAATAATCGGAGCCGGCGTGGGCCACGTAATTATGGTGGGCTGCTTTTCTGCAACCGTTACCTGTGAAGCGGAGGCTCCCAAGTAGAAGGCGTTTGCCGGCCACGTCGCTGTGGTAATGCAACTCCCGGCGCTGCTTGTGATTTTGACCTCAGTCCGGCTGATCGAGCAGATACCGTTGGTCCCAGTAAGGGTGGGAGTCAGATTGGAACTCGATGTTGCCGTCACATTGAAAGTGGATGAATAAGGAGCGGCGGCGGGAGCACCAGTGAAGCTAACTATGGGCGTTGCCTTAATCGCGGCTGTGTTTTGAGTGACGGAAGCCGATAGATAATCGCTGTTCTCTGCCCAGTTCGCACCCATCGTACACGTCCCCGTACCGGCGGTGATCGTAACCGTGCCGCCACTCATCGAGCAGGAGCCGCCCACTGTGATTGTGGGAGCGATGCCAGAATTCGTCGTCGCTGTCACATTGAAAGTAGACTCGTACGGAGCGGTTGCGGGAGCGCCTGTGAAGGCCACTATCTGCGCAATCCTGGCAGCAGATGTGGTTTGCGAGGCAGAAGCACCCAGATAGTCACTATTTGCCGCCCATGTTGCCGTTGTTGTGCATGCCCCAATTCCGCTCGTCATCGTAACCGTGGTGCCGCTGACCGCGCAGGATCCGGAAGCCTTAAGTGTGGCAGTGACGCCAGAATTGGACGTTGCCACCGCTGTGAAAGTGGACTCATAAGAAGCAGTGGCAGGCGCGCCTGTGAACGTGACAACGGGGGCAATTTTTGTCGCAGCGGTACTCTGCGTGGCCGAGGCGGCGAGATAGTCGGTGTTCGCGGGCGAAGTCGCAGTTACCACGCACGTCCCAGTGCCGCTCGTCATCGTGAACGTTGCGCCTGTGTTGGTGCACGCTCCTGCACCGCTGAACGAAACCGGCTGCCCTGAATTGGCGGTGGCCGCAACCGTGAAGGTACCGTTATAAGAAGCCGTGGCGGGAGCGTTTTGCGTGAAGGTGATGGTCTGAGGGCCTTGAGTGACCGCAAATGTCTGCGATGCCGGCGTCGCCGCAGCGAATTGAGCGTTGCCGGGCTGGATGGCCTCCACCGTGACAGAACCTACACCGGTAATAATTAGAGTGTTGCTGTAAACGCTCTTGTTGCTAATGGTCGCCGGGCCGGAGGTCACCCCATAGCTCACGGGCAGGCCCGAGCTAGCGCTGGCATTTAACGCAAGCGGTGCACTCCCATACTGCTGGGCGGGAATGCCGGGAAATGTGATTGTCTGCGCTACCTGCGAGGCAATACCGGATAACTGCAAATTCTGACTGCTCGCTATATTTCTGAGTGCATTGTCGGTGATCGTGAGCGTGCCCGTCAGATTGCCGCTGACGGCGGGAGCGAACGCAATTGCGATTAAGCATTCTCCCGAAGAAGACAATTGTGTGCTGGAAGTGCAATCCGTCCCGCCGGAGGGCAGCTGTGCGAAGCTAACCGGAATGGCAAGATTCGATACATTCAACGATTGATTGCCTGCATTGGAAACTGTGAGGGTCTGCGCAGCACTGTTTGATCCAACATAAGTACCCGCGAAAGTAAGCGGAGCCGCCTGGGTGCGATTAAGTTCATAGACATTAGCTTGGCCGGTGAAATAAATGTTGCCGCCGGTATCCAATGTCATACTCCACGGATTACTAATGCCTGCCAGACTTAGAGTAGAGGCCGAACCGCCTCCGGGCGCAACCCGCACGATTCTCGAGTTTCCCGTATCCGCCACGTAAATCGCGCCAGAGGCATCCACTGCTATCCCGCGTGGGCTGTTGTAGCCGCCTCCGATTGGCGTCGGCGCACCAGCAAAAGGAGGCACGAACTCTGTGACGGAATTGTTGGCGGTAACATAGACGTTTCCGCCCGAATCCACGCCTACACCATAGGCGCCCGTCATATTGGAGGCCACAGTGACCGCTGATCCGCCACCGGCCGGAACCTCAATCACATCATTGTTTGTACTGTCTGCCACGTAGAGATTTCCGCTACCATCAAGTGCAATCCCAGTCGGCGAAGCCAGACCGCTGATACTTACAGTCGAGATATCCAGGCTATTCAGACCACTTTGTTCATTTGGCACAACCGCGACACGGCCGTTCCCCGTGTCGGCAATGTAGAGATTCCCCGCTCCATCCAGCGCTATTCCTGAAGGACTTGAAAGGCCCGCGGAAACAACTATTTTCTGAGCGAAGGTGCCGGAAACCAGTTCAATTACCTGATTGTTGGCTTGATCCGCGACATATAAGTTGCCAGCGCCGTCAATCGCAACTCCGTAACCTTGGCCGCTGTTGCTCAGTTGGCCGATCGTCGATTGCCCGCCAGGATCAATCGTGACCGCTCCCGACTGACCGACGCCGCTTAGGTAACAAGTCATGAGGGGCAGATTACTGCCTTGCGAGAAGAGGGTGACTCCCCCCGCGCGCAGTCCCGGCGCCAAGGGTGTGAACGCGATCGTCAACGTACAGGTCTCGCTCGTGCTATAAGTTGTCCCCGCCGTGCAAGTACTGCCGCCGCCATCGGTGTAATCCCGCCCTGCGGCACCCTGCGTTAGAATGTTCACCGCCGACAAGGTCGTCGGAACGCTGAAGCGATATGTAAGCGTATTCAATGGAGCTGCGGTGCCGACGTTCACGGATCCAAAATTCAGCACCTGCGCATCCGCCGGCGCCAAAGCGAGCCAGAAAACCGAAATTAGGCAGACTAAGTAGCCGCACTTCATCACTAGCCTTCTATACAGAATTAGGAATGAGAGGGGTCGGAGCTTCAGCTCAGTAGCGCAGAACCAATGATGTTTTTATAAAAGCGATAGACCGCTACGATTGTCCCCACTATGCCGAGTCACGTCAATATGAAACAATTTTCACAGGGTGCGATCAACTGCAGGGGATTAAGAACTAGCACCTCTGGGCCATGGCGTTCCCAGCCCCACAGAACTAGTTAACTCCGCTGGAACAGGGCGTGAACGCGACATGCTAATCGACAAGTCTGAAATCGCTTAGATTTACCACCTTTTATAAACTATCCGCATTCGTCACCACATATGATATTTGGCGCTTACGTTTTCAACAATGCATTTGGAATTTCACTTTGAAAAAGCGTGTGCTGTGCCCGCAACTTGCGAGACAAAGAACGTGAGCAAGAGTGCGACGAGATGACTGCCCTTGATGAGAGCTGTTTAAGGGCGACCTTGGGAGTGCTAACCGGCGCCGTACTTGAAGGTTAATATTCCCCTTCTGAGCAGAGCCCGATTACCATGGCATTAAGTAAATGCCAGTAACCGAAGTTTTGAAGTAAGTCCTTTTCCAAAGTGTTACGAACGGCGGTTCGCCCCCCCACTATTGAGCCATTCCCCAAAACCTGTCCAAGAGTTAGTTTTGTTGTTGAGTAGGCTTCGGGGGAGGGCTGCTCGACTAACGTCCCATGACTCATTGAGTCCGGGGCGTTTTGTTTTGCCCGCTCGTTTAAGACACTCGGTTGTTTGAGACGGTCGATAGCCCATGCATTGCAAGTCTTGGCTAAAGAAGTCGCGCCTGAAGTGAAGAGCCTCCATCCGTTCGGCACCGTTGAAACAATTCTGGTATAAGAGCCCGCATGCCGATAAGAACGCATGCGGATCGGGAACAGGGACTGCGACACCAGCTGACTGGCTCTAAGATGGCCATGCTGGGCGTTGGCGGATCAATCGGGACGGGACTTTTGCTGGGCTCGGGGGCAGCGATTGAGATTGCGGGCCCAGCTCTGATTCTGGCCTATGTGGTCGGTGCGTTCCTCGCTTGGACCGTCAGCAACGCACTCGCCGAATTGGCCTGTGCTCACCCTGGTGCTGGCTCGTTCGGACTCTATGCTGAACTTTATCTCAATTCCTGGGCAGGATTTGTAGCGCGATATGGCTACTGGTTCGCTATAGTTTTTGCCGTCGGCGCGGAACTGGTAGCGGCATCCACCTACTCCCGGTACTGGTTTCCCGGTGTTCCCGGCGTAGTTTGGGTTGTGATTTATTCAATCCTTCTCATTTTCATCAATCTGCGTCCAGTCGGCGACTATGGAAGTTTTGAATTCTGGTTCGCGATGGTGAAAGTCGTGACCATCGTGGTCTTTGTACTGGCTGGATCTTCTTTGTTGCTGAATGGACGCGTAACCCCGCAGTACATCAACCACGGGGGCTTCTTTCCAAAAGGTCTGGTATCGCCGCTTTTGGCCGTCTCGTTTCCCCTATACAGCTTTCTTGGTCTGGAGATGGTGGCAATCTCCTCGGGGGAGGCGCGGACGGCGAGGGAGATTCCGCGTGCAACGAGAATGATGTTCGCCCTGCTGCTCTTCGTCTACGTCGGGGCGACGGTCGTGCTCGTAGGATTCTTACCGTGGGATCGCGCCAGTGTAGCCCAAAGCCCGTTCGTTACCGTCTTCGTGATCGCGGGGATTCCGGCGGCTTCCACGCTCATGAACTTTGCGGTGCTCACAGCTGCGCTTTCCGCCGCCAACGCCGACCTGTATGCCGCCAGCCGTATGCTGTTTTCATTGGCCCGGGGTGGCCAGGCTGCCCCCGCTCTGGGACGCCTGAACAATTCCGGCTCTCCGCAGTTGGCGCTCCTGATTTCGGGAATTGGCGTGCCGCTTGCGCTCATCTCGGAGCGATGGGCCCCCCATTCCGCCTTTCTCTACCTCATCGGAGCATCGCTTTTCGGCGGCATGCTCGCCTGGTGCGTGACGTTGGCAGCTCATATTTCCTTCCGCCGCCGACTCTCGCTTTCCGACTTGGCGGCTCTCCCCATGCATGCGCCCGGAGGCGCTGTGCTTTCGTCGATTGGCCTCGCTGGAATCATTCTTGCGGTCGCTTCCACCTGGTGGATTCCGCAGTCGAGAGTAACCATCCTAAGCGGTCTGCCCTATCTGGCCATCCTGAGTCTGGCTTACTTCCTAGTGCGAAGGCATGTGAGTTCATAATCCCTCCCGCAAGGTGCGTGTTTTCCGAGTCGTCGGTCTAGGTCAGTATCTCCCCGCCCGGGCTGTACCAGTAAACTTTGCTGCCCATACGGAGGGCGCACCGCCCGTTGCTACCCAATGTAGGCCCGCGGCCTGACGTCACCTGGCAAACTGGTGCGGTGATTGGATTCGAGATACTTCCTACGCGGCTTCGTCGCGAGTCGTCGACGGCACGTCGTCCGGACGCCCGTACTCGTTATGCGTGTGAACTGGACGCTCAGGATGGTTGGCCGCGTCTTCCACTCCGTCGAGCGCCGCGGCTTCCAGCGCTTGATCTGTTTCCGCAAGATCTTCCACGGATTGATCGCTGGCATCTTCCGCCTCCGACAATTGTTGCAAATCGCCGGACTGTCCCGCGCTGCCAATGCCTACCTGTGCCGGGTCGGTTCCAAGTTCGTCAAGCTGCGCCTGCAAGTCGCCCTTGAGTTCGGGGGAACGTTCATCGTTCGTGCCATCAAATCGATTCGCCATTATGAATCTCCTCCTACCTGTTATAGGTTTGCGGGAGGGCAGCGATGATCCGGTCTTCACTGTATTTGGACCTATATTTAAGTGAGGCACCGGTATACATCTGAACGGACCCATTGGTGTCGCAGAACGTAAGGAGTGGCTGGAACCGCATTGTGCTCGCGTGGGTACCTATTGCGGGCGCTGGCAGATTACGCCAAGATTGTTCGGACCGGTCACATATACAGGAGCATTCCGGGCCAACCAAAGACCAACCGCCGTCGTAGTGTTTTCCACAGTTTCTGGCGCGACCGCGGCGTCGTCGTGAGGATACGGGTCCTCATAGTTGTCGACCGACCATTGTGAAGGAATTGCTTGCTCCTGGCTCAGCTGGCCTACAAATTTCCGTGTGTCGCCGCTAAAAGTATTGTTCGTGAATTCACGAAAAGTATCCAGCTTGCCCTTGGAGTTGGCGGGCCAGGGGTAAGGAGAAAGCAACATGGTCGTGCGCAGGCCGTGTTCATTGCCCCATTGGATGGCTTGCACAATAAATTTCTGGTAGCCGGGGCCGCTGCCGCCAATCAAAAAGAAGTTAGGCGGCACATCGAAGGCGATGGCTTTGCCATAAAGCGCCTCACCGCGTTCGAGTGCATAGTAGGAGTTGGTAGCGAATACGTGATCTCCTAGTTTTGGTTCTTTTGGATCATTGGGGGCCACGATAGGCGCGATGGTTTCGATACCGGCAGTTCTAGCCGCGTCCACGTACTCTCGCCAGAGCTTCAGGTCCTCCTGCAATTGTCCCGGAGGAGCGGTATCGGAGGGCGTGTCCACATTCGCTTCCGACGGATGAAGTCCATTTTGTATGTACACTGCCTGGTAGTAACCGTAACTTGGGGGAAGCGTGAAGTAATTCGCGCCGACCTGCCCTAGTTCAGCTTGCCCGGGCCCGGTTCCGGCAAAAACGCTCTCAATGGCCTGGAGGATTCTCGGCGGGTGCTCGGCTGCGACGATAGCATTGGCATGCTCGTAGAGCCCTACATGGCCCGTCTGGAGCAGTTCGATGAACTGGCCGCCGTTTTCCAAGCCATCAAAACCTCCCGTTCCTCCTACGAAAACATAGACACCGAGATTGGCGCAGGCAGTGTTTCGTAGCGAAGCGTCGGGCGCGCGCTCCTGCGGCGCGGCATGGACGTCCGCGATTGCCAGCGCGAGGATCGCGATCGCCGCGAGATGGTATGGGTGCCGTCCACAAATCTTGGGCATAGTTTTCCCTCCCCACACAATAAATACTAACCCCTGCATTACGGCGAATGTTGCGGGACAGCAGCACTATCTAACTGTAGCGACATGGGGCAGGGAAGTCGTTCGGCGTCTGGGTGCGGCGGCCAATGGCCACACGCGATAACATAGCGTCAACTCTGAAATGAGTCACAGTTATGTTACAGCGTCCCTCCGGCCCCAGGCCGCACTTCCTGATCGGCAACATTCCGCTGGCAAGTCGCGACCCTTTGGCCGTGTTTAGCCGTTGGGCTAAGGAATATGGAGATATCTTCTACTACCGGGCCGCATGGATTCAGGTTTATTTCTTGAACCATCCGGACCTGATCGAGTCTGTTTTGGTGCGCAATTATCAGAATTGCAAGAAGGACCGTGTGCTCCAAAACAGCCGATGGTTTTTGGGAGACGGGCTGCTTACAAGCGAAGGGGAACATTGGAAGCGGCAGCGTCGGCTTAGTCAGCCGTCGTTTCATCGCGAGAGAATCGCGATCCACGCCGCCGTCATGACGAACTACACGGAGCAGATGCTATCCCGCTGGCAGCCCGGTGCAGTCATCGACATTCATCAGGAGATGATGGCACTGACGCTGCGCATCGTGGTGCGCGCTCTCTTTGGTATCGAAGCCGAGGCCACGAACAATATCTCGCGTGCTTTGAATGTCATGATGCGGAACAGCACCGGGGCGCGATTGCTTCTGCCTCCGGTTTTCCGGAAGCTGCCGCTGCCTGCAATGTTCGAAGTCCGGCGCGCGGTCAATCACTTGAATAACAGCGTGTACGAGATCATTCGTCTGCGGAGAAAGAATGGGGATGAGACAGGGGATCTGCTCTCGATGCTCATGGCGGCTCAGGATGAAGATGGCAGCCAGATGAACGACAAGCAACTTCGCGACGAGGTCATGACCTTTCTTTTGGCCGGCCATGAGACAACCGCTTTGGCGCTCTCCTGGGCAGCGTATCTGCTTAGTCGGAATTTGCAAGCCCAACAAGAACTGGGGGAAGAGGTGGAGAGCGTGCTCGACGGACGCGCACCTGACATTTCGGATTTGCCATCGCTTACATTTACTGAAAGCGTGATTAAGGAATCCATGAGGCTTTATCCGCCTGCCTGGGCCGTCGCCCGCCAGGTGACCAAAGACTTCGAACTGGGCGGCTATCGTATTCCAGCGGGAGCGAACGTCGTGATGAGCCAATGGGTCATGCATCGCGATGCGAGGTTCTTCTCTAACCCCGAACAATTCGACCCGAGGCGCTGGAGAACTGAAGAATGTCAGAAGCTGCCGAAGTTCTCATACTTCCCCTTTGGTGGTGGTCCAAGACAGTGCGTCGGTAATGCATTCGCGATGATGGAAGCGGTACTGCTCCTCGCGACGATTACAAGGAAGTTTCAGTTAAACATGGTGGCGGGAGACGCGGTTGTACCTGTGCCGAGCTTCACGCTGCGGCCAAGGCAAGGCATTCACGTGATTCTTGCCGCAAGACAGAGAGCCCTGCCGCACACGAGCAGCGTGGCGCGTTGACGCCATCGGCAGGCCTTGCCGAACAGAAAAAAGCGCCCCGCTAAGGGGCGCCAAGGGGGACCCGGAAACAATTAGCCTTTACGCGGTCTTCTTAAGCTTTTTTCGGGAGCCTTGCGAACCCGCCGTTTTGCTGCGGATGTGAATGCGGGATTCGACACCTTGCTCCAATTCCGGCTGTTCAACCATCTTCCAGTCGCCACCCTCGTTCCAGGGACCACGGGCATCCATCTCGCCGTAATCGCCTTCGCCCGTCGAATCGTTGAAGTACTCGTCGACCAAGCCCTTTGTAGGGGGTATTTCTCCAATGGAAAATGGATTTTTGCCTAAGCTCTCCAATGCCGCGGTAAAGGCCTTCATGTGAGTTATCTCGCGCGTCATCAAGAATTGGAGCGCATCTTTCGATCCGGGATCGTCGCAAAAATTGATCAGTCTCTCGTAAACAATCTTCGCCCGCGCTTCCGCCGCAATGTTACTGCGAAGGTCGACATCCAATTCTCCGGTGATCTTCAAGTAGTCCGCGGTCCACGCATCGCCCATCGAGTTAAAGAGGCTCACACCCCCTCCTCCCGCGATCGCGATAAGTGGATCCTCTTCGGCCGCCTCTCGTTTCTCCTTTAGAGGTTTTAAGTGCATACGAGCCAGGGTGCCCACGATTTCAAGATGGCTGAGTTCTTCCGTGCCAATATCCATCAGCATATCTTTGCGCTCGAGGTCGTCGCAGTTAAGCCCTTGAATTGAATATTGCATGGCAGCGGCCAGCTCGCCATTCGCTCCCCCAAACTGTTCCAGCAGCATGTTCCCAAACCTCGGGTCCGGGGTGCCAACGTTGACGGTGTACATGAGTTTCTTTATGTGGTGATACATAGGTCCTTTCTCGGTTTCGATATTGTGTCGCTCATACGATGCCTTGATAGCGCTGAGGGTGGTTTATCGATGGCGAAAAGAGAAACAGTCCGCCATGGCGCCAATTAGCATCGCGCATCGCCACTTGCGCGCGCGAGATACAGTCCCAATCCTGCAGATGCTAGATTGCGCAGGGCGACCGGCGGCAATTAGAATGCGTCGGGGTTCATACCGCGTGAAAGCAATTCAGAATTACATTGATGGGAGATTTGTTGGAAGCCCCACGTTCGCCGACGTGAACCCGGCCGATGGCAGCGTAATCGCGCAGGTCTCAGAAGCGGATCGGAATACGGTTGATGCCGCCGTGCAGGCGGCCCGCAAAGCATTGCGCGGCGAATGGGGACGATTGGCCGTAAGGGAGCGAGCGGCGAGACTGCACAAAATAGCGGATGGAATCGAGGCGCGCTTCGACTGTTTTGTCGCCGCCGAGGTCGCTGATACCGGAAAGCCAGTCTCGCTGGCCTCGAGGATCGATGTCCCGCGAGCCGCTGCAAATTTTCGCGTGTTTGCCAATCTGATTGCGAACGCAGGCCTGGAATCGTTTCAGACGGAAACTGCGGACGGAAAAAGCGCGCTGAATTATGCCGTGCGAAAGCCTCTCGGCGTGGTCGGAATCGTCACTCCCTGGAATCTTCCTCTTCTACTGCTGACGTGGAAAGTCGCACCCGCTCTGGCCTGCGGTAACACCGTTGTCGTGAAGCCGTCGGAAGAAACTCCAGCCACCGCGACGCTTCTGGCCGAGGTCATCAAGGAAGCCGGAGTTCCCGATGGAGTCTATAACGTAGTCCACGGATTTGGGCCGAATTCCGCGGGAGAATTTCTTACACAGCATCCGGATGTGGATGCGGTCACCTTTACCGGTGAGTCGCAGACCGGAAGCGCAATCATGAAGACGGCGGCAGCTTCATTGAAGCCGGTGTCGTTTGAACTGGGCGGCAAGAACGCGGCGATTATTTTTGCCGATTGTGATTTTGAAGATGCAGTCGCCGGGATCGGCGAAGCGGTTTTCCTGAACACGGGGCAGGTTTGCCTCTGCACCGAGCGTGTTTATGTGGAGCGCGCGATTTTCGTTCGGTTCGTCGAGGCTCTAGCAAGCAAAGCTCGAAGCTTGCGGATTGGATCGCCTCTGGAGAAAACTACGGATCTGGGTCCGCTGATCTCATCGCAACATCGTGAAAAAGTTCAATCGTATTACCGGTTGGCTCGCGAAGAGGGCGCAACAGTCGTGGCCGGAGGAGGCATTCCTCAGTTCGGCAACGCGTTCGATAAAGGTTTCTACATCGAACCGGCCATCTATACTGGATTGCCGGAATCAGCTCGCTGCGTGCAGGAAGAGATTTTTGGGCCGGTGTGCCATGTTGCCGCGTTTGACGCGGAAGAAGAAGCGATCAACCTGGCCAACGATACGAAGTACGGACTCGCCGCCTCGATCTGGACGACGAATTTGAAACGTGGGCACCGCGTTGCGCAGCAGATGAATGTGGGCATTACGTGGGTAAATTGCTGGTTCCTGCGCGACCTGCGCACTCCTTTTGGCGGCGCGGGACGCTCGGGAATTGGACGCGAGGGCGGAATGCACTCGCTGAATTTTTATTCCGAACTAAACAACATCTGTATCCACCTTTGAGGCACCGCATGGGCATGCGGGGAATGTAGGGACCAAACGATGCAAAGAGTTGAAAGCAAAGTCATCGAAGGTAAAGCGCGGCCGCGCGGAAAATATCCCCATGTGAAGCGCGCCGGCGACCTCCTCTTTGTGTCTGGAACAAGTTCACGGCGTGCCGATAATTCGATCGCTGGAGCGGAAGTCGATGAATTTGGTACTACGCGTCTCGATATTCGAGCGCAAACGCGAGCGGTCATCGAAAACATTCGCGACATTCTGCGAACCGTGGGAGCAGACCTCGGAGACATCGTGGAAATTACTTCGTTCCTGGTGAACATGAACGATTTCGCGGGATACAACGAAGTGTATGGGGAATTCTTCAACCATGAGGGTCCCGCGCGCACAACCGTTGCTGTGCATCAGTTGCCGCATCCGCATTTGCTCATCGAAATTCGTGCGCTCGCATACAAACCGCAACAATAGGAGCCGCTATGCCGTCGATCAAGGAATTGAAGGCTTTCAATTTTCAACGCTGGATTGAAGAGAATAAGGAAAAGTTCAAGCCTCCTGTCGGCAATGCGCAGGTGTGGGAAGACGGCGAGATGATGGTGACTGTGGTCGGTGGCCCCAATCAGCGCCGCGATTATCACGACGATCCAACCGAAGAGTTCTTCTACCAGATGAAAGGCGACATCTTTCTTCGTCTCATGGAGACCGCGGGAAAACCTCCGATTGAGCTGCCAATCAAAGAAGGCGAAATTTTCCTGCTGCCCAAACACATGCGTCATTCCCCCCAGCGGCATGCGGGGAGCATCGGCGTGGTAGTTGAGATGCCGCGGCCAGAAGGCGTTTTAGATGGCTTCGAGTGGTATTGCCAGAACTGCCATCAACTTGTGCATCGTGCCGAGGTGAAATTGAAAAGCATTGTGCGCGACCTTCCGCCGTTATTCGAACAGTTTTACGGCAACGAGAGCCTGCGCAAATGCAAACACTGCGGCGCGGTTCATCCCGGCAAAGGTTAAGTCGACAAAAGAAATGCCAATCATCGACATTCATAATCATTTTTTTCCGCGCGCCTGGCCCGATCTCGCGGCGCGTTTTGGAACTCCCAATTGGCCGTGGATCAAACACACCGAGCCCGGCAAGGCAGAAATTATGGTGGGCGATCGTTTTTTTCGTCACATTTATTCCGCTTGCTGGGATCCCGAGGTGCGTCTTCAGGAAATGGATCGCGACGGTGTTGAAATGCAGATCATTTCGGCGACGCCAGTGTTGTTCGCCTACGATCGACCCGTGGAACATGCGCTCGATTGCGCGAGATTGTTCAACGACGCCGCGCTCGAGTTGTGCTCACACGGCAAGGGACGGCTGAAATCGCTCTGCCAGGTTCCTTTGCAGGATACCGACGCTGCCTGCAAGGAACTCACTCGATGCATGCAAGCCGGCCATCTCGGCGTGCAGATCGGCAACCATGTTGGAGAGAAAAATCTCGACGATCCCGGCATCGTAACTTTTTTCCATCACTGTGCCGATGAGGGTGCGGCGGTGCTCGTGCATCCGTGGGACATGTTGGCGCCGCAACGCATGCCGAACTACATGATGCCCTGGACGGTCGGGATGCCTGCCGAAACGCAACTCGGTATTGTCGCCATGATTTTGGGCGGAGCTTTCGATAAATTGCCCGCGAATCTGCGCATCTGCTTCGCGCATGGCGGAGGAAGTTTCGCATTCCTGCTGGGACGATTGGAGAATGCGTGGAAACATCATCCCGTGGCGCACGGGGCTTGCGAGTTGCCTCCGAGCCGGTATTTGCAGCGCTTTTACGTGGATTCGGCGGTGTTCGATGAGCGCGCGCTTGCATTTCTTGTCGAGACCATGAGCGCGGAACGGGTAATGCTCGGATCGGATTATCCGTTTCCGCTCGGTGAGCACTGCGTCGGATCGTTGATTCGATCCAGCCATTTACCTTCGAAAGCGAAGGAGCGTCTGCTAGGCGCGAACGCGGTGGACTTCCTGGGTCTAAATAAACTGGGTCTAAGTAAATTGGATCTGAGTCGATTGAGTCTAAGCAAAGACGCTGTGACAACGACCGAACAGCCGGTTTCGCAAATACAAACTCCAATCGTGCCGCAAGCGGAGCAACTGACTTACAGTTCGTATCTCAAAGTGCCGGAACTTCTCGATCTGCAACACCCGCAGTCTTCTCCGGAACATCATGACGAGATGATGTTCATCATCGTTCATCAAACCTACGAATTATGGTTTAAGGAACTGCTCCACGATCTGGATGCGGTTGTAAGGAATCTGCAAGCTGCGGGAACCAATCCCGATGCTCACGATGAAGTTTATGAAGCGGCGCGATTGCTGCGCCGGTGCACGGAAATAACGCGCGTGCTGGTAGAGCAGTTTACGATTCTCGAAACCATGCTGCCCACCCACTTCCTCGCGTTTCGCGGCAAGCTCGAACCCGCGAGCGGATTCCAGTCGGAACAATTTCGCGAGTTGGAATTTCTGTGCGGATTGAAAGACGAGAAGATGCTCCGCTACCACAAGCCGACGCCGGAAGCACATGCTCAGCTGGAACGCCGCTTGCGTGAGCCCTCGCTGCACGATGTTTTTTTTCAAGCGTTGCAAGCGATGGACAAACTGAAATTCGACGATACGGCGACGGAGCGCGAGCGATTCGAAGCGCGGGCCAGGGCCGTGCTTTCCCTGTATCGAGATGAGCGCAGAAATCGCGACTGGATTGATGTTTGCGAGCGGCTTACCGAATTCGACGAATTAGTCGTGAGCTGGCGGCTTCGCCACATCCAGTTGGTGGAGCGTGTAATCGGCGTGCGTATGGGAACCGGAGGCAGCGCTGGCTCGTCGTATCTGAAACTTACGCTCGACAAGAAATTTTTCCCGGAACTGTGGGAGGCGCGGACGCTGTTAACGGAATAGCTCGTCTCAGTCTTGTTCGAATTGTTTTTTCATGACTGGAAATCCCGAAACCATCACGCTCATTGGCGCTGGCCTGAACGGGCCGCTGCTGGCTCTTGGACTGGTGAAGCGCGGCTTTAAAGTCCAGATCTACGAGCGCCGTCCCGATATGCGGCGAGTGCGCATGAGCGCTGGCCGGTCGATCAACCTCGCTTTATCTACTCGAGGAATTCACGCCCTCAAAGAAGTTGGTTTGTGGGCAGAGATGCGGAAGGTCATCATTCCGATGAGGGGACGAATGATGCATTCGCCGAACTCGGAGTTGACGTTTCAGCCCTACGGTAAAAATGAATCCGAGGTCATCAATTCAATTTCGCGCTTTGAATTGAACATTGCACTAATGAATGCCGCCGAAGCGCAAGGGGTGAATATCTTTTTTCAGCAACGCTGCACTGGAATTAATTTCAAGACCGGCGCATTGC
>JBAWBR010000028.1:0-5940 GCA_049589875.1 Terriglobales bacterium
CTGAACGATCTCTCCGCCCTCTACCGCACCGGCCGCGGCCGTCGGGTCGTCCGTGTAAAACGTGAAGGTGCCGTAGCTACCACGCAAATCGGGCGTGCCCATACCGGAAAGGGTCTTGCCCTTAGCATCGATCGGGGGAAAATTTGCAGGAATGCGATAGACAAAGTTGTGTATATGGTGCTCGTCGAGTATTTCCCAGAAGGCTGCGCCATGCCGCAACTGTTCGGCCGAACCGCTGCCCAGCGGGACTACCCACTTGCCGAGATGAAAGCTGTGCGCAGGACCCTCGACCTTCGAGGTCGAAAAATAAAGTTGGAAAGTCTTCGGGTCGCGATGGATGAAATCGAAAATCCCATGACCGCCCGCATTCATCCCAGTAATCAGGTTCGACCACGCCACCGGACTCTGCGGCGGGATACTGGTAGTGAGACGTTTGAACGACCCTTGCCCGGCCAGCCGCGCGAAGTTTGGCATCTTGCCTTCGGCCATAAATTTAGTTAGCAGATCGGGATCGAGCCCGTCGACTCCAAGGATAATGACCTTTCTCGAATTGGCGGCTGACTGCGCGCTCTGGCACGAAAGAAGCGAGAGCAGGCCTGCCGCGCACAACACGGCCGCACACACATGTCTGAGATGTTTCCCGATTAGCACAGTTACCTTTATCTTAGGTTAAATTTGCGTGCGCCGGTTAAATTTGCGCGCGCCGCAAGAGGCGCAATCGTCGTTGGCTACTGCTTTCATACTATTGATTCGGGGTGCTGTCCTCTCAATAATCGCTGCATTGATCCGGACGGGTAGCCGAAAATCATAAAAAGTATTCTAAGAAGGGCGATTGCTGTGCTGGCGATTGCCTGGTTGTGCGCCTGCGCCGCCGTTTATGAAGCGATGCGGCAGCCACCGGAGTTCTTCGCCCGTTTGATGGCCCACATTCCCGGTGCGGTCGCATTTCTCGCGCTTCCTTTCGAGACCCTGTGGACGCACGCCCGGGCGGGCCATCTCGAAAACGGAGATCTCGCTCCCGACTTCTCCCTCACCAAGCTGGATAAGTCCGGCTCCATCCAGCTTTCGGCATTGACCGCAAAACACCGGCCGGTCGTGCTGATTTTTGGAAGCTATACTTGACCGCCATTCCGGCGGGAGGTTCCCGCCCTCAATCAGCTCTACGATCAGTACCGCGATCAGGTGGAGTTCCTGGTGGTCTACATCACCGAGGCGCATCCCAGCGACATCTGGCAGATGCAAAGCAACATTAAAGATAACGTTGTTTTTGCCAATCCGAAAAGCGAGGAGGAGCGCGCCTTCGTCGCGGGCGCGTGCGTTCGCAGGTTGGGAATCAAGCCTCCCGCGGTCCTCGACGTATTCGGCAACGCCACTGAAAATGCCTACACTGCATGGCCAGACCGCCTTTATCTGATCGATTCTACCGGCCACGTTGCCTATAAGAGCCTGCCGGGACCGTTTGGTTTTAAGGCGACCGAACTGCGCGCGGCGTTGATGCGAATCGTTTCCCGCTGAACTCGAAGCGGCTCCGCCAAGCCTATTATTTGCCTAACCCATGATTCGCCTAACCCAAGAGAAGAGCACCGTTCGACCTCGCTCTCGCCTTTCTCGACTTTGGCGAACCGCGGCCGAACCTTTACACTTAGCCCCATGAACCGAACGGCAGGAGTTAGAGCGGTGCCGAGGAGACAGATTCTGGTTGGATCAAAGTTAACTAGATCTATATTAGTTCGGTCGTCAACAGGCCTCGTCGTCCTCGCCCTCTTTCTGTCTGCACTGGCTCATGCCGCGCCCAAGCCCAATCTCTTGCTGATCACGCTCGATTCGGTGCGCGCGGATCGCACCGGGTTTCTCAGCTCCAAGTCGAACGCCACACCTAATCTTAATCGGCTGGCGGGCGAGAGCATTATTTTTGAGCATGCCTATGCCCAGGCTCCAGACACGCTCGTTTCGCACGCCACCATTCTCACCGGGGCGTATCCGCAAAGCACCGGGCTTAGCGAGATTGGGGGCACGCTGCCGCCTTCCCTCCCCTATCTTCCGGGACGGCTTAAGGCGCAGGGGTACCATACAGCTGCGTTCGTCAGTTCGATTGATCTCGATCCGGCCAATGGGCTTGCTCAGGGCTTTGAACGTGGATTCGAAATATATGATGCCGGCTTTCGTCCTGTAATTCCCGGCGATGCACGCGCTCGTGTCGCCGAACGCAGTGGAGCTGAAACAGTTTCGCGCGCCGTGGCTTGGGTTGATCGCAGCGCCCAGGAGCCATTTTTTCTGTGGGTACATATCGGCGACGCAAATACGTCTCATGCCTCCTACGACGCTGCTGTAGCCAGGGCCGACGCAGCGCTTGGCAAGCTCCTTGCCGCGCTGAAAGCGCGGAAATTGGAAAGCAATACCGCCATCGTTGTCGTTGCTGACCATGGACAAAGCCTCGGCGCGCACGGCGAAGAAACCCATGGCATTTTTTTATATGACGAAACCATCCACGTGCCACTGCTGGTGAAGCTTCCTCAATCTCAGGCCGTAGCGAGACCAGAAACAGCGGAGCGCATCATCGCCCGAGTACGCCTCATCGATATAGCCCCCACCTTGCTCGAAATCGCCGGCATTTCGGTGCCATCGCAAATGCAGGGGCAATCGTTATTGCGGATCGCGAGATCCGGCAGCAGCGCCGACCAGCCCGCATTCTCCCGCAGCGATTTGCCGCAGCGCGGGTTTGGCATGAGTTCGCTCGAATCATGGCGCGCGGGCAAGTATCTTTATATCCGCGCGCCCAAGCCCGAGCTTTATGAGACGACAGCCGACGCGAGCGCCACGCATAACCTTGCCCAAAGCTCGAAAGCTACGCTTGATACGATCGCTGCACAGCTGAGTAATTTTGACCGGCGATTCAATGGTGAGACGGGCAAGACGGCCTCGGAACTAAGCTCTTCTGAATTGCAAAAGCTGGCGTCCCTGGGCTATGTGGGGCTTCAGAAATCAGCTGGAGCAGTGGCGGCGGTGGCTGGCATCGATCCTAAAGACAGGATCGCAGCGGCCAACAAAGTAATCGAGGTATTTCCCTCCATGCTCGTTCCGTCAAACCCCGAAAGAACCATCGCCGCGCTCGATCCGGTGGTCGCCGCCGACCCCAACCAATACCTCGCCCAATTCGCACTCGGCGTGGCGCTGGCTGAGAAGGCCTCTGAAGCCCAATCACCCAAGACACGAAATACAGCGGAGAAGAACGCCCACTCCGCCGCGGCGCAAAAAGCCGGTGCAACGGACGCGCAGAAATCCATCTATGCCGAGGCCGCGCAACATCTGCACAAGGCCATCGAACTCCAGCCCGACTCCACCTGGGCGCACTACGAAATTGGCGCCACCCTGCTGCAGGCTGGAGATTTCAAGACCGCAGCCATCCACCTGGAGATTGCCACATCGCGCTTGCCTCACTTCGCGCCTGCGCATGCGGCTTTAGCGCAGGCCTATGAACATCTGGGGCGCGCGGAGGATGCTGAGCGGGAAAGAGCTAAAGGTGCGCAGAAGTAATCTCAGTAAGCCTATTTCGGCGATTCGGAAGCTTGACCCTTTAGCTCGGCCGCCTTGGCGCGTTCCCGTTCGGCGTCCTTTAAGTTTCCCAGCCGCTGATATGCATCGGCCAGAAATTCATGGGCTTCCGCCGACTCCGGATTCACCGCCGCAGCGCGGCTCAACCTGGGTAGCGCCGCATCCGCATGCCCCTCAAGATAAAGCAGTCGACCATACCTCAAGTTGGCCTGGAAATGATCGGGATCAAGCTCCAAAGCCTTGTCATACTCTTTCGTGGCTTCGGGCACTTGCTTCAGGCGCGTGTAAATAGCCGCGAGATAGTAGTGCATCTGAGCCGAAGTCGGCTGGAGATCGGTAGCTGCCTGAATTTCGGAGAGCGCAGCTTCCCATCGTCCCGTCTCTACCAGCGCTAAGCCGAGTTCATAGTGCGCCGTGGATGACTCGGGCAGTTTCTCTACCGCGCTGCGCAAGATCGGCACCGCCTCCTGGTATTCCTTATTGTGAACTAACGCCCCACCAAACTCGAGATAGGTACTGCCCGCATCCGATGGGTACTGCCGGATAATCTCGCGAAGACCTGCGACGGCCTGCTCGTATTTATCCGTTTCAAGATCGAAGACATACTCGTGAACCTTGTTCGCGAAGTCAATCTTGTCCTTTGGATCGATCAACACCTTCTCTTTGCTGTTCAAGCCTCCGCTATCCGTACCTAGATAACCGAGAGAGCGAAGGCTTTCCATCTGCGCTGGATCCCGCTTCGGCTTCCCCGTATCCGCTCCACTTGTCTTTTTCCGGAAATCCGAGAGTTGACTATCCAAAGTATTCGTAACCGCGTTGGCTGTTGTCGCCAGGTTCTTCAGCGCTTTGGGATCGGAGTTTTGATCATACAGTTCCTTTTTCGGCGCCTGCACATACAGGTATTTTCCCTCCCGCAATGAGTGCAATTCGCTCCACCCAAAAACACGATGAGCGTAGTTTGACTCGGAGTAAATCTCGCGCTCCAGCGGCTTCTTCCCGCCAGCGCTGTCCTTGCCTGTGCCGGACTTTGGCTTACTCATCAGCGGGAAGAGCGACTCGCCCTGCATAGTCGAAGGGACAGAAACACTGGCAGCTTCCAGCAATGATGGCGCAACATCGGCAAGCGCAACTCGATCTTCCACCCGCTTACCAGCTAATCTCTGCCCCGGCAATTTCAACAAAAGAGGAACGTGGATAGTCTCGTCATAAAGAAACATGCCGTGCCATCGTTCCCCGTGTTCCCCAAACGCCTCTCCATGATCGGCGACCACTGCGATCACCGTGTTCTGAAACAGCCCATGCTGCTGTAGCACCTGCAAGAGACCGCCGACCACAGAATCCGTATAGGCGATCTCGCCGTCGTAAGGCTCTTTTGCATAGTGGTCTTTAAAGGGCTCGGGCGGATCATACGGTTCGTGCGCATCGTAGAAGTGCAGCCAGATGAAGAACGGCGTTTGCCGATGATGACTAAGCCAGCCCATGGCTCGATCGGCCACATCCGCGGCACGGCGCTCCAGGCTGTGGTAACGGTCTTCCCCTGGGGCGGGGTTGTGAAAATCGGCATCGTAAAAATCAAATCCGCGATCAAAGCCGGGGGCCGCGTCAGTCGCGGGATCCAATACCATTGCCCCCACGAACGCGGCCGTGTGATAGCCGTGCTGGTGCAGCAGATCGGGCAGGTAGGGCAAGTCGCCATCCAGAGGCTGGACCAGCCCATCGAGATGGTTGTATTGCGGGTAGGTCCCGGTCAATAGCACCGCGTGTGAAGGAGTGGTCAGTGGGACCTGTGCATAGGCTCGCGTAAAAACCACGCTTTGGCGCGCCAGAGCGTCCAGGTTAGGGGTTAGCCCACGTTTCGACCCGAGAAAGCCCATACGGTCGGCGCGGGTGGTGTCAAGCGTGATCAGGATGACGTTCGGCGGCTGCGCAACACGGCCTGAAGCACTGGGCTTCGGCGCATTGACACTGAAGGAATAACGAAAAACAAACAGAATAGTGAGCAAACACAACGGAGCGAACGAAACCCTGAAAAACCTGGACATGGCGGATTAGGAAAAGTCTAGCACGGGCAGATACGGCTTCGTCCGCGTTCAAAAACAGGCTGGCAATTCGGCGATCAAAGAGTAGCAGTTCTGAAAGAAAAACATTTTTTCTAATCCGCAAATAAGAAGGCCGACCTCGCGGCCGGCCTTCTATTTATCGGTTGAGTTTCTTGTTAGAAGTCAAACCGTATCGCCAACTGCGTAATCCGTGGACCACCGGTCTGCTGGTTGTTGAAGGTTGAAATCGAGCTTCCGAATGTCCCATCGTTAAGGTTTGGATCCGGAGGCAGGAAGTTCGGGTGATTGATTATGTTAAAGAAGTTCGCGTCAAATCGGAGGCTAGAGG
>JBAWBR010000029.1:0-5184 GCA_049589875.1 Terriglobales bacterium
ATGTTGGTATCGGGCTGATTGAGCCGCGAGATCGAAGAGTACAGCGTGTTGGTTTTGCCCGACCCGGTGGGACCTGTGACCAGGACCATGCCGTAAGGCTTGAGAATCGCCTTCTCGAATTTGACCAGCGATTCCGGCTCGAAGCCGAGCTTGGTCATATCGAGTCGCAGATTTTCCTTGTCGAGCAAGCGCAGCACGATCTTTTCGCCCCACAGCGTGGGCAGGGTGGAGACGCGGAAGTCAAGTTGCTTTTTCTTGCCTGCAATCTGCATCTTCAGCATGATGCGGCCGTCCTGCGGCAGCCGCTTTTCGCTGATATCGAGCTTCGCCATGATCTTGAGGCGGGAGGTGATGGCGTCCTTCAGTTTCAATGGCGGGTTCATGATCGACTGGAGGATGCCGTCGATACGGAAGCGCACACGAAATTCGCGTTCGTAGGGCTCCATGTGGATGTCGCTGGCTCCGCGTTTCACGGCGTCGGTGAGCACCAGGTTCACAAGCTTGACGATGGGAGCTTCGTCAGCCGCCTTTTCGAGTTCCTTGAGCGTGATTTCTTCCTGCTCGCCCTGCACTTCAACGTCGCCCGGATCGCCGGCGTCGTGAATCGACTGCATCACCTGCTCGAGTTCTTCTTCCTTCGATGTGCCGTAGGCTTTTTCAATTCCTTCGACAATCGAACCTTCGGAAGCAACGACCGGCTCAATGTTGAAGCCGGTCATGAACTTGATGTCGTCCATGGCGAAGACATTGGTGGGGTCCACCATGGCGATGGTGAGCGATGCGCCCACACGGCTCAGCGGCAGGATTTGATAACGCTTGGCGGTTTCGAAGGGAATCAGCTTGACGACGGCGGGATCGATTTCAAAATAAGAGAGATTGATTGCGGGCACACCATATTGGCGGGAGAGAAAATTGGTGACGTCCTCGTCAGTGAGAAAGCCGAGCTTGACCAGCGCCGAAGCCAGACGGCACTGGGCCTCCTTCTGGAGTTTCGACGCTTGTTCCAACTGATCCGACGTAATGACCTTTTCCTTTACGAGCAGGTCACCCAGCCGCTGAGACATATCTCTCCTGTGAACCGCAAATGCGGGACATGCGAAACCGATGATTACTCAGGGGGAATTCAACGGGATAGCTTCGCACTGACATAAATTGTCAACCCAATGGGAACTTACGGAAAGTAACTTAGGTACTTTGAACCCGTGGCGTAAGCCACTGGCCCACAGTAACTTCATCAACAGACGCGCAAAGCGCGGAGTTCACTGTTGCGTTTTTCTGCACTTGCGGCCGAGGAATAACGGCAAAAGAACAAACGTGTACGAAAGTCAAAGGCGCACACTGTAAGTAACTCTTACCTTAATCGTCACGCGCGATTGAGGCAGTCGGCAACTATGGAGAAATGTTTGATCGCGATTTGGGCGCGGGTTCGCCGATGAGGCTGGAGCGCGGAGCTGATAATCTTTCAACCCGCGGAG
Organism: Terriglobales bacterium; assembly: GCA_049589875.1. Lineage (GTDB taxonomy): Bacteria > Acidobacteriota > Terriglobia > Terriglobales > Acidobacteriaceae > Acidiflorens. Next base: position 1,476 of record JBAWBR010000029.1, read on the forward strand.
GATTGATGTATTCGAATCCGATCCGGTGAGCGCGCGAGACAGAACGGTTTTGCAACCTGAGCGCGGCGTGCGACACTGAGTCCATGAAAGTTGTGGCAGTAATTCCGGCGCGGCTGGCCTCGACGAGGCTGCGACGCAAAATGTTGCGCGAAATCGCGGGGGTCCCGTTGCTGGCGAGAGTCTATCGTGCCGTGCGCGAATCGGCATCGCTCGATCAGGTTATCGTTGCCACCGATTCCGGCGAAATCCTCCAATTCTGCGAAGACCAGCGCTTCGCGGTCCGCATGACTTCGGCTGCTCATCGCTCTGGCACTGAGCGTGTGCATGAGGTCGCATCGGCGATTCCCGCGGACATTTATCTCAATATCCAGGGCGATGAGCCGCTCACGCGCGCCGAGCACATTGAGAGTTTGATCGCGGTGATGCGCGATCCCAAAGTTGCGGTGGGCACGCTGAAGACGAACGCCGCCAGCGTCGACATCGGCAACCCCAGCGCGGTTAAAGTCGTCACGGATTGTGACGGCCGCGCGCTTTATTTTTCGCGCGCCACTATTCCGCACGACCGTGATGGCACGCAGCCGCGCTATTACAAACATCTGGGATTTTATGGATACAGAAAAGCCGCTTTGGATATGTTCGTGGGCTGGCCTGAGTCGTCGCTCGAACGCAGCGAGCGATTAGAGCAGTTGCGATTTCTGGAGAATGGAATTTCGATACATGTCGCCGAAACGCCATTCGATACTGTCGGGGTTGACACGGAAGAGGACGTGCGCCGGGTTGAGGAAATTTTGAAGAGGAATAAGTAAATGGGTTCGAGCGACTGGCGACGCTCGTCATGATGACGGTTTAGAGAGCGGCCAGAGTTACTGGCTGCGCGACCAGCCCTCGGCCGCGGCTACGCGTTTGGCGATCGCCGGATGAGAATGGAAGAGCAGTTCCACCCAGCGCGACGGAGTCCTCTCGGCCAGGTTCTGCTCAGCCAGCTTATTCATGGAAGAAATAAACGGGGCGACAGTCGCTACCGACTCAAAGCAGTAGCGATCCGCCTGGCGCTCGTTGAAGCGCGAATAGGCATTGAGCGCGGGCATGAGCAAAAACGAGAGCACGGTCGAAACCAGAATCAGCAACGGGAGGTTCGCGAAATCGGCCAGCGTCTCAAACATATTTCGCCGCTCGACCGCGTAACGAAGCACCTCGTTTGCCAGCCAGAAACCGAGCAGGGTAATGCCCGCCTGCACCAGAATGCTTTTCAGGATGTGGCGGTGGACGTGATGTCCGAGTTCGTGGGCCAGCACCGCCTCGATCTCATCGTCCGAATAGTTGTCGAGCAAGGTGTCGGCGAGAATGATGCGCCGCGTGGCTCCCAGGCCGGTGAGGGCGGCGTTTGCCTTCTTGCTTTTTTCGGAAAGATGCCAGCGGTAGACGCCGCGCACACGAGTTCCGGCGCGCTCGCTCAGCACGATCAAACGCCGCTTCAGCTCTTCATTTTCCAGCGGCTCAAATTTGTAGAACATGGGAAAGAGCACGACCGGCGCCAACTGCGCGAGCAATACCATCAGTCCGAGAAACACAGCCCACGCAATCACCCACCAATGTTGCGGAGTCTGGCGAATGAGAAGATAGATCAGCTCGACAATAATCGTGGCCATCAAGAGGCCAATGAGCACGCCTTTTGCTTCATCCCACAGCCACGAACGGAGCTTCTGATTGGACAGATGGAAGCGGTGCTCAAGGCGGAAGCCGTAGTAGTCGAGGGGCAAGCCGAGCGCTTTGCCGATCAGCATGAGCATTAAAACATACAGAAAAACTGCGAAGGTATAGTTCTGCCAGGCGCCGCGGTAGGCAAGATCGCGCAGCGTTCCCGTCCAGCCCGTTGCCAGCAACACGATAAGCAGGCCGAAGCCGAGCGCGAAGTCGCCAACGCTCATCCACCGCTTGATGCGGTTATAGCGGCGCGATTCAGCCGTGTCGGCGGGAAGCGATATGGATTGTGATGCGTTCATAACCCCGAAACCTTGTCATTATCCTACCGTGTTTTGTAGTCGCGCTAGCGGCGAAAAGTGGCGGGAGTCACTAACGGAAATTTTCAACTACGGCGGGACAGGATAATGCCGAGGCAACCTGAAAACCTTTGACCACGAGGTCCACCAGGGAACCCTGCACCTTTGACCACGGGGTACACGGAATGGTCCGGGAAAAGTCATCCCTTCATTGCGAAGCGCTCGCCGCTCTCGAGAATCTCTTCCACCAGTTCGGGGGTCGCAGCCTCAACGTAAATCCGCAGCAGGCGCTCGGTTCCGGAGGCGCGGAACAATACCCATGCATCTGCGCCGTTGCCATTTTTGGGAGCATCGAGATAGAGCTTCACGCCGTCGCGATTCTCTTTGTGCAGAATGGAATACGCACCGAGCTTAATCATCGCCGCCTCGCCCGCACGCCGCACCGCGCCATTTTTCAGTTCGTCGGAAATGTGCAGATCGCGCCGTCCATAGTAATGCGCGCCATACTCGCGCAGGAGATCGGCGACAAGCTGGCCGAGCGGCTTGCCTTCGTCGGCCATCACATTGGCGAGGAGCAAAGCGTTAAGAATGCCATCGCGCTCGGGCAGAAAGCGGCCGTATCCAATGCCGCCCGATTCTTCCCCACCAATCAGAATGTCGTGCTCCATCATCAGGTCGGCAATGTACTTGAAGCCGATGCTGCACTCGTAGAGTTTGCGCCCATACCGCGCGGCGATCCGGTCCATCATGCCGGTGGTATTGAAGGCGCGCACCACATCGCCCGGCCACTTTTTGTACTTGAGCAGCCACTGCAGAAGAACACACATGCACTTGTGAGAATCGACAAAGCTGCCATCTTCAGCCACAGCGCCGATGCGATCGGCATCGCCGTCGGTCACGAGGCCGGCGTGGCATTCCTCTTTCACCACTGTTTCCTGCAACAGCGCAACATGAGGCAAAATCGGCTCAGGATTGATTCCGGGAAACAGCGGGTTCACTTCCTGGCGAATGGCGGCATAGCGAATCTGGTTTTTATCGAAGATGCCGGGCAGCACGCCACGGCCCGAGCCATACATTGAATCGATGGCGAACTTGAAATTCGCTTTGCGGATTAAATCAAGATCAGCGAATTCGCAGATGCCTTCGACATACGCTGTCTTGAGATCGACTGCTTCGACTTTCGCGGATGCGCCGGCGCTCGGCATCGCACCGCTCTCCAGTTCTTTTTCGATGATCTTCATAATGGCCGGAGTAGCCGAGCCGCCAAATTTGGCTTTGAACTTCACTCCATTCCAGTTCCAGGGATTGTGGCTCGACGTCACCATCACGCCGCCGGCTGCGCCGAGCTTTTTCACGTTGTAAGAAACCGCTGGAGTAGGAACGTAGTCGTTCGACAGAAGCACAGGGATTCCTGCGCTTGCAATGACTTCCGCCACGATTCGAGCGCAGCGGTCGGAGGCAAACCGCGTGTCATAGCCAATGATCACGCCCTTGGACGCGTCCTCGTTCTTCAGCACGTAGGAAGCAATCGCGCCCGCCACACGGCGAACATTTTCAAAAGTGAAGTCGTCGGCAATCAGCCCGCGCCAGCCGTCGGTTCCAAATTTTATGGTGGTCATTAGGTAAGGTCTTTCGTCGTTTGTGGTTCGTCGGTCGTCGGTCGTTCGCTGTTCACTAATCGTTCTTCTCTTCTCGCCGCAGTTCGTGGA
>JBAWBR010000030.1:0-30952 GCA_049589875.1 Terriglobales bacterium
GTTTCGCGGGGGGGGGCGCCCGCGCCACATCATTCAGAATTCAGAGTTTCGCGGGCGGGGGCGCCCGCGCCACACGGAACGCGTCAGGAGAGGGGCGCCGGGCGGCATCAGAGCGGTATAATAGGCCTCGCGCCAATCGCTGGGGTCGATGACCGATTATCTCTGGATTTCATGACTGAACAAATAAAAAAGAAGCTGCAGGAAGAGCTGAACACGCTGCAGCACGAACTTGCTTATGACATTCCCCGCGAGCTGAAAAAGGCGGCGGCGCTGGGCGACCTGAGCGAGAACGCCGAGTATCACATGGCCAAACAGCGCCAGGAGTTTCTCAAGGCGCGGGTGCGGCAACTGGGCCAGCGGCTGGCCGACCTCTCCATGATCAACATGAACAACATCCCCAAGGACAAAGTGGGGCTGGGTTCAACGGTGACGGTCTATGACAGCTCCAAGGAAACGGAGATGGAGTATCAGCTGGTGACGAGCGAGGAGTCGGATGTGACGGCAGGGAAGATCTCGACCACGTCGCCGATTGGGCGCGCGCTGCTGAATAAGAAGGTGGGAGACAGCGCAGTGGTGGTGACTCCGGGTGGAAGCCGGGAGATGGAGATACTGAAACTTTCCACAATGCACGATCTGGCGCAGGCGGCGGGACCGGACGCGGAATCGAAATGAGTGGGTGCGAAGAGCGAGCGCGAAGTTTGGGTGGGAGCTGGCACGTTTGAGCTGGCCTTTATGAGTTGTGAGATATGAGTTGCGAGATATGAATTTGGGCTTTATGAGCCGGACATTATGAGCTGGGCTTTATGAGCTGGACATTATGAGTTGGACAAGCGGCGTTGGCCGGGCATGCGGAGTTCTGCTGGATGCGATCGTGCGCCTGCTGGCGCTTTCGCGGATCAATCCGAATATTCTGACGCTGATGGGGCTGGTGGTGAACACCTATGCCGCGTTTCTGTTTGGCTATGCCAACGGCGAAAATCAGCGGCGGATGTTTTTTTACGCCGGGCTAGTAATTATCGGCAGCGGATTTTTCGATCTGGTGGATGGACGAGTGGCGCGCGCGTCGAATCGGGTGACGCGCTTCGGCGGATTCTTCGATTCGGTGGTCGACCGCTATAGCGACGCGTCGCTGTTCTTTGGACTGCTGGTTTATTATGCGCGCGGGAACCGCTTCTTTTATGTGGTGCTGACTGCGCTGGTGATGATCAGCGCCATCATGGTGAGTTATGCGCGGGCGCGGGCGGAATCGATTATTGGCACGTGCCGGGTGGGCTTTCTGGAGCGTCCGGAACGGCTGGTGCTGCTGATTATTGGAGCGCTGTTTAATGTGATGGCTCCGGCGCTGTGGGTAATCGCGGTGCTTTCGACGATCACGGTGGTGCATCGCATCACATATACGTGGCAGCGTACGCGGGAGATGGATGCGGCGGCGGGGCGCGCGGCGTAGGGAGCAGAGTCCAGTTCGTCAGGAACGGTTCGAGTTCGTCGAGACTAAGTCAGGTCAAATCCAAATCAATTAAGAATGGGGTCAGAGCCAGGGTCCTAATCCAACCGGCTCCCTTTGGTATGCTTGTTCGCCTAGGGAGGGCAGCAACGCATGAAGTGGGCGCGCGCACACTGGATTGTGGGAGTGGTGACTCTCGCTTTTTTCCCTCTGACGGGCCAGTACATGCGGCACGTGGCGGGCGTTCCCCATTTAGAGGACGTTACGCGACTGGTCTTTCGGTCCCGGCATTTGTTCTTACTGATGGCCGGGGTCGCTAATATTGCGTTGTCAAACAGTCAATCTGTGCACCGCGCGCAGAAAGCGGCTTCCGTGCTGATTATGACCGCTCCCATTTTTCTGGCGGCGGCATTTTTTATCGATCCGGCACGAGGGATTCATAGCAGCACGATTTTTCGAATCGGCATGTATGAGATGTGGATTGCGGGAGTGATGCTGGCAATCGTTAATCGCCCATTCGGGGAGAGTGTGCGACGAGAATGAATCGGCCCAACGACCTCGATCCGCAGAAGCCGGGAACGGATAAGTCGCAGCCTCGCCCGGCGACCTGGAAGCTGCTTCTCGCCTTCGGCATTATTTATTTTGTCTGGGGTTCAACATACCTGGCCATTCGCATCGGCGTGCGGGAGGTGCCGCCATTACTGCTCGCGGCAATGCGCTTCTTTATTGCAGGAGCGGTTCTTTTCGCATGGATGCGGGTGAAGGGCACTCCCTTGCCGACGCGACGCGAGTGGGCGTCGATTTCGGTAGTTGCGATTCTGACTTTTGTGCTCGACTACGGGCTTCTTTTTTGGGCCGAGCGCCGTGTAGCCTCGGGGATTGCCGCCGTCATACTGGCAACTATCCCGCTGTTCATGGCGTTGTGCGAGATTGTTTTCCTGCGGACGGAGCGACTCACGGTCCGGCTGGCGTTCGCTCTGGCCATTGGATTAGCGGGAGTCGCCGTGCTGGTGAGCCCCGCGCGGGGCGGTGTTGATCCTTATGGAGCGATCGCGCTGCTAATTGCCGCCGGCAGCTGGGCGATCGCCTCAGCCCTGTTGCGCAAGCTGCCGTTGCCAGCGTCAAAGCCCATGAGTTCAGCCGCGCAAATGCTGGTGGGAGGCGTGTGGCTGGCTGTCGCTTCGACGGCGCTGGGCGAGTTCCGGGGATTTGACGCGCTCGCGGTTTCGCGGGCGGCATGGCTGGCGCTCGCTTATCTGATCGTCTTTGGCTCGATCATCGCTTACACGGCCTATGTATGGCTGCTGCACCATGAATCGCAGACGAAGGTGGGAACATACGCGTATGTAAATCCCGTGGTCGCGGTCGCCATCGGATATTTTTTTGGCGGAGAAGCAGTGGGCCAGCGAACAGTGGTGGGAACGCTGCTGGTGCTGGTGAGCGTGGTGGTGATCACGACCACGCGAAGGACAGTGGTGGTTAGCGAGCAGGGATAGCGGCCGGAGGCAATCCGCCTTTCCAATTTTCTCCGCACTCGCCGATGAGCGCTATTCGCGCCGCTTCGGCATCAGCAGCCATTGCAGGATTGAACTGACGATCATCATGAGGATCGCGCCGATAAATGCGGGAAAGAAACCGCGGACTTCGAAACCTTTGACGAAGCCGGCTGCCAATTCGAGCATGAGCGCATTGATGACGAACCAGAACAAGCCAAGCGTGAGGATGGTGAGCGGGAAAGTGATGACCTTGAGCAGCAGTCCGAGAGTGGCGTTGATGAGGCCAATAACGAGCGCCGCGACCAATGCGGCCCGCGCGCCGCTCACATAGATTCCGGGTACGAAATGCGCGACAATCCAAAGCGCCAAAGCGCTGATAAACCAATGCAGCAGAAGACGCACAGAAGCCTCCTTCGTGGAATGAGTGTAGCCGGTCTTGAGATGATAAACCGGGTGCCTGAGATAATCGCCGCTCAATTATGGGGAAAATATTTGCGTGAAACTCACTACTAAGACCAACGCCGCGCGAGTGCTTGATCAGCTTGGAATTCATTACGAGCTTAGGGCCTATGAGGTTGACGAGAACGACCTGGCGGCCGAGACGGTTGCGGCCAAGATTGGATTGCCTCCGGAGCAGGTTTTTAAGACGCTGGTGGCGCGGCCGGTGGGCAGTAAAGACTGGCATGGAGTCGTCATGGCCGTCATTCCCGGCGACCAGGAACTTGACTTGAAAGCGCTGGCTGCGGCCGCAGGAGAAAAGAAGATGGAACTTGTGCCGGTAAAGGAGCTACAGGCGCTCACCGGCTACATTCGGGGAGGCGTGACTGCTCTGGCCGCCAAGCGCGAGTTTCCGGTCTACGTGGACGAGACGATTGAGCTGTTCGATGTGGTCTCAATTTCGGCGGGGATGCGCGGGTTGCAGATGCTGGTTGCGCCGGCGGATTATGTGCGCGCGACTCAGGGGACGGTGGTGGCGATCGCGCAGTTGAAAAAGTAGACGACGTATGGACTCTCTTCCCGCTTAGTACACGCTTCACTGTACTGACACTTTCTGGCTAGGCAAGCTAGTCTCATCTTTATCAGTTGTCGTGTCAGTTGTGGCGTCAGTTGTGGTGTCAGTCGCAGTGTCAGTCGTAGTTTGAACGCAGCTCGGTGTATGACAATCAAATGCGGCACGACTGCAAGAAGAAGGGAGAATTCACAATGAAGCTACGAAATTATGCTCTTGGTTTGTCGCTGGTGGCCGCTACGGCGGGGTTGGCTTTGGCAGTTCCTCAGGATACGCAAGGCGCGAAGCAGGATATGAAAGACGCCGGACGGGACACAAAGAGCGCCGCAAAAGATACCGGCAGCGCGACCAAGAAGACCGCGAAGAAGACCGGCCATGCGGTTAAGAAAGGCACGAACAAAGCCGCCAAGAAGACCAGCCAGGGAGCTCAGAAAGTTCAGGATAAGACGGAGTCCAATCCGCCGCAGTAGATAGAACGAGCAGTTTAGCCAGGCGATTACGCGGCACCAGTGGGCTCTTGGGGTGACTCGCTCGGCCAACGCCGACGAGACGGGCTCAGCGGCTAAAGCCGGCGCGAGAATAAGCCCGTTATCGCAGCGGTGAACCGCTGCGCCACCCAAAATCAAATCAAGCCTTCCCATAATCAAATCAAGCCAGCCAAAATCAAATCAAGCCAGCCCAAATCAAATCAAGCCAGGCAAAATCAAGGTTAAGTGGAGTTTTCCAAGCTCCTCGAACTCGTGCCCGTCCCGCTACTGATTCTCGCTGTGCGTTAGGGCAGAGTAAACTATTACGTTCGATTCTCTGCACGAGGTGCTACACATGCCTGTTGCCACCACCCGCACTAATCCGCTGTCATTTCTTACCGACCAACTCGGTGAACTCAAGGCCAAGGGTACGCACTTTAAACTGCGGGTGCTGGAAGATGAGCAGGCTGCGGTCTGCACGTTTGACGGCAAGAAGGTCATCAATCTTGCTTCCAATAATTATCTTGGCTTGACGACGCATCCCAAGCTGCGCGAGGCCGCGCTTGAGGCTACGCGCAAACTTGGAGTCGGCTCGGGCGCGGTGCGCACCATCGCCGGCACGATGCGGATTCACATGGAGCTGGAAGAAACAATTGCGCGCTTCAAAAACGTTGAAGCCTGCGTCGTTTTTCAGTCCGGATTCACCGCCAACGCCGGCACGGTCTCGGCCATTCTCGGCAAAGAAGATTTCATTATTTCCGACGAACTGAATCACGCTTCGATCATCGATGGCTGCCGCTTGTCGCGGGCGAAGATTCTGGTTTTCCGGCACAAGGACGTGGCGCACGCCGAAGAGCAACTCGCCAGCGTGAAGAATCAGCCGGGCCGCAAAGTCGTCATCACCGACGGCGTGTTTTCGATGGATGGTGACATTGGCGCCCTGCCCGGCCTGTGCGACGTTGCCGAAAAATACGGCGCGATCATGATGGTCGATGACGCGCACGCCTCGGGCGTTCTGGGCCGTCAGGGGCGTGGAACAATCGATCATTTCGGCGTGCATGGACGCGTGGATATTCAGGTAGGAACTTTGTCCAAGGCCATCGGCGCGCTCGGTGGCTATGTTTGCGGGACGCGCGACCTGATTGATTTTCTTTATCATCGCGGCCGGCCGTTTCTGTTTTCAACATCGCATCCGCCGTCGGTCGCGGCGACTTGCATTGCGGCTTTCGACGTTCTGCAAAGCGAGCCGCAGTGGATGGAGCAGCTCTGGGACAACACCAAATTCTGGAAAAAAGAGCTGGGCCTGCTTGGCTTCAATATTGGAGGCCAGACCACTCCGGCGAGCGAGACTCCGATTACGCCGATCATTATTGGCGACGGCCGGCTGACCATGGAATTTTCGCGCGAGCTGTTTAAAGAAGGAGTGCTCGGCACCGGCATCGCTTTTCCAACCGTCCCGGAAGGGAAGGCGCGCATACGGACGATCATGACTGCGACGCACACCAAAGAAGAGTTGCAGCAGGCGCTGGAGGTGCTGGCGCGGGTGGGGAAGAAGATGGGGATACTGGGATAGTGTTTTTCCGGAATGAGTAGGATCTTCGACTCGGCTTGCGCTTCACGCCGCCCAGGATTCTCGCCGGCAGGGGCCCAGCGGTCCTTCTCGCTCTTTCGTTCGCTCTCGTCACTGCCCCGCGCTACACTTTTCTTGCGAGCTTTCCTTCTGAGCTTTCTTTCTGGAAAAAGGCTGCGGGGTCGCGGGAGGAGAATAAATAATGTTCAAACTGATCGTGCGTTTTCTTGCCATTCTTGGGGCGCTCTGGCTGATTTCGATGATCGTCATTGTGGCGGTCGTGATCGGCCAGAAAGGCCGAATTCCATCGAAAACGATTCTTGAAGCCAACTTTGAGCAGCCTTTACTCGAGGATATGCCGGACTCGCCCACCGCACGCTTCACCATGAACGACCGCGAGACGCTGCGCGATGTGATCGACGCGATCGACCGCGGAGCGGATGACGATCGCGTGGTCGGCATGATTGCGCGCATTGGTGCAGCTCCCATCCCGATGGCACAACTGCAAGAGATTCGCGACGCGGTTACCCGCTTCCGCGCGCATAAGAAGTTCGCTGTCGCCTACTCGGAAACTTTCGGCGAGTTCGGTCCGGGCAACGGCGCTTACTATCTGGCTACAGCGTTTGACCAGATTTATCTTCAGCCCTCGGGTGATGTCGGTCTGACCGGCATCATCATGGAATCGCCATTCATCAAGGGCACGCTCGACAAGCTGGGTATGAGTTTTCACGGCGACCATCGCTACGAATATAAGAACGCGCTCAACTTTTATACGGAGACGAAGTACACGCCAGCGCACAAAGAAGCGATGACGGCGATCATGAACTCCTGGTTTAACCAGATCAAGGATGGCATTTGCAAGGCGCGCGGGCTCGATCCCGAAAAGTTTCAGGCGATCGTCGACGCCGGGCCGTACCTCGGCAAGGAGGCGGTGGATGCGAAGCTGGTGGATGGCGTCGCGTATCGCGATGAAGTCTACGGCCAGGTTAAGAGCAAGGGGGGCAGCGGAGCGGAGCTTCTCTACCTGGACAAATATCTGGATCGCGCGGGCCGGCCCAATCAGCATGGAAAGAAAATTGCGCTGATCTTTGGCGTCGGGGGCGTGCAGCGCGGCAAGAGCGATTACGATCCAGTGCAAGGCGAGCAGACCATGGGCTCCGATACTGTCGCGGGTGCGATTCGTGCGGCTGTGCAGGATGACAGCGTCAAGGCGATTCTGTTTCGCGTCGATAGCCCGGGCGGATCCTATGTGGCATCCGATACGATTTGGCGCGAAGTGATCAACGCGCACAACGCGCACAAGCCGGTGATTGTTTCCATGGGCAATCTGGCTGGCTCGGGCGGTTATTTCGTGGCCATGGCCGCGGATAAAATTGTCGCCCAACCCGGCACCATCACCGCTTCCATCGGCGTGCTTGGCGGCAAGATGCTTACATCGGGACTTTGGGATAAGGTCGGATTGTCATGGGATGAAGTGCACGATGGCGACAAGGCCACAATGTTTACTGGCACGCACGATTACACTCCAGCGGAGTGGGCGCGCTTTGAGGCGTGGCTTGATCGTGTGTATGTCGATTTCACGAATAAGGTCGCGGACGGCCGCAGGCTTCCCAAAGACAAAGTGCTGGAGATTGCCAAGGGCCGCATCTGGTCTGGCGCGGATGCGAAGAACCTTGGCCTGGTCGATGAACTCGGCGGGTATGATGTGGCGCTGAAGCTGGTAAAGCGAGCGATTGGCGTTGCCGAGAGCGACGACGTGAATCTTGTTGTTTATCCGCGGCAGAAGAAATGGTATGAAACTTTGGTGCAGCAGAATCCCGCTGACAACAGCGACAAGGAAGACGAGGCGCAGGCTCTGGCGCGGATTCTCGCAGAGGTGCGGCCATTGGCACGCGAGTTAAAGGCAGTTGGCATCACGCGCAAAGAGCGGGATCAGGATGACGTGCTGCGCATGCAGGAATTTGAGGCGGGAAAGTAGTGCGATGAACCAAGCTATCGAGCGGAAACGTGTGTTCACCGGGTCAGTGTTTCTTTTTTGCTGCGGCTAGTTCCTGATTAAAGAAGTCGGCGGCCATTTCCGATACCTGTTTGTGTACCGCCTCGCGATCGACGCCAGGATTGTCCGCGAAAAATTGGGGCAGCTGCTTTTTGCCCGCGTCGGTGCCGACGTCGAGGAAGGTGTAATGTCCGACGCCGCCGGGCAGGATGGTGACCTTCGCGCCCGGAATGTTCGAGGCGAAGAACTGCGCGTTCTCGGCGGGAGGCGCGATGGGATCGGCCGCGCCCGCAACAATATCTACCGGGATTGTGATCTTTTGCAAACTCGCAGGTGTGAATGCGCGAGCCACGGCCGGCGCGATTGCGAACACGGCCCGAATGCGCGGGTCGCGATAAGAATCGCCTGCATGTTTCACTGATTGCTGCACATCCGGCTGCTGCTGCATTGCCTTAAATTTTTCAAACAGATCCGGCATCTCAGGCGGATTGCACGCACCCTTTGTCTCTTCGCACCAGGCGATGATGCGGTTCATATCGGTGGTTGCGCCGGCGAGTTCCATCATGGTGTATCCGCCAAAAGAGAAACCGGCTGCGCCGATACGATCCGGATCGATCTTCGAGCCGAAACGCGGATCGGCGAGCAGGTCGCTGATCACGGTGCTGATATCTTTCGCGCGCTCCCAGCCTTCGATGAAGCCGAGGGTCGTGTAGCCGGTCACCGCGTTGTTGCCGGGATGATTGACCGCAACCACGATATAGCCACGCGCGGCGAGATAAGTGCCGAGCCACGCCATTTGCAAAGCGCTGCCGCCGGTGCCGTGGGAGAGCGCGATCAGTGGAAATTTGGCGAATGCCGGAGCCAGCGTCGCATCCTTGGCGGCGCGACCCGCATAGAACAGAGGTGCATTGGGCGGGCCGATGTACTGGTCTTTCTCTCCGGAGCTGTCTTCGGCTGGATACCAGACAATGCCGCTTAGTGTCTGATCGTCGGAGCCGCGCCAGTTGTAGTCGTCATTTGTTTGACCCTGGGGCGCGGGAAACTGGCGCAGGCTGAAACCCACGGGATGCAGGATGGGCTCTTGCTTCTCCTTCTCTTTTCTGGCCGCGAAGGAAACGGCCGAGAGAAGAGTTAGAACAATAATGATGACGACTGGACGCCGCTTGAACATGATCACTCCGCCGTAAAGAATCGACTGCGAATGGGATGTACGGTGAGGCGGCCAGGTTGGAATCTCGTCTGACCGGCCTGATCTCAACCACTATACCGGGATCGGTTTATTAAGAAGAATGCAAAGGCGGGAAAACGGCGAGGGAAATGAAAAATCGAACCGACTACAGGCCCAGTTTCTTTACTTCGTCGTTGTAATACTTGCGATAGAGGATGGTCCACTCTTCCGTGCCTTCAATAATCGTGCGCTTCTGGCTCTCGATCTTCTGGCGCGCCGCCTGGTCGATGCGGGCTTCCTGCATTAGAAGTTCTTCGAGAATCTTGCGCACCTGCAGGCGGACCGTGTTGCGGTCCTCGAGAAAGTCGACCTCGTCCAGGTCGGCGACGGCATCGGTCACCACATGGGCCAGCTTATTGATTTTGTCGCGGCTCACTCGCACAGCGGGGGCATCCTTTAGAGTACCGCCTTATATTTTTTCACCAGCTCGGCCTTCACCTTGCGGAACATTTCCTGATAATTCGCGCCGCTCTTTTGCATCTCGTCTGAATAGGCTTCGAGGATGACGCGGACTTCGTCGTTGATTCGGTCTTCCAAAGCGAGTTCATCGAGCAGGGCAGCATGCACCTTCTCCGTTAGAGCAGGCACAGCCTTGGTCTCGATCTGACCGCTGGCAACCAGTTTTTTGGAGACTTCGCGGGCCAAGTAGCCCACATATTCTTTGGAAAAGAGCATGACTAGGGACTTGTTTTGTAAGCAGAAAGTGTAACACAAGAGCAGCGGTGAGCTGCGAGCGGCGAGCTTAAACCACTGCGCCCGCGCTCGCGGCTCCCTCGACCGCTGGCGTACAATAACTCATACCATGTCTTCGCTTCCAGACAATCTTACCGGCATGAAAGAAGATATGACGGCCTTCATCGAAGGGCTGGGGATGCGCCGTTTTTCGGGTTATGTCGAATGCGAGGAAGTGCCCAGCGTGCTCTGGAACTCGGCTGAGAATCCCGATAGCTGGAAGGATTTCGTGGAGCTGGCCAAGTCAACGGCCGCGCCTTTTTTGACGATGCATTCGTGGACGCTCGATCGCGAAGAATATGACCGGCTGACCGAGCGGCTGGCCGAGGGCGATTACGCCAGCGACGAGGATGTTGAAGAAGGCCGCTGGCTCAAAAGCTATATTGGGAAGACCGGCTTCGTGCAGCTGGGCTGGGCTTATCAGGGATGCATGTTTGTCTTTGAAGCTGGAACCGAGTGGTACGAACACTACCAGCATTTGCGCGAACTGGCGGACGACTCTGGCGGTTTTCTGATCGATGAGACCGGGCAATCGGACGAGCCCTAAATCGAATTTATTTTCCCTGATTCCGAGCGTCACAGCCGATGATTCCGCGCCTACACCCTTTTGTCATTCCGAGTGCGAGCGACGGGCGAGGGATGTGCTTCTGTACTCAGGCCATTTCAATTAACGCAATCTCACTCCCAATCTCCGCGACGAGATCGTGATCCTCCAGGCAAAGGCCGGGCCGCGCCGCTTCAGGAAACTCGCTCACAATCTCCGGGCAAGCGCGCGGCGCACGATAGCTGACCACTCCAAATCCCAGCGAATCCGCGAGCAGGCAACTCAGCGATACGACTGAATCGGTCTCTCTGGCCGCCGGATCGGGTACGTGATGGCAAGCGGTAATCGAAGCGAACCCTTCCGGCAGCGCCCACACCCTGACGAGCGTTCGACCCGCTTCACAGTGGTCAATTCCGCAGCATGCGCGTTCGACCGCAAGAACATCGCGGGGCTGATCGGCACCCTGCGCGACCACGCGGGCATACTCGGCTGGCATGGAGACGGCCAGCACCACTCGGCCAATGTCGTGCATCACGCCGGCCGTGTAGGCAAAGTCCTTGTCGAGCGCGCACGCCTTGGCCGCGCGTTCGGCGATCATTGCCGTAGCCAGGCTATGGCGCCAGCAGGATTTGAGCAACGGTGTAAAGGGCTCCGCCAGATATGCCCTGAGGCCCACGGTAATCACCATGCTTCGCAATCGCCGGAATCCAAGCAGCATGGACGCCTGCGTTACATTGGTGACATTTTTGGAAAAAGCAACCAGCGGGGAGTTCGCAAGCCGCAGCACCTCGGTGGTAAATGCCGTGTCGGTTCGGATCAGATTGCACAGCTCGATCAGCGAAGTGTCGGTTCCCGCCATCAGCTTCAGCGCCTTCAACGCCACGGGCGGGAACGGAGGCACATCCTCAGGCCGCCAGATTTTCTCCTGCAAAGCGCGGGATGGACTTGCTGTCATTTGTTCCACTCGATGTGTTACTCATCGGCAGGGGGCCAGCCTGCGTGAGCAGGACCAGCTTTTAACTGAGCGAGTAACTACACGGAGAGACGCGTCCATAAGTCGCGGCAGCACATTTGCGCGTTCGCCCGTTCAGTCGAATTGGACACCGCGGCCGACTTTCCCTAAAGTGGTTTCTTCCGGAAGATTCTCTGTGCGATGGATTTCAAATCCCGTGGATTTCTCTAAAGCTGCCGCTCTCGCGCTTGCTCTTGGCGATGCCATGCCGAACCTTCCGGCGCGCGCCCTGCCCGTTTTGTCGGATTTGCTGGTGCAGCGGGGCATTGACGATCCCGTTCTCGCCGCCCGGTTCCTCGCCCCTTTGCTCGATCATCTGCACGATCCACTCCAGATGTCGGGAATGAAAGCCGCGCTTGATCGTCTCGAAGCCGCCATTGAGCGCAAGGAAAAAATTCTGGTTTACGGCGATTATGACGTCGATGGCACGACCGCCATCGTCATCCTTAAGACGGCCATTGAACTTGTGGGCGGTGCGGCCGACTTCCACGTGCCGCACCGCATCCGCGAAGGCTACGATCTGCGGGAAGACGTCATTGAGCGGGCGGCTGCCGAAGGCGTGCATCTGATTGTTAGCGTCGATATGGGCATTCGCGCATTTGCTGCCGCCGACGCCGCCCGGCGTTCGGGTGTGGACCTGATCGTCACCGATCATCATTTGCCCGGCCAGGATGGCGTTCCGCAAGCCATCGCCGTCGTCAATCCCAATCAGGCCGGATGCGAATATCCCTGCAAATATTTATGTGGCGCGGGGGTGGCGTTCAAGCTGGCGCAGGGACTAATGCAGCGCCGCCTCGACGCCAAAGACCAATCGCGATTGCTGATGTCTTTCATGAAAATCGTCGCCATTGCGACGATTGCCGACGCGGTTCCGCTGCTGGGCGAAAACCGAGTGTTCGCAAAACTTGGCCTTCAGGGATTGCGGCACCCCGTGAATCCAGGTTTGAAGGCGCTGCTTGAAGTCTCCAATCTAGGCGATGGCCGCGCCCTTACAGCCACCGAAGTTGCCTTCCGCATTGCGCCGCGGCTGAATGCGGCAGGGCGCATGGATGTGGCTCGCGACGTTGTGGATCTGTTTAGCCTGAAAGACCCCGAGCAAGCCCACGGGATTGCAACCCGCCTCAACCAGCTGAATGCCGACCGCCAGGACGAGGAGCGGCGAATCATCGAAAGTATCGAACAGCGCATTGCGGATGAGCCGGCGCTACGCGAGGCTTACTGCATGGTGATCGATGGCGATGCCTGGCATCGTGGTGTGATTGGAATTACCGCGACGCGAGTGGTGGAGCGCTACTCGCGTCCAGCGTTCGTCATTTCGTGCCAAGGCGAGGAGGCCCACGGCTCCGGCCGCTCTATCCCGGCGTTCCACCTGCTTAACGCCATTGAAGCCTGCCGCGAGCTTTTTTCGCGCTTCGGAGGCCATGCCCATGCCGTGGGCTTCGCGCTTCCCGCGGGCAATGTGCAGAAGCTGCGCGAGCATCTCGATAGTTACGCGCGAGCGCGGCTCACGCCCGCCGACTTTATGCCCCAGCTTGCGGTTGATCGCGATCTTCGGCTCGATGAGATTACGCCCGAGTTACATCAGGCGCTAAGTTTGCTCGAGCCGTTTGGGATGAGTAATCCCGAACCGATTTTCACGGCCAGAGCCGTGCGCATGATGACGCCTGCGCAGCCGGTGAAAGAGAAGCACGTGCGCTTGCGGCTAGCTGCGGCAGTAAGTGGAGCGAGGCTGCATCGCGATGCTGGCGATGAGTCCGGGGCTTCAACCACGTCGAACTGGCGCAATAACATTACTTTCAAAGCCATGGGCTGGGGACTTAGAGAAACCTGCGACGGGCTGCAACTTCTTGCGGGAGACTGCCTCGATATCGCTTACACGCTTAGTTTGAACGACCATCCCGAGTTCGGTGGCCTGGAGCTAAATTTGCGCGACATTGTGCGCAGCGATGCCGGCGCCGATAAGTCGCGCAGCATGCACTCCGCACTCATCGACGGATGACACTGGCCGCCGGGCTTGACCGCAACCCATTCTCCATTTACATTTTATCGGCCATATCAATAGGTTGGAGGAGAAGGTCATGTTATCCGGATTCAAGCAATTTATCCTGCGCGGCAATGTGGTGGACCTGGCAGTTGGCGTTGTAATTGGCGGAGCGTTCGGCACGATTGTCACTGCGCTCGTAAAAGACCTGATCAATCCTCTTATCGCGCTTCTTATCGGGAAGCCAGACTTTACGGGGATCAGTTTCACTGTCGGCACGACGGTGTTTCCAGTCGGCGATTTCATCACTGCCGTCGTTAGCTTCCTGCTGGTAGCCGCGTCCATATACTTTTTCGTTGTCACCCCGATCAATGCCCTCATCGCCCGCTCTCGCAAAGATCCCGCTCCCGCTGACCCGACCACGAAAAAATGTCCGGAATGCCTGAGCGAGATTCCCATCGACGCGCGCCGCTGCGCCCACTGCTCGCAGCCGGTGATGGGCAAAGCGGCGTAGGACTTCCGATGTTGCGCACGGGCTTGGCGAAATCGGCCCAATTCCTGTAAAATTAAAGTTTCGGCATCAGCCTTGGAAGGATCTTTCAGTCATGGCACGAGTTTGTGATATCTGCGGCAAGGGGCCGCAGTTCGGTAACACCATCAGCCACGCGCACAACGTGACCAAGCGGCGCTGGAACGTCAATCTGCGCCCAGTTCACGCGAAAGTCGGCGCGGCCAACAAGCACATGCGCGTTTGCACGTCCTGCCTGCGCAGCGGCAAAGTCGTCAAAGCATAAAGTCTGTACCAGTCTAAGATTGCCCGGACGAACACGACCAGCCGGTCTGCGTCACGGTGCTTTGTAGCGTAGCCGACGGGTGGCTTATTCGCGGGCATCGTTTACCTGGGCGTCCATTCGCTGGGCATCCATTCGCTGTGCGGGTCTACTTCACATCCAATAGCTCGACGTCGAAGATTAGCGTCGAATTCGGCCCAATGCCTGCTCGCGGCACGCCGGCCGCTCCATAGGCCAAGTCCGCTGGAATCTTCAACTGCCGCTTGCCGCCAACCTTCATTCCTGCAACGCCTTCATCCCAGCCCTTAATCACCTGGTTTGCGCCAAGCATGAATTCAAAGGGGCGCCCCGTGCCGACCGAGCTGTCAAACTTCTTTCCATTCGTGAGCCAGCCGGTGTAATCCACCTTCACTCGTTTGCCGGGCTGGGCGGTCGCACCTGTGCCAACCTTAATATCCCAATATTCCAGGCCGCTGGCTGTCTTGATGGGAGCCCCGGTGACCTTGGTCGGGCCGCCCGATGACTTTGCCGCAGTTTGAGCCGCTGCGATCGTGATTAAGCTGAAAAGTGCGAGTGCAATCGTTAAAGCAATTGTCTTCATCGAATTCTTCTCCCAGTGAAATTTGGATCAGCCTATCAGTTCCGCATCGAATTTTCACGCCAGCGCAATCGCATCGATCTCTACGAGCACGTCTTTTGGCAACCGCGCCACTTCGACGGTCGAGCGGGCCGGAGGCGCTTGCTTGAAGTAGCGCCCATAGACTTCATTCATGGCCGCGAAGTCTCCCATATTCTTGAGGAACACCGAGCAGCGCACGACTTTCTCCATACTACTGCCAGACGACTCCAGGATGGCCGCTACATTCTTCAGCACTCGGTCGGTCTGCGCCGCCACATCGCCTGAGAGGATCTGCTGCGTCGCGGGATCAATCGCCACCTGCCCAGAAGTAAATATAAATCCGCCGGCGCGAATGGCCTGCGAGTAGGGCCCAATCGCCTTCGGAGCTTGTTCCGTGGAAATCACATCGCGCATGATGCCCTCCAGTCAAAACCACGATTTCAAAACAATCAGAACAGTCAGTTAAGAACAATGAGTTGAGAAAAATCGGTTCAGAACAGCGAGCTCTGCCGCCGATTCGGCGTGATGCCAAAATGCTCGTACGCCAGCTGCGTGGCCACACGCCCGCGCGGCGTGCGGTTTAAGAATCCGATCTGAATCAAGAAGGGCTCGTAGATTTCTTCAATCGCGTCCGGCTCTTCCGCCAGCGCCGCGCCCAGCGTGCTCACCCCGACCGGCCCGCCTTGATATTTTTCGATGATGGTCAGCAGGAGCTTGCGGTCGATCTCATCAAAACCATGCTTGTCCACTTCCAGCATTGCCAGGGCAGCCTGCGCTGTCGCCAGATCGATATTTCCCGCGGCGCGCACCTGCGCGTAATCTCGAACGCGCCGCAGCAGACGATTCGCAATGCGCGGCGTTCCCCGCGAGCGGCCAGCAATCTCCGTCGCGCCCGCGCGGTCAATTTTTACGCCCAGGATCTCCGCCGACCGCTCAATGATGATCCGCAGGTCATCGTGCGTATAAAATTCCAGCCGCAGCAGCAAGCCAAACCGCGACCGCAGCGGAGCCGAAAGCAATCCCGCTCGCGTAGTCGCACCCACAAACGTGAACGGCTTCACATCCATGGTGTGGGTGCGCGCCGATGGCCCCTGCCCGATCATGATGTCGAGCTTGTAATCCTCGAGCGCCGAATAAAGAATCTCTTCCAGTGCCGGCTGCAAGCGATGCACTTCATCGATGAAGAACACCTGACGGTCGTGCAGATTGGTGAGAATGGCCGTCAGGTCTCCCTTGATTTGCAGCGTTGGCCCCGAGGTTTGCTGAAAGGCAACCGCCAGTTCGTTGGCGATGATGTTGGCCAGCGTGGTCTTGCCCAGGCCCGGAGGCCCGTAAAGCAGCACGTGGTCGAGCGCTTCGCCGCGCGACTTCGCCGCCTGAATTGCGACGTCGAGATTCTCCTTGACCTTGTTCTGCCCGATGAACTCGGCGAGCCGCTGCGGCCGCAGCTTCAGTTCAAACGAAGAATCGTCCTCGACGGGCGCGGCCGAGACGAGGCGGTCCTTCAGGCGCAGCGCGGAAATATCTTTGGCGGCGGACACTAAAGGCGATGGTAAAGCGAAAAGGCTAAAAAGAGCAAACGTACGCTGATTCGTAATCGGCCCGGCTAGTCTGACTTTTGTTTGAAGGGTAAAATGTCGCCAAAGCGAGAGGTGAATATATGAAGTGTTACCTCCTCGGGCCCATTCTTCCAGCCCTCACGCTCGTGAGCATTTCTGGTCCAGCTCAGAGTCCCGCTGGCGACGCGCTGAAACTTCTGAATAGCGTCAGCGACCATTACGCACAAGCCCAGTCATACCGCATTGAGGTGGTCAAAGAGCAGACATACTCCAGCGAACTTAGGCGTCATTGGCAGAAGGAGTTTCTAACGGCTGTTGTCGCGCCCGAGGGTCGTTACCGTTATGAAGTCCGAACCTGGGAGGGCCCGGGTGCACTTGTCTCAGACGGAAAAACGAGGTGGGAGTACCACGGAACCGATCATTTTTACACTCAGACTGCGATTTCGGCTACTGATAAGACGAAAACGCGCTATTTCTCACAAGTGGTGGGAGCGATCGATGAGGCGAAGCATCTGGTAAGAGAAATTGGGATGATGGCCTCACGTTTGAAGTCTGCGGAAGAGCTTCCAGAGGAGACAATCGAACTCGATGGGCGCAAAATCGATTGTTTTGTTGTTAAATTCGGAAGCGCCGACTACAAGAAAACTGGCGAGTCAGACGTACGGACGCAGGAAACTGTCTGGATTGCCAAATCAAGCAACGCGGTCGTTAGAACTTTCAAGAAAAGCGACACTTACTCGATAGAATCAGCGTCCGACGCCCACATCCCAGAACTGATGGAGGAGACCATCACTTACCCCGTGACGGAACTTGGTCGGGGGGATCTGGAGAGCACCTTCACATTTGTTCCTCCTGCCGATGCCAAGCTGGTCGAGTCATTTCCCGAGCCGAAGTTTGCAAGACCCAACGACCACAAAACCGATCTTGTGGGCAAGCAAGCCCCGGATGTTTCATTGAAAGGGCCAGATGGGAAGGTGGTGAGTTTAAGTTCGTTCCACGGAAAGCCAGTCTTTCTTGATTTTTGGTCAACGTGGTGCATGCCATGTGTCGATCTGGTGCCTGAATTGAAGAAGCTGCACGAGGAGACATCTGCCAAAGGACTGGTATGGGTCGGCATCGACAACGATGACGATCCCAGCACTGCGATCAAGTTTCTCTCGCAAGAAAACGTTCCCTGGCCGAACTACCACGATGGAGACGGAGCGGTGGGTAAAGCATTTAGCCGGCAAGGAATACCGCTCGCGGTAGTGATTGACCCCGGAGGGACCGTGACTTTCTACAAGTCAGCGTACGGGATCACGGAACTAAAGGCGGCAATCGAAAATCTTAAACTGCCTTTGAGCGGATTGAAACCGGCACAAACGACTCCAGGCGATAAGTAGTCAGTCGTTCTGACAGGGAGTCGGCTACTGCCCAATCACGCCCAGGCGCACGCCCTTTAGCTTGCGCTCGTCGAACCACGCTACCTTTTGTCCGAACCATGTCTTGGTGCCCCCGAGTTTGTACTTTTTTACGGCCGCTGGGAAATCGCGTCCCGCCAGCAAAATCGCCACCGGAGATTCGCCAAACTCCGCAATGCGATCTGCGATCCATCCGCCGGAAGGTGCCACTAGAATCACCGGCTCGCCGGGAAAATATGCCATTTTTCCCCAATCTCGTTGGTTCTCGATCAGCGGATCCGACCAGCCATACGCCTTGCGGAACATGGCAATCGAGGCATCCAGATTGGTCACCGCAATCACAATATTTTCCACCCCGGAAACTGGAGCGCCCTGCACGCTGGCCGAAGTTTGGACCCTCCACGCGCGCGGTGTCTCGTCTTCAATCATGAATGGCATCACGGACCCTGGTGTTCCCGAGCCCACATCCGCGGTCATCCATTCTACGGACATGCCATCGGGGCGCTTGCGGCTGCCGCGCTGCGGTGCCGTCACAGAAACGCCGGCCTTTTTCAGGCGATCCACTTCCTGCAGCAAGACATTGGTGCCCACAGCCCACGCGCAGGTCACCGCGTCCTCGCCCATGAACTTCGCCCAATCCGAGCCCGAAGTCGCGCCCGCCTTTATCGGCGCAATCAACTCGATGTAAGTTCCATCGTCGAAACCGACCGCCGCCATCTGCGTGATGCCGTTGCCGTGCGGCCCGCCAAAATCAGGAGTCAGGCCCACGTCGGTGAACATCTGCTTCAGCGTGTCAAGCTTCGATCCGCAAATGGAAGTGTGGTCGAGTTCAAGCACGTCGGTTTTGTCTTTGTTGTCCTGAGCGGCCATGGGGAGAGAAATCAGTATAAGCAGTAAAGACGCGGTGGACATGCGGCGAAAAATTGAAGGGAGAAGGACAAGGGAATGCCACCGAAGCATGAGGCCTCCTAAGAAGTTAAACAGTGTTAAACACTGCATGGTACGCCCAAATGAGCGGAGAAGGAATGATTTCGTGGGAGTTGGGATTCTGTTGAATCGCGGAATCGGGCAGCGGGGTTGGGAAGTCGTGCCATCGACTGGTTGGCGACTGTTTCGCCTACACGCACAGGCAAATCTGCAGGTCAAGAACTGCTGGCTAAGGGAAGGACCGTCGATTTACTGACGTGGACTGATTCCGTGACGTGGGCCGGCTTGCAGCCGCCTAGTGTTTTTGCGCGTCCACGTAGGAGCGCAGAACAGCGTTCATGCGTGTAAGATGCCCTTCGCCTTGACTCTTGAACCATTCAAAAACATCGTTGTCGATGCGGAGATGCACGGATGTTTTGCCGCGCGGCATCACTACCCGGGCGCGTTTCCAAAAATCCTCGCCGACCGGTGCAGCTTCGGGCGGGCTAGTGCGGGTTTTGCTTGCGCCGCGAGCGACTTTCCTTTTGATCGTGCGAAGCGAATATCTCACGATAGTATTTTTCTGTGTCATGCCGGTTTGCTTTCCATGCGCTGATAATGCGGATGATGTTTCTTCCTCGCCGCGTGTAGACGACCTGCAGCACCGTTTCACCCGATAGCCCAAATGCGATGTATCTCACCTCGCCGTAATCGGCTCGATCGTCTATAGCCTCAAGCATCGGGTTTTCAAAGATCAAAGCAGCGTCCAAGAAATCGATCCCGTGATTCTTGGCGTTAGCTGCGTTCTTGCCCTCGTCCCACTCAAAGCTTAACTCAGCCATGGCGGTCTACAACGGAATAATACACAAACGTGTACACAATATCAAGACTTAGCATCAATAACAAAGGCTCGAACCCCGACTGCGGAAGCAACCGGAGCAATTAGGACGAAGGGTGTAAATGTTCCCGTTCTAAGCGCGCCCAAATCCTTGATAGAATCGTCGCCGCAGTGGGTGGCCGATAGCCACGTAGCGAGTTCCCAGTGGAAAACGAATCCTACAGCAACATTAGTCGAGAGCGTGTCGACTTCTGGGACGCGGATAACCTATCCCTTTCCTTATTTCGCTACAAGCCCGTTAGGTCCGCACTACCCGACACAGCAACCCAGTTCATTCTCGGTTTTAAGAATGTCGACTCGGACTGTCTCAAAGCATCGTGGATGCAGGTCCACGATGCCATGAAGAAATATTCTGAGGATTGGAAACGCGACTACGGCTGCCGCTACATCCTTCCTGTACCTAGTCACACGGCGTACCAGATTTCGCCCTCGTCAGACTCCGTTTGTCGTTTCATCGCCAAAATGTTCCCGTGGCTGCAATACCCCGAAAGATTGCTTTTCCGCAGAGAGAGTGTTGTTCCGGCCCATCTCTACCCTGCGCAACGCCCGACCGTGACGGAGCATCGTGAATCGTTACGTTGTCGCAGATCTGATCTCGGCGGGGCTGGTGTAATCCTCTTTGATGATGTTCGGACGACCGGCAACACCTCACAGGCCTGCAGGCGGCGCTTGCGGGACGACGCGAATGCGGGCGAGGTTGTTCGATTGTTCCTCGGCAGAACAGAAGAATAAAAACGCGGACAAAAGTGTCCGCGCCACACGATCTACTCCTCTTCTTCCTTGACCTCGCCGCGCTCGGCCTTCGACTTCTCGATGATCTTTTCCTGCAATTGCTGCGGGACTACATCGTAGTGGTGCATTTCCATGTTGAAGCTGCCGCGGCCCTGCGTCATTGAAGTCAGATCGGCGCCATAGGTCAGCATCTCGGCCATGGGAGCTTCTGCCTTCACAATCGTGTTGCCACCCTTGTTGTCCATGCCCTGGATGCGCCCGCGGCGGCTATTCAGGTCGCCCATGATCGAGCCAGCGAACTCATCGGGCACCGTGATCTCGACATTCATGATGGGCTCAAGCAGCGTGGGCTTTGCCACCTCCATGGCTTTCTTGAACGCGATGCGGCCCGCCATCTGGAACGACAGATCGTTCGAATCCACGTCGTGATAGGACCCGTCGTAGAGAATGACGCGGAAATCGACCATGGGAAATCCGGCGAGATAGCCACGAGCCGCCGCGTCTCTGATTCCTTTTTCGACTGGAGGAATATAGTTCTTCGGGATCGCGCCGCCGAAAATGTCATTGACGAATTCAAACTCGCCGCCACGCGGCAGCGGCTCCACTTTAATTTTGCAGTCGCCATACTGACCGTGGCCTCCGGTCTGCTTTTTATGGCGGCCCTGCACGTCGGCCTTGCCGCGTATCGTCTCGCGATACGGAACTTTCGGCGCCTTCAGCACGACCTCGGCGTGATACCGCTTCTTCATCTTCGAGACAACTACTTCAATGTGCTGCTGGCCCGTGCCGGCAATCAGGAATTCTTTCGTCTGGGGATCGCGAAAAAAACGAAGCATGGCATCTTCTTCCATCAGCTTGTGCAGGCCCACACCGAGCTTGTCTTCGTCGGCGCGGGTCTTGGGTTCAATCGCAAAAGTAATGGCCGGGTCCGGCAGTTTCACATGTGGATACTGAATCGGCGCATTCTTATCGCCCAGCGTATCGCCGGTAAGCGTCTCTTTGAGCTTCGCGACCGCGCCGATATCTCCCGCATGCAACTCCTGAATAGGAACCATGGCCTTGCCCTGCACTACGGAGATATGCGCGAACTTCTCCTGTGTGTTGCGATTGAAATTCTGCAGAGAGGCGTCATTTTTCAAGACGCCCGAGAAAACCTTGAAATAAGAAATGCGGCCGGAGAAGGCATCCGACAAGGTTTTGAACACATAAACCGAGGCCGGCTCATTATCCGTTCCCTTGCGTTCGGCGGGGGCGCCATTCCCTCCAACCGGTTCGCCCGTGATGACATGATGCTCATTCGCGGCGGGCGTGTAGTCGACAATGAAATCCATCAGCTCATCGACACCAATATTGCCGAGGCCGCTCGTGAAAAGCACGGGAAACAACTTGTCCTCACGAATCGCCTCATGCAGAGCGGGAACAAGATGCTCTTCGGGAATGGTTCCGGTCGCAAAGAACTCCTCCATCAACTCATCCTTGCCTTCGGCAATCAGTTCCACCAGCTTCTCATGCGCTTCTTTGGCGGCGTCAGCCAGGTTTGCTGGAATCGGTCCCTCTTTTCCCTTGCCGCTTCCGCCCATCTCGTACGTGTAAGCCTTCATCCGCACGAGGTCGACGATGCCGCTCAGATTTTTCTCGCTGCCGATCGGCAGTTGCAGCGGCGTTACTGCTCGACCAAAAGCATTGGTCAAAGATTCCAGTGTACGGGTCGCGTCGGCACGATCGCGATCCATGCGGCTTACTACGATCATCCGCGGCAGATTGATCTCTTCGCAGTATCCCCAAACGCGCTCGGTCACGACCTCAACGCCGGAAACGCCATCCACCACCACCAGCGCCGCATCCACTACCGGCAAGGTCATCTTTGCCTCATGCACGAACATGTTGAACCCGGGAGTATCCAGCAGGTTCAGCTTGTTTTTGCCCCACTCCACGAAGGCGAGGCCAGTCGAAATCGACATCTTGCGGGCAATCTCTTCTTCATCGTAATCGGTGGTCGATGTGCCGTCGTCGACATGCCCGAAACGCTGCGTTGCGCCAGCGGTTTGCAGCATGGCGGAAACAAGGGTGGTCTTGCCCGCACGGCCGTGCCCGATCAAGGCAAGGTTGCGGAGGTTGGCTCCTTCGTAAACTTTCACGATTTTGTCTCCTTCAAGTGTGCAGGGACGGGCGTCACGTCCCGATACACGTAGGAACAACCGCCATCGGCTGTCCGGCGGAGCGAAACTCCGCCAATCGCCGGCGAACCGCAACCGCTGGATGGGAAACTCCGGCTGGGCCGTATCTTAAGAAGAGAGCTGGTACAGGCCAAACGCGGCATCGCCTGCGAAATTATCGATGCTAACACAGTGGTCGGAGCGTCTCAAGGAAGGGACGACCCGCAGCGGATCAGGCTTAGGTTTGCCGCAGTATTCCTCTCGGAACGCAGGAGTCTCGTTTGTTCCCCCGTAATCTACTTTGCTTTCACAAACTCAGCCAGCGGCATGACCTCAACATTCTTTGCCAGCGCATAGGCCCTGTCTCCCGGATAAAGAACATACAGATGGTCGAGCTTCAAATCGCTCAGCGCGATGCGCATGGAAGGCGTCATGCGTGGAGCATCGGCGCGTTTGCACTCGACCCCGATTCGGCGGCCATTCTTGAACAGCAGCAGATCGAGTTCGGCCCCGTTATGCGTGGCCCAGAAATAGGCCTCGTCGGGACGAAACGATTTAAGCACTTCTTCCACCGCGTATCCCTCCCAGGAGGCGCCCACCTTGGGGTGCGATTCAAGATCCTGCCGGTTCGGAATGCCAAGCAAAGCGTGGAGCAGGCCGGAGTCGCGCACGTACACTTTCGGCGCCTTCACTTGCCGCTTCTTGAGATTCTCAAACCATGGCTGCAGCTGGCGAACCATGAACACACCCGTCATCAGGTCCAGATAGCGGCGCACCGTGGATTCATTGACCGCCATAGCGCGCGCCATTTCCGCCGCATTCCAGATCTGCCCGTGATAATGCGCGATCATCGTCCAGAAGCGTCGCATCGAAACCGCGGGAATGGTGATTCCGAGCTGCGGCATGTCGCGTTCCAGAAAAGTTTGCAAGAACTGGCGCCGCCAAGCCAGTGAATCGGGTTCGCTGCGTGCAAGGTAGGCGAGCGGGAATCCGCCTCTGACCCAGTGCCGGTCCTGAGCGGAGGCTCCCACATCGGCAAGCCGGAATCCCTCCAGTGGAACTGTTTCCAGGCGTCCCGCGAGCGACTCCGAGGATTGCTGCAACAGCTCTGGTGAAGCGCTGCCAAGAATCAGAAAGCGCGCGGGCAAAGGCTTGCGATCCGCCAAAACGCGCAATAATGGAAAAAGCTCGGGACGCCGCTGCACTTCATCGATCACCACCAGCTTGCGCAGCGGACGCAAAGCCGTATCGGGCTCGCTGAGACGAGCCAGACTTGCCGGATCTTCGAGATCGAAATAATTGGGCGAACCGGGAGGAACGAACTGCCGGGCTAGAGTCGTCTTTCCGCATTGCCGGGGGCCGACAATCGCGGCAACGCGGCTGCGCCGCAAGGCTGTCCGCACTAGAGCGATATCAAAAAGCCGATAAATCACTCTCGGAGTGTACCATGAAAATCCCGCAGTAAGCGCGGGATTTTCATGGTGGCTGAATTAAGGAATAACCGGCCAAACAGGTGAAAGCGTGTGGTTGAGGCAGGTATCGCCGCACTACAGCGCTGCGGCTCTATCCCGAATCATCTTCCTAATCTTCTCCACAAATTCCGCCGTCGCCATATCTTCTGTCTTCTCTTTTCCGCGCGTCCGGACGTTGACCTTATTCGCCTCGGCCTCTTTATCGCCCACCACCAGCAGAAAGGGCACTTTCTGCAGCGCGTGCTCGCGGATCTTCGCGTTCATCTTCTCGTTGCGCCCATCGACTTCCACGCGCACTCCCCCTGCCCGCAGTTGTCCCGCAACTTTCTCCGCGTAGGAGACATGCCGCTCTGCAATCGGAATCATCACAGTTTGCACGGGAGAGAGCCACACCGGAAAAGCTCCGGCATAATGCTCGATCAGCACGCCGAAGAAGCGCTCCACAGATCCGTACAGCGCCCGATGCACCATGACAGGCTGTTTCCGCGTGCCATCTTCGGCCACATATTCGAGCTGAAACCGCTGGGGCAAATTGAAATCAAACTGGACCGTCGAAAGCTGCCAAAGCCGCCCGATCGCATCCACCAGCTTGATGTCAATCTTTGGCCCGTAGAACGCCGCTTCACCCGGAATCGTTTTGTACTCGATATTGAGCTCCTTGAGAACCTTTTCGAGCGATCCCGTCGCATGGTTCCACTGCTCTTCGCTGCCTACAAAATTTTTCTTGTCGTTGGGATCCCAGGTCGAAAGCTCGGTCTGAAACTTCTCAAAGCCAAAATCCCGCAGAACGTCGCGCGCAAACTCCACGCAATCGGCAATCTCTTTTTCAATCTGCTCCGGAGTGCAAAAAATGTGAGCATCATCCTGCGTAAACCCGCGCACGCGCAACAACCCGTGCATTACCCCCGAGCGTTCATAGCGATATACCGTTCCCAGTTCGCCCAGCCGCACCGGCAAATCGCGATATGACCGCAAAGAATCCCGATAAATAAGAATGTGCCCTGGACAATTCATCGGCTTCAGCCGGTACTCGGCATCATCCAGCTCCATCGCGTCAAACATATTTTGCGCGTAGTAGCCCTCGTGCCCCGATGTCTGCCACAATTGTTTGCGCATCACGTGAGGGGTATACACAAGCGAATAACCGCGCTTCACATACTGCTCGCGCATCCAGTCTTCCATTTCCCTTCGGATCGTCCCGCCCTTGGGATGCCAGAAGATCAGCCCGGGCCCGGCCAGCTCCTGGATCGAAAACAAATCCAGTTGCTTCCCAAGCATGCGATGGTCGCGTTTTTTAGCCTCTTCAACACTATTGAGATAAGCGTCGAGGTCCTTCTTCGAGAAAAACGACGTCCCATAAATCCGCTGCAGCTGCGGATTCTTTTCATCTCCAAGCCAATACGCGCCGGCAATATTCAGCAGCTTGAACGCCTTGATTTTCCCGGTCGAAGGAATATGCGGCCCGCGGCAAAAATCCAGGAACTTGCCCGTCTTGTAAATCGAAATCTTTTCATCGGACTTAGTGAACTGCTCGATGAAATGGCATTTCATGAAGTCGCCTTCGGTCTTGAATCTTTGCAAGCCCTCGGTGCGTTCGACAAACTCGCGCGCGTATGGCAAATCCTGTGCGACGAGCTCTTGCATCTTCTTTTCGATTTTCTCCAAGTCGTCTGGCGTGAAAGGAGTTTCGCGGTAAAAATCGTAGAAGAATCCGTTCTCCGTGGACGGCCCGTGACCGAGCTTGGTTTCAGGAAACAGTTCAAGCACAGCGGCTGCCATCAAATGCGCCGATGAATGCCGATATACCTCCAGCGCCTCTGGGTCCTTTTCCGTGAGGATGCGCAGTTCAGTATCTTTTTCCAGCGGCCGCGCCAGATCGATGAGGTTGCCATTGCCGGATTCGGATCCAGGAGAAAGAGGGGTCGCCTTCGCCGCCAGGGCCGCATCTGCCAGCCGTGGCGAGATCGATTTCGCCACGTCCAGCGCGGTCGTGCCCTTGGCGACTTCCTTCATACTTCCATCGGGAAACTTCACATGAATGCTGTCAGACATAGATTAGGCCTTGTATTCGACCGAATCTTTTAAGTTTAAGGTAGGGCAGCAGGAGGGTCAAACAGCCAAAGACTTGATTCGCAGCGAGAGATGATGCCCGCGAAAGAATACCAACCAAGTTGGTCTCGCACCCGGTTCCCTAGCAACGTTGCTACTGTCTATAAGAAAGCAAGCCGGCAAAGGAGCAGGGCTCTAAATGGACTATTGGAAGGTCGCGAATGCGAGCGACCATGCGGTCTAACTAACGCCGCGCGGGGCGCCATGCAGCTCTTCAATCGACGCTTTCACTCGCGCCGTCAACGCACCCATATCCGCCATGCCGAGACCTGCGGTTGAAATTACTTCGCCAACCCGCATTTCCAGCGGCTGGCAGCGTATGTGATACGTGTTCATAGGCAGCAGGTCGAAGGTATCCACCAGGGCGATGGGCACAATATCAGCCTGCGCCTTAATTGCCAGGAAAAACGCACCCGGCAAGAAGGGCTGAATTGTTCCGTCCGGTGTGCGGCCGCCTTCGGGGAAGATTACCAGGGGCATCCCGCGGCGCAGGCTTCTGAGCGCCGACTTGATCGCGCCGACCGAGGTCGTCGGGTTCTGCTGGTTGATGCAAACCTGTCCCGACCGCTTCAGGTGCCATCCAATGAATGGGTACGAAAGCAGCTCGCTCTTAAAAATAATCCGGAATTGAAAGGGCAAATAAACGTAAAGGATCGGAATGTCCATTGCCGAGGCGTGCGTCACCGCAAACACGCGCGGCGTTTTGTCGTCGGCCGCCGCCACCGCCGCGAGGTTTCCCGTCATGGTGACCGGGGACAGAATCGTTTTCATGATCAGCCACGACCACGTCCGCGCCAGTTTGTGCTGAATCCTTCCGCTCTCATCAAACAGCGAGCACACCAGCGAGATCGATCCCAGCCCGATCGTGTAAACCCAAATCAGCGGATCGATAATGAGATAGGAGCGCAGCCGGCTGCCCCACCCATAGTGGCGCGTCACGCGAACGGACGCCACGGTTGGCTCCCACGTGGAAACAGCAGAGCTCGGCTGGCCCGCGCTGCGCAGTCCGCCACGCTCCTTTTCCGGCTCAACCGTTGTTGTGGCAATCTTATTCAAGGTTGTGTAAGTCTTCTTCTACAACTTAGCGGCACCAGCGATTAGATGCGGGCGCCCAGCATTCGCATCGCCTCTCCGACAAGGTATATCGACCCCGTTACTACCACAAGCCCATTCGAGCCGGCGGCCTTTTCGGCCTGTTCCAGCGCTTCGCGGACGTTCTCAGCCTCGCCCACCTCGCCCGCCACCCGCGCTGCCGCTTGCCGAATCTCCGCCGGGCTCGCCGCTCGCGGATTATCCGCGTGGGTTGCGATCACGCGCTCAGCAATCGGAAACAGGATCTCCGCCATCTCGGCCATGGCTTTGTCGCGCAGAACGCCAAATACCATTGTGACCGGCCGGTCTCCATACACAGCAGAGAGCGTTGCGCGCAATGCCCATGCCCCGGCAGGATTGTGGGCCACATCGAAAACATATTCGACCGGCGGCCGAGTTTCTTTTTGCGACGGTTGCGCGCCGGACGCTACGCCAGCCGGATCCTCCGATATCGCGCCGGTGAAAATTTGAAACCGCCCGGGCCATTGCGTCTGGTGGATGCCACGTTCAATCGCAGCCGGCGTGATTTGCCTGAATCCCTGCTCGTTCAGCTCCACGGCCGCCGCGATCGCCAGCGCGATATTGCGGAACTGATGCCTTCCAATCAGCGGCGATTCGACTTTGATCGTAGTCCCAAGTAATTCCAATAAGTACCGCTGCCTAAGCCCAGCGGATGGTGAGAACTGAGAACTAACTGGCAACTGGGTACTGGATACTGGGGACTGACTCGGCACGTACGGCACGGCATTCACCGCCCGCGCACCCGCGTCCAGAATTGCGTGCCCAATCACATCGTTCGCTTGCGGCAGTTGCGGCAGCGTCACCACCACTCCGCTCTGCCGGATAATCCCGGCCTTCTCGCGTGCAATTTCGGCGATGGTTTCACCCAAAAATTTCTGATGATCCAGCGCAATATCGGTAATGATGCTCATGCGGGGCTCGACCACGTTGGTCGCGTCGAGGCGTCCGCCCATGCCAACTTCCAGCACAACAATCTCCGGCCGGTTGCGGGCGAAATATTCGAACGCCATTGCCGTCAGCATCTCAAAAAAACTGGGATGCCACGGCAGATCCCCTTCGCCTACCAGCCGCTCCGCCGTCCTGCCCACCACATCGTGAATCAGAGCGAAGTCGTTGTCGCCAATCGCCTGCCCATCCAGCCGAATCCGCTCATTGATTCGCACCAGATGGGGGGAAGTGTAAAGCCCGGTCCTCAATCCCGAAGCCTGCAGAATCGAAGCCAGAGTCGCCGCAGTCGATCCTTTTCCATTCGTGCCCGCAATCAGCACGCTCGGAAAAGTTCTCTCTGGATTTCCCAGCGCCGCGAGCAGCACGCGCATGTGCTCCAGATCAAACTTGTGCGACGGCGTCTGAGTCAGCTCATAACCCAACGCATACATCTGCGCGACTGCTGTTTCGTAGGACATCGGTCGTTCGTCACTGATCCTCAGTCGTTTGAAAAACGGCTAAAATACGGCAGCGACGATGAGAATTTGCTTCAAATACAGGGTATCAAGGGCGTGCGCCGAATGGCAGAGCATGTCATTGGAGGGCGGCTCACGCAAATTGAAGTGCTCTGAAAGGGGGCTGAAAGGAAGCGCATCCTACCGACGAGCAGAGACAATGTGAGGAGGAAACGACTGCCGGCGAACGCCCCCCGGCGTTTTTATGCTGCCGCCGCTCCCGCCATAAAGTCCAAAGCCCGCGCGATGTAGGCCTTCATCTCACGGCGAGTCACCACCGCATCCAGCATTCCATGCTCCAGCAGAAACTCCGACCGCTGAAAGCCCGGCGGCAGCTTCTGACGGATGGTCTGCTCAATGACGCGCGGTCCGGCGAATCCGATCAGGGCTCCCGGTTCGGCAATATTCAAATCGCCGAGCATGGCAAACGACGCCGTAACGCCGCCCGTCGTCGGATCTGTCAATACGGATATGTACGGCACTTTGGCCGCATCCAGCCTAGCCAGCGCAGCGGAAATCTTGGCGAGCTGCATCAGACTGATCGCGCCTTCCATCATGCGCGCGCCGCCCGAGGCGGAGACGATAATCAGGGGCGTGCGCGTTTCCGTCGCCTTCTCCACCGCACGCGTAATCGCTTCGCCTACAACAGCACCCATGCTCCCGCCAATGAACGCGTACTCCATGGAGCTGGCAATCACGTTGCGCCCGTTCAGCTTCCCGCGCGCGTTGATCACCGCGTCCTTCAGTCCGGTGTCTGCCTTTGCCTGCTTCAGCCGCGAGGAGTATGGCTTCAGATCCACAAATTTGAGGGGGTCGGTCGAAACCAGGTTGCCGTCGAAAACTTCATACTTCCCGTCGTCGAGCAATTGCGACAACCGCGCGCGCGCGTCGATGCGGAAATGTTTATCGCACTTGGGACAAACATTCAGATTCTCCTCCAGATCTTTCTTCCAGATGATCTGGCGGCAGTTATCGCACTTCACCCATAGGCCTTCGGTCCGGACTTTTTTTTCGCCGGCCGCGTCTATTTCCCCGGATTGTCGTTTAAACCAAGTCATAAGAAAATTTGTTATTTACGAATTTGTAATTTGGAAAGCAACCCTTCATCGGGAAGCGGTTTAGTTCACAAATTGCAAATCACCAGTTACCCAATGCTCAGTATTCGATGCCTCTCTGCGCCATCACGCCTTTTTCGTAGGCATGTTTCACCTGGCGCATTTCCGTCACCGTGTCGGCCAGTTCCACAATTGTCGGATGGGCGTTGCGTCCGGTCAAGATCACATGAACCATCTCCGGCCTGTCCTTCAACGCAGCCGCCACCTTCCCCGGATCGAGCATCCCATAGCCGATCGCATAATTGATCTCATCGAGCACCACCAGATCCCACTCGCCCGACCGAATCGCGCTCTCGGCCTCGCTCCACGCCTCTTCCACCATCCGCACATCTTCCGGATCGGGCTTCTCCGCGCCGACTTTCACAAAGCCGCGCCCCATCTGCTTCATCACGAATTTATCGCCAAAAGCCTGCACCGCGTCGAGCTCGCCGTAATGCCACGAGCCCTTCAGAAATTGCAGCATCAGAACGCGCATGCCCTGCCCCACCGCACGCAGAGCGGTGCCCATGGCCGCGGTGGTTTTCCCCTTGCCGGGGCCTGTATTCACAATAATGAGACCGCGGCGAAGCTCCGGCATGCAAACATCCAGATGGAAAGTAAGTATGGAGTCCGAATCTGTAATTGTACGCTGGCTTTAAATGTTGCGTGGTTTTTCAGATAGCGGGTTTTCAGCGAGCCAAAAATAATCGGCGGACAGTCTATGACCGTCCGCCGTGGAGGGAAGTGGTGAAAACTGCCAGTCTGCCGATCTTAGGGCATTTCCACCACGCGGGTGAGTTGAGGTTGGGGTTCTTCTGTGACTGGGGAGTTGTCTTCGGCGCCGAGCAAACGGACCGCAATCCGCAACGCATCCATCTCTTTGCGGATTCGCGTCAGTTCCTGTTCTTTCGCTCTCAGCACTTCGTACGGATTTTTCATTGGGGGAGGGCCTCGCCAATCACATCGTCATGCAAGATCACAATAAGTCACGGGCCGCCGCGTGAGAAGCTTCCCAAAGTGCACATCTTGACACGTGTTCGTCCCGTCCCGCGCATCTTTTCGGCCCCTGACCCGTTACTCTGTAGTTACCGCCCAACGGCCACGGCCGTGGCGCCGACGTCCTCGCATCCCTGTCGTGGCGGCGTGTTGCCGCCACAGTCGCGGACTACGAAGGGCTAATGT
>JBAWBR010000031.1:0-13349 GCA_049589875.1 Terriglobales bacterium
TTCAATGAGGAATCTGGGTGAAGCGGCTTGAGCGGAAGAATCGGCTTCACGTGGGACCTGCAAATTGGCGGCGGTTCAACTCCCGAAGCCCTTGCGCCGCCCAACCAATTCTACATAACTACAATAAAAAAAGGCGCTTACATGCGCCTCCTTCGAACACATACCACCGCTCTTGTCACGGATGAGCGGGATCGAGTGACGATCCCGTGGTTTCTATGCAGATGCGCGCTGAACTTGCCGCTCCAGATCCAGCATCTGATCTTTGAGCCGCAGCTTCAGTTTCTTTAACCTTACTTCTTCCAGTTTTTCGTCGTCGGTGAGGTAGCGCTTCTGAGTGAGGGATTCCAGCCTTTGAGAATACTGCGAATGCTCCTGTGCCAGCCGCTGGAACTCTTCATGACCGGCCAGGATTTGATCTCTCGGAGTTAGCATCCAGCGAGACCTCCTGAATTATTACTATTCTGTTAAAAGCTAGCACAGGGTGAGCGGCGGTTCAATGGGATTTCAAGGGGATTTTTTATACGACTAAATCCGGTTACCACCCAGCGTTACTGCACCTAAGCTTGTGCAAAATCGACGCTTAACGACGAAACACCCCATGCGCAAATCTCCGGCCATTTTCCCAGGCATAAAATAACATTCATGCCAATGTCCCCCCATTCTGAAACTGGCGTCAGGAAGCTGGTCGCGGCCGATCTTGCCGTGGGCCTTATCTGCGCGGATCGCGATGGCAACCGCGTTCGCATCGATTCCGTCGATCCCCATGCGGGAACCCTCTCCTACCACTTTCTCAATGACGAGCTTCGCGTCCAGGAAGGACTTCAGGAGCCCTCGATCGATGAGTTTCTCTCGCAAGGCTGGCGCGTGGCCGCCTCCGGCAAGTTATAGCCGCCGGGTGAGCACGTTCATTTGGGCCGCCCAGCGGTTCGACGCTCCCCACGCTCAAAACCCCATAATGTTGTAGCCGCAATCCACGTAGATCGTCTCCCCTGTAATCCCGCCGCTGGCGTCGGATGCTAAAAACACTCCCGTGCTCCCCACTTCGTTTACATCCACATTGCGTTGGAGTGGAGCCCGCTCTGCGTGCGATTTCAGCATGTCTCCCAGCCCGGAGATGCCGCGCGCAGCCAGCGTTTTGATCGGTCCAGCCGAAATCGCGTTGACGCGAATTTTCTTGCGTCCCAAATCGTACGCCAGATAGCGCACCGTGCATTCCAGCGCCGCTTTCGCCACGCCCATCACGTTATAGTGCGGCACCACCTTCTCTGCGCCATAGTAAGTCATGGTGATGATGCTGCCCCCGTCCTCCATCAGCGGCGCAGCCGCCCGCGCCACCGCGATCAACGAGTACACGCTCACATCGTGCGCCATGCGGAAGCCCTCCCGCGTGGTGTTCACAAAGTCGCCCTTCAATTCCTCCGCCGGAGCAAATGCCACGCTATGCACCAGCGTGTGCAGCTTCCCGTAGCGCTGCTTGAGCTTTTCAAATAGCCGCGCTATCTCCTCGTCCTTGGAAACATCGCACATAAGCGCTTCCGCGCCCGGCAGCGACAGAATCAGGTCTTTCGCCTCCTGCTCCATGCGCTCGTTCTGATACGTAATTGCCATGTTCGAGCCCGCCGCATGCAGTCCTTGTGCGATCGCCCACGCGATCGAGCGCTTGTTGGCAACTCCGAAAACGACCGCCGTTTTGCCTCTTAAATCGTCGAACATTTCAGAGATTCTCCTTGCCGGAAAACGTAAAGCATATCAGGATGGAAGAAATTTCATCGGATCATTGGAGTCATGGATTCATTGAGCCATTGGGGATTCGAGTCGCCGGGCGCCAGCTGGCCATGCTTCCAGGATTCAATGGGAAAATGCTTCAATCCCGCGGGAGTTCATCATGTGCAGGAATATCAAAACGCTTTTTAATTTCGATCCGCCGGTGACTGACGATGAGGTGCGGGCCGCCTCGCTCCAATTCGTAAGAAAGATCTGCGGATTCACCAAGCCTTCCAAAGCCAACGAAGCCGCTTTTCTGGCCGCCGTGGATGAAGTCGCCGGAATTTCTTCGCGCCTGCTGCGCTCGCTTGAAACCAGTGCCCCGCCCAAAAATCGCGAAGAAGAAGCAGCCAAGGCCAAGGCGCGAGCGCTCGAACGCTTCGGCGCTTGAATTTTGCTCTTTGCTGGCGGCAGCGGGTTACGGCTGCGTTAGGCCCCGCATAATGAACCTCGGCTTATAGCCGCTGCACCATGTCGCGTTCACGTACCACGATAACTGGGAGTTACTTTAGTAACTCCAATTCTCCCTCTGACTGGCCTGATAGCAACCTTATGCAGGTCTTCACAGGGTCGCGTTGCCGCACACTTGTCCATCTTTCGCAAATAATTGCGCGTCGCTCCTCAGCCGCGCTCGCAACTCGCTAACATGCAAGCCTTTTCTGGAGCTCGGATTGCTCTCTCACCAGTTGGATGCGCGATTGGCGGGTTGACACTCTTCGCGGCTATTTTCTGGTATGCATCACAATTGACCACCTTTACAATCCCCTGCGGTGGTTTACTCAATACACATTCGGCTACGCATCAAGCCCTGACGGTTTCATTTTCCTTTCA
This sequence comes from Terriglobales bacterium, assembly GCA_049589875.1. GTDB lineage: Bacteria > Acidobacteriota > Terriglobia > Terriglobales > Acidobacteriaceae > Acidiflorens. The sequence goes on from JBAWBR010000031.1 coordinate 2,596, forward strand.
GGATTGGTGTCAAGCTGGGTCTACCTGAAAGTAAGCGCGCGCTATGGATCGGCGGCGATGCGAGACAAAGTCTTTCGCCGCGCGATCGTGATCTATCTCACCCACATCACCATCGTCACACTCTCCGGCCTCGCAGCTCTTTTTCCCAGCTTCGATGTGCAAAAAGTGCCAAGCGTGCTCCAGGCCTTCGCCGCCGGCGCGCTGCTCAAGAACCACGGCGAAATAGAAAAAATTCTGCCCCTGTATTGCATATTGCTGGCAGTCACGCCGCTCGTATTTCGAGAATTCAAGGCCGGCCGCGCCTGGCTGGTTGGCGCCCTCAGCGCAAGCCTTTGGGTCGCGGCCCAGTGCGGTCTGGGAGGATCAAGTGCCTTCACCTTGCACCCGGCAGGCTTCTTTAACCTCTTTGCGTGGCAGGCTTACTTTGTTGCCGGACAATATCTCGGCTTTCGCGGCGTGCAATTCGGAGAATGCGGCCTCAAAAAATCCACGCGATGGCAGTTGCTATGCCTGGCAGTCGCCATCCCGCTCTTGATCGACCGGCACCTCGCGCTGCTCGGAAGGCATCCGCTGCTCGCCTTCAGCTCGCAACCCAACCACAATCCAGTCAGGTTTCTCGACGCAGCCTGCCTCGGATATCTCGTCTGGTGCGTTCCGCGCACCGTCGATCTCAAGCTCATGAAAAACGGCTTCTGCCGTTTCATAAATTTTCTCGGGGGCCACTCGCTTCAGGTGGTCGCGTTTTCCTTGCTCTTAACGAGCATTGAAAAACATGCGATGAAAGGATTTTCCGGAGAAGCAAGACTGATTGTCGCGGTGTTGAATGTCGCAAGTCTCTGGATCCCCGCGAAGATTCACCAACTCTGGCGCGAGGGCGTATTCAGCCGGGCTTCCACCAAAGCTCCCCGCGATCGCGCCCAGGCTGTCAGTTAAGCCTGCGATAGAAGTTCAGTTCTCACTCTCCACCGGCTTCGCCTTCGGCGCGGGCAATGCTTTGGTCGGCTTCCCCGGAACTGCCGGCGGTTCCGGCGGCGCCGGTGTCACAGCCGCCACCACTCCCTTGCGAATCTCAATATCTCCTTTATCGCAATTGATGGCGATACGCGGACCGTTCGTTCCAATCAACCCGCTCGCATTGGCCTCTCTGCCATGGCTCTCGACCTTGATCTCGTCGTAGTCGCTCTGAATATCTCCCTGGTGCGTTCGCGCCTCGATCTGAAGCGGAGTTTTCGGTGGAACGGAAAGCTGAACGTCTCCCTTGTGATTGTCAATCTGAATGTTGCCCGGCTTGTGCAGACTCACGTCGACACTTCCATTCTCGTCTTGCAGCCGCAGGTCGCCCGAAAAGCCTTCGAGAGAAATGTCCTTCGATCGAGTGGTGAGCCGCATGGGGCCGGTGAGTGAATCGGCGCGCAAGTCGCTTGAATCAAGGTCCAGCCGGCCGTCCAGCCGCGCAAACTCCATGTCTGTGCGCGAAGAATGGAAATCCACCGTCTTGCTGACTCGCACCAGCCGAACGCTGTTTACCAGATCGCCATTGAGATGCACCGCGCCATCCACATCTTCCACATCCACTTCGTTCGACCATCCCAGGAAGCTCGAATTTACATCGCCCTTGATGTGCTGCAGCCGCAACGAACTGCTCTGCAGCGTCAGCGCCGCATTGCCCACCAGATCGTTAATGTTCACTTCTCCGCTCTGGTGATTGATTTGAACTCCGCCGCCCATGCCGTTGACGGTGACATCGCCATGGCGCGAAGTGAGCGAAACCTCCATCTCACGCGGCACATAGACATCCATATCCGTGCTGACGCCCTTATCGCCGATAGCTTGCGTATTGGCGTTCAGCGTCATGCCCTTGCCAGCCGTTACCAGCGTGACGTCGGTTTTCTTGCTGTAGTCGTCGGCCTGCTGCTGATTTTCCGCGCGCACCTTTTTCCGCCAATTGACGCGCACGTTTTTGTCGTCGGACACGTTGACCGTTACCGTTCCCCGGTCGTCATTGATTTCCAGCCGGTTCGCTCCCGCAGGCACAGGATTCGTCAGAGCTCCGTTGTAATCGAATGTCGAGCCTCCGAATATGTCGTTGAAGTTGTTGTCGTCGATGTGAAGATTATCGCGGAGGAACCCCCAGTCCACTCGGGAAACTCCCGTCGCAATCAATCCCGCCATGATCACAAACAGAACCAGAAAAACCCCGCCAACTCCAATCCCGCGGCCCGGGACTCCAGCTCGCTTGCACTGCTCATGCTCAATCAGCTTGATGATGCCCCACAAGATCAGCAGCAGTGGCCAGAATTTACTGAACAGCAAGCCGAGCCCGTGCCAGTTGGCTAGGCCCATCGTGCCCGCCAGAAACATAATGCCGAGCAGGATCAGAACAATCGCGCCCGCTATCGACCGCGGCTGCCGCGGAGGAATCGGCGGTTGCGGCGGAATTGGCGTCATAACCGTATTAGCCATGATTCACCTCACTCGGACCAGCTGGCGGACTCGGTGGATCCGGCGGCGGAGGAACGTTCCCCGGAGCTACGCCCGCCGGAGGAATGCTCCCCGGGGGCCCCGCGATATTCGGCGGCAGCACCACGTGTCCCTCCGTCGAAGCGCCGCTCTGGAACAGCTTCACGCCTCCAATCACTAACAGCAGAATCGGCCATGTGCGGTGAAAACCCACTCCGCCCAGCGATTCGAACAGGAAAAGAAATCCCAGCGTCACCAGCACAGCTGGCCCCATCAATCTGCCCGATCGGCAACGAGGACACTGACAAGCTCCAGCGCAAGAGCCAGCTAATCCCCAATTCCGCGCAAACATCCAGGCCCCGAGTCCGATCAGAATGAGCGGCCAGAACCGATGAAGTCCAAGTTCGACGCCCATCGTGCTGAGCAGAAAAAGAAATCCGAGCCCGATCAGCACAATCGCGCCCAGAGGAGCTTTGCTGGACTCAATCTTTGTCCCCGCGCCGAATGTGGCTGCTAGCCCGTACGGATCGGGCGCAGGCACTCCCGCTTGAATAGCCTTGGCGCTGCGCACCGCATCGATGATCTGATAAACAATGAAAAAGATGAGCCCAATGACCGAGAATGCGCACAGCGCATCCGAGTCGTGTTCGCTGCCGGCGTTAATCCCCGCCACCAGCAATGCAAAAATGGCGAGATGCGCCAGCCCCTTGGCATATTGCCCGTTGTAAACCGGCCCCACTCCGAAAGGAAAGAATCCCGCCAGAATCCCAGCCACCGTCGGATTGGGACCTGAAGCCGGACCGGGCGCTACTTTCATGCCCAGCCCCTGCTCCATGAATTGCTGATATGGTGTCCCGGCTGGATTAGGAGGAATAGCAGCTCCGGCTCCCTGCATCGCAGCTCCCAAACACTCTTCGCAATAAATCACCCCGCGCACCGGACGTGTGCAATTCGCGCACAACCCTTTCCCGCAGGTGCGGCAATACGCCACTGCTGACTGATCGGCATGATAGGCGCAGTTCATACAAACCTCCCGTAGCTGCGAGCCACAATCTGCGAGCTCCGAGCGAATGCTTGCTTGCTCGTTACTCGAAGCTCATAGTTCCAAGCTTTTGAATTGCAACCAGCATCGGATCCTGTCAGTCCCGCTAACATCGTTTGATCGTCTTCCATGGAGTAGTTGCGATCCCTTTTCTCACCCGGTTGTCCACTGGTATCCCCATTGTTGCGAATCTCTTTTTTCGGCTGCGGAGCCGGCTCTGCCGGCGTCGTCGCCCGCTTCAGCTCGCGCACCTTCGATTCGATCTCGTACACGAACCTTATGTTGTCGTAGTACTGCACCACTTTGATTTGCGCGTCATTGTACGCGTGCCGAAGCGCGGATGGCCGCAAATCGATCTTCGCTACGTCCTTCGGCTTCACCCCCGCCGCGCTTACCACCAGCGAAAACGTGAAGAAGATCATACCGAACGACATCACAAACCGCGGCTGCCGCACAAACGCCGTCACCGGCGCAAACCACGAGTCCCACCACTCCCGCGTCCGTTCACCTAAAGGAGTCGTTCTCGCCCCCGCCGAAGCCGGCATCATGCGTGTGCTTACAACGCCCGACGTCGCCACTAAAATGTTGTGCACCAGATGCGCCGGAGGCTCCACTGCCTCTAGCGACCGCAGCCACTGCTGGCCCGCTTGCGCGTCCGCGAACAGCGGACCGCAGACTCCGCAAATCCGGCGGTGAGCGTCAAATCGCCCTTTGCTCTCGCCCGTCAGCTGCCCTTCCAGGGCTTCCGTCAGCAATGCGTCGAATTCGGCGCATGCTGTCCCGTGTTTGCTTTCCTCTAACATCAGATCACCTGCCTATATGTACGTTGTAGAAGGCGCGCTAGTTCCGCTCGCCCCCGGTTAATTCTCGATTTCACGGTCCCCTCTGGAACCCTCAAAGCCGTGGCAATTTCCCGGTAGTCCATGTCCTGCAGGTCCCGCAAAATAACCGCCTCCCGCAGCTCCGGAGACAGCTTTTGCAGCGCCAAATGCACCATTTCCCGTGTCTCCCGGCTGGCTACATGGGCATCTGGAGGCAGCGCCCGGTCGGCGATCTGCTCGCTCAATGGCTGCGCGTCCTCGTGCTCGGAAACCGGCTGATCGATCGAATCGGTCATCCGGTCGCCCTTGGTTTTGCGGAAATGATCTACCAGCAGATTGCGGGTTATCGTGGTGACCCACGTCATGAACGCACCCTTACCGGAGTCATATGTGTTCAGGGTGCGGTACATCTTGATGAAGACTTCCTGGGTCAGATCCTGCGCGCTGTCGCCATCGCCCGCGAACCGGTAGCAGACGTTGTAAATGCGCCGGTGGTAGCGCTGGACAATCTCCTCCCAGGCTGCGGCATCGCCCCCGATGCAGCGACGGACCAGCAATCCGACTACCTGGGTATCATCCAAACCGGACTCCGCGAATCCTTGCGCTAACTGCCCAACAACACAGATTAGATACGTCTATGTGGAACAGGAAGTTCCCTTGAATCATGGAGCTAGCGATTGTAGCAGGAGGAGTTGACGCGTCAATTCCGCGCTACTGCCCTTTGCTTTATAGCGCTCAGCTCAGGATGACAAGTTGGTGATTGTCTTCTTTCGCTCAGGCTGGAGCATAGCGTTGGATTGAGAGGCCCCGCGCCTGCTCCCGTCCGGTTTGGCTGCTTTCCACCAGGCGTCAACGAACCTATCCGTACAGCTCCGTTAGCAGCTCGTAGGCGCGGCGGAGGTGGGGAATTACGATGCTGCCTCCTACGACCAGGGCTACGTTGAGCGCTTCCTCCTGCTCGGGCCGCGTCACGCCCAGTCGGTAGGATTGGATGATGTGATATTGAATGCAATCGTCGCAGCGCAGGCATCCCGAGGCGACGAGTCCCATGAGCTCCTTGTATTTGGCGGGGACGGCGCCTTCGAGATAGGTGTTGTGGTCGAGGTTGTAATAACGCTTGACGAGGAAGTTGTCGGCTTTATCGACGTTCGCATTGAGGCGAGTGCGGGTGTCGAGAAATCGGCGGGCGATTTCGCTCCTGTCGGCGACCTGCTTGTCGGTGAAGAGGTAGGCGGGCTCTCGGCGCTCTGGATTCATTGCAGGCTCCAATAGGCCAAAGGGTAGCAGAACTGGAGCAGGGAAGAGTTTGCTGATTCAAACTTTGCTGGTTCAAACTTTGCTGATTCAAACTTTGCTGATTCAAATAAAGTCCACGTCACGCCAGTGTGTGCCGCGATCACTTCCATATCTTGGCCGAAGGCGCTATATTTCAAAATCGCGTCGAGAGAGCGCCGGAGCTGGCCTCGCTGGCTGTGGTCGATCCCGCGGCGCGAGCGGCCCGCGCATTCTAGGATGAAGCACGGACGCGTGAAGTCCCATGTCGCCGACCGGCCATGTCGTCGACCGGCCAAGTCAAGAGCGGCTACGTTATAGAGCGGTCACGCAATAGAGTGCTCATATTCGAGGAGGCATCATGCCAGCCCAAGTCCCAACTGCTCGTCCCGAACCCCATGCCAGAAATTTTGGACAGAACATCGAAAGCGATCTCGCGCTCGAATTCCTGCGCGTGGTGGAGAACGCCGCGATTGAATCGGCGCGCACCATGGGACAGGGCGATCGCCCGCTGAGCGACCAGGTCGCGACTGAAGCCATGCGCAAGACCATGGACACGATTCCGATGCATGGCACCATCGTCATCGGCGAGGGCGAGCGCGACGAGGCTCCCATGCTCTACATCGGCGAGCAAGTCGGCGGCACCTTCAGCGACGGGCAGGAAGTTCCGCACGTGGATATCGCCGTCGATCCGCTGGAGGGAACGAACCTGTGCGCGACTGGTTCGCCGGGCGCGATCACCGTGCTGGCGGCGTCGGAAAAGGGCGGCCTGCTGCATGCTCCGGATTGCTACATGGAGAAGATCGTCGTCGGCCCCTCGTGCAAGAACGCTGTGGAACTGGACGCCCCGGTGCACGTCAATCTGAAGAACATTGCCCGCCGGCTCCATCGCGGGGTGGAGGATCTTGTCATCATCGTGCTTGACCGGCCGCGGCACCAGAAGCTCATCACCGACATTCGCAAGGCGGGCGCGCGCATTAAGCTCATCGGCGATGGCGACTTGTCGGCCGGGATTGCGGCGGCTGTAATCGGCACGGGAGTGCATGCGGTAATGGGATCTGGTGGCGCGCCCGAAGGCGTGATCACGGCCGCAGCCATCCGCTGCCTGAACGGATACATGCAGGGGCGGCTGGTGATCGACACGCCCGAACTCGAACAGCGCATTGTGAAGATGGGAATCAAAGATAAGAACCGCATTTATGAGGCGGAAGATCTGGCGCCCGGCAAGCAGTTGATTTTTGCCGCCACCGGCGTCACCGATGGCGCACTGCTCAAAGGAGTGCGCTTCTTTGGCGAAGGGACAAGAACATCATCGGTGATTTTGACATTGAAGACCGGCCGGGTGCGATTCGTGGAAAGTATCCAACTGGAGAAGAATCCGGACGTGAAGGTCAGATTCTCATAACCTCAGCGACTCAACACGCCCTTGCGATTGAGTAAGGTGAAGATGCCTGCCCTTGGACTTCTTTAGGGCAGCGGCTGCCACAGCTCAATCTTGTTCCCATCCGAGTCATAGATCCAGGCAAACCGGCCATAGGATTCATCCATTCGTTTCGGATCGATCTTGACTCCCTCTTGCTTTAAGCGGTCGAGCAAAGCATCCATATCGTCGACGATGTAATTGATCATGAACGGCGCTGGGCTGGGATCGAAATAGTTGGAGGAAGCCGGAAAAACAGTCCAAACCGTGACATGCTCTTTTTGCGGGTTGTCCTGTTCGCGCCATGGAAGCATCACTCCCTGGCCCTTGTCGGCGAGTCCAAGGTGCTTGGCATACCATTCGCGCGACTGGTCGCGATTCGCGGATTTGAAGAAAACGCCGCCGATTCCAATGATGCGCCCGCGCTGCTCCGTTTTCACGGGCGGCTTCGAATTTTCAGGTTGCGGAGATTCCACTTTCTCTCCTCCTATGGAGCGGGCGCCGATGGAGCGGGCCAAAATGAGCAACAACAATCCGGGCGCGATGCGGCTCCACGGTATGCGTTGCATCGGCGGATTATACATACGTTCAGCGTGAGAATTCGGAGTTTTGCTTAAGTCTTACTTCTGATAAGATGTAAGCATGCTGCGACAGATAACTTCGGTAAGCACAAAAGGACAGTTTGTCATTCCTGCGGAGATGAGAATATCTCTGGGGATCAGACCCGGTACCCGCATCGCCGTCACGCAGGATGGGTCGCGCATCGTACTGGAACCGGTGTCGGAAGACTTGGTGGACAAAACGCGCGGAATTTTTTCCGGCAAGCCCTCCCTTACCGCGGAACTGAAACGCCAGCGGCGGCGAAAAGATAAATGGTGACCTACGTCCTCGATTCGAGCGCGATCCTGCGCTACCTGGACGATGAAGCCGGCGCCGCGCGCGTGGCGGAAATCATCAAGTCTCATTTGGCAGGAGGCTGCGTGGCTGCCATTTCAGCGCTGCATTGGGGCGAGGTGGCCGGCATCACCTGCAAGCTGCATGGCCGGGCGGCGATGGAACTGGTGCTCTCCCGCTTGAGCTGGTTTGGGCTCACGATCGTTGCCGCCGATGCCGATCGGGCGGTTCGGTCCGCAATGATTAAACTCAAAAGGGAAATTCCTTACGTCGATGCCTTCGGAATCGAACTGGCATCCGGCTCGCGAGAGCACGTTTTCGTCACCGCGGACTTCGATTTCAAACCTGCGAGCCGCGACGTGGCCATTGAGTTTTTGCCAGTGAAGTAGCGCGGCGTCCCCGGAGGCGGTGATTTCGCGGCTCTATTCTTATTCCGCCGTAGGCTCCGCGGTCTCATCACGACCTTTGACTGCGAACGGCGAGCGCCGCGCGGGCTTCGGGCGGCACAGCCAGCGCTCTCATTAGAAGTTTCAGTATTTCCCCGATTATCCCGTAGCAAGCGGTTTGTAAATCAGGCCGATGACTATGCCGACGATTGTCCATTGGACGAAGTACGCCGCGGCCTGCCCCAATGCGAGTTTTAGGCCGATGTTGAAGTTTACGTAGTTGTGCAGCACAAATGCGGACACCACAAAAATTCCAATGAGAATGCCCAGGCGCGCGCCTTCCCTGGTGCCTGCCAAAGTGCCCGACCCGCCCGGATGCATGGCGAAAATTATTGCGACAACCAGGATCGCGATCAAAGTTCCGGCCATCCCGATTGGCATAACCGTCATCATTTCTTCTTTCGGACGGAATACGGCCGGGTATTTGCGCGCTTCATCGATAAGAACCGGCGCCAGCCAAAGCAGCAGGAAACCGAAGGCAAAATACGCGACCATGGCGCCAAGCGCCGCCAGCGCGAGACTTAGATAGTTCATTCGCACTCCTTAACCATTTGCGGATTAAAATCCCAACCCGGCGTCACTGCCTCGCCCAAACACTGCCTCGCGCAAACACCCATGATTTTGCTGGGGCGAGATATTGAGCCACGATGATCGCAGCTTCGATTTCCTCTTTCGAATAACCTGCCGGGAAATGCTCCCTATTCCTAGAACGCGTCCACTCCCGTAACACTCGCCCCGATAATCAGCGTGTGGATGTCGTGTGTGCCTTCATAAGTCTTCACCGATTCTAGGTTCATCAGGTGCCGCATGATCGGGTAGTCGTCGGCGACGCCATTTGCGCCTAGCAGGTCGCGCGACATGCGGGCGCATTCCAGCGCCATCCAGACATTGTTTCTTTTTGCCATCGAAATGTGCTGGTGCTCGACTTTGCCTGCATCTTTCAGGCGTCCTACCTGCAGAACCAGCAGCTGCGCCTTGGTGATTTCGCTGATCATCCACGCCAGCTTTTCCTGCACAAGCTGATGCGACGCAATCGGCTGATCGCGGAATTGTTTGCGGAGAAGGGAATACTGAAGCGCGCAGTCGTAGCACGCCATCGCCGCGCCCACCGCGCCCCACGCGATCCCGTAGCGCGCCTGGTTCAAACACATCAGCGGAGACTTCAGGCCGCCAGAGCCGGGCAGCAGATTCGACTCGGGAATGCGGACATCCTGCAGCGAAAGGCCCGAAGTAACCGAAGCGCGTAGCGACCACTTGCCATGAATGTCGTCGGCTTTGAAGCCGGGCCGGTCGGTTTCGACGAGAAAGCCGCGAATCTTATCGTTTTCATCCTCGACTTTAGCCCAGATCACGGCGACGTCTGCGATCGAGCCGGAGGTGATCCACATCTTCTCGCCATTCAGGACGTACTCTTTGCCAACTTTTTTTGCGCGCGTGCGCATGCCGCTGGGATTGGAGCCGAAGCCGGGCTCGGTCAATCCGAAGCAGCCAAGTTTTTCGCCTTTCTGCATTGCGGGCAGCCAGAGATTTTTCTGCTCGTTCGTTCCGAAAGTATGAATGGGATACATGACCAGCGCCGATTGCACGCTCACAAACGAGCGCACACCGGAGTCGCCGCGCTCCAGTTCCTGGGTGACCAATCCATATTCCACGTTGCCCATGCCGGCGCAGCCGTAGCCTTGCAGCGACGCGCCGAAGAAGCCGAGCTCGGCCATCGGCTTTACCAGTTCGCGGGGAAAGCGGCCGGCGCGGTTGCACTCTTCGATGATGGGGACGAGATTCTCTTCGATGAACTTGCGCGCGGTATCGCGCACCAGGCGCTCGTCGTCGGTAAGCAGGGAATCGAAGTTGATGAAATCCACTCCACGGAATTTAATGGCTGGCATTGATGTCGCTCCAGAAGGCTGCGAATGGCAAACTAGTTAAGCTAGCAGAGAGCGGGCTTGGGGCGCTAGCCTGCCGTTTTCGGCAAATCGTATCCGATCACTTAAAATCCGCGCGTCGGCAGCTACAATCGGGCTGACCTATGAACGATATCGGACGCCTGTTTCAAGCCTTTCTCGCACCGGCTATTTTCATTTCAGCGGCTTCGTTGCTCATTCTTTCCATCAATGTGCGGCTCATGGGCATTGTGAGCCGGCTTCGCCAATTTGTGCACGCCCGCTACGATGCCACACGCAATGACCGCTTGCAGGAAGCCGAAGCTTATAGCAGGCAGATCGCCTCCATTGAAAAACGCGCGGAGATCATTCGCCTCAGCTTTCAGATTTCCCTGGCCGCGACCATCGCATCCTGCATGCTGCTCGGACTTGGCCTCTACTTTTCGCAGGCCGCGGTCGCGGCGGTGATTGTCTTTGTGGTGGGACTGATTTGCCTGTTGATAGGTACGGTCTATTACC
>JBAWBR010000032.1:0-27238 GCA_049589875.1 Terriglobales bacterium
GAAAAGGAACGTACCAGGTGGGAGGTAACTAAATGGTATTGCGCCTGAAAAGACGCTGTAACGGGGATGGGAGTGCCGCTTTCTCGGCCGCTTGTCTGGCTAGGCGCCTCCGGTTCCGTTCCAACCAGACAAGCGCCTTCTTCTGCCTTATTTGCAGTTGAGATTCGACTTCACTAGGGCGGTCCCGATAGTAGTCCCTGATACAGCCTTCACACGCTACCGCGCCCCTGAACTCAAATATTTGAGGCTCATTTACTTCCACGCGGCAGTAGCAACAGAGAAGCCCGAGGCCCTTGCTTTCTGATCCCAATGACATTACCCGAATATCCCACGGCTAAGCGTGCGGAGGCACTTTCTAGCCGTCTCCCTGGTTCTAAAAACTATACAAATCTAACTCTCAGCGCTGGCTTGTAGTGTTAAAAACTCTTAAATCTGAACCGCGCAGCCATCCGCAGCCCCGCCATCGTCATCTTACTCGCCGTCGAACACCGTTTCCTTTCCTATTATAGGGCTGAAATCGTAGCAGAATTTTTTAATTTCTCAAGTGGATAATGTGGAAAAATCCAGTGGGTGTCATCCCGACTTGGGAATGGGATTCCAAATCGGTGATAGCATGGAAATTATCCCATGACACCTTTGTGATTCTTTCGGGAAAATTGTGCCGGTTTTATCCACGTGTCCCACAATGGCATCATAGTGGGCGAACGTAGGACAAACCACGAAAGGAAATACCATGCGCAAGATTTTCTTCCTCCCCACCATGTTGTTTTCACTTTTTGTCCTGGCAATGTGTCTGGCGACGGCTACAACCTCGTCGGCGCAGATTCGCATCTCGGTCGGATTTGGTCCGCCCGCGCTTCCCGTTTATGAACAGCCCCTTTGCCCCGGCGACGGCTACATCTGGACACCCGGCTATTGGGCTTGGGACGGTGATATCAGCGACTACTATTGGGTCCCCGGAACATGGATATTGGCCCCCGAAGTTGGTTTTCTCTGGACCCCTCCATACTGGGGATGGGACAACGGCGGATGGCTTTTCTATGATGGCTATTGGGGCCCGCACGTGGGCTTCTATGGCGGAATCAATTACGGTTTCGGCTATTTCGGCTTCGGCTTCGATGGCGGACGTTGGGATAACGGCCATTTCTTCTATAACCGCGCCGTCATGAACGTCAACGTTGAGAATATCCACAATGTTTACGAAGAGAAGGTCACCAATGTCACAGTCAATCATGTGAGCTACAACGGCGGCCCGGGCGGCGTCGACGCTCACCCTCGGCCGGAAGATGAGGCTGCCGCACGTGACCATCACATCGGACCAGTAGCCGCGCAGACGCAACACTTGAATGCTGCGCGCGGCAATCCGGAACTGCGCGCCTCCGCCAACCATGGCAAGCCTCCTATCGCGGCCACTGACAAGCCTGGTGAATTTAGCGGCCGGGGCGTCACACCGGCGCGCGAAGCGGGCGGCGAATACCATGCTCCGGCAAATCGCGGCGGCGCTAATGAATCCGCGGCTCACGGCGCCGTTCATCCCAACGATCTCGCCCCCATTGAGCGTACTGCTCCCAATACAGGGAATGCGAAAACTGATAAGCAATATCAGAAGCAGCAGGATAAGCTGATCGCCCAGCAAACCAAGGAACGCCAGAAGCTCCAGCAGCAGCAGGATAAGGAACACCTGCAACTCGACAAGCAGAAGGCCGACGATGCCAAAAAGCAGCAGGTGGAGCAGCGTCACCAGCAGCAGACCGACCAAATGGTGCAACGGCACACCGAGCAGCGGCAACAGTTGCAGCAGAAATTCTCGGCGCCACGCGGCGGCGGAGGGCGAAAGTAGCGCTTAGTTAACTCAGAATTGGTCGCTCGTTAGCACAGAGCGAGCAATCAACGCTTTATAAATCTCAACCATCAAATCGAAGCCCGCGAGTCTCTCCCGCAAGGGATAAGGCTGGCGGGCTTTTTCTCTATCGCCGCTCGTTGTATTCTCGGGGCGTGCCAGATTCGCATGCCCGCGATCGTTCGCCCACTCCAGGGTTATTCTTCGGATTGATCGTCACTCTCGCGGCCGTCGTCGCCTACTCGGCATATATCACCTCGCAAATCTCCAGCTTGCGCGGATTGCAAAACAGTCTGGTCGACCGCAACCGCAAGGATTCGCTGCAACTCCTTCGCATCCAGAACGACCTGAACTCGCTTGCCCTCGCCATGCGCGACATGCTGGAGAACGACGAGCCTTATCCACTGACCGCATGGGTGGCGCAATTCGACCGCGTGCGAACCGATCTCAACGACGCGCTGCGCCGCGAGCGCGAAGTCGCCCCTGTCGATCGCAGCTCCGAACAGCAGCTGTACCTCGAGAGTTCGGTCACCCAGTTTTGGGATGCCGTAGACCGCACTTTCGCGCTCGCGAAGAATGCGCCTGAAGAAGCTCGGACGCAGATTCGCATCACCCTGCGCGCCCGTCAGGAAGCCTTGAGCACCGCCGTCTCGCGGTTCCTTGTACAAAATAATGAAAGCGAAGAGCAGGCCACGCGCCAGATCGGCGGGATTTACGGCCGCGTGCAACGCCAGGTATATTGGTTTCTTACCGCGACTCTGCTCGCTATTCTCCTTACCAGTCTTTATCTGATCCGCTGGAACCGGCGTCTCTTCGCCCAACTGGCGTCCCTTTCCGAACAGCGTAGCGAACTCGCTCAAAAACTTATCGCAACCCAGGAATCCACCCTGCGCCATGTTTCCCGCGAACTGCACGATGAGTTCGGCCAGATTCTGACTGCCGTGGGCGCAATGCTGACACGCGCGGGCAAGCAGGCCCCGGAAGGTTCTACTCTCCGCACCGGCTTGCGCGAGGTATGCGAGGTGACGCAGGAAGCGCTCGACAAGGTTCGCAGTCTATCGCAAGCGCTGCATCCCGTAATGCTTGAAGAAACTGGATTGGAGAGCACCCTTGACTGGTATTTGCCCGTGGTGGAGCGCCAGGCTGGCATTCCCGTATCCTATGAAAAAGCGGGCGAGGCATTTCCGATCAAGGGCGATGCCGCGGTTCATGTCTATCGTGTGGTGCAGGAATCGCTGAACAACGTAGCCCGCCATTCCGGAGCTAAGAAATGCTCCGTGCGCCTGCGATATCTGCCATGCGCACTGCAGGTCGAAATTGAAGACCACGGCCGGGGCTTCGATGCCACCACCATGAAATCGGGAATTGGCTTGGTTGCCATCCGCGAACGCGCCGAATTGCTCGGTGGTCAAGTCGAGTTCACGCAGCCCCCGCAAGGCGGAACCCTGGTGCGCCTGCAAGTTCCGCGAGCGAAACTGGAAGCGCACCACGGCTAGGCAATAACGGACAAGCAATGGGATAAGTAATGACGGATAAGCCATGACGAATAAAATTTCAGTTCTACTCGTCGATGACCACACCCTGGTGCGCCGGGGGATCCGCCGCATTCTGGAAGATGAAGCCGACCTCGCAGTTGTGGGCGAAGCCGGCGATGGCGCCGCAGCCATCGAACTGGCAGAAAAACTACGCCCCCGCATCATCGTCATGGATTGCGCCATGCCTGGCATGGGTGGACTGGAAGCCACTCGGCAGATTCTCGCCCGCCGGCCGGAAGCTCTGGTCCTCATGCTGAGCATGCATCCCGAGGACACGCTGGTGAAACAGGCCATGGATGCCGGTGCGCGCGGCTATGTGCTCAAAAATGCCGTCGACCTCGACCTCGGCGCAGCCATCCGGCGAGTGAATGCCGGCGAAACGGTAATCGACTCTCAGTTAAATCGCCCTCCCGCGCTCAAAGGCAAACGCAGCGCGGCGCTCACCCCCCGCGAGTTGGAAGTCCTGAGGATGATCGTCGAAGGCAAGTCCAATAAAGAGATCGCTACCGAACTCGACCTGAGCGCCAATACCGTCGCCGTTCACCGCGCCAACATGATGGAGGCCCTCGGCGCGCACAAGACGGCTGAACTGGTGGTGTATGCGATCCGTCACGGGCTGGTAAATCTTCCGTGAACCGGCGCGCCTTTCTTGCCGGAATGGCGGGCTTCGCCGCCGCGCCTCGCCTTCTGGTGAACGCCCTTGCCGATTCTTCCTCGCTGTCGATTGATCCCGGGTTCCGCTTGATCGATGTGACCGCGCAAGCCGGCATCCAATTCCTCCACAACAACGGTGCCTATGGAGGAAAGCTGCTTCCCGAAACACTCGGCTCCGGCTGCGCCTTTCTCGACTATGACCGCGACGGCTGGCAGGACATTCTGCTGGTCAACGGCTGCAATTGGCCGGGTCATCTTCATGTGCCCAATTCAAAGCCCGGCACGCTCAAGCTCTATCGCAATAATCGTAATGGCACATTTTCCGATGTCACGCGCGCCGCTGGCATCGATATTGAAATGTATGGCATGGGCGTTGCCGTCGGTGATTACAATAATGATGGCTTCCCCGATATTTTCATCACCTGCGTTGGCCAAAACCGTTTATTCCGCAACACCGGCAAAGGCACTTTCATCGATGTAACCAAAACCAGCGGCCTCGGCGGTCGGCAGGCCCTCAGTTCATCCGCGCTCTGGTTTGATTTCGATCGCGATGGTCTGCTCGATCTTTTCGTTTGCAACTACGTCAAATGGTCGGAGGAGCATGACGTCTTTTGCAGTCGCGATGGCAAGCACAAGTCATATTGCACGCCCGAAGCCTATCGCGGAGAGACCTGCTGGCTATTTCACAATCGCGGCAATGGAACCTTCGAGGACGTGACCGCAACCAGCGGAATCTTCGACAGCAGCTCGAAGTCGCTCGGCGTCGCCATGTTTGATTTCGATCAGGATTGCTGGCCCGATCTGCTCGTCACCAATGACACGCAGCCCAACAAGCTCTACCGCAATCAACGCAACGGCACCTTCAAGGATGTCGCCGTGGATGCCGGTATCGCATTCTCGGCCGAGGGCAAGGCGCGCGCGGGCATGGGCGTGGATGTGGCCGCGCTCGGCGATTCGGGTGCAGGCATCGCCATCACAAATTTCGACAACGAGATGATGGGTTTTTACCGCTCCGCTGGTGGATCGAACTTTCAGGACGTAGCCATTCCAAGCGGCCTCGGGATGGCGTCAAAAGATAAGCTCGGTTTCGGCTGCGTTTTTCTCGATGCGAACTTGGATGGCGCGCTCGACTTGGCAGTGGTGAACGGCCACATCGACGACACCGTGCGAAATGTGAACGGAATTGGTTATGCGCAACCTCCCCAGCTTTTTGTCAACGATGGCAAAGGACGATTCGCTGACGTGGCGGCGGAAATTGGCGGCGGCTTCAGCGCGCCGAAAGTCGGGCGCGGAGTGGCCTATGGCGATTTTGATCGCGATGGCGACCTCGACCTGCTGATCACCACCAACAATGGCCCCGCATATTTATATCGCAACGATGTAACCACGAAAAATCGCAGCATGCGTTTCTCTCTGGTAGGCACAAAGTCGAATCGCGATGCCATTGGCGCAACCGTAAAAATCTTCTATGGAGGATCAAGCCAGCATGGAGCATCGAGCCAGTCGCGCCTGGTGAAAGGCGGATCGAGCTATCTCTCGCAATCCGAGTTGCCAGTCACCTTCGGCCTCGGCAAGCGGGAGCAGATTGATCGCATGGTCATCGAATGGCCCAGCGGCCGCACAGAAGACTATAAGAATCTCGCCGCCGGTCGCGCCTACAACTGTGTGGAAGGCAAAGGAATCACGGCGCTGGACGGCTTCTAGTGCCGCGCCGCGCCATGAACATGTAGCGTCGATCAAGTAGCCCCGCGGCCCCAGCTCATTGACACGCGTCTCTCCTCAACATACGATTTGCGGGATCATGCAGATTTCCAGAACTGATTCGCGCTCTCCTTTTTCCCCGAATATTCGACGAGAAAAACAGCAGATTCCTCCCTTCGCTCGGAATGACGAATTGGAGATGCACAACGATGCATTCGCCGGACGTCGCGACGGGCTCGACGGACGCCGCGCGGCCGAGGTATGTCTTGCCATCCTTCTTCTCGCTTTCTCTTTCACGTTGGCCTCTGCGGATACTCCTCCGCCTGCGCCCGCCGCCGATCCCCATCGCTTCCTCGATGACATTAAAGCCCTGACCACTCCAGCCATGGAGGGCCGTGGCAATGGCACCAGGGGATTGACCCGTGCCCGTCATCTCATCGAGAAGCGTTACCGCAGACTGGGTCTTGAACCGGCAGGCGTGAACGGATCCTATCTGCAGCCCTTTTCCCTCATCACCGGTGCGCAGTTAAAAGGGAAAAATGAATTCTCGGTCATGACCGGCGGCAAGAAGCGCGAATTAAAGGCCAAGCAGGATTTCGTCCCCTTCAGCTTTTCATCCTCGGGAACCGCGCAGGGATCAATTGTCTTCGCCGGCTACGGCGCGACTGCCGACGAATTTCATTATGACGACTACGCCGGATTGGACGCCAAAGACAAAATCGTCCTCGTGCTGCGCTATGAGCCGCCATCCTTCGCCGTGAAGGAAGGCAACCACGGCATGACTCGGCACTCGCAGTTGATCACCAAAGCGATCAACGCCCGCAATCACGGCGCAAAGGCGCTCGTGCTGGTCAATGGCAAGCTCGGTGACAACGAAGAAGATTTGTTGACGCGCTTCGGCAGCGTGAGTGGGCCGGAAGATATCGGAATCGTCTTTGCGCAGGTCAAGAACGATGTCGCGGCGGAATGGCTGAAAGAATCCGGCAAGTCGCTCGCCGATGTGCAGAAGCAGATCGACGATTCTGGTAAGCCGGCGTCGTTCGAGCTAAGCAACAGCCAGAGTGCCTCGATTGCCGTCAGCATCAGAACCACCCGGGCCACGGTGGATAACGTGCTTGCCTATCTTCCCGGCAAGACCGGCGAATATGTGATTGTCGGCGCCCACTACGATCACCTGGGGCGAGGTAATTTCGATTCGCTCGCTCCCTCGCAGATCGGACAGATTCATCCCGGCGCCGACGATAACGGCTCCGGCACCGCGGGACTTCTGGAACTGGCGCGTATGCTGGCGCCAATGAAAGGCCAGTTGCAGCGCGGAATTCTGTTCGAATCATTTGCCGGTGAGGAGCTTGGCCTGCTCGGCTCCGCGGCGTGGGTCAAAAATCCCACGCGCCCGCTCGACAAAGCCGTGGCCATGCTGAATATGGATATGATCGGCCGCATCAAGAATGAAAAGGTCTACATCGGCGGCGTCGGTACGGGATCGACGTTGAAATCTGCGGTCGAAAAGGCTTCTGCGAATTCAGGATTCAAGATCGAATACTCGCCCGGCGGATATTCATCCAGCGATCACACTTCATTTGTCGCGAAGAAAATTCCTGTGCTGTTTTTCTTTTCCGGACTGCACTCCGACTATCACAAACCATCCGATACCTGGGAGAAAATCGATCCCGGCCCAGCCGCACGCCTGCTCGACGTGGTGGCTTCCGTGGCCGGGCAACTAGCCGACGCGCCAGAGCGCCCCTCGTTCCAGGTGGTAGCCGAAGAGCGTCCCGCGGGAGGATCGGGAAGCGGAGGCTATGGGCCATACTTTGGCTCGATTCCCGATTTTGGCGAGGTCGAAAATGGAGTGAAGTTCTCCGATGTGCGGCCAGCTTCTCCGGCGGCGAAAGCTGGACTAAAGGCCGGCGATATCCTGGTCGAATTCGCCGGCAAGCCCATCAAGAATCTCTACGACTTCACCGATGCGCTTCGCCGCAGTAAGGTCGGCGACGTGGTCAAAGTAAAAATCATGCGCGATGGTCAGCCAATTACAGCCTCGGTAAAGCTGGAGCAGCGCAAATAATCGCGGCACCTGCGGTTTTGGCAAGGCCACCACGTCCACGGGCTGCGTGAAAAGCTCAGTTTGGCGGTTAATTTTCGGTGGCGCAGCGGTTCACTTCTGCGATAAACGCTGCATAATTGATAAGCGCTACACAATTAAAGGATGGCTTCCGGCCGCTGCGGGACCATCCGGTCGTACAAAATGTTCTCCCGCAGCCTGCACCTTTTCATCGGCTCGTCTCGAATCGGTATCCAATCCCCCGCAGCGTCTTCAAATAGCGCGGATGCCGCGGATCGCGCTCTATCTTTTCCCGCAGCCGCCGCACAAATACGTCAATCGACCGCGGCGTCACAAACGATCCTTCTTTCCAGACTGCGTCAAGCAGTTGATCGCGCGTAAACACACGCCCGCGATGGTGCGCCAGATATTCCAGCAGCCGGAACTCGCGCACCGTTGTCGGCACCACCTTCCCCTCGACGCGCACAGTCATCGAAGCCGCTTCAATCTCCAGCTCTCCCACTCGCAGCACATCGGGAAATGGAACCTCGGGAGCGCGAAGAACGTTGCGCACGCGCGCGATCAGTTCGCGTGGGCTAAACGGTTTGGTAATGTAGCCATCCCCGCCCGCGTCGAACGCCTGCAGCCGGTCGGGCTCCTGCGTGCGAGCCGAAAGAAAAATAGCCGGCGTTTTGCCCAGTTTTTCGTGCTGCCGTATCTGCCGGCACAGATCAATCCCGCTGATCCCCGGCAGCATGATGTCGAGTAGAAAAAGCGCGGGCGGGTCCAGTGCCGCGGAAGAAACGACCGACGATCCCGAGAAGAAAGTAGAAACCTCGTACCCTGCCGTCCGCAGTGTGTGCTCGATCAGGCGAGCGACATCTACGTCGTCTTCGACAACGTAGATCAGCTCCGGGTGGCGTGGTTTCGCGGTCGACTCCAATGAATACATGGGTCGAAAAAGAGCCTCTCCTGCTCGCAAAGGATTTGAATGTGACAAATTACTCACTGGAACGGTAGACGGCCTGTGTTGCGGCAATGTTGCGCTCCTGTTAAAGGAGCGTGAATTTGCGCGTCGACTGGTGAAAAAGTGGGGTGAAAAAGTGGAGTGAGAAAGTGAGGGGATTCGCCGGATTTGGAAGCGATCTGCGCGGATCTAGATAAATCCGCGCGCAAAATCACTGAATCGACGAAAACGCAGGGACCCTGCATCCCTGTGGCAAGGGCCCTCTTGTCCGCGCGAGCGTTGCCATCTGCGAGTAGTTGGCCGTCATTAGGTCTGCGAGGGTGGTGGAGTTTATCTAGAATCCCATCCTGTCATCTGCGCTCGGCCCATACGTGGCTGGCAGCGGCTTGTCGTTCAGCCGCAAATACACTCCCAATTGTGCGCGGTGGTGCACCAGGTGATTCAGGAACATCTGCCGGTAAGCTAGAAATCGCGTTCCGCTGAAAATCGCCTTATCGCCAAAACTCAGCTTCCACGGCTGTGTCCATGCATCATCCGGAGTGTTCTTGAGAGCGGTGCGCGCCTGGGCTGCCCCATCGTCAAACGTCTTGACCAGTTGTGCCGCCGAGTCAAACGGTACGGGCGGGAACTTCGTCTTCGCGAAATCAAGTTCGGGCGTGGTCAGGATCATCAGCCCAAAGCCCGCCAGCTGCGCCACATGCGGCGCCAGCTTGTTCAGCGGAGCCGATTTGGCGTGCGGAGTAAAATCCTTCTTGTCTTCCGGAACGCGCTCCAGCATCGTGCGCGTCTTCTTGATTTCCTCGTCAAACTCACTCAGCAGAAGTTCGTTGATCGCCATGTTTATCCTCTAAGGTAGGTTTTGCAATAGTATGAGATGTGGTGTTGCTCGGCGCGATTCATTCTATCTTCCGGAAGCCGGCAGCAAAAGCCAAGAGCTAACAGCCAGTAGCTAGGAGCTTGAATTTGACCCGTCCCAAACCTCTCGTCCTCATCATCCTCGATGGCTGGGGATATCGCGCCGAAACCAAAGCCAACGCCATCGCGCTCGCTCGCAAGCCAACCTACGACCGCTTTCTGCGCGACTATCCCAACACGCTGATTCACACCAGCGGCCCGTTTGTCGGCCTGCCTGAGGGCCAGATGGGTAACAGCGAAGTCGGCCACCTCAACATCGGCGCCGGCCGCATCGTGCACATGGATATTACCCGCATCGATCTGATGATCCAGAACGGCGAATTCTTTTCCCATCCGGCGCTCGTCGATGCCATGAAGCATGCCCGCGTCGGTGGCCGCAAGCTGCACCTGTTCGGCCTCGTTTCCGATGGCGGCGTGCACTCTCGTCAGGAACATTTGCATGCTCTGCTCAAAATGGCCCGGCAGCAGGGCGTTGATCGTGTCTTCGTCCATGCCTTTATGGATGGCCGGGATACGGCGCCCACCAATGGCGCAGGTTATCTGGAACTGCTTCAACAAAAGATGCGCGACTATAACTCCGGCAGGATCGCGACCGTCAATGGCCGCTACTATGCCATGGATCGCGACAAGCGCTGGGAGCGCATATCCAAGGCGTATGACGCCATGGTCTATGGCAAGGCCGAGGGCGGAACTTACTCCGATGCCGTGCAGGGTATGAAGCAGTCCTATAACAAAGGAGTAACTGACGAGTTCGTGTTGCCGTTTGTTTGTACAGAGAAAGATAGTCACGGCGAGCCAATCGCCAAAATCGGCGACGACGATGCCTGCATCTGCTTTAACTTTCGCGCCGACCGCGTCCGCGAGATTACTCGCGCTCTCTGCCGCAACAGTAACTTGAACGAAAAGGGCGGAAGCGATCTGCCCGGAGCCGCCGATCTTGACGCAACTATCCCGCGCGACCGCGCGCCGAAGAATCTCAAGTATGTCTGCATGACGCAGTATGACAAGAACTTCAGCCTGCCGGTTGTGATTCCTCCCGAATCGATGGCCAACATTCTTGCCAACGTGATGGGCGGCCTGAATATGCGTAATCTGCGCGTCGCCGAAACCGAGAAATACGCGCACGTGACTTACTTCTTCAACGGCGGAGTCGAGCAACCTTTTCCCGGTGAAGATCGAGTGATGATCCAATCGCCGAAAGTGGCGACTTACGATTTGAAGCCGGAGATGAGCGCCGCTGGCGTTGCCGATGCCATCGTCAAAGCCGCAAACGACAACGCGTTCGATGTCGTGATTGCAAATTTCGCCAACGCCGATATGGTCGGCCATTCCGGCAAACTGGAGCCTACGATCAAAGCCATCGAAGCCGTGGAAGCCTGTTTAGGCGAAGTCGAAAAAGCGGTCCGCGCCCGCGGCGGAGCCATGCTCATCACCGCCGACCACGGCAACGCTGAAATGATGATCGATCCAATAACTGGAGGCCCGCACACCGCGCACACAACCAATCCCGTGCCCTTTATCGTCATCGCCGAAGATGCGACTAAATACACGCTGAAGCCAAACGGCTCCTTGCGAGACATCTCGCCAACGATTCTGGGCATGTTAGGAATCACCGAGCCCAAAGAAATGACCGGCGCGGATCTGCGAATCAAGAAAATCGTGTAATCGGGAATTCGCCGGCGCCACAATCAATTTCCGCCGATGAGCGCAATCAAGCCGTCGGCTAACGAACCGCGCCAATAGAAATAGTCGTGACCTCCATCAAATTCGCGGTAAGTCACCCTATAACCCTTCACTAAGAGCACATCTCGCATTTCTCGGTTGTCTTTCAGGAGTGAGTCGAAGCGGCCGACCTCCATATAAAACCTGATGGGCAAAAGCTCGCTCTTACGAAAGGATAGGGTCAGGTCTCCCGTGTCCTCCGTGAGGGGCCAGGGCAGAGCATTGGTCTCGTCGTTTCTCACCCAATATGCGCCCGATTGCGATAGAACGTTGCCAACGACGTCGGAGTGCAAAAAAGCGCAATGACTGGCGGCGAGGCCGCCGCGGCTCGATCCCGCCAAAACAACGTGGCTTGGCCCGTCCAGAATGCGATAGTTTTTGCGCGCCCACGGGATCAGTTCCAGCGCGACAAAATCTGCGAATGGCGCGTAACCGCCCAGGTCACGAGTACGCTGGCCCATGTTATTCACAAAAATCGCAACCGTGGGGCCGATCTTCTTCGCTGCAATCAGGTTGTCCAGGATGGCGGGAGACGGGATCCCCGTGGATGCGTTGCCGACATAAGTTGCCCCATCGAACACAATCAGCAAATCAGCAGCCGTGGGACCATCGTAGTCCGGCGGCGTGTAAATGCTGAGCGTACGCTCTTCCTTCAACGACGCGCTCTTAAGGCTCGTTGGCGTCACTTTTCCATGCGGCACAGAATCGCTCGCGTCCACATAAAGCTGCGGAGTGGCGGCGGGCAACACCATAACCGAGAGCCCCTGGAATGACTTGGGATTGAGCACGTCCAAGGCATTCTTCTGTTCCGAGATTTGTATGCTTCCCTTCGGACCGGCAAAATGCGTCTCAGTTACGATGAATGCATAACGGTAGCGCGCGTCTTTCGGAACGGTATCGGCGGCGAAGAACAAATGCGTGCGCATGAAGCGCTGCATAATAGGGCCGCCTGTGTCCTCATGCGGTCCGCCGAAGATCTCGACCTTTTCCGTGTGCTCATCTCCAAGGTAAAGATAGGTCACGTTCACGTTTCTGCTGTCGCCCTTAATATCCTCGATGATCGGCCCCTTGCCTTTTCTGCTCGCGACGAATCGCTCCACCGCATTCGGATCCTTGACATACTGCTTCCACAGATCAAGAAGAGCGGCCGGGTAATTCTTTTCAGCCACGCGCTGCCCGTTCTCGGCGGCCGCCACCAAGCGATCGATCTTCATCACATATTTACCGGGCTGGGCTCCCGGGTCGAGCGTGTGGATGACGAGCTTGTACCGTCCGGCCTGAAGGCCGTCAGGTCAATGGGTTCGGGTCCCTCTGAGCCGTTCGGGCTATCGACTGTGCGGAGCAACTCTCCGTCGGGTCCAAACATGTCGATGACGAGATCGATCCCATGCTGATCCGCCTCGCCGAGAATCGCTGCGCCATCTTCGAGGGTAACGGTGTAAACATGAGCTTCATTTGGGCCAAGGATGCGCTCTTCAGTGAAACCCGCCGTCAAGTTCCTGGTCTCTTGTCCAACGGCTGATAAGCAACTACTGAGAAGTATCGCGGCAGCGAATGTGGCAATCCATCGAACGGGCATCTCAAAGCACCTCTTAACACGCATCTTTACAAACATCGGAGCCTGACCGATGGCTCATGCAATGTTTGGCTTTGGCCTGGCACCCTTAAAAGAGCTGAAAAGAGTAAGTCGGAAGGCCGTTTGCGGGCGCGCGAAATGTGGACCTGTTTCGCGGACCGAAGCGTCAGAAATAGTACCTCGAAAACGCTATCTCGTATCCACCCCAAATCCCAGAATCGCGTCCACTTCCACCGGCTCATCTCCGCGAAATGCTGGACGGAACTTCCAGCCTTGCAGCGCCACCAGAATCTTCGCCTTGGTCTCGGGCGTCGCACTTCCCTCAAGCACGCGCAGATTCTTCAATTCACCTTCGCGGTCAAGAATGCATGCAATGACAATGCGCGTAGGATGCAGCCCCGAAGGCAAGTCCCTGCGCATAGGCTCCGGCGCGGAAAGAGCCTGCTTCGTAGTGTGCGTGGCCGAGCCGGGGTCCGCATACTGCATCACCGCCGTGCCTATTGCCGTATCAATATAGATGGAATAATTCCGGTCGCCGCGCAGCACTCCGTAGTACGCAAACACGCCGCCCGACCGCGGAGTCGCTTCAATCGTAATGCCCGATCCCGTGTGCTTATTTGTCGACGAATGTCCAGGTCCGCTCGCAGGTTCGCTGCCGCCGGGGTCCCCAAAACTCGGCAACGTAACTGTGGTTGTGCCGCCTTCAACCGAAACTCCGGCCACGGCTGGCGATCCATTCGCGCCGGTGCCCGCGCCACCCGCTCCCGGATAAGGCGAAATCCCCGCGCTCGCTATTGTGTCCGAGCCATGCCCCGTGCCCTCTTTTGCCGCGCCCGAGCCCGATCCGCCGAGTCCGCTGCCCGGTCCGCCCGCTCCACGCCCGATGCTCGATCCGCCCCCACTGCCTCCGCGTCCCACCACCGATGTCCCGTCCGGCGACATCGCAATCGCTCCGCCGTTGCTCGAATTCGGCACACCTACCTGCTGCCCCGGACGCCCCGACATCACCACTCCATTGCCCGCGCTATTTCCTCCCGCATTCTTCGGAGGCGCAACCGCCGATCCCATATCAAGCGGACTTCCCGCTCCCGCGCCCTTCGCGCCGCGTCCCGTGCCCGAAAGTCCTTGTCCACCGCCCACTCCCGGCGGAGGTGGCACTACCGCCGCTGCTCCCAATTGTGTGTTGCGCCCGCCCGCGCCATGCGACTCCGCGCCGTTGCCCGCCATGCCGTGTCCATCAATGCTCACCGGCGGCGGCACTACCTGCGATCCCAGTGCGCCGCTGCCCGACCGTGCGAGTGATCCTCCGCCCGAATACGATGGCGGAGGCGGCACCGCCTGCGTGCGAATGTCTCCGCTGCGCGTGCTGCCCCAACTGTTCAAGTCATGGCTTACTTGGGATGGAGGCGGCGCAACCACCACCTGCGCCGGCATTGAGAGCTTCGCCACCGCCGACACATCGCGCTGCGGCGCTGATACCGGCGGCGCAACCACATTCACCGCCTGCGATACCGGCGCGCGCGAGCTCGCCAAATCATGCGGCGTTTCCTGCGGAGCAGGTGCAACCACCGTCGTCGCCAGAGGATTCGCTGACCGCATCTTGTCCCGCGTAACTTCTGGCGCCGGCGCAATCAGCGCGGGATTGAGCGTAGGCGTGTTGCGCGTATTGGCGTGTGCAACTTCAGGCGCTGGTGGAACAATCGCCGCGCTCAGCGTTGTCTGCTTGCGGCTTCCTTCCTGCAATTCCGGCGACGGAGGAACCGGACTCACCGCCGCCAGCAACGGCGCAGCCAGCTTTGAGCCCACTCCTTCAATCGGCGGAGGTCCCGGATTCGACTTGAACGCCAGCAGATTCGCCACTGCCGCATCGCTGCGCGGCAGATCGATCTTCGGCGCGTCGGCTACAGTCTCGGCAATGCGGTCGCCGCGCACCACGCGAATGGTTTGCGTCGGATGATGCGCCTGCTGTCCTCCCGCCGTGCCCGATCTCCCGGTCGCCGTTCCCCCCTGGTCGGCGGTTTGCGGCAATTCCGCGCCCGAGTAATAAATCACATCCCACGTCGGCCGCGGCGGCAGCGGACCCGGATTCAACTTCGCAATCTGGTCGGGCAGAATAATAAGAATGAGCAGCAGTACAAACTCGAAAACCCACGCCACCAGCAGCCCGCGATAAGGGAAGATCCCAACCGGCGCTTCTCCCGCCAGAGCTTTCGGCGCGCGCGTCAGCGCCGGCCCGAATGCCGTCTTAAACTCCTCCCACGGCGACGACCACTCAACCAGCAGCCGCGGCGGCTCCGGCCAGGGATCGGAAACAACTTCGGTAATGGTATCGACTTCAATCACTGTTTTATCAACGTGAACCACTGCTTTTTCTCAACTTCAATCATTATCTGCTGATTGGCAGTTGTCTCACTATGAGGCTTTCGCGTAGGGGGATTCCTCTGATCTTACCGTGAGATCAAGCCTCAAGGGTGTGTTTTTTCAGCCCCAGATAAACCAGAAGTTTGAGCGTAGGAAAGCCAGCGATTCTCCCAACAAGATGGCCCAGCGCGTCTATCTCATTGGGAAAAAACGAGTTGAGGTGTGCGAAGTAGCTGCGGCGATTTGTGACGGCCGCTCCGGCCAACGGGAGGAATCTGTCCCAGCAGCGCCCGCTCTCCCTGCCCCCGGATCCGCCACTCCTCCCGCCAAATCTGGTATAGAAGATCATGAGGTGAGGGCTCATGATCGAAGCGGCGGTTCGATGGACGGATGCGGAGCGCTATATTGGCGAGGCAACTTCCCGCCACGCTGTGGTGATCGATACAGCAAAAGAAAAGACGGCCAGCACTCCCATGGAACTGGTGCTGCTGGCGCTGTGCGGCTGCACCGCGTCGGATGTGGTCGGAATTCTGCGCAAGAAGCGCGAGCCCTTCACCGGGTTGGAAGTACGGGCAAAAGGAGATCGCGCCGATGGTTACCCAGCGGTGTATACGGCCATCCATCTTACTTACACCGTCCGAGGCGAAGTCAGTAAGAAAGCGATGGAAGACGCCGTTCGGCTCTCGAAAGAAAAATATTGCTCAGTCTCTGCGATGCTGGAGAAGTCGGCGAAGATCACCTACACAATCGAGCACGCAGCGTGACGGTAAATAAGCGGCGAAGCGAAAGTCAGGCGGATGGAGTCGGAACCGCCGCGCTGCGAGCGCCGGCCCGGCCGCATGCCCTGCGCGGCTATCTTTATATAGCAAGCGCGGCGCTACTCTGGGGAATCTCGGCCACGGTCGGACGCGCTGCATTCACGGGTCGTTTGCTGCCCGGACGAGCGGCGCTCGGAAATATCGACCCGCTGATTCTGTCGCAAAGCCGCGTAACTCTATCGCTGCTCGTCTTACTGCCGCTGTTACTGGCTCGCCGTGGAGCCGCTGCATTGCGGGTCCCGGCACGCGACTTGGCACGTCTGTTACTACTCGGAGTCTTAGGAGTCGCTGCTTCGAATTACTTCTACTACGTCGCCATTCAGCGGACTAACGTAGCCACCGCAATCATCATTCAATATACGGCTCCGGTATGGGTGTTGCTATACACGGCGCTGCGCAAACGTCAGCCGCCGTCGATGCGAAGAACTGCCGCCGTGGTATTGGCCGTGGGAGGATGCGCATTAGCCGTCGGCCTGGTTGGCTCGGGCGGGTTTCGCGTTGACGCGCGCGGTATGACGGCGGCGCTGCTTGCGGCATTTTCATTCGCGCTTTATAACGTCGGTGGCCATAGCGTGCTGGCGCGCTATGACCGCTGGAAAGTGCTGCTGTGGGTGCTGGTGGGAGCGGCTGCCTTTTGGATGCTGGTAAATCCTCCCTGGAAAATTGCGGCCACCCACTATGGGCGCGCGCAATGGGAATTCATGGCCGTATTTTCGCTGATCTCGGTGCTGCTGCCGTTTTCGTGTTACTTCGCGGGACTGCAATATCTTGAGCCGACGCGAGCGATCGTCGCCAGTTGTCTGGAAGCGGTTTTCAGCATCGTAATTGCGGCCCTGGCCCTGGGAGAGTTACTCGGGATGCTCCAGACCTTGGGGATTGCATTGGTCCTGGCGGCAATTGTGCTGATTCAGCTGCCAGAGCAAGCGCGAGACGATGAGTTAGTGGTCGAGTTGATGGAGTAAGTCGCCGCCCATCCGTCGGCGGCAGTTCGTTGACCACACCTGCATCTTCTCGACGACCAACGCCCAACCGCCGGCGACCATAGCCAGCAGCCTCTCACTCCAGACTGCGGCCCTTGGTTTCCGGTAACTGCGTGGCGATACCACTAGCCAGTAAGAATGCGCCCGCGCATAGGTAGAAAGCGGAAGTAAGTCCTCTCATATCCCCCACCCGCCCGATTACGAACGGGGCGACGCTGCTCATGGCGCGCGCCCCCGTGTAGGTGAATCCAAGCGCGCGGGCTCGCAAGCTGGTGGGATAGATCTCGCTCCCGATCACGCCGCATCCCGAGAACCAGCCGGTAGCAAAAAAAGCGACGACGGTTCCCAGCACCAGCAAAGCTGCTGGGGAACGAGCCATGGCATAGAGCGGAATCAGAATCGCCGCAACCAGTAGATAAACCATGAATGCGCGGCGGCGGCCAAGGATGTCGGCGGCCCACCCAAAGCTCAGATACCCGGGAAACATGCCGAAAAGATTGAGCACAACCAGCAGGGAAGTGGTCCCCATCACGCCGAAGCCGCGGCCTCCGCGCGCGATCGGCAGCGAAAGATAGGCCGGGATCCATTGAAACAATCCCCACCATCCGAACAGTCCGAAGAAATTCACAAACAGCAGCGCCGCCGTGCTTTTGAGGTAAGGTGAGCGGAAGATGGTAAAGAATGAGCCTTCGCTCTCCGCACCAGAATTCTTCAGCCGCCGAATTCGCTGAGATTGCAGAGCAGAATCGCCCGGAAGCGCTTCGGCGGTCGAATTTCGCTGCCAACTCTGCGTGCTCCGCAGTCCAAGATTTCTGTCCTTATTTTGATCGGTCCACATTTCGGATTCTGGCACTTTGTTCTGAATCCAAAGCGTGACGATCGCTGGCAGAATTCCAACGAAGAAAACCATCCGCCAACTGGCGTAGCGCAGCACGATTCCCGCGACCAGCGCGGCAAGCGCGAAGCCGATGGCCCACGAGCTCTGCACGATTGCTATCGCTTTCGCGCGCAAATCGTCGGGCCAGGTTTCGGCGACCAGCGTTGCGCCGGTGTTCCATTCGCCGCCCATCCCAAGGCCGAGGATAAAACGAAAAATGGCAAGCATGAGGATGGACGTGGAAAGGCCGGAGGCGAACGAGCAGACCGAGTAAGTCAAAATGCTGAGCAGGAGCGCGCGCTTGCGCCCCATCCAGTCGGCGAGAAAGCCGAAGAGGATGCCGCCGATGCCCGAAGCGAGCAGCATCAAAGTGGAGAGCAGCCCGGCAGTGGACTTGGTCATGCCCAGATCGCGCATCACATGCGTGAGGACAAGCGCATAAAGCATCGCGTCGAAGGAATCCAGCATCCACCCAAGCGAGGCCGCGAGTAGCGTGCGCCGCTGCCCCGGAGTAGCTTGCCGAATCAGTTGGACTGGGCCGATGGCCATGCCGGTGGGATTGTAGCAGCCGAGTGACGATGGTCGTCAGTAGAAGCGCGGATGGGTGAATCTGAATGAAAAAAGTGAAGAAGCGTTACCCGCGGCAATAATCAGAAAGGCACGTCCCCGCTGACTCGCGATCTCAAACACTGTAAGATCGGATTTTCGCATCAAAATTCCTTTTCGTATGAGAATTCCGCGACGATTCAATCCCGCAGCCCGTCATTATTCCTCTCTCATCGTGGCGGTGACTCAGGTCCACGGATGTGGGCTCGGCGGCATTCAGCACCAGCTGGCCGTTGGGATGTTGCCTGCGCTGTTCCTGCTCTCATCGGGCCGCGAAGAGGTCTATAACATCCTCTGGGGGCTGGTTTTCGGATTTGCCACGCTCAACATCCTGAGCCTGGGCGCCCGCCGCTTCGAGCAGAAAAGAGGCCTGAACTTTGGCGAATTGCTGGCTGTCCTGGTCGTCGTGGTCTCCATTATTTTGCTGGCATGGGAGATGCTGTACGTGTTCGGCATTTTGCCCATCCGCCTGACCCCGAGCAACAGCTGATTTGCGGTATGATTCGCCTGTGGCCAAACGCGACTCGAATTTCGATGTGACCTGCCCCTGCTGTAACGCCGTCTTGAAGGTGGATTCGGCAACCCAGGCCGTTATTTCGCACGTCGCGGCCGTCAAGCCCAAAATGTTTCAGGATATGGAAGAGGCGGCCCGCGCCATGAAGGAGCAGGATGGGCGCCGCGATTCTATTTTCCGCCAGTCGGTCGAAGCCCAGAAGCATGCCTCCGAGCTGCTCGATAAAAAATTCCAGGAAGCGCTCAAGAAAGCCAAAGAGACGCCCGACACCGGAAAGCCGATTCGCGATTTCGATCTGGATTAGTTCGACGGCGAGCTTCGGTTTTCAGTTTTCAGTAAAACCTTTCTCTAGGCCGCGAGATCACCAGAGCAGCCTGTAATTACAAATCGGCAACTGACCACTGGCAACTGGCAACTGAATGAGACCTCTTCTGCTTGGCCACCGCGGGGCGCGCGCTTCCCGGCACATTCCGGAAAATACGCTGGAGTCATTCGAGCTTTGCCTCGATCACGGCTGCGACGGATTTGAGTTTGACGTGCGAAGATCGCTGGATGGCGTTGCCGTCATTTGTCACGATGCTATCTTCGGTGGAGCAGAGATTGAGCGCACGACGGCCGAAGACCTCGCCTTGCCTGTGCTCGAAGATGTGCTGCGGCGATTCTCGGCCCGGGCATTTCTCGACATTGAATTGAAAGTTGCGGGGCTGGAGAAGGCGCTGATCGCTTTGCTGCGCAAATATCCGCCACTCCGAGGATATGTAGTGTCCTCCTTCCTGCCCGAAGTGCTGACGGCCTGTCATGCGCTCGATGGCAGCATTCCTCTGGGATTTTTGTGCGATCGGCAACACGGCCTGGCGCGCTGGCGCGAACTGCCGGTCGCATGGGCAATCCCGCACGTTGACCTGGTGGATCGGGACCTGATTGAGGGAGTGCACGCCGCGAGAAAGAAGATCATGGTCTGGACGGTGAATTCCGTCAAAGAGATCCGGCGGCTGGCGGAGTGGGGAGCGGACGCGATTATCTCGGACGAGACGGAGGCGCTTGTCGATTCGCTTCGTTGATCTCAACCCCTGCATCTCATTGCCGATAGAATCTCTGTCATTTACCCTGATCAGTGATGCCCACGACTGGCGAGCGCTTCGAGCGGGCGGTTCGAATCATGGAGCGGCTGCGCGCTCCCGGCGGCTGCCCGTGGGACCGCGAGCAGACCTTCGACTCCATCAAACCCTACACCCTCGAAGAAACATACGAAGTCATCGAGGCGATCGATAATCGCGACTGGCCCGAGTTGACCGGCGAGTTGGGCGATTTGCTGCTCCAGGTGCTCTTCTACTCTGAGATGGCGCGCGAGGCGGGGCACTTCGCCATCGACGACGTGCTTGACCGGCTCTCTGACAAACTGGTTGGACGGCATCCGCATGTGTTTGGCGATGTGAAGGCCGATACACCCGCTGAAGTGTTGCGCAACTGGGAAGCGCTGAAAGCGGAAGAGAAAAAGGCAGCGGCGGAAAAGAAGCGCGGCGTAGCAGGTGCACGGAATGCCGTGAAACCGGCGAATGCGGATGGCGCGGTGAACGCCGAAGAAAGTCATCTTGCCGCCGCCGTAGAGTCCCGCGCCAGCGAGAGACTGGGGAAGCAGCAAGCGGAAGCGCCGACTTCGGTGCTCGCGGGCGTCTCGTCTCGCATTCCTGCCCTGCTTGAGGCGCACAAACTGAGCGAACGGGCTGCCCGCGTTGGATTTGACTGGCCGGAGATTGAAGGGCTGTTCGAGAAGCTGTCCGAAGAAACAGCCGAGCTGCGCGAGGAGTTGAAAACCGCGCCCGTCAAAGGTGCTCCGGGAACGGGTATTGCTGGATCGGGCACGCCTGAGATTTCTGCCGGGGCGCGCGAGCGCTTGGAAGACGAAGTCGGCGATCTGTTCTTTGTACTGGTGAATATCGCCCGCTTCCTCGCGCTTGATTCGGAATCCGCGCTCCGCAAAACCAACCGCAAATTCAAACGCCGCTTTCAATGGATGGAAGAGCGCCTGCACGCCAGCGGCCGCACTCCGCAGCAGGCCAGCATGAACGAACTCGAAGGCCTGTGGCAACAGGCCAAACAGGAGGAGAAGCTGGCGTGACCGCAAACACATCCGCTGCCGCCAGTGGCACTCTTACGATTCGCAAATGCGAATCGCTGGAGGAGATGCAGGCGGCATTCGCGTTGCAGGAAGAGGTCTGGAAATTCAACGCTGCGGAACTCGTGCCGGTTCGAGTCTTCGTGCTTGCCAATAAGATCGGAGGGCACGTCGTCGGCGCATTCGAAGGAGCCGCGTTGGTCAGTTTTACCCTCGCCCTTCCCGGAATTCGCAATGGACATTTATATCTGCATTCCCAGATGCTGGCTGTGCGCCAGCAGTATCGCAATCGCGGGCTCGGACGGCGCATGAAGCTCTATCAACGGGAAGATGCCCTGGCGCGCGGCTTCGAGCTCATGGAGTGGACCTTCGATCCGCTCGAAATCAAAAACGCGTATTTGAATATTGAAAAGCTGGGCGCGATCGCGCGCCGCTACCATGTCAATCAGTATGGAATCACCTCGTCTCCTTTGCAGGGCGGGCTGCCAAGCGACCGCCTGGTCGCCGAGTGGTGGATGAAATCGCGGCGGGTGCAACAAGTGCTGGCCGGTGAGCGCGCGGAATTTGAGCCGCGCGCGCAAATTCAAGTGCCTGCCGAGATCTACGAATGGAAGGCCGCGCCCGCAACGCGCGATCGGGCGCTCGCTGTGCAGCTTAAGAATCGTGAGCTCTTTGCCAAGGCGTTTCGCGAGGGCCTGATCGTGCTGGGCTACGAGCGCGGCGAGCGCGGAGGTGGACGCTTTCTCCTCGGCGAGTGGAACGAGAGCTGGCGTTATTAGGGCTAATGCTGAATGTCGCGCCAATCGACAAAACAATCATGAAAATTTCATCCATTACTCTCCGCGAACTCCATATGCCGCTCGTGCATTTTTTCGAAACCAGCTTCGGGCGCATTTATAGCCGGACGATTTTGCTGGTCAGCGTCGAGACCGATGGCGTGCGCGGCTGGGGCGAGTGCGTCGCCGGGGAAGATCCCTTTTATAGCCCGGAGTGGATCGAGACGGCGTGGCCAACCATCAAGCATTACCTTGCGCCTGCGCTGCTCAAAGGCTATGTCACTTCAGGCCGCGAGTGCGCCGCCCTGTTTGCCCGCGTCCGCGGACATCGCATGGCGAAGGCAGGTTTGGAAAACGCGGTGTGGGATGCGGAGGCTCGCCTGAAGCAGCAACCGTTGTGGAAACTGCTCGGCGGCTCGCGGCGCGAGATTGCATGCGGCGTCTCCATCGGCATTCAGGATTCGCCCCAGCAACTGCTCGACAAGATTGAGACCGAATTGGCCTCCGGATACCGCCGCATCAAAATCAAGGTCAAGCCCGGATGGGACATCAACATCCTGGAAAAAGTGCGCTCCCGCTGGGCTGACATTCTGCTCAGCGTCGACGCCAATTCCGCATACACACTCGACGAAACCGAGCACTTGCGCAAATTCGACGCGTTCAAGCTGCTCATGATCGAACAGCCGCTGTGGGATGACGAAATCTATCTGCATGCGCGCCTGCAGCGATTGCTCCAAACCGCCATCTGCCTCGATGAATCGATCCATCACGCGCGCGACGCGAATTTTGCCATTGAAAGCGGAGCGTGCCGGATCGTCAATATCAAGGTTGGCCGCGTTGGCGGCTTCAGCGAGGCAAAAAAAATTCACGACGTCGCGCAGAGCCACGGCATTCCTGTATGGTGTGGCGGAATGCTTGAATCTGGCGTGGGCCGCGCCCACAACATCGCGCTTTCTACGCTCGATGGGTTCCGGCTCCCCGGAGATGTTTCAGCCTCGAAGCGCTATTGGAAGCAGGACATCATCGACCCCGAAGTGGAAGTGCGCGCGGATGGCATGATTCCGATCAGCGATGAGGCTGGCACGGGCTACCGCGTGCTTGAGGATCTCGTTGAGAAATTCACCGTGCGCAAGGAAACGTTCACGGCGGAGTAGTACAAGGCTGCCCCGAAGACCTGATCGCCCCCATCCAAAACTTTCTCGCGTTATTCCTTCTCCAGTCGCGTGCGGGCTTCCGCCAGCGCTTTCTTTTGTGCCGTATCCAGCTTCGGATACTCCAGATTCATCGCCTTCAACTCATCCACCAGCACCTGCGATACCACCAGGCGCGTGAACCATTTATGATCGGCGGGAACCACGTACCAGGGCGCATACTCGGTCGCGGTCGCGCGAATCGCCTCTTCATACGCCGCCTGATACTCGTCCCAGAATTCGCGCTCTTTTATATCCGCCGCGGAAAACTTCCAATTCTTTTCGGGAGTGTCCAGCCGCTCCAGAAAACGCCGCTTCTGCTCTTTCCGGGAGAGATGCAGGAAAAATTTCACCACCGCAATCCCGTTCCGCGTCACATAGCGTTCGAAAGCGCTGATATCCTCATAGCGCTCCTTCCAGATTTCCTTGGTCACTAATTTCTTCGGCAGTCGCTCGTGCGCCAGAACCTCTGGATGCACCCGCACTACCAGCACCTCCTCATAATAAGAACGGTTGAAGATTCCGATGCGGCCGCGAGCGGGCGCCTGCTGGTTGGTGCGCCATAAATATCCATGGCTCATTTCCTCCGCCGTCGGCACTTTGAACGAAGCCACGTGCACGCCCTGAGGATTCACTCCCGACATCACATGCTTGATCGTGCCGTCTTTTCCCGCGGCATCCATCGCCTGGAAAATAATCAGCAGGCCCCACAGATCCTGCGCAGCGAGAATATCCTGCAACCGGCTGAGTTCCTCCACTCCATTGGCCAGCAGGTCCTTCGCTTCCTTCTTTACCTCGGAATCGAGCCCGTGAGTATCGGCGGGATCGTGATCCTTCAGGCGGAAATGCTTGCCATTCTCCACGCGATACTTCTTCAGCATTTTTTCAATCTTCATGTAGCGATTCTCTCTCGGGGAGACGAAAAAGGGAACTCAGGGGTGGGCTGGCCGTGTCACCTCTAATCAGGAGTCAACCCACAACCGGCGTCAACCCCCTAAAGACCTGCGTACCGGAAATCGCTTGGCGAGGGTAATTCCCGGATTGGTAACTGAAGTAATCCGCCCTCCGTTACTGTGACTTCCGGAGCTGTTTATCCGTGCTAGACTCGCCTCAAATAGCCAGCGCAATGTTTTGCATAGCAGTGTTTTTGCGTAGCGTTTGACGACGTGCGTATACGCCTGCGCCAGGTGATTGGCTGAGACCGCTGCTTGTCTCGCTGAATTGCACCCTGTGAAAGATTTCGATACTTCACGATTTATGAACGCAAAATTCCCTAGGAGTGCTGCAATGACTCGAAGCTGGACCCAGCCCGCTGTTCTGATTTCCGCCTTGCTTCTAGCCGCCATGTTGGCTGTGGCCGCTTATGCCGTCCCGCCGTCTCAAACTGCCTCTGGCGAAAGTACTGCGGACGAGCCTTCGTCCGGCGCAGCCTCGTCCGGTGCAGCCTCTTCCAGAGAGCGACCCGCCTCGGCCTTCGATCCGGCAAATGAAGTCACCGTCACCGGCACCGTCGAACGCTTCGAAGCGCATTCGGAAACGGGGCCGATGGGTCTCCATTTATTGATCTCGGCGTCGGGAAGTATGGTGGACGCGCATTTGGGACGCTATTTCTCGAAGGAAAATCAAGCGGCGCTGCCCGCCGGAACGCCGGTTCAGATCGTCGGCGTGAATGAGGGTGTTCGCGGCAAGCAAGTATTGCTCGCCCGCCAGCTGATCTTCGGCGGACGCCTGGTCATGGTTCGCAATGAGCGCGGGTTCATCATCCACCCGCACCGCGTCCACGCCGGCGTGAACAATTCCAGTCTCACCAATTCGAATCGCGAACAAGGCACGGTACGCGACAACAAATCCGCCGTGAACGGAGGCGCGCAATGAAATTCCGCCACGCAGTTCTCTTCATCCTCGCCGCCTCGCTTCTAATCGCCTTCGCCGGTTGCGGCGGAAGCAGCAAGAGTTCCACCGTCACACCGCCGCCCACCATCTCGGTCTCGATTATTACCAGCGGATCAAATGCGGCGCCCACGTATCTGGCAACAAGCGCCACGGGCAACATCACAGCCGTCGTTACCAATGACAGCAGCAATAGCGGCGTCACCTGGTCCTGCGCACCGGCTTCGGCCTGCGGAACATTTAATCCATCTTCCACGGCGAGCGGCGTCGCCACTGTCTATACCGCTCCAGCGGCCTCGGCCAACGTGACCATCACCGCGACTTCGGTGGCGAATACCAGCGCCAGCTACTCGGTCCAGATTACGGTTGGCATTCTCGTCACCTTTACCCAAAACTTTGGCGCGCCCTCTTCCATGAACGTGGGCGCAACCGCGGATATTTCCGCCACCGTCGCGGACGATTCCACCAATGCCGGTGTCGATTGGACCTGCACTCCCACATCGGCGTGTGGAAGCTTCAATACCGCTCATACCAACAGCGGAGTTCCTACCACCTACACGGCGCCCGCAACCGTGCCAACCGGGAATACCGTCACTGTGACGGCTACGTCAACTGCCGATACGTCGCGCAGTGTTTCCGCCACCATCACCATCACGCAGACGACCACGATTCTCAGCAATGGAACCTATGTGTTCCAGATGTCCGGTGAGGACAACAATTCGCAAGCCTCGTTTTACGTGGCGGGTGCGTTCTCCGTCCAGGACAACTTAATCCAGGGCGGTAAGCAGGATTTCATCGATTCCTTTAACGGCAGCACCGGCACCGACGCGATTGCCACCGATAGCACGATCGCCACTACAACCGACGGCAATGTGCAAATCGTCCTCGATACGGGTGACACCAATGTCGGGGTAAATGGCTTGGAGACCCTGAATATAGCTCTGACCACGCCGTCGAGCGGTCTCGTCACCTGGTTCGACAGCTTCGCTTCGGGCACGGGAACCATCGCACTGCAAACCTCGGCAGCACAGAGCGCGCCGTTAAATGGCTACGCCTTCCTTGCTTCCGGCCTGGATTCCGGTGGCAGCAATACTGGGATTGGTGGCGTCGTGAACGTGAATGCCTCGGGCGCGATTGCGAGCAGTGTTTTTGATCTCAACGACGGCGGCGGTGTCGAGCAGGATCAGAGCTTCGATCCTACCCTCAGCAGTGTCACCGATCCCGGCTCGGATCCCTACGGCCGGGTTGTGTTCAAACTCGTTCCCTTAGGCGATCCCGGGGATGAGGTCGACATGGTGGGGTATATCCTGAACGCAAGTGCCATCGACCTTGTCGAATCCGCCGACCCATTTGGCGGCACCATGGGTGGCATCGCGCTGGCTCAGGCCTCGGGCACTTTCAACGCCGGCAGCATTTCCGGCAAGAGCTACGTAGTCGGCGCTCAGGGCGCGGACTTCAACGGAGATCTGGATTTTGTCGGATCGCTTAATTTCAATTCGAATGGTTCCGTGACGGGCACCGTGTCATTCAACGATACTCTCAACACCGAATCGCAAAGCAGCGTCTCGGGAGGCTCTTACACGGTTGATCCAACCGGGCGCGTCACCATAACCGGACTCACAGGGAGCGGCCTCAACAATCCTTCTCTTTCGGGTGCCCCTGGTTCGAACGCTCCTCAAGGTTCGGTGCCGACAGCGACGTTGCAGTTCTACATCGCCGGCAACGGAAATGCCCTGATGGCATCCATGGACGCGAACGACGAGACCTTTGGCCCTGCCTTCCAGCAGACCTCAGCCGCGACGTTCTCGGGTTCTTACGCGTTGGGAGCAATCGGACTAGGGAACAATGGCTTTTGGAGCGCGGCCGGCCCGGTGAGCATCGCCAGCGGGACGGTGAATTCCGGCAGCTTTACCGACTTCGACTACCTCAACGGAAGCAGCGCCGTTCAAACCCCAGATCAAGCCGTGACTGGGACCGCCACAACCACCAGCGGCACGCTGAAGGGCCTCGATGCGGACACACCGGCAGACTCCGACACATTTGACATCTATGTGATCGATGACTTCCGCGCGTTTGGCATCGAGACGGATCTCTCTCAGCTCGGCTTGCTCTATTTCCAGCAAGCTCCGTAGAGAGTTTTGCCAGTTGCAATATCGGCT
>JBAWBR010000033.1:0-1788 GCA_049589875.1 Terriglobales bacterium
CGTAAGGACCGTCTTCGGGCTCAAAATTGAAGCGCTCAGGAATATCTTCGACCACGACGAAGCCGTGAACCATGGCTCCGGTGTTTGGACAGCGGTAGGTGAAGGACGCCATTGCTTTCACGCGAAGCTTTTTGATCGGCTACCAAGGCCGTCCGAGGGAATTTTTCATAGAGCGCTCTTCGCCGCGAAAACCTGAGCTCAGGCCGCAGACGATTCGGCTGCAATCTCACGGGCCACTTCGGACCAACGAATGCCTTGCAGATCGGGTGCCGGATGCACCCACCCGCAGTGGCGGCACGTCCTCAACGATTCATCTGCTGCAAAACGATGCGAAATCTCCTCGTATTTCTGTTGCGATAACGTCTTCTCTGTATCCCACACATCGCGATAGATTTCAGCGTCGCAACCGTCGCAATACCACGCTACGCCCTCAAGCCCAGCGTGCATCTGCTTATAACGCAGGACCACGCTGGTTCCGGCGGGCACAATGCGGTGCGCGGCGCCGGCGGGCACGTAAACATAACTTCCCGGCTTGAGCGCGAAGTGATCGACCGATGTGCCCTTGAACTCGACGTTTGCCGCGCCGGACATCAGGCAAATCAGACTGTCCTTACCGCAAACGAGATAGAACGGCTGCGGCCGATCGCTTTTGCTCAAGTGCACCTGCACCTGCTTGTCGTCCGGCAGCATCGGCATTTCGTCATAGGCGCCGACCTTCACTGCCTCGCGCCACACCTGAAACGTTTTCTTGCGCATCGTCCCGCCTAATTCAGGCCACGTGCCGCGTCGACGATCGTTTTGCGAGCAGTGATCGCGACGGCGCTCTGATGCTCGTACTTGTCCCAGCCCCAGGCGGCGACCGGAAAGTCACGATTGACGTGACCGCATTTTGGACAGACATGGCACGCCGGGTCGTTGTTATACTCCGCGAACAGTCCGGGCAGCGCCGCGACCGACGGCAGCGGATGGGTGGCCTCGATGGCGTCGGGCGCCGGCGTGGCATCGAATTCCTTGAAGAAGGTTTGTTCGTGACACTTTTCGCAGCGCAGACTGATGCCTTCGGTTTGCACGCCGGATTCAGCCTGCATCTGCGTGATGGTAAAGGTCGCGAACGCCTTCGGATCTTTCTCGTTTTTCAGGAACGAATTGACGCCATGGATCAGTGCGCCGACATAGAGTTGGCCGGTCGGCAGCATCGCTCCGTTGGCGGCGAGCGTCAAAACGATTTCGTGCTGTGTATTGTGATGGAAGAAATGCCCGTAATCGGACTTTGGCCCACCAATTAGCAGCGCCGAGCACGGCACCATCGCCCCAGGATGCAGATACGGAAATAGCGGCTTCAGCTGGGTGTTGCTGCCCTGAGCCACATCGAACGCATTGGCGTGGAGCGGCGGCCGATCAACCCGCGGCGGCGGAATGACAAGTTTGTCCTCGGACATCGTAGTGCTCCCTGGTCATTTGTGTTGTTTTACCATCTGTTCCATCTCGCCGCGCGAGGCGGAAAAGTGGATTTCGTGGGTCTCGTCGATCGGAAAACCCAATATTTCCATCTGCTCCTCGAGCTTTTCTTTGCTGTCAGCCTCGAACACCGAGACCAGAAAGCCCGAGCCAAGATTAGCGTAGATCTGCTTAAAGACAGCAGTCTTTGCCGCGATGACGTTCGGCGCGTTCTGTGCGATTTCGTCCGGCTTGAGGCCCGGAGCGCGGTGAATGGTGATGAATTGCGGCATGTTTCCACCCCTCTTGGTCTGCGGTCTTCTAGAGACCTACTTCTTTTGCCAGGCGTTG
>JBAWBR010000034.1:0-78792 GCA_049589875.1 Terriglobales bacterium
GGTGAAAGTTTTCGTGCTGGCGACTTCGGTCTTCTTTGCAAAAGGCGCTGGCACAGGAGTTGCATCGTTTCCACTGCCGATAGCGATCATGTGTGCAGGGACAGTCACGCTGATCGTCGAAGTAAAACGGTTGGCTCCGTATCCGGAGACAGGGAACCACAATCCGGAGTAGAGAAGGTAGCTGGTATCCGGACCCACGTATGCTAATTTGAGGCCCTGCACCGGACTGTCGTCTGAATTCTCAAGCGTGCCTTCGTAGTCGAATGTGAAGGTGGTGGTCGTGCCTTTTGTCAGGCTGGAGTTGAGGCCAAAGCGAATGCTCGAATCCTGCGTCACCCGCTCCGGAGTCAGCGGCTTGCCGTTAGCGTCCGTGAGTTTGGTTATGCGCAGAGCATTGTTGAGCTGAAATGTGATCAGGCTAAGATCTTCGAGCGCCGTTACCTTGACCACGGCGTGGGCGTTCAGGTGGTGAGTCTCCGGCAGCAGTTCGACCGCGATCTGATAGTCGTCGACGTGGAGACGAGCTTTTTCCGCCGCTTGGGCAGCGCCAGCCGCCGCCAAAACGAGGAGTAGACAAACGGCGTTGCGCGCCCGACACCACGGTCGAGAATAAGAAAGCATTAGCAGGATCTCCTGGGGCTCACGAAAATAAGGGCTCGCGCAATCTGTATGATGTTGATTTTCCCGCAAAAGATGCTGAGGCCACAAGGGGATCGGCGGTTGTTTCTTTGCGGCTTTGCAGGGAAAACGGTTGTGGCCCTCAGAATCTTTGGCCGCAAGCGATTCCTTGATTCGCGGCAAGGTCGTCAGTCCACTCCTGCCCGGCACGGAAAATAAAGAGCCAGACTGGTAAAAGTCCTGCATAAACCCCTTCCTTGCCCCTTCCTGCTTTGGGACACTCCATCCCAGATCGCTCAAAACAATCTTCCCAAAACTGCATTCCCCCTGGCTCCGCGGTTGCACTTACAAGCGCAGAACTTTGAATCCCGCGCCCGGCACGGGTTTTGCAGCACCCGGACCGGCGCCGATGCGGGACAAAGCCAGGAGAATTCTCGTGCCTATTTTGCAACTGCTTGCCCGCACCCTGCTCGGAGTCTCGGTGATCCTTCCCACTGTGGCGTTGGCCCAAACCTATCGGCCCAGCTATCTAGCGGGCGATCTCTCCGCCGATCTGCTTCGCGGAACTGACGCGAACACCGGCTCGGCGTCCAGCTACGAGTTCTCGGGGTAGTGATGCATTTTGAATTTTCATGCCGCCAACGCCTCAGTCCTGTCCAATAGGCCGACCAGTTCTTCCAGACTCCAAACGTGATCGGCTAGGCCAGCTTCCATAGCGGGCGTAACCCGCAAGGTCTGGTGGACGCGGCAAAAGTTGTAGTACATGAAATAGAGCGCAACGGAGTGACAGTGATTCTCGAAACTCTTTGAGAAGGCATTAGTCAGCCGGGTGAACCGCCGCATGGACATGCGCATGGTGAGGTTCTGCCGCTCCACGAAAGACGTGCTCACGTGCTTCGGATCGGGATTCCCGCTCACAACCTTCATGTCGCAGCCAATGCAGCGGGCCGGGGAATACCGACGTTGGTCTTCCTCGTTCGGAGCGCCGTAAATCTTCTGGAGTTGAGCATAATCAACCTCTGCCCCGAAAGCCTCTTCAACCGCATCCAAATACACGCGGTGACCATCCGTGGTGATCTGCACTCGCCCGCGAATGCGGGCAGCGCAGTCCTGCATGAACTCATCCCCACTCAGAGCATCGCGACCGCCAACTAGATAGCTGACACAGAGCTTCGTGTCCGCATCAATCGCGGTCCACGTCCAAGTATCGCCCCATCCGCCGATCTTCTTTTCGGGAGTGGTGTTCTTGGCCTTCGCTCCTACGAAGCTCCAGATTTCATCGCACTGTAATCGACGGACACGGACATTGCGTACGTAGGTATCGTGGTAGGAGGCGCACGCGCAGCCGATATCGTTCAACAACTTCAAAACGGTATGGAGAGCCGCGCCTGTCATTCGGCATGTTGAGCGAACGGAATTCCCCTCAACAAGTGCCGCTACAACTTGCGCTCGTCGTTTTGTGTTTAACTTGTTCATGGAAGCTATGATGCTATAGCGCTTTAGCATTGTCAAGTACAAAATGCTGTAAAGGCCAATAAATATGCGGCTCCTGTCCGGTTGCATGGTCACTTGCTGTAGAGACATTTGGCGACCAAGCAAGCGTCCGCGAAGATAGCGTCTAGCAGTATTGCGCGTCCGTAATAACCTGCCCGGAACCGGATGCTGAGAGAACCGTGCGCTACTTCCGATCCCGATTTGTGGCCTCTGTCGGTGAGTGCTAAGTAGTCGGTGCCGCGAGTCCGTCTCCGACGCCCGTAGGCGCAGAAAGATGCCGTATGTGCCGAGATTCTTATTGACCTGAAGGAGTCGTTTCGTGTACACCGAAGAAGACAATCGATTGTTGCTAGGGTGGGCAGCGTCAGGAACTTGATTGAGGTCGAGAACTGACGCCGCCACCGGAAAGCGAGGTGATGATAAATATGAGGGTCGCAAGCGACCGATAAGGTCGCCAACCAACCGTGGGGCGGTGAAGGCCGTCCCACTTTTATTACCACCCTGCGGGAAGAATACCACAGGTGTGCGCCGATTCAAGGAGAATCTCATGACCACGCCACCAATTGATTACGCATCCATCTTGGCCGACCTAGAAGCCAAGAAAGCCGCGCTGGAAGCCATAATTGCCTCCGTCCGTGGAGCGATGGCCGTAGGATCGCTGGGACAGCCGGGCGATGGCAACGGCTATATCCCATCTGGACTGCCGACCTCCATGAATGGGGGCGAAGTGCCTGCTGGTGCCTTCTTTGCGAAAAGTATTCCAGATGCCGCGAAGGTATATCTTGAGATCGTAAAGAAGAAACAAACCAGTAAGGAGATCGCCGCTGCGCTTCTGCAAGGGGGAATGGAAAGCGCCTCTAAGAATTTCCCTTCCATAGTGCATTCCATCCTCGACCGAGCACGTAAAGGGGCGAATCCCGCCTTCGTGAAGTTGGGGACGCAGTGGGGACTGGCAAGCTGGTATCCGAACCTGGTAGCCAGCACAACCAAACCCGGCGGCAAGAAAACCAAGCAAGTGAAGGCCGCCAAGAAGAAGGCGGCTGCGAAACCCGCTAAAACACAGCCTGCTAGTCGAACTCCCAAGTCCGCGCCGTCTGGCGAAACGAAGAAAAACGAGCCGGGCACGACCACGACGAAGGTCATGGAAGCAATGCGGAGCAAGCCGGGGAACGAGTTCACGCTGCACGACATCGCTAAGGCAAGCGGGCTAGAGCTTAAGAAAGTCAATCTCGTTATGGGCAACCTACAACGGGGCGGAAAGGTGGAAAAGACATCAGGCGGGAAATATCGCGCGGCAGCTTAGTCTTTCTTGCGCTTACCCCAGCGGGAACGTGCTGCTTTGAGGGCAATTTGACTCCGCTTCTCTGGCGTCATTGTCTCCAAGCGCCTCTTGCCGCCGATCTTTCCACCCTTACGGCCCATCTCGGCCATGACCCGTGATACGAGGGAGCGGCTGGGCTTCTCTACGAGCGGCCCCCCAATCGCCTGTTCGACTACTCTAAGAGCGTTCTGGGCGTCGTCCGGCTTGCTATTGCGCCTTGGCATACATCCATCATGCCACGGATCGCGGGCCGAAGCGAGTACCCTAAGATTCAAAATGCATCACTACCGTTCTCGGCTACTCCATCTGGGCCGCTGCCCAACGCACCGGTTCCAGAAAAAAAACATGTGATCGACAAGAAATTTATCGGCGTCATGGCCGCACTGGGCGGGGCCGAGAGCATACGCATCACCACTCATAAGCTAGTGCTCGATCATGAATTCGCCGCGGGCGCTCCCTGGGTCACCAGCGTTCCCCCCACCTCGCACGTAGTCTTCAAGTTTTCCGGAATCTACGCCGCTGAATTACTGGTCGCGTATGAGCTGAAGAAGCCCCACTCCTGGTTGCCTGGCGACAAGGTCATCAAGAAAATGTGGTGGGTATATCCCGCCACCATGGCGCCCATGCATCTGGCCAACGGGATCCGCAGCATACACACGCAGCCGCCTTC
This sequence comes from Terriglobales bacterium, assembly GCA_049589875.1. GTDB lineage: Bacteria > Acidobacteriota > Terriglobia > Terriglobales > Acidobacteriaceae > Acidiflorens. The sequence continues at coordinate 4,104 of JBAWBR010000034.1, forward strand.
TTGCCCCGTAGAAGAGTGCCAACAGTAGGGGGAAGCGGCTGAAGTTACCCCCGGCCTGTAAGCATGCTGATGATCTGGTCCGCCGCGCGGTCTGCGGGCGCTGCGGTTTGATCTCCCGCGGCGCCCCCTGCTGCATGACATTCTCCGTCAGCCATCTTCAGCCTCCTGCGCACGGACTGTAAGCCGTGAATCATCTTTTCGCGCACTGGTCCTTCGGGGATAATTTTCGCCAATTCAGCCCCCACATTTTCGGCCGTGAAGTTGTTTTGCACTAACTCAGGCACGACTTGCTCGCCGGCAATCAGGTTGACCATGGCAAAATAGGGAACCTTAACGCGCGGTTTGCCCAGCGCATAAGTGACCGGCGAAACTCGATATACCATCACAAACGGCGTTTGCATGAGCGCCGCTTCGACCGTAGCCGTGCCGCTGGCGACGATAGCGGCGCGCGAATGACGCAGTGCGGGGAGCGCGTCGGGGACGAGTTTTACCCTCGGCAACTCACTTCCCTCGAAGCCGATCAAGCTGCGCAGGAACTCCGGATCTAGCGTCGGCGCGACGGGGAGCAGATATTCATATTTCTCTCCGAGCCGCGCCGTCGCCTCCAGGATCGCCGGCAGGTTCATCCTGACTTCTTTGCGGCGGCTTCCCGGCATGAGCGTGATCCAATGCTTTGCGGGATCGAGTCCTCCGGGATCAAGTTTTGCCGGACCGAGTTTCGCGGAATCGAGCGCGCATTGTGCGGCATACTCTTCGCGAGCAATCCCAGGCATCGGCAGATCGGCCAGCGGATGCCCGACAAAAGTCGCATCGACGCCGCGGTCGCGATAAAACTTTTCTTCAAAGGGAAAAATAACCAGAGCCTTATCGACATACTTGCGCAGCAGTTTTACGCGTCCCTGCCGCCACGCCCAGAACTGCGGGCAAACGTAATACACGACCGGAATGCCTCGTTTGCGCATTTGCCGCGCGACACGCCAGTTGAAGGCTGGTGAATCGATGACAATGGCGAGCGCGGGATGGCGCTCATCGGCGGCGCGGATCAGCTTTTTGTAGAGCCCGAGAATTTTCGGCAGATGACTGAGGATTTCGGTGATGCCGACGATGGCAAGATCCCTGGCGTCGACAACGATTTCGCAGCCAGCGGCGCGCATGCGTTCACCGCCCGCCCCAAAGAAAGTAAGCGATGGATCGCGGCGATGCAGCGCCTCGATCAGCTGCGCGCCATACATTTCACCTGAAGCCTCGCCCGCGGAGATCAAGATTCGCACGAAGGAATTGTACCCGCCCGCGTTTCTGTGGCTGGATTACATCGCGGAGCAAGACAGCCGGGCAGGATAACCGGGGCGATTTATTCGAACTGAAGAACGATGAAAGTCGAAGCGAATTCTGCGGAAAAGAAAGAAATGGTAGGCCCGAATGGACTCGAACCATCGACCTCCTCCGTGTCAGGGAGGCGCTCTAACCAACTGAGCTACGGGCCTATATGTGCGTTGCGGCTACTGCTACCAAACAGCGCCCGCATTCAGCAAACCATTCACATCGCTACCGTGTCAAGGTAGCGCTCTAACCAACTGAGCTGCGCGCCTACAGATTGATTGGATTATACCCTTTTGCCCGAGCCGCCGGGCCGGAGGAAATTACCCGTTGTCCGAGTTCCACATCTTTACATCCGGTCTCCCACTCGAAGTAGATCCGCACGTTGTCGCTGCATACTGAGCGGCGCCTCAACGCCTTCACAACTTTGCTACAGAAGGCACGGCCGGGGCGCTGTATGCCCCGGTAATTGAGTTCCAGCGTATGCGCAGAACCTCTCCAAACATGCGCAGCCCGTCGCGAAAAGGATGCAGCCGCGTGCCTTCGCTGTGCGCCCAAACCACCGGCACTTCTTTCACCACCAGGCCCAGCTTCCTCGCCAGAAAAAGAATCTCGGGATCGAATCCCCAGCGCTCAATTTTTTGCAGCGGGAAAATGCGCTGCGCCGCCTCCCGGCGAAACGCCTTGAACCCGCACTGGGTATCGGCAAAATTCAGGCCCAGGATCAAACGCAAAACCAGATTATAGATTCGTCCAAACACCCGCCGGTAAAGTGGCTGCCGCACCGTTTGCAGTTCGGAGCGAAGCCAGCGCGAGCCAATGGCGACGTCTGCGCCCGCGGCAATCGCATCGAAAAGGTGCTGTGCCTCGTCCAGCGGAGATGAAAGATCGGCGTCCGTAAATAAACATATCTCCCCGCGCGCATGCATCATGCCCGAGCGCACGCTGAATCCCTTGCCATGATTTTGGGGATTGTCGAGCAGCACAATCTGCGGATGCCGCTCGTGGTACTCGCGAATAATGGCCGTCGTATCGTCGCGCGAGCCATCGTCCACCACCAGAACCTCCACATCCCAGTGGTGCTCTTCCGAATAGCGCAGCAACTCGTCGAGCGTCGGCCGTATGCGCGCGCTTTCGTTATACGCGGGAATAATAATGGAGCACGCCGGAATCATGAAATTCGGCTCGCTGAGATATTGAACGGCTGCGCGATTGGAAGAGTATGCCATCGAATTTTCAATCATTGCAGCAATGCCGCAAGGATTCAACTCCGCCGCAATCGAATCTTCAATTGTCTCACGCGACCTGCCGGCGTTTGTCGAGCATGTGTAGAAATTCGGCCGTCAATTCTTCATCCCAAAGGCCCGCCTTGGCTTCGTTGGAGATGGTGACAGCAGCTTGCGCATGCGTAAGCGCCCGCTTGTAAGGCCGCTCCGTTCGCAGCGCGTCATAAACATCGACCGCTTGCAAAACTCGCGCCAGCAGGGGAATCTCGTTTCCCCGCAGGCCGTCCGGATAACCCCCGCCGTCCGAATGTTCATGATGATGGCGGATGATCGGCAGCACCAGGCGCAGCGATTTCAACGGCCGGCAAATGCTCTCGCCCACCGTCGGATGCTGTTTCATAATTTTCCACTCTTCCCCCGTCAGATTGCCGCCTTTTTTCAGGATCTCATCGGGCACGCTGATTTTTCCCAGATCGTGCAGGTACCCTCCGCGGCGCAGCGCGATCACGCACTCCTCATCCAGCCCCAGATGCCGCCCCAGGTCGCTCGCATCTCGCGCCAGCCGCTCACAATGTCCTTCTGTATAAGGATCGCGCGCCTCCACGCTCAACCCAAGCGTGCATAATACCGATTCCGCCGTCTCCAGTTCGTCGGTGAACTCCTTCAGCTTGAGAAGCGATTTCACCCGGGCAAACAACTCCTCGGCGCGGATGGGCTTGGTCAGGAAATCGTCGGCTCCCGCCTCGATCCCGCGTAGACGGTCCTCGTGCGCGTTAAGCCCTGTGATCAATACGATGGGAATTAAGCGGGTTGCCGGATCGTCTTTCAGTTCACGGCAAAGCTCGTAGCCCGTTTTGCCGGGCATGATGACGTCGAGCAGAATCAGATCGGGCGGATCGCGGCGAATCTGCGTTTCCGCATCGGCGGCATCCGATGCGGTGGATGCCTCATAACCGCAGGTGGCCAGCATTTCACGCAACAGCTCGGCGTTCAGCCGGTAATCCTCGACCACCAGAATTGTTTGCTTGCGCCGCCCCGCGGCGACCGGGCCCATGGATGAATAAGAGGTTGTGCGAGAAGAAAAAGTTGCCCTGGGGCCACGCGGGGAGACGTTCATAACCACACCTTTCCCAGTATTCTAACAGGCCAATGGGGGTGAATTGGGCATCGGATTGGCCAGTTCCCCCACCCCTTTGCCCTTACTCCTCATCTCCGAAACCGAACATTTCCCATGTTCGCCTGTCATAGCGCGCTCCTGACAATCGGTGCAGGCTCGAACCATGATCCTCCGCAAACTCCAGCCCTTGTTTTTCGCGCTCACTCTTGTCTGCGCCCTGGCTTGCCCATGCGCCGCCGTCCCCAAGCCGCACGTCATCTCATTCGGCAAATGGATCGCCGCCAAGTATCCCAACACCACCGGCCAAAAACTACTCGACCTCAAAGTCCGCGGGCTATTTGTTGACACGCGCCTCAAGGAGTACACCACCGGCGCTCCTCACGATCTCACCGACCGCCTTTTCGTGGTGCGCCGCGCCTTCCGCATCAACGACGCGCTGCCAGCCGAAACCGCCGCTCACTGGCAATGGCAGCGCGGAGGCTGGCTCCTCGTCGACCGCCTCACCGGCCGCGTCTCGCAACTCAACCTGCCCGAGTTCGATCCTTATTACTCGGCCGCAAGCTGGTATCGCGACTACATCGCCTACTGCGGACTCTCCGACGATGGCAAAAAAATCTATGCCGTCGTCGCACAGGTCGGACGCCGCAAGCCCGTCCTGAAAAAAGATGTCGGCGAGGCCGCCGCCGGCGACGATCCCGATTCCGAATGCCCTCCGCCAGCCTGGGAGCGCAGCCCCATGCGCGTCACCTTCCTCCCCGGCGAAGATCAGAAGGTAGTCTTCTCCATCCGCAACCGCGTAGTCGACGTCGTCAACGACGCCGAAGAAGCAGAGGAGTAGTCTGTTGCCAATCCTACGCAGCGCGGTACTTTCGAGTTTTCATCTCGCAGAATCTCTTTGACTCGGGTGATTCAGGTTGATAGCCTTCTCCCACACCGGCTAGAGTTTCTTCCGCTTTTCCAGTGCCTGTCCGGGCACTCGCGCCACTTGCGGTTCGGCAAACTCGGCCACTCAACCAACATAGGAGAAGTGCAGTGAGGCTCGGATTCGTGTGTCTATTGCTAATCGTGTGTCTATCGCTCATGGGATCGATCGGATGCGGCGGAATACAAAATACTAACCGGAAGACCGCGACCAGTCCGACACAGCCGGCGCCTCCCACTCAAGACCAAACGGTTTTTTCCAACATCAATAACAACAATAGCGGATGGGGTTGGTGCACCAGTTGCGCCGGTGGCGCAAGCCAAGCCAGCTCTTACTGGATGGCTCAATTTCAGAGCGATCCATCTCGGGACGGAAGCAGCGCCGAGTTCTATGTTTCCGGTACCGAGCCTTATTCCGATGTCCTCTTCTGGAATAAGCTGGGCGCTCAAAATTCGGCAACCCAATTCACCTGGGATTTCTGGGTCTATCTCGATCAAGCTTCTTTAGGCGCCGAGGCATTGGAGTACGACATGTATCAATTCGCCGATGGGGTCGAGTACATGTTCGGGTCACAATGCTCCTACGGCGCGGGGTATTGGGACGTGTGGAACCAAAGCACCGGACACTGGGTGCAGACTCCGCTGCCCTGTGCGAAGTTTTCGCCTGAGACCTGGCACCACATCGTCTGGCAGTACCATCGCACATCGGATCAGAACATGCATTTCGATTCCTTAACACTCGATGGCGTGCACCACGCGCTAAACATCGTGGAACCCTCAGGCCCGTTACCTTCCGGCTGGAACGATAACGTAGGGGTGCAATGGCAGTTAGATACCGGCGCGTCGCCCATCGCGTTTCATGAATGGATCGACAACGTAACCCTGACGGCAGCGCAATAAACTCATCGCCTAGTGTCGTATGCCAGGCAGGCAATTAAACCGGCTTGACATGATCTGTTATAATAAGAGTTACCTTACAGCCCAGCGTGGCCGTAGTCGGATATAGCTCTAAGTTCTTTTAAATCTAGATTTTAGATGGCTTTATTCCGCGTAAGTCATTGATTATAAAGATGTACTGGCCACCCCTACGGCGCGACTCCCGCAGAGGCGACGAGGGAAAGCCAGAAAGATGGTACTTAACCCAAGCGTTGTCATGATTTTACCTCTAAGCCGATTGGAATCAAGATTTTGGAAGGGAAAATCCGCCAACCCGATGATTCTAATAGATCGCTCGGAAGTAGGGGGTGGGGGGGGGGACAGTACTAAACAGTAAACAAGTACCAATCGGTAAATAGATTCAAAAGCCCAAAGCCTAAAACCCAAATCCCAACTTTCAATCAACAACTTCTTCCGCCGCAACTCGACTCGAAACTTTCGCGCTTGTTACCAGCACAACTGACGCCACAATAATCGCGCTTCCCATCGCAATGAAACGGTCGATGCGTTCGTGCAGAACGAGCCATCCGAGAAACACAGCGACCACAGGATTAACGTAAGCGTATGTCGAGACCTTCGACGTTGGAACGTGCTGCAGCAGCCAGATGTAAGCTGTGTAACCGATCCACGATCCGCAGACGACGAGATAGAAGACCGCGCCCAATCCGCGCGCGCTCCAGACAACATGCGCATGGCGCTCGAAGGTGAGCGCGAAGGCGAGATTAGCCAAGCCCGCGAACACAACTTGCCATGCAGTTGTGCTGAACGGATCGCCTGCTCCTGTCTTCCACTTCTTGGAGAGCACGGAACCAAGAGCCCAACTCAGCGAACCTCCTTGCAGCGCGACAGACCACCAGAATTCGCGCCGTCCGAACGCTGTCGTTTGCGCAAGCGTTGGCCAGATGAGCACAACCACGCCGAAGATGCCGATGATGAGGCCGATCTTGCCGCGCCGCGAGATATGATGATCGCCAAGCAGCAAGCTATCGATTACCATGAACCACAGCGGAGTTACCGCAACCAGCAACGCAGCCAAACCTGTAGGAACGATCTGCTCGGCATAAGAGAGCGTGAGGTTTCCGCCCATCAGGAGCAGCGTTCCAACCGCTGCGAGATGAGCGAGATGGCGCGCGGAGAAGCGGATTTGGCGTCCTGTGAGCGCGCAATAGGCGAGCATGACAATGCCCGCAGTCAGGAAGCGTACAGCGCACATCGTCGCCGGAGGAATCTGCTCGACGGCAATGCCGATGCCGAGATAAGTCGATCCCCAGAAGACATAGACCAGGCCAAAGGCCAGGATGATCTTCCACTGACTTGGAGATGACGTGGTCATGAAGTGCGGAGAACAGTCAGAATAACAGAGCGTGAAGAGGGAACTGAATCAACGCGCCTGCGCGGAGACGCCCATTGCTGCGAGAACTCTGCTGGCCGCTTCGCTCCCCGAGCGAACGCAATCGGGAACGCCGATTCCGTTGAAGCCGTTGCCAGCGAGTGCGAGGCCGGGAAGTTTATCGCAGAGGGATTGAATGCGGGCGAGACGATCGAGATGGCCGACGGAATATTGCGCCATCGCAGATCTCCACTTATAGACGCGAGCGAAGAGAGGCTCGGCGTCGAGCGCGATGATCTGGCGGAGTTCGTCGCGGACGATCTGGAGAATCTCGTCTTCGGTGGAGTCGAGGATTGCCTCGTCGCGCGCGCCGCCGAGAAAGCAGCGGACGATGGCTCGATTCTCAGGCGCGCGATGCGGGAACTTGTTGTGCACGAAGGTTGCGGCCAACATGCGGTGTCCTGCGCTGTGCGGAACGAGGAATCCGAAACCGGGAGGAAGCGAGCGGCGCACCGATTCGTCATAGCCGAGCGTGACCGTGACCGATGAACTGTAGTTGATGCTGGCGAGTTCGCGGGCCAGCGCATCATTGGCGGATTGAAGGACCGCAGCAGCCGCATGCGCGGGCGCGGCGATGATGACGGCATCGAAGTGATCGGACTGATCTCCAGCGGAGACGATCCAGCCGTTCGCTTCCGGAATCAGCCCTTGCACGACGGTGGAAACATGCAGCGCGGAAGGATCGAGGCGAGCGAGCAGCGCGTCGACCATTTGCTGCATACCTTCTTTGAGTGACGTGAACAGCGGGCGCGGCGGGGCTTTTGCAGCCGCAGCCATCGCCTTCCGCGATGCGAGCATGGCGCGACCAAGGCTTCCATGCTTGGCTTCCATATCGGCGAAGCGCGGCAACACGGCGCGCACGCTGAGCTGGGAGGCTTCGCCTCCATAAACGCCGGAGAGCAGCGGATCGGCGAGGAGATCGACCATCTCCGATCCATAGTGGCGCTCGACCATCGCGGCCACGGTTTCGTCTCCAGTCGCCTTGTGCGGAGGATGGAACCACTCAGCAGCCATGCGCATCTTGGTGCGCACAGAGAACAGTGGCGAGAGAACGGTAGGCAGAATCTTGGTCGGCACCATAAACATCAGGCCGTCAGGCAATTCGACGAGGCGATCGCGGCCCTTGTTGCTGCCGTTGCTCTTTTCGCCGTTGTTCCTCCGAAGCACGATGTAGGTTTTGCGGTCGGCGTCATTCGATCCGATGAGTTGATCTCCCAGTCCGATCTTGCGGCAGAGGTCTGCAGCCCATGGCTTTTCGCTGATGAACGAATCGGGGCCAGCTTCGACGAGGCAGCCATCGACGCGGTCGGTGACGAGGACTCCGCCGAGACGCGGGGCGGCTTCAAAGAGCGCGTATTCGATAGACGCTCCGCCTTTGCGTTTTTCCTCGAGCGAGAACGCGGCCGAGAGGCCGGAGATTCCGCCGCCGATGATAGCAATGCGCATAAGACAGGTCTCAGGTGTCAGGTCTTAGGTGTCAGGTTCTCGGTTCTCGGTTCCCCGTTCTCAGTTACGCCGCCGATGATGGCTATGCGTGGCATAAGGAAGCTGCGCGCTACGAGCTTAGGCTTTCGCTTCGGTCCATGATTTTGACTACAATCCGTTGCCGCAAACAAGCACCTGTGAGCGCCATTGTGTAATGGCGATTTCTCAGCAACTGCCTATGGAAGTCGGAGCACACGGTCATCCGCAATTCTGAACTTCACCGAATTAGAACGCGTTGAGCCAGCAGACCCGTTCGCGGTTGTGACATTTCCAGTTGCTACCAGAGTTCGGCTAGCGATGTCGTAGGTGACATGGTCTGCCGTCAACGTAAAGAGATTAAAGGTAACAAGAACTGGATTACGGAATCCACTATCGTAGACCCGCTCGCCGTCGCTCCGCCGCCGGCGATCATATCGAACAAGAAGCTCAAAAGATCCGCCTTCACCTGAGAATATAGGAAAACGATCCCATCCCCCACATTCATCTCGAAGATCATCAGGCGTTCCAGTCTCGGTTTTTTCGGTCGTTCCATCCGGCCGCCGTACAATTATTGCTCCCGGATCGCAGCTCCGCACGAGACGGCTGAGAGTTACGTCTAGTACGATCGTTTTGGGTGATGAGACGCGAAATAGTGGGCGCTTATAGTAAGCTGAGCCCTTCGTAACCGTCATACTGTAAGATCCAACCGGCAATTCGGCACGGTATAAACCCCGGCCGTCAGAAGACACCGTCTCGGTCGTATTCGATCCCTCGAACTTCACTTCCGCGCCAACAATCGCGGTATACGAATCCACGATCTTGCCCCGTACATGAAACGTCTTTTGAGCAAAAATGGGATTCGGCTGCGCGAACGAGATGAAGCAAAGTATCGAGCTTGCGAGGACTAGTTTCTGCAATCGCCAAGCGCCTCTCATACCTTAATTTGACACCGGCGGCCAGTATCGATTGACATATTTTCGTAATTGCTTCCATCCGAGACGCACAAAGTAGTCTATCCGGTCGTCTCCATGTCGCCGCTCTAGGTCCTATATGCTCCGGCTCCGCACCAGTTCCGCCAGCGCCGCGGTCAACCCCTTCGATCCGTTCAGCGATTCGGCTCGCCATAGGCGCATGCCTTCTCTTTCTGCGAACTGTTTGAAGAAGATGTCGATGTCGAAGAGAACTTCTACGTGATCGCAGAGGAAGCCTACGGGGTGAATGAACACTCCGCGGTGGCCTTTGGCTTTCAGGCTCAGAATTGTTTCTTCGACGGTGGGCCCAATCCACTGGCCTCCGGACATGCCCTGGCTTTGGAAGGCGAAGGTCCAGGCATCATCTGTGAGGCCGGCCGCTTGTGCTACCAGTTGGGCGGTTTCTTTGGACTGGGCTTCGTAGGGATCGCCTTCGGTGATGGTGCGCGCGGGCACGCTGTGGGCGGTGAAGATGATGGGCAGATTGCCGGACAGATTGCCGGACATAGTTCCGGAAAACGTTCCGGCGTATTCGGCGTTGGCTTTGGCCCATCCGGCGCGCAGGTTTTCGGCGAAGGCTTTGGCTAGGAGAGGCTGGTCGTGCCACTCGTCGACGAAATCGAGGGCGAAGTGCGCTGCGTCGTTGCCAGTCAATTCGGTGCCAGTCACGGCGCTGCGATAGAGGCCGACGCTGGTGCGCGAATTTTGGGGAGCGAGGCAGATGGCGATTACGCGCTCGAATTTTTGGGCAGCGATGGCTTTGACTGCATCAGCGATGAACGGCTTCCAGTTGCGCATGCCGACGAAGACTGGCAGCTTCAGTTCCTGTGAAAGCTGGTCGGCTTGGAGAAGAGTCCAACAGGCCAGTGGCGAAAAGCCGATTAGCGAATAGCGGTGGCGAATTTCTTCGACGACCTGAGGCGGGAGCGGACGGCCTCCGGTGACGTAGCGGAGGTACTCTGGAATCTGGTCGGGATTGTCGGGAGTGCCGTGGGCTAACAAAAGCACGGCGGTTTTGCTTTGATTTGGAATGAAAGAGTTGCGCTGGTTGGCGCAATAGCAGGCGGCGCCGAGTTTGAGCGGGCAGGTCGGCGTTACTGAAGTGGCTCTGGATTCAGTCATGGCTCTGCGCCTCGCTCGCCTTTGGGGTGGAATCCCAAACATCGCACAAAACGCGACGGGTGGGGCACGCAACGAGGGGAGGCCTCCTACCCCAGCGGCTAAAGCCGCCAATGAAGAGGTGGCCTTTATCGCAGCGCTGAAGCGCTGCGCCAGCCCAAAGCGCTGCACCACCCCAAGGCATAGCGATCCGGCAGGAAGTCATTTCTTGAACCCTGCGGGTTTGAAATCGGCTGAATGCTCGCGGATGTAGGCGCAGAGGCTCTTCACGTTCTCCACCGGCGTTTCTTGGAGGATCCCGTGGCCTAGATTAAAGATGTGGCCGGGGCGACCGGCCGCCTGGCGAAGAATTTCTTCGGCGCGCGATTTGATTTCTTTCCAATCGGCGAAGAGGAGGACGGGATCGAGATTGCCCTGAACCGCTCCTTTGTTGCCGAGCGCCTGCCAGCCGGTGTCGAGAGGAATGCGCCAGTCGAGGCCGATGACTTCCGCTCCCGTTTCCTGCATTGACGGAAGCAGCGTGGAGCTATCGGTGCCGAAATAAATTATAGGGACGCCGGACTTCTGCAGGCGCTTCACCAGGTCGGTCACGTGGGGCAGAACATAGCGGCGATAGTCTTCGACGCTCAGGCAGCCGACCCAGCTGTCGAAAATCTGGATGGTGTCGGCTCCGGCGCGAACCTGCTCGGCGGAATATTCGGCGGTGACGGCCACGAGTTTGGTCATGAGCTCGTTCCACACGGCGGGAGCGGAGTACATCATCTTTTTTGTGTGAAGGTAATTGCGCGAGCCACCGCCTTCAATCATGTAACTGGCGAGCGTGAAAGGCGCCCCGCAGAAGCCGATTACCGGCAGGCTGTCGCCGAAATGCTTGCAGACGAGTTTGATGGCTTCGGAAACATAACCAAGCTCGGCGGCGTGGTCGGTGCGAAGCCGCGTAACGTCTTCGGCGGTGCGAACTGGCTTCTCGATTTTGGGGCCTTCTCCCGCAGCGAAATGAAAGGGCAGGCCCATGACTTCGAGAGGGAGAAGAAGGTCGGCGAAGATGATGGCGGAATCGACCTTCAATATTTCGGCGGCTTCGATGGTGACTTGTGCCGCAATCTTGGGATTCTTGCAGATTTCAATCAGCGAGTATTCTTTGCGGATGGCGCGGTATTCGGCCATGTAGCGTCCAGCCTGGCGCATGAGCCAGATGGGAGTGCGTTCGGTAGATTGGGCCTTACAGGCGCGGACAAAGAGAGAGTTGGGAGCGGACATGAACCTTCCAATTTAGCATTTTAGAGCGCGGGACGGCTGCCACGCGCTCGCATGAAACCTTGCTATTTTCGCGTGGGAGCGAACTGCCGCATGTGATGGCCGTCACCCAAGACGCGGACGCTGGAACTGGGAGTATCTTAAACTTAGGCATCGGAGTCGTGCTTTGGGAGAACCGTGGGCGCATTCATTTTCTTCGCATTTTTCGTTGTCGCGCTTCTGATTTGCACGCCTCGATCGGAGCGCGTGCTGGCGCTTTCGACCATGCTCGTGGTTGGAGCCGGCCTCTGGCTGGCGGTAAGGATTCATCTGCACGGCATTCTTGGGAGCTTGGTTGGCGATGTGGTCGCGCTCTTCTGGGAATATCGTAACGAGCTAGTACTGGCGCTGGGTGCGGCGGTCGTGCTCATCGTGCCAATTCTGATGATTTACGTTGGCCTTTTGGATCGACTTAGTGGTGACTCAATAGCGCAAAAGGGAAGTCGCGCGACTGACTCTGTGGGCCGTGCACGAAATAAAAAGTAACAACATAACACTCGCCGAGACGGGGCTTGGCATCTATGTTGAGCGAGATTCGTGGTTGATAGTTCCGCTGCCTTTTACACGACTTTACGCTGCACTGCGGATGGATGAGCCATAATAATGGTTTGGTAGTTCCGGCGCGGATGTTACTGCCGGAAGGCTTCGTGCCAGTTCTAAAAAAAGAGAAGATTTAATTCGAACTAATCCTACGATGACCGACCAAGTCTCCCACACGCCACTGCCACCCGATCTGCCACCACCAAACCGTGAATCCGCACCGGCGGAGGAGCCAAAACCGAAGCGCCGCGCGTGGATATGGATCATCGTCCTGCTCGTCTTTGGACTGGTGTTCTGGTGGGTGATCGCCCGAAATAATTCCGCATCGACAAAGCCCACGGGCCGGGCTGGTCCTGGCGGACCGGTTACAGCGACCTCCGTTAAGGCATCGAAAGGTGACATCGGAGTCTATCTCTCAGCGATTGGCACGGTGACGCCTGTGTATACAGATTCGATTGTAAGCCAGGTCACCGGGCAGGTGGTGAAGGTGCATTATCGCGAGGGCCAGCTGGTGAAAACCGGCGACCCGCTGGTGGATATCGATCCGCGGCCGTATGAAGCGACATTGAAGCAGGCCGAGGGAATATTGGACCGCGATACTCATCTGCTGGAGCAAGCCAAGATGGACCTGGACCGCTATCAGGCCGCATGGGCGCGCAATGCAATTGCGAAGCAGCAGTTGGACGACCAGGACAAGCTGGTGCTGCAGGATCAGGGCACAGTCAAGAACGATCAGGGCACGGTGGATTATGACCGCGTGCAGGTGGGATTCTGCCACATTGTCGCTCCCATTACCGGACGAGTCGGCCTGCGGCTGGTGGATCCCGGTAATGTAGTGACTGCTGGCGGAGGAACGACTCTGGCTGTGATCACGCAACTACAGCCGATTACGGTGGTGTTTACGATCTCGGAGGACAATCTGCAACAGGTGCTGGGCCAGATGCACAAGGCGCAGTCTTTGACAGTGCAGGCGATGGATCGCGCGCAGTTGAAATTGATTGCCACGGGCAAGTTGCTCACGACGGATAACCTCATCGACACAACGACCGGCACAGTGAAGATGCGCGCCGTGTTCGATAACAAGAACAATGCGCTGTTTCCGAATCAGTTTGTGAACACGCGGCTGCTGGTGAATACACTCCATGATGTGACACTGGTGGATTCCTCCGCCATTCAGCACAACGGGACGCAAGCCTATGTCTGGGTGATTCAGAACGGTGCGGCGCAGCAACGTAACGTAACTACGGGAGTCACGGACAACGGTGTGACGGAAGTGACTGGATTGAATCCCGGCGAGGAGGTGGCCGACAGCAGCTTTGAAAAACTTCAGAATGGCGCCAAGGTGAATGTAGTGCAGCAGCAGACAGGCCAACGCGGGCAGCAGCAACAGCAGGCTCCGCAAAACACTCCACAAGGCGGGCAACCGGAGAAGAAGACGCCTTGAGTCCCTCTCGGCCATTTATTCTGCGGCCGGTCGCAACGTCATTGCTGATGGCTGCGATCATGCTGGCGGGGATTGTCTCGTATAAACAGCTGCCGGTGTCCGCGCTGCCACAGGTGGATTATCCGACCATTCAGGTTCTTACCTTTTATCCAGGAGCGAGTCCCGATGTGACGGCCACCACCGTGACTGCGCCGCTGGAGCGGCAATTCGGCCAGTTGCAAGGGCTGAGCCAGATGACTTCGACCAGCTCTGGCGGGGTTTCCGTGGTGGTGTTGCAATTTGTTCTGACCTTGCAAATTGACGTGGCCGAAGAAGAAGTGCAATCGGCCATCAATGCGGCGCAGAGTCTTCTGCCTTCCAACCTGCCGACGCCTCCCATTTACAGCAAGACAAATCCGGCCGATGCGCCGGTGCTGACGCTAGCTATAACGTCCGACACAATTCCGCTTTCGAAAGTTGAAGACCTGGTCGATACGCGGCTGGCACCGAAGATTTCACAGCTCAGTGGCGTGGGGTTGGTAACTATTGGTGGAGGCCAAAAACCGGCAGTTCGCATTCAGGCGAATCCGGTTGCTCTGGCGTCGTACGGAATTGATTTGGAGTCGCTGCGCACGGCTTTGACGCAGACAAGCGTCAATGCGGCCAAAGGCAATTTTGACGGGCCACGGCAGGATTACCAGATCGATGCCAACGATCAGCTCGTTACGAGCGGCGATTATAGCGACGTAGTGGTGGCATACCGCAACGGCGCTCCCGTTTTTCTGCATAGCGTAGCCAAGGTCGTCGATGGGGCGGAAAACTCGAATCAAGCGGCGTGGATGAACCTGACGCCCGCAGTGATTCTCAATATTCAAAGGCAGCCCGGTGCGAACACCATCACGGTTGTCACAAGCATTGAGAAACTGCTTCCGCAGCTCGAAGCCAATCTTCCGGCCAGCATCAACGTTACGAAGCTCACCGATTTGACGACCAGCATTCAATCGTCTGTGGACGATGTCGAATTTGAATTGCTGCTGACCGTCGGGCTGGTTGTGCTTGTCATTTTCCTGTTCTTGCGCAGTTGGAAAGCAACGATTATCCCGAGCGTGGCCGTTCCGCTGTCGCTGGTGGGAACGCTTGCGGTGATGTACCTGCTCGGCTACAGCCTGGATAATCTGTCATTGATGGCGTTGACCATTTCCACAGGTTTCGTAGTGGATGACGCCATCGTGATGATTGAAAACATTTCGCGCTTTCTTGAAGAAGGCGACCGTCCCATGCAGGCTGCGCTGAAGGGCGCAGAGCAAATTGGCTTCACGATTGTTTCGCTGACCGTGTCGCTGATTGCTGTGTTGATTCCGCTTCTTTTCATGGGAGATGTGGTCGGACGGTTATTCCGCGAGTTTGCCGTGACGCTGGCGGTGACAATCGTGATCTCAGCCGTTGTATCGCTGACGCTGACGCCGATGATGTGCGCGCGCATCCTGAGACACACGCCGGAATCGCAGCAAGGGAAGTTTTATCGCTGGTCGGAGCATGTGTTTGAACGCATGATTGCCTTCTACGGCCGCACCCTTAAAGTGGTGTTGCGCTATCAGACGATCACTCTACTGGTTGCGCTGGGCACGCTGATTCTCACGATTGTTCTCTACATCGCGATTCCCAAGGGATTTTTTCCAGTACAGGATACCGGCGTGATTCAGGGCATCTCGCAGGCACCGGAAACGGTTTCTTTTGCTGCCATGAGCGAGAAACAGCAGGAGGTCGCGAAGATAATTCTCCAGGACCCGGCGGTAGAAAGCCTGTCGTCGTTTATCGGGGTGGACGGCACGAACACAACTTTGAACTCCGGGCGGTTTTCAATCAATTTGAAGCCGCTGAGCGCGCGCGGTCTGAGCGCGTCGGACGTGATACGGCGGCTGCAGCCGAAGCTGCACGATCAGGTGCAGAATTTTCAGATCTACATGCAGCCGATCCAGGACATTACGGTGGATGACCGCGTGAGCCGCACGCAATATCAGTACACGCTCGAAGATCCCGATGTGAATGAGCTGAACCAATGGACCGATAAATTTCTCGCGCAGATGAAAAAAATGCCCGAAGTTGAGGACCTGGCGACCGATCAGCAGACGGGCGGTCTTGCAGTGTCGCTGAACATCGATCGGGTGACGGCTTCGCGGCTGGGCATTGCAACTTCGACCATCGACAACGCGCTCTACGATGCCTTTGGCCAACGCCAAATCAGCACCATGTACACGCAACTTAACCAGTACCACGTAATTCTGGAGGCGCTGCCAAACTTTCAAACCAGTCCGGATAAGTTGCAGTCGATTTTTCTTCAGTCGAATGCTTCTTCGGCGGCGACGGGTTCGGGCGCGGCGACGTCGTTTTCGTCATCGAGTTCGGCTTCCGCCGGCTCGAATGCGGTGACTGAATCGGCGCAATACACGCCGACGCCGGGACAGTCGCTGCTTGCGCCAGTACAAACCGCTCTGGCGAAGACGACCGTTACCTCGAACGTTACCAGCAGTTCGCAGCCGGCAAATACCGTGCCGTTGGACGCTTTCACGCATTTGTCACTCACGCGCGAGCCGCTCACCGTCACTCATCAAGGACAATTTCCCGCAGTCACGATTTCCTTTAACCTCGCGCCCAAAGCCTCGCTCGGCACGGCCATCAGCAAGATCGACAAAATGGCTAAGGATTTTAGTCCGCCCGCCAGCCTGCAGGCGGATTTTCAGGGAACGGCTGCCTCGTTTCGCAACTCATTGTCGAATGAATCGCTGTTGATTCTGGCAGCACTAGTCACGGTCTACATAGTGCTGGGTGTTTTATATGAAAGCTTCATCCATCCCATTACGATTCTCTCGACGCTGCCTTCGGCCGGTGTGGGTGCGTTGCTGGCGCTCATGCTATTCGGTCAGGATCTCAGCGTGGTGGCGATCATCGGCATCATTCTTTTGATTGGCATCGTAAAGAAGAACGGCATTATGATTGTGGACTTCGCGCTGGAAGCGGAGCGCAAACACGGCAAGAATTCCACCGACGCCATCTACGAGGCGAGCCTACTGCGTTTCCGTCCCATCATGATGACGACCATGGCGGCGCTGCTTGGCGGATTGCCGCTCGCGTTCGGACGAGGATTGGGATCGGAACTGCGCAGGCCGCTCGGCATCGCGATGGTTGGAGGCCTGCTCTTGAGCCAGGTGCTCACTCTCTACACCACGCCGGTTATTTACATCTTCTTCGACAAGATTGCGCAGCGCTTCTCACATGGCGCACATTCTGGCGAAGGCGCACCGCAGCCCGAGGGAGCATGAGTCTTTCGACTCCATTTATTCAGCGGCCGGTCGCGACCACTCTTCTGACGATCGCGATCGGAATCGCTGGCGCGATTGCTTATACCGTGCTGCCTGCGTCGCCGCTGCCCCAGGTTGACTTTCCGACTATCAATATCAACACCGGACTGCCTGGTGCGAGCGCCGAGATTATGGCGTCATCGGTGGCGACGCCGCTGGAACGGCAGCTTGGCCACATCGCGGGCATCACGGAAATGACATCGTCCAGTTCGCTGGGCAGCACAAACATTACCATCCAGTTCGACCTGAGCCGCAACATCGACGGCGCGGCGCGCGACGTGGAAGCCGCCATCAACGCGGCGCGAACTTATCTGCCGGCTAACCTGCCGTCCAATCCGACATACCGCAAGGTAAATCCGGCGGATGCGCCGATCATGATTCTGGCCCTGACTTCCGACGTCTATAACAAAGGGCAAATGTATGATGCGGCGTCGACGGTGCTGGCGCAGCGCATCTCGCAGCTCTCAGGAGTGGGGCAGGTAGCCGTGGGGGGTGCGTCTTCACCGGCTGTGCGCGTGGAGTTGAATCCCACGCAGATGAACAGTTACAGGATTTCGTTCGCCGAAGTCGAGAATGCGCTGCGCCTGGATAATGCCCACCTTGCGCTGGGCCAGATTGCGAATGGTAATTCCAGCGCCGACATCGTCACTAACGATCAAATGTCGGTCGCTGCCGACTATCAGCCGCTTATTGTGGGTCAACATAACGGTACGGCTGTGCGGCTTTCGGATATTGCAAGCGTAGTGGACTCGGTGCAAAACGTACGCAATGCCGGATACATGGATGGCAAGCCGTCGGTCACGATCATTATTTTCCGGCAGCCGGGAGCGAACATTATCGATACGGTGGACCACGTAAAGGCCGCGATTCCATCGTTAAAAGCGTCGATTCCTTCCGCCATCGAAATTGTAAGCGTCTTCGACCGGACAACCACAATCCGCGCCAGCCTGAGTGATGTGGAGCGGTCGCTGGTGGTGTCGGTGATTCTGGTTGTGTTGGTTGTGTTCGTCTTTCTACGCAATTTTCGCGCCACGCTGATTCCGAGCGTTGCCGTACCTGTTTCGCTGGTCGGCACATTTGCCGTGATGTATTTGTGCGGCTACAGCCTGGACAATCTCTCGCTGATGGCCCTGACCATCTCCACCGGGTTTGTGGTCGATGACGCGATCGTGGTCATGGAGAATATCTCGCGGCACCTGGAAGCGGGAATGGAGCCGATGGCAGCGGCTTTGCAGGGAGCGCGCGAAATCGGCTTCACCGTATTTTCCATCAGCGTTTCGCTGATTGCCGTGTTTATTCCGATTCTGCTGATGGGCGGAATTGTGGGGCGTTTATTCCGCGAATTTGCGGTTACGCTCTCAACGGCCATCGCCGTTTCGATGGTGATCTCGCTGACCACAACTCCAATGATGTGCGCTCATCTGCTCAAGACCCATGGCGAAGAAAAGCATGGCTGGCTTTATCGTCGCAATGAAGATGCTTTTAACTGGGTATTAGAGCGATATCGCCGCAGCCTGCATTGGGTTCTCGACAATTGGGTGATGGTGCTGATCGTTCTGGTGCTGGTGATTGCGCTGAACGTGATTGTGATGATTCGAATCCCGAAGGGTTTTTTCCCGCAGCAAGACACGGGCGCAATTGTGGGTGCGGTTCAGGGTCCGCAGGATGCGTCGTTCCCGCTGATGGAAGACTCGGTTCTGCAGTTGGTGGATGTGATCAAGGCCGATCCGGCGGTGTACCACGTGAACGCTTACACCGGCGGCGGGGCTTTGAATACGGGATTCATCTATATTGCGCTCAAGCCGCTGAAGGAACGAAAAATAAGTGCGGCCGACATTATCAACCGTCTGCGCCCGAAGATGAACCGGCTGCCGGTCGCGCAGGCATTCTTGCAGGCGGCGCAGGATATACGCATTGGCGGCCGGGCCAGCGCGGCGTTATATCAGTACACGATTCAAGCCGACAATGTGGACGATCTAAATAAGTGGGGACCCATCCTGCTGGCCAACATGAAAAAGATACATGGGCTACAGGACGTAAACTCAGATCAGCAAAATGGCGGGCTCCAATCCTATGTGTCTTACGATAGAACCGCGGCGGCTCAGGTTGGCCTTACTCCTCAGCTACTCGATTCGACTTTATACAGCGCGTTCGGGCAGGAAGAAACATCCGTCATATTCAAGCCGCTCAATCAGTACTATGTGATCCTGGAAGTGGCGCCGCCTTATTGGCAATCGCCGGCGGGACTGAAGAATATTTATCTTCCCAATGGCAGCGGGCTGGTGCCGCTCAACACCGTCGCGAAATTTCAAACCAATACGGCGCCGTTATCCGTTGCGCACTCGGGGCTGTTTCCGTCAGTGACTGTATCGTTCAACCTTGCTGACGGTTTGGCGCTTAGCGATGCAGTACGATTGATTTCCCAGATGGAGGAAAGGCTGGGGACCCCTTCCACTATTCATGGCTATTTCGCCGGCACATTGCAGGCGTATCAGGATTCATTAAGCACGGAGCCGATCCTGATCTTTACTGCGCTGCTGGCTGTTTATATCGTGCTCGGCATTCTGTATGAGAGCCTGGTGCATCCCCTGACCATCATCTCCACGCTGCCATCGGCCAGTGTGGGCGCAATGCTGGCGTTGATGATTTTTCACAACGACCTCAACGTGATTTCCATTATCGGCATTGTGCTATTGATCGGGATCGTAAAAAAGAACGCAATTATGATGATTGATTTTGCCCTCCAAGCGGAGCGCGAGCAGGGCATGTCTACGTATGACGCGATCTTTACGGCCTGTGTACTGCGCTTCCGTCCCATTCTGATGACTACAATGGCCGCACTGTTCGGAGCGCTGCCACTCGCCTTTGGCACGGGCACCGGGTCTGAATTGCGGCGGCCGCTTGGACTTTCCATTGTCGGCGGTCTCATCGTCAGTCAGATGCTGACACTTTATACGACGCCGGTTGTCTACCTGTCCCTGGATAGGCTGCGGCTCTGGGTGCTGGGGAAAGAGCGGGATACATTCGCGCCGCAATCCGAGGAGGGCACGGCATGAGAGAGATGTATGTGGGGAGGGCGGCACGTGTGATGGCTGTCGCAACTTTGATTTCCCTCGGATTAACCTCCTGTGTGGTGGGACCCAGATATCACAAGGCGTCCGCGCCCACGCCGAGCGCGCCGAATTATAAAGAGTCACCCGTTAATTTTCAGGATGCGGAAGGATGGAAGGTCGCCTCTCCGCAAGACCAGATGCTGCACGGCAACTGGTGGGAGATTTTTCAGCAGCCTGAATTAAACGATCTGGAAAAGCAGCTGAATATCAACAACCAGACGATCAAACAATATTTCGAGAATTATCTTGCCGCCCGCGCGGTGATTCGTGAAACCCGCGCGCAATACTATCCGACGGCGACGATAGGGGCGGGATTTACGCGCTCGCGTATTTCCGGAAACGTGTCGGCAGCCGCGGCCGGCACATCAGGTTACACCGGCGCGACAAGTTCGGAATTCTCGCTGCCGCTGGATGTTTCCTGGGCGCCGGATTTGTTTGGGCGCGTCCGCAATGCGGTGCGGGCCGCGCAAGCGACGGCGCAGGTCAGCGCGGCCGATCTTGAAAATGAGCGTTTGCTCGAGCAGGCCACGCTCGCCGAAACGTTTTTTGAAATCCGCGGACAGGACGAGCTGCAAAGGATTTTGGACGCGACGGTCAAAGCGGACGAGGAAGTGCTGAACTCCGTACAGGCGCAATATGACGTTGGCACCGGCGACCAGGTCTCGGTTGAGCAGGCGAGGCAAACGCTTGAAAGCGCGCGGGCTTCAGCGACGAACGTTGCAATTGCGCGCGCCCAATATGAGCACGCGATTGCCATGCTGCTGGGCAAGGCCGCGAGTGATTTTTCCATGCCCGTGAAGCCGCTCACCGCGGAGCCGCCAGCAATCCCGACGGGGACACCCTCGCAGCTTCTGGAGCGGCGTCCGGATATTGCCGCTGCCGAGCGGCAGATGGCTGCGGCCAACGCGACAATCGGCATTGGCTACGCCGCTTTCTATCCTTCGCTGACTCTGAGCGCGAGTGGGGGGCTTGGGTCCTCTGCGATCAGCAAGCTTTTCAATACTGCCAGCCGCGAATGGTCAGTGGGACCGTCCATTTCGGAGACGATATTCGATGCCGGATTGCGGCGGGCGACGATCGACCAATACATTGCGACTTACAACGCGGACGTAGCCAGTTATCGCCAAACTGTACTTACGGCTTTTCAGCAAGTGGAGGATTATCTAGCTTCGACGCGTTTGCTCTGGCAGGAAATTCGCGATGCGAAGGCGGCCGTCGAATCCGCACAAAAAGCCTACGATCTGGAAAAAGGCCGATACGATACCGGCATCGATCCTTATATCACTTTGCTGGACACTCAGACGGCCTTGTTTGGAACGCAGCAAACACTGCTGAATTTGCAGGTGCAGCAGATGACGAGCGCGGTCCAACTGGTACAGGCTTTGGGCGGCGGGTGGGACGTTTCTCAATTGCCATCGACGAAGCAGGTGACGCAAAAGCCTCCGCAGGACCAGCGAACGATTCAGCAGTAACGCGGTGCAGCCACAGACATGTTTCGCGCGCGCAGCACATCGTTAGCCCAGGGCTGATAGCGTTGATTTCGCCTTTTATCGCCGTCACCCATCCACCGCTCATTCACTGCCACTGCGCCTTGTGCCGTGCCAGCCACCAGCAGGGAACGTTCCACTGCGACAAAGCATATTGCGGAAACAGTGTTCGCGAACAGGGCTGGTCTGCTGTTCCCATGTAGTCGTACTCAGCCTTGTTGCCCTTGAGGGGTGTCTGGAGATACTGCTCCACAGGAACGCTGCTCATGGCGGTTCCCTGCGCTCGCCGCACGGCAAACAAACTCCAATCAAGAAGGTAAAGAAGCGACGTCAGAATCAGCAGATATTTTGCGGCTTGTCCGAAAAAATCAATCGGTTCGATTCGCATGGCTACCGAAGCGCCGTATGAATTGTTTTCAGGAGTGCGCTTCGGGTGAATGGCTTGTCCAGCATGGCAATCCCCTCCTTCGCGTCGCCGTTCTGCGCAATAAGTTCACCAGTATATCCGGACATGTAGACCACCTTGAGATCCGGTTGCCGGCGAAGAAGTTCATGAGTCAATTCCGGTCCACTCATGCCGCGCATCACGACGTCGGTCAATACGACGTCGATCGATATGCTGCCGTTGGATGCCAGCTTGCTTAGCGCTGAATTTCCATCTTCAGCCTCAATCACGTTGTAGCCGTGTTCCTGCAACATCTGCCGTGTGAGCTGGCGCATGAGTGCATCGTCTTCGACTAAAAGAATTGTTTTTCCTTCCGCCTTGGGAGGCAGGGCATCGGCGGTGGCACTCGTCGCCATCCCCAGCTTGTGGTCGGCGGCGGGTAAATAAATCTTGAAGGTGGTGCCGCGTCCGACTTCGCTGTAGACCCAGACATGGCCGCCGTTTTGCTTCACGATTCCATACACTGTCGCCAATCCCAAACCAGTGCCCTTGCCAATTTCCTTGGTCGTGAAAAATGGTTCGAAGATTTGAGAAAGAGTTGTGGGGTCCATGCCCACACCGGTATCGCTGATAGCGAGCAAAACGTAGCGTCCCGGTTTCAGCGGCAGATGCTGTGCGGCAAATGCCGCGTCCAACTCCTGCAATGAAGTTTCGACAATCAGCTTACCGCCCTTCGGCATGGCATCCCGCGCGTTCACTGCGATGTTCAAAACGACTTGATCGAGCTGGGCTGGATCGGACTCGACAACTGCAACCTCAACTCCATGGCGGACGATCACCTGAACGTCATCGCCCATCAGGGGACGCAGCAGCTTCACAACCTCTTTCACCACCTCATTCAAATCGAGCAGGCGCGGTTGAGTGCTGACTTGTCTTCGGCTGAAGGAGAGCAATTGACGTGTGAGCGCCGCGCCGCGTTTGGAGGCCTCCTGAATGTTGTCGATATATTGCGCGGCGTCATTGGGTTCGACCCGGCCCCGCAACAATTCGCAGCAGGCCGAAACAATGCCCAGCACATTATTAAAGTCGTGGGCCACGCCGCCGGCCAGTCGGCCAACGGCTTCCATTTTTTGCGCCTGTCGAAGCATCTCTTCCGACCGCTTTTGCCCGGTAATATCGCGCGCGATCACGGAGGCCCCAATGATTCTCCCACTCGCATCCTGAATGGGAGAAACAGAAATCGAGACGTTCAGGCGGTGGCCATCTCGTCGCACTCGAATCGTTTCAAAATGTTCGACCCGGTGGCCCTGGCGAATCTTCTCGAGTATCTGCATCGTTTCGTCCTGGCGATCATTGGGCGCAAGAATCGTAATCGGCTTGCCAATAACCTCAGCGGCGGCATAGCCGTAAATGGCTTCCGCGCCTTTGTTCCAGTGGGTGATTGTGCCCTCGAGATTTTTTGCAATGATCGCGTCCTGTGAAGAATCCACGATTAGCGCAAGCCGATTCTGCGATTCCTGCAACTCGCGGTCTTTGCTGGCGGCCAGTTCCGCCTGCGCCTTGCGGAGTTCCTCCTCAATGCGTTTGCGCTCGCTAATGTCGCGGATCGCGCTCAACACCAGCAAGCCGGCCTGAGTGGACACCGGAGACAAACTGATTTCAACCGGGAATTGCGAACCATCCTTGCGGCGGCCGCGGAGATCGAGTTGTGCGCCCATGCGACGCATCTCGGGATGATGGCTGAAGCGCTCACGATGGCGATGGTGCTGTTCCCGCTGTCCCATGGGCACAAGCATTTCCACGCTCTGACCAATGAGTTCGCCCTGGGTGTATCCAAATAGATGTTCGGTTTGAGAGTTGACCTGCACGATGATGCCTTGGGCGTCAACAGCGACCATGGCGTCAGGCACGGCTTCGAAGAAACTTGGAGACAGAAGTTGGTCAGTCACGTTCTCGCCGAGGCTGGGTCTTTTCTCGGGATGCGGATCGATAGCTTGCACAGGAATACTACCCCACGATTGTCCCTACTATACGTCCCGGTCCGTTACGGACTCAAGCGGATAAACGTTCCATTAAGCGCTGGGTTTAGTACAGCTGCGATTCGCAACACCGGTTTAAGGTAAGTCGCTAGCGGCGGCAAGCCGAACAATACCCGCCAACTTCGAGTCGCGAGACTACAATGTGAAAGCGGCAATCGCGCTGTAATTGGTTCTTTAGCGAATCGAAGATTTCACTTACAAATTCAGTAATCTTCCCACAGCGCAAGCAAGCCATGTGAATGTGGTCAGGGCCCAATTTGCGCTCGTAGTAATGGCCTTCGCCGTTCACATGCATGAGATCAAGTTCATCGATCAGCCCCTGTCTCTTCAACAGTTCGAGCGTGCGATAAACCGTGCTGCGATCCACTGAGCCTTCCAATCGTTGGGCCTTGCGCAGGATCTGACTTGCATCCAGATGCTTGGACGCGGTTTCAATGACCTGGAGAATCGCGCGGCGCTGAATGGTCATGCGGATTCCCCGGTCGGCGAGTTGCGTCTGAAGGCGGCCGGGAATCTGAGTATGCGGTAATGGCATGGTTCAATGTCAGCTAAAGATGCGACAGTGTTGCAAGTAAATTGCAGTGGAATCTTTTGTCCGATCTTGACCTAGTTGAGGTCCGAACGGTACGGTCTAAGTGTAATCGCTTTTGCGACCGTGTTGCAACTAGCGTCGATAGCAATGCCAGCAGGTTAACGTGTGAGAAAAAAGCTCAATCTTTTTCCTGGGGGACGATGACGGCCTCTATTAACTCGACGAGATCACAACGTCTTTTCGTTGTTTTCTTGCTTCTTTCAATGAGTTGCGCATGGGCCGTTGTTGGGGGCCGCATTCAAGGTTCGGTTAAGGACCCTAGTGGCGCTGTGGTTGCGAAAGCTGCCGTCGCCGCAATTGACACAGACACTCGCGTTCAGATCCTGACGGCTACGGATGACGAGGGAGCCTATGTGTTCCCTCTTCTCCCTACGGGCCGTTATGAGATCGCAATCACAGTCCCAGGGTTTCGGCCCTACCGGCGGACTGGGGTCGTTGTCGATTCGGATAGCGCATTGATTGTCGACGTCACACTGAGAGTGGGCGCGAGGGAGGATTCCGTGGTCGTCGAGGACACGGCCGCCCGGGTCGAAACATCGGATACACAAATGGGCGAGGTAATTAGCGACAGGCAGATAGCGGCCGTGCCCTTGAATGGCCGCAGCTTTACTGACCTGCTCTCTCTTCAACCCGGCGTCGCTCCGGCAACGTCACTCACTTCCGGCACGGTGCAGGATATTGGCGCCAGCGCTTTTTCTCCGTCTGGCGACTTGAATCCGGGAACGATTTCAATCAATGGCCAGCGCGAGTTCTCCAACGCATTTACTGTGAACGGCAGCGATGCAGAAGAGGAGGTGAATGCGGGGACGGCCATCATTCCCAATCTCGATTCGATTGCCGAATTCCGCATTCTCACCAGCAACTTCGATGCGGAAACCGGGGGCCACAGTGGCGGACAGATCAGCGTGGTCACGAAATCGGGCACCAACCAGTTTCACGGCGATATTTTCGAATTTCTTCGCAACACGAATCTTGACGCCCGTAATTATTTTTCACCGGAACGCGGACTGTACGATCAAAATCAGTTTGGCGTCACCTTCGGCGGGCCAATCCGAAAAAGCAAAGTTTTCTTTTTTGCCGATTATCAAGGAACTCGATTGAAACAGGGTATCGACACCCCTACGATTTCCGTGCCTTCGGTGCAAGACAGGAGCGGCGATCTTTCCGATCTAGCGAGTTCCTTCGTAACTGCGGACGCCAACGGAAACACAGTGCCGACCATCGTAAATGGAACTTACTGGGCCAGCCAGCTCTCGCAGAAACTGGGCTATGCAGTCTCCGCCAATGAACCATATTACTTTTATAAAGGTGAGGATGAGCCGGGCAATCAGATTTCGCCAATCACTTACAAATCGTCGTGCGCGTCTACGGCGCAGTGCGTTCTGCCTGGGTTAGAGATTCCCCAGACCGCATGGTCCGCGCCAGCGAGGAATCTACTGCGATACATTCCGGCTCCAAACACGGGTCCAGAGAGCTTCGCGACATCGGCGTTCAATGAGACGTTGCGTGATGACAAGGGAGCCTATCGACTCGACGACAACAGCCGATGGGGACTGTCTTCCGTCTATTATTTTCTTGACGACTACACGCTTAACAATCCATATCCGGCGGCGCAAAGCGGAGCCAATGTGCCCGGTTTTAATGATCTCAATCTTGGCCGGACACAATTGCTCAGCCTGGGTCACAACAAGGCCTTAAGCACCACCGCCGTCAACGATTTTCACTTCAGTTATTTGCGCGACAGCAACAACCTGGGAGTGCCGGTCGGCGGAGTCGGTGTCAGTCTGGCATCGCAGGGATTCCAAATCGGTGGCTCGGGAATAGTGCCTCTCAATCCTCAAGGCGAGGGCGTCGAGAACATCATCTTCAACGCGTATTCCATTGGAACAACTCCCAACGAACTGCGGCAAACGAACAACACCCTCCAGTGGATCGACAACTTTTCCAAGGTGCTAGGCCGGCACACGATGAAATTTGGCGCAGAATTTCACTACGACCAGATCAACACCCATGTAATCGCGCAATTCAACGGGAATTTTCTTTTTACCGGCAGCGAGACCGGTTCCGATTTCGCCGACTTCCTGCTGGGCATTCCCAGCCAATATAACCAGAGCCAGTTGCAACCGTTCTACGGACGCAATCGATACTGGGGACTTTACGCGCAAGACAGTTGGCGTGTCCGCTCCGATCTCATTTTGAATTATGGTTTACGCTGGGACCGCATCGAGCCCTGGTACGAAAAAAACAATAGGATTTCAACGTTTGAGGCGGGCAAGACTACGGGCGTATTCCCCGGTGCGCCGGCGGGCATACTTTTCCCGACCGACCCGGGTGTGCCCCGCACTCTTGCGCCGCCAGGGAATCGCGATTTCGCTCCGCGCATTGGTCTGGCCTACTCGCCGAACGCTATGCCAGACACGTTTCTCGGGAAGCTTCTTGGTGAGTCCGACAAAACCAGCATTCGCGCAGGCTTCGGGATGTATTACTCTCAGATCGAAGCGCTAACCGTGGGAGTGTTAGCAGGCAACGCGCCGTTCGGCATTACTTACTCGAGTCCGGCCCCGCCCTTGTTCGCGACGCCTTTTATTACCGCATCGACTGGGCAAGACCAGATGAATCCCTTTCCTGTGACACTTGCCACCGGAGCTGCATCCGTCCACCATCCGAATCCAAATATCGATTGGTCTCAATATTTGCCAATCACCGGCATTCCCGCCTATCCCACGACTAACAGAATTCCTTACGTCGAAGAATATATGCTTTCGTTCCAACGTCAGCTTGGGGCCAACACAGTTCTCAGCGCAAGCTATGTCGGCAACGAGGGGCACCGTTCCCTTGTTCTGGAGGAGGCGAATCCCGGGAATCCCGCACTGTGCTTAAGTCTGCCCGGCTGCGGACCTTTTCAGGAGGACACCTACCATACCCGTGGTCCGCTGGGCGCTAACTTTGGCAGCGACACCAATCAGGCTACCATCGGCAAATCAAATTACAACGCCCTCGAATTAAGTTTGCATCACACTAGCCGCCGGCTGGATTTTTCCACGGGATACACTTACAGCAAATCAATGGACAATTCTTCAAGTCTGGGTGAGCAGGTTAATCCGGTCAATCCCGCGTTGAGCTATGCCTTGTCGGCGTTCGATGTTAAGCACAATTTTGTAGCCAGTTATAGATGTCAACTTCCGGTGGAGCGTCTTTTTCGGAAATCGACTCATTGGACTGAAGGCTGGACTTTGTCGGGAGTTACGCATTTCAGCAGTGGGTTTCCCGTGACTCTCTATAACTACGGTGATAACTCTCTGCTTGGTGCGGAACCAAACGGCATTAACAACTATGGCGTCGACGAGCCTCAATATACTCCGGGCCCTCTTCAGTGGAACCAGAATCCGCGCAATGGCGCCGCTTATTTCAATACTTCGCTCTTTGGCTTGCAACCCCTGGGAACTCCAGGTAACGCCAAACGCCGCTTCTTTTATGGCCCTGGACTCGACAACTATGACATGGCGCTGATGAAAGAACTGCGAGTTCGCGAATCCAAAATGTTAAACTTCCGCGTGGAGGCGTTCAATATATTCAACCACGCCCAGTTTTATGGTCCTGGGGCCGTCAACGGAAACGTTAACGAGCTTTGTTCAAATGCCGAAAGCGGCTCCCTTGCCGCCGAGACGTCTTGCTTCGGCCACGTAGTCACGGCAATGTCTCCGCGCCTAATGCAGGCTTCCTTAAAGTTTGTATTCTGATTTTTACTAAACGCTGCGTGTTGCTTCTTGCGATGCCAACGCGGCCTGTCCCAGGCTAATGCCGCCGTCATTTGCGGGAACTGCCTGATTCGTCCAAAGCTGCAATCCACCGTGCAACTCTGATTTCAGATCCTCGATCAGCAGCTCATTCTGGAAAACACCGCCCGACAGAACGATCAAATCGACGTTATGAGCGGGTGCTAGCGATCTGGCCGCGTCCGCGACGCCGCGAGCGATTCCAGCTTGAAATGCTCGTGCAATTTCCGCAATATTGCGGCCTTTGAATCTATCTATCGCAACCGTGCACAACAGCGGGCGGAAATCCAATTCTCCATTTGTGAATGGAAACGGATAGCACTCGCGTTTGGCGGCGGAGCGAGCGATATGCTCCACCCACATCGCCGCTTGCCCCTCGAATGTGATATCGCGCGTGAAGCCGAGCAGAGCCGCTGCCGTATCGAAAAGCCGCCCAACCGACGTAGTAGGGAATGTGCGTACATGTTTATCGACCAACTGCAAAGCCGTTTGATACCGCGACGGAAAAGAAAATGGAGGCTCCTTCAGATTTGGCAATCCTTCTACCTGCGACAAGAAACCCGCCGCCGCTTGTGCAGGATGCTGCGCCGCTGCGTCGCCTCCCGCCAGAACTGCGGGACGCAAGTGGGCAACGCGTTCGAATCCCTCACGCAAACTTCCAATAAAAAATTCTCCGCCCCAAATGCTGCCATTATCGCCGTAGCCGGTGCCGTCAAAACTCAAGCCCAGGGCGCGGTTCTCCCATGCGGCGCGCTCTGCCAGAACGGATGCGATGTGCGCACGGTGATGCTGCACCGCCACGCGTTGTGAAGCCGGCAGCCGCAGCGCGTGCACAGTTGATCGATATTCGGGGTGAGCATCGTGCGCCAACAACACGTCGTCCCAACGAATTTCGTACATCGCCATCAGATCGCGAATCGTTTCTTCAAAGGCGCGGAATGCATCGTAATGATCGAGATCGCCGATATGCTGGCTGACAAAAGCTTGCCCTTCGACCACCAGTGTCACTGTATTTTTCAGATCGGCCCCAAGCGCTAGAATCGGCCGTCCCCCATGCGTCTCCAGCGGAATGCTTGCCACCGCGCCCGGCGCATAGCCACGCGAGCGCCGCAGAATTGCCGGGCCCAGCGCTCCCACTCGCGCCACCGAATCATCAACTCTTCGAGCGATCGGCCTTTCGCCGATCAGAAAAGCATCCGCAATTTCCGAAAGACGGTCGATGGCATCCCCGTCCTCGTAAGCGATCGGTTCACTCGAACGGTTCGCGCTCGTCATTACCAGAACCGCTGGCGCACCAGCTGCAAACAGCAAATGTTGTAGCGGAGTGTAAGGCAGCATGATGCCCAATTCGCGATTGTCGGGAGCTACGCCCGCCAATTCCTCTTTCGCTGGAGCGAGCACTATGGGCCGGGCGATTGAAGTGAGTAACTCAATCGCATCCGTTGAAAGCTCGGCCAATGTTTGCGCGTCGGCAAGATGCTCTACCATCACCGCGAACGGCTTCTCCTTGCGAAATTTGCGGGCGCGCATCGCGGCCACGGCCGCGGCATTTCGAGCATCGCAAGCCAGGTGATAGCCGCCCAGGCCTTTTATCGCGACAATCTTGCCCGTATGCAATAAGGCTACGGTTTCGCGAATCGCCCGTTCATCGCCACGGATTGTCTCCTCACCCACGCGTAAGTAATAGTGCGGACCACACTCTGGGCATGCCACCGGCTGCGCGTGAAATCGTCGATTTGCCGGATCGTGATATTCCCGGTCGCAATATTCGTCAAACGGCCAACCCTTCATCGTGGTATTCGGACGGTCGTACGGCAGCGCCAGAATCACCGTGTAACGCGGCCCACAATTCGTGCAGTTGATGTACGGATACCGATAGCGTCGATTGTCTGGGTCGGCGAGTTCGCGCAA
The DNA here is from genome assembly GCA_049589875.1 of Terriglobales bacterium. Lineage (GTDB taxonomy): Bacteria > Acidobacteriota > Terriglobia > Terriglobales > Acidobacteriaceae > Acidiflorens. Next base: position 34,486 of record JBAWBR010000034.1, read on the forward strand.
ACACTCATCACACACCGGCAAATCGGGTGAGATGCGCACGGTGGGGCGCCGATTCCGCTCACTCTCCTTAATGGAAAAGCTTTCAAATCCAGCGGGCGCGATTGTCTCAACGTCGATTGCAACAATTCGCGAAGCGGGAGGCGCTTCGATTTTCAGCCGCTCAAGAAAATTCTTCAGGCGCTCGTCATCGCCTTCAAGATGGATGGCCACGCCCTCTTCGCCATTCAGCACCCACCCAGTTAAATGCAACTCGCAGGCAATGCGGTAGACGAACGGGCGAAATCCCACGCCCTGCACCACTCCGCGGACTTTGATCAGACAAGCGCTGGCCATAGCGTAAAGCAGTCATCAAGCATCGCGCCATCCTGTTAAGCTCGATGCTGCGTGGATCAAGGATACAACGCCATCATTCTGGGAGCGGGCGCGGCAGGACTGATGTGCGCCATCGAAGCCGGCAAACGCGGCAAACGAGTCCTTGTCGTCGAGCACGCCGATCACATTGGCAAAAAGATTCTCATCTCCGGCGGCGGTCGCTGCAATTTCACCAATCTCCATACTGGCGCGGACAACTTCATCTCTCAGAATCCGCACTTCGCCAAGTCGGCCCTCGCCCGTTATCGCCCCAATGATTTTGTGAAATTGGTCGAGAAGCACCGCATCCCTTATCACGAGAAAAAACTCGGCCAACTGTTCTGTGACGGTTCAGCGAATGAAATCGTCACCATGCTTGAGCAAGAATGCCGCGATGCCCAGGTCCAAATCCTGCTTAACACCAAGATCACCGATGTAGTGAAGATAGATCAATTTACGCTGCGCTCAGCCGACACGGGCTTTATAACTCCTCAGCTGGTAGTTGCGACGGGAGGCTTGTCGATCCCGAAAATCGGCGCTACTCATTTCGGCTACAATCTAGCCCGTCAATTCGGCCTGAAGATACAGCCGCCTCGCGCTGCTCTGGTGCCGCTTGTTTTCAGCGAAAAGGATCGCCGCCGCTGGTGCGATCTCGCCGGTGTTTCGACCCAAATCGCAGCCTCCACACGCGGCTCAAAGCAGAGCTTTCGCGAAAAAATGCTTTTCACGCATCGTGGTCTAAGCGGGCCAGCAATTCTGCAAATATCTTCTTATTGGGATGGCTTGGAACCCATCACAATCGACCTCGCCCCCGATATTGATCTGAATTCTATTTTGCGGCAGCGCGGCGTCCGCGATCAGTCTTCCTGGAAATCATTGCTGCGCGAAATCTTGCCGCGGCGCTTGGCGGATCGATGGCTCGAAATGTACCCGCTCTCGGGTAACTCGACCAGAACCTTTGCCGATGCCGAGCGCGATCTCCATGCCTGGAAAGTGAAACCGGAAGAGACCGAGGGATACGGAAAAGCTGAAGTCACCGCCGGCGGCATTGATACCGATGAATTACACGCCCGCTCCATGGAATGCCGTAAAGTTACGGGCTTGTATTTTATTGGAGAGGTGGTCGACGTGACGGGCCAGCTCGGAGGCTTCAACTTCCAATGGGCCTGGGCCTCGGGATTTTGCGCCGGCCAGGCGATATAGAAGAGTTTTCGAGAGCGAATGAGACGCGACTATCGTGGGCGAGAATGGTGAGGACGAGCCCCTCCCGCGGGCTTCAATCCTCGATCGAATGCACAATTCCATCGGCATCGCGCATGGACCATGAGGTTCGTGCTGTAAAATAATGTAGCTTTTGGTTAGGTGCAAACACACCGTGGCGGTGTAGCTCAGGTGGTTAGAGCGACGGTCTCATAATCCGTAGGTCGTAGGTTCGAGTCCTACCGCCGCCACCAATCCTTCCGCCATCAGGCCCTTCAACAACGGCCGGCGATTGGTCTTGGTTCAACCACTGTCTGTTAGTTGCCATTTCAACCCAGGGCTGCCCAGCACCGCCCCCGCACCCTTTGACTCACGGCTTTGGCGTCCACATACGAATTCACCTTTGCAAGTGTTATTGGAATGGGCCAGGAGCGCAGCTGTGGGACTAACGTCCCTCGAATGCGAGTGTGATCAACGGTGGGGACTCACGCCTTGGTCAACTCGCCCGAGACTTCGGGAAGACCTGCCTCATGCCACGCGTCAAAGCCGCCAACCACGTTGATCAGATTGCGGTGTCCGGCGCGTTCGAGAAGGCTGCAGGCGATCATACTGCGGTAGCCGCCCTTACAGTGAACTGCGACGGGAGTCGCATCGTCGAGCGCGGGCAATTCCCGAGGAAAATTGTCAAGCGCATGCCATTGTGCTTGTGGGAGATGCCCGGCCTGCCATTCTCCTTCGCGGCGGACATCCAATACCCGTACTGTTCCCTCGCGCAACTTCTCGTTTAATTCGAGAGCCGAAATCTGAGACGTAGATGAAACGGCGAAGCCCGCCTTATGCCACGCCTCCAACCCGCCATTCAGATACCCGCGTATCTTTCCGAAACCGACACGCGCCAGCCGCATCCGCGCTTCGTCAATTTGAGAATCGGTGTCAGCGATCAGAATAGGATTTGTTGCAATGCCCAGAATCGTGCCTGCCCAGGAGGCGAACTGTCCTGAGAGCGCGATATTGACGGAGTGCGGGACATGTCCCGCGGCAAATTGGTCGTTGGGACGAACATCAAGGACAATCTCGCCGCGATCGAGCAAGCCCCGCACTTCAGCGGCTGAAAGCGCGGGCACGGGCGGCAGGTCGGCTAGGGCTGCGGCGCCGGAGCGGTTGATCTCGGCATCCTGAAGAAAATAGTCCGGGCGCGCGGGAAGATTCGTTGTCAGCTGCCGTATGAATTCCTCGCGGCTTTCGATTTGTAGAGCATAGTTAGTCAGGCGTTCTGTTCCGATGGTGGAAGATTTCTCGGCCCGCATGCTGCGGCCGCAGAGCGATCCCGCGCCATGAGCGGGATAGACGAGCACCGCGTCGGGCAACGTGAGCAATTTCTGGTGCAGGTTATCGTAGAGCAAGCCGGCAAGTTCCTGCGGAGTGTGGGCGGGCGAGAGATCGGGGCGTCCCACATCGCCTATAAATAAGGTGTCGCCGGTAAGGACGGCCCATGGATCGCGAGATTTCTCGTCATCAGTAACCACGAGGCAAACGCTCTCCGCTGTATGACCGGGAGTTTCCAGAGCGCGAATTCGCACCGATCCCAGCTTGATTTCAGAACCGTCGCTCAGCGGTATGTGGGAAAACTTTGCGTTTGCCTGTGCGCCAATGCAGATTTTCGCACCCGTGCGCGCCGCTAATTCCTTGTGTCCGGAAACGAAATCGGCGTGCAGATGGGTTTCAAATATGTAGAGGATATTCAGGTTCTGTTCCTTGGCGGCCTTCAGGTAGATATCCACGTCGCGCTGTGGATCAATGACCGCAGCTTCGCCGTCCGATCCGATCATGTAGGAAGCGTGGGCCAGACAAGACAGATAGAACTGCTCGAAGTACATATCGCGACTCCCCGCACAAGTTTGAGTTCCCCTACGGTTAGCTATTCACTAACTATCTCAAGCGCAGCACACGCGCGAAATCCTGTGTTTCGACGAGAACTGGTTTAAACGAACACGCAGCTACTTTGGCTGCGCGACTACTCGCAGATAAGGCTTAAGGGTTTTCCAGCCGTTCGGGAATTTCTGTTTTGCCTGCTCATCGGAGACTGAGGGCGGGATGATTACGTCGTTTCCCGGCTTCCAGTTCACAGGTGTCGCCACATTGTGCTTGGCCGTCAGCTGAATGGAATCGAGCACGCGCAACACCTCATCGAAATTGCGGCCGCTGCTCATGGGATAAACCAACATTAGCTTGATTTTTTTGTCGGGACCCACGACGAACACGGTGCGCACGGTGGCGTTATCCGCGGCGGTGCGGCCTTCGCTGGAGCTGCCGGCAGTTTCGGGCAGCATGTCGTATAGTTTCGCGATTTTGAGTTCCGGGTCGCCGATCATGGGATAGTTGACTTTGTGACCCTGTGTCTCTTCGATGTCGGCAGCCCATTTGCCGTGGTTTTCAACCGGGTCCACGCTCAACCCGATAATCTTCGTGTTGCGCTTGGCAAATTCCGGTTGCAGTCCAGCCATATAACCCAGTTCTGTGGTGCAGACCGGTGTGAAATCTTTGGGGTGAGAGAACAGGATGGCCCATCCGTCGCCAATCCATTCGTGAAAGTGGATGGTGCCTTGTGTTGTCTGGGCAGTGAAATCCGGCGCTTCCGAATTGATGCGCAAAGACATGAGTTCCTCCGGAATTACTAGAACATATGATGACAAGCGCGCCTTGGCGCCCGGGTAACCCCACTAAAACACTCGGGTATTAGAATAACGACCTCGCAGCCAGCCGTCAACTTAATGTGCCAGCCGCATTTCCACCCCAAGAATCTTCACATAAAAATGGGAAATATGACCCCCGCCCCTCCTCCTTCGTCGCGTTACTAGGTGAAGGGCTGAAACGGCCCATATCTCAAGATCTTCAATGCGGTGGGTCCTAGAGGAGGACACTATGAAATCTCAAAAAGCTATTTCCGTAATGATGGCGCTCATGCTTTCCTTGCTGCTGATTCCGGTAGCACAGGCTGATGTATATGCGCCGCAAGCGCCCGCCCCGGCGTATGTTGAGCTGGACGCGGTGCAACTCGATCAACTGGTCGCCCCAATCGCTCTCGATCCCGACTCGCTGATCGCCCAAATCTTAACCGCAGCCACCTACCCCGATCAGGTTTCCGACGCCGACAATTGGCTAAACCAGAACATGAATCAGCCTCCCGATCAACGGGCTGCTGGCGCCAATAACATGTCGTGGGATCCCGCGGTAAAAGGGCTCATCGAGTTTCCGGCCGTGCTCGACAATCTCGCGAAAAACAGCGCGTGGACGTCGCAGCTCGGGAACGCGTATTACAACCAGCCTGGCGATGTAATGAACGCTATCCAAGCGATGCGTCTGCAAGCGCAACAGTCGAACGTGCTTGTGACCACGACCCAGCAACGGGTAGTCGTTGAAGCTGGCCTGATTGAGATCGTGCCCGTGAATCCGGCTGTGGTTTTTGTCCCCTATTACAATCCCTGGACTGTTTGGGGAACGCTGTTTGTCGCGTATCCCGGCTTCGTTGTGCTGCCGCCTCCGACTGGCGTTATTTACGGAGTCGGGCTCGCATTCGATCCTGGTATCGCGCTTGGCGTTTATGCCGGCTTCGATTGGGGCTTCGGCGCATGGGCTCCGGCGTGGGATGGCGGGACCGTGATGTTCGGTGGCAACACTTATATCTCGAACAGCATGACGGTTTCGAACCACGGCTACTTCGGCGGACACGACCGTGGCGCGTTCGATCATGGCGGCCGTGGCGTTCCGAACGGCTATCATGCCGCCGCGCAGAAGGGCTCCGCTCGCTCGCGCGCTGGCCGAGCCAATGCCGGCAAGCCAAGCGCTGGTCACACGTCCGGTGGGAAAACGGCGAGTGGAAGCCATTCGGCATACGGCAATCACTCTGGATCCGGTAGCCATTCGAATTCCGCGAGCCATTCGGCATCCGCTGGACACTCCGGCTTCGGTGGTCACTCGAATTCCAATGGGCGCTCTGCTTCGGCTGGACATTCAGCCTCGTCTGGACGCTCAACTGCCAGCAGGTCAGCTTCGAATGGACGGTCTGCTTCTTCAAGCCGGTCCGCATCCGCGAGCCGCTCAACATCGACGGGACGATCGGCCTCGGCTGGTCACTCGGCCTCCACAAGCCGCTCGGCGTCTGCTGGACGCTCAGCATCTTCCGGACGGTCATCTACTGCTAATCGCTCGGCCTCAGGACGGACACCTGCCGCCAACCGCCCGGCTTCAGCGAACCGCTCGGTCTCGTCTGGACGATCGGCTTCGGCTAGCCGGTCAGCTTCTGGCAACCGCTCCTCTTCCGCTGGCCGCTCAGCCTCGGCGGGACGGTCGGCTTCGTCCGGTCATTCGGCCTCCGCTAACCGCTCGGCGTCAGCGGGACGGTCTGCATCCGCGAACCATTCCGCGTCGGCTAACCGCAGCTCCGGGATGGCCAATCGCGGCGGCGCATCCGGCAACCGATCGGCGGCGGGCAACCGCGGTGGGTCTGGTAGCCGGGGAGGATCTTCAATGGCGAGCCGTGGCGGATCGTCTGCTGGCCACTCCGGTGGCGGACATGCCTCCGGCGGTCACGGCCACGGACGGTAAGTCAATACTTCCTGATAACCCGCACCGCGCCATCTCAGCCTGATCGGGTTGGCGCGGTACACCTAAAAGTGATCCATAGCGATTAAAGACACCGAATTGAAATCTGATAAAGGAGAACGGCCATGACCAGAAAATTAATCCTCGTATTCATGATTGGAGTGGGAGTGCTCGCTGCGGCTCTGGTATTTGACGGTGTTTCGCGCCGCCACGCAGCGAACAACAACCAGGTAATTGCGCCAACTTCGGCGCCCCCTACAGCACAGTCCACGAATGCAAATACAGACGCCAACGCACAGCCCGAGCCCAATCAGGCCGACAACACGCAATCGGCAGACGGAACGCAGCCGCCGGATTCGGAGGGGCAGGCGAATAACGATCCTCAGGCCCAAGATGGAGACGCAGAGGCGATAGCGGATGCATCGCAACCCGCGGACGCCACGGAAGCTGACGATGCCGCTCCGGCCGATGCACCTCAGCCGATTTTTGTTCCTGCGGGAACCACGCTGACGGTTCGCCTGGGCGAGGATCTTGGTTCCCGAATCAGCGAGGCGGGTCAACGCTTTTCAGCCACGCTGGATAACGATATTGTCATCGGCGGCCAAACGGTGATCCCCGCTGGTGCCGTCGTCAGAGGCAAGATCGTTGCCGCCAAGCCTGCCGGCCCCCTTGCGGGAGAAGCCAATCTGCAACTCAAGCTTACGTCGGTGAATGTCAACGATAGATATTTAACCCTGTCGACTTCCACCCGCAGCTTTGGGCCGCAGATCAAGGGAAAGAACAAGGTTGGAAAATTCATGAAGGGACTGGTGAAGAGGGCGTCGGGCAACGAAAGGGAAGTGCTGCTCGCCGAACAATCCGCTTACAGCTTCACTTTGCGCCAGGGGCTTGAAATTCAGTAGGAGAAATCACGGGGAGAAGGCGGGGAGACGCGGCGATTTTCAATCAGCTCAATCAGTGCTGCAACTTCACAATGACAAAAAGCCTGGGCCGTCATTCTTCGAATGGCGGCTATTTCTTTGCCGCAGTCGCGGATTTCCCTGACACTCGGGCCGCCTTGTATTCGATTAAACGATACCCTCTTTGCTTCGCCTGTGTTCGCACATCCGCAAGCAGGCTCATACCGGCGGAAGCATTGCCCGATGCCGACTCGGTTTCGCCCAGAGCAAGTTCCGCTTCCAGCCGATATCCTACATATCCGGACTTCCTCGCGCTCGCGATGGTGGTCTGGAGAATCCTGACCGCATCCTTTATCTTTCCGCCGGCAGCGGCCAGCTGCGCTTCCGCGATCGAGGCTCTCAGGCGAACTGAAAAATCCTGGCTCTTGGCCAGGAGATCGTGAACGCCGGAAGTCTCTTTCTGCGCTTCTTCCAGCTTTCCCTGGGATAGCAAAATCCCCGCCAGCGCAGTGTCGGCGAGAATTTCATCGTCTCCAATTCCTTCTTTGCGAAATTCTTCGCGCGCCTGCCGCAGCGTATTCTCCGCTTCAATCTCGTCGCCTTCTTCCACCAGAAGAGTAGCCAGTCCCATCTGCGATTCGGCCACATTCCCCTTTTCTCCCATCTGCGTTCGCAGCGTAATCGATTCGTTGTAATCATTGAGGGCAGCGCTCAAACTTCCCTCTTCGGTCGAGACCTCACCCAGGCTGTAAAGCGCATATGCGACTCCGCTCTGGTCGCCGAGTTGTTTGGATAGTTCTTCAGACTGCTCGTACATTTTGCGCGCGCCGTTCAAATCGCCTTGCCAGCGCAGGACTTCTCCCAGGTTGTAGAGCGCCGTGCTGGTGCGCTCCTGGTCGCCAATCTGTCGTGACGCGGCGAGTCCTTCCTCCAGCATCTTCTTGCCTTGTTTCAAATCGCCTTGCTGAAGAGTGCGCGCGGCAATGCTGCCCAGGACCGCCGCCGCGCTATGGTTGTCGCCCACCTCGCGAAACACCGCAAGAGATTCGTTCAGAATTTTGATTGAGCCCGCAAGATCGCCCTTCTCGCCTAACGCATTCGCAAGGTTGTTTAGAGTAGTCGCGGTGGCGCGTTTGTCGCCGGTTTCGCGCTGGATAGCGAGTGCGCGGTCATACGCTTCAGCCGCGGCGGAGAAGTTGCCCTGATCAAAATGAACAATTCCGATAATCGTCAGCGCTCTAGCTACTTCAGCGCGCTCGCCTGCTGTTTCAGAAATGCGCTCCGCTTCCTGAGCGCAGCGCAGCGCATCATCCGGTTTGCCCTGCTTTTCGAAAGCGCGTGCCTCCTGGATAAGAGCTCGGGCCAGCAGCAGCGTTGCGCCCAGATCGCGCGCGCGGCTGGCTGCGGCTTCGGCTGCCGCCTCTTGTTCCTTGTATGCGCCCTTGATATCGAAGACATCGGCCTGCTGCAGATCGATGCGTGGGTCTTCATGATCGGGAGACGGCAACTTACGCAGCGCCGCGAGGGTGGCCAGAGCCTCATCCACCGTGCGCCCCTGTTTTTGAGCATTCGCGAGCCGCAACCCATATTCGATGTTGTCGGGATAAAACTCGACGAGCGTGCGGTAGATCTCCACCGCTTTGTCCCATTTGTGATTCAACTCCCAATCCCTGCCTTCTATCCATAAGCGCTCTTCGTGAGAGAGTCCGGAAGAAAGATCGAGAGCCTTTTTCGATTCCTCTTGCGCCTTCACGTCATCGCCCATTGCCTCCCAGGCATCCGCCAGCGCCGAATGTCCAAGCGCGAAGCCTGGATCGGCCGCGACCGCTTGCTGCAAGAGATCGCGAGCCGGCAGCGCATCCGCCAGACGGAGTTTTGCCAAGCCTTCCGAATACAGCTTTGCAGCACCCGCGTTCGAGGGCAGGGAAGCGCGCACCAGCGCCGTTTCGGTCGCGGTGTTTTCGCCGACTCCAAGGGCTCGTCGAATTTCTTTTCCTACTCGAGTTGTCAGATCGTCGAGGCCGCTCTCGGTCCCTTTTTCCGAGAGAGTGGCAGCAATCTCGCCGGTCCTGGCATCCTGCAACCACAGATCGATCCGCACCTCCGATGGGCTACCCTGGTCGAGGTACGATCCCAGCACAATGTAATCGCTTCCCAAATATTTCCTCAGATGTTTGAGCGTGTCTTGCGCCAGAGTTTGTTTGCCCGTCAGGCGAAGGTCTGCGCTTGCGCGAGCGATGTTTTCTCCGGGGAAGGTACGCAGCTTGCCCCCCGCCGCCAGTTGCGCAGTCAACATTTCAGGCAGCGCCGTTGAAACCCACTCGGTATCCCTGCGTCCCGATAGATTCTGAAACGGCAACACCGCAACCGATGGGCGCGCCATCACCGGCCCTACTGCGGCGGGCGTATTACCACTAATGAAGGGAATGCTATTGCGCAGCCTGGTGATAAGGAAAACTGCGGCCGCAATCAGAAGGATTGCCGCCAGCACTGCGCCCAGCCGCCGGTCTATGCTCCATCGGCCCAAGTGCGCGGTCTCGTCGCGCAGCGCCTGAGCCACCTCGTCTCCATTTTGAAAGCGGTCTTCTGGGTCGCGCGCGAGACATTTCAGGATCAGCAACTCCCAGCGCCTATCGAGTTCGGGAACAAGCGTTCGCGGCGGCACGGGGTCTTCCCTGATTCGCCGAACCGCCATCGAGAGCGGCGTGGCATCTTCAAAAGCCCGCGTGCCCGTGACCATCTGGTATAAGACCAAGCCGAGCGAATAAACGTCGGAAGCCGGAGTGAGTTCTTTGCCTTCCACCTGCTCGGGTGACATATAAGCGGGCGTGCCGAGCACTTCGCCCGAACCAGTAACTGGCGCGCCCGCACTTGCATCCTGATTGGATCGCAATGCCAGGCCAAAATCTGTGATGACGGCGCGCAGGTTTTTGCGAGCGCGGGTCAGCACCACATTGCCGGGCTTGAAATCCCTATGCAGAATGCCGGCAGCATGCGCCGCACCGAGGCCCGACGCCATCTGAAGAGCGATAGGTTTTGCATCGTGCGTACTCAGAAGCGGTTGACGCCGGAGGTACTCCGCCAGCGTTTCGCCGTCCAGCAATTCCATGGCAACAAATGCGACCGAACCTCGGTTCGCGCCATTAGCCTCTGTTGTCGGAGCCTGCCGGAACAGATCGAAAATTCGGCAAACATTGGGATGAGTCACCTTGCGCGCAAGATAAACTTCGCGCTTGAAGCGCTCTAAAGCTTTGGCATCGTGCAGAAGTTCGCCGCGAATTGACTTAAGAGCCACCGGCTCATGCAGCTCTATATCTTCCGCTTCGTACACTTCACCCATGCCGCCGCGCGCCAGAAAGCGTGTGATTCGAAATCGTTCAGCAACGAAATCGCCAGGATTGAAGGCTTGATTTTGCGCGGGGGCGCTGCTGGAAACGCTCGCCGCTAAGGCTGGATTGGAAAGGAAACCACCCGATTCCACATGGTGGGCCAGCAGCCGTTCGACCTCGCGCCGCACCAGTGGATCCTGCGCGGCTGCGGCCACAAACGCGGTCCGCTCGCCGGGAGTTTTTTCGAGCGCGCTTTCAAACAGCCCTTTGACGGTCTCCCATTGCTGCGGCGTCAATTCCATAGCGCTCTTTCAAGTCGGCGTAGAGCCAGGCTTTTGCAATGCTCCAATCGCGCTTGACCGTCTTCGGCGAGATTCCCAGTACTTCGGCTGACTCCTCCACGCTCAGGCCGCCAAAGAAACGCAATTCCACAACGCGGGCCTGCCGGGGATCGATCTTGGCGAGCTGATTCAGCGAGTCGTCAACCGCGAGCAATTCGTCAGCCTGTTGTTCGGCAAAGATGAATGCCTCATCCAGCGATAATTTCTTCTGTTCTCCGCCGCGTTTTTCACGAGTGTGTCCGCGCGCGTAGTCGATCAGAATTCGCCGCATCAACTGTGCGGCCACCCCAAAAAAATGAGCCCGGCTTTGCCAGTTGACCGAGCGCTGCTCGACCAGCTTCAAATAAGCTTCGTGTACGAGAGCTGTGGCTTGCAGCGTGTGGTCGCCCCGTTCGCGCCGCATGTAACTGCCTGCCAGCCTGCGCAATTCGGAATACACCACTGGGATGAGCTTTCCTGCGGCGTCATCGTCCCCGCGCGTCAGGGCGGACAACAAGAGCGTTACATCCTGGCTCTCGGTCATAGCGGGGACATTCTACCCCCGAATGCTCCTGTCAACTAAACAAAACTTTCCACGAACAGTTCACTACATGAGCTTGCCGTCCGCGCTCATCAGGTGAAACTCGCCCAGGTTCAGCTCTTTTACGCCGCTTTCGATCTTCGCGCGGTCTCCGACCACAACCCAGATCATCTGCTCTGGCCGGACCACCGCTTTCGCCGCCGCATTTACGTCACCGGTCTTGAGCGCACTTACTTTCGCGCCATAGGTTTCGAAGTAATCGTCTGGCAAGCCAAACTGCACGATATCGACGATGGATTGCCCAAGCGCATCCAGCGTCTCGCGCGAACCGGGCAGCTTGAGCGTTTCGTTTGCTTGAATTTTTTCCAATTCTGCGTCGCCCACGGGATGATCGCTCACAATTCCGTGCAGCTCCTTGTTCATCTCAACCAGCGATTCTTTCGTCTTGTCCGTTTGTACGGGTGCGATCGCAAAGAAAGGACGTTGGCCGCGAGCCTCGCGCAAAACCGTGCGGGCCCCATAAGACCAATGTTTGTCTTCGCGCAGGTTCATGTTGATGCGCGCGCCAAAAGTTCCGCCCAGAGCGTCATGCATCGCCTCAATGGCAATTTCATCCGGATTGGCCCGCGGCGGCGCGACTACTCCCGCAACAATTACCGATTGAATTGCACCCGGCTTGTCGATCAAATACACCGCCGATTTTGAAGCCACGGCAACGTTGCTCACACTCTTGTGCGGGACTTCGCCGCTCTTCCATCCAGCAAATAACTTCTCGAGCTTCAGCGTAATATCTTTTAAAGTCGTATCTCCCACCACGATGAGCGTCGAATTATTCGGACGGAACCAGGTTTCATGAAACTTCACCAGATCTGCCCGAGTGAGTTTCGAAACGCTCTCAATCGTTCCAGTTCCCGTCAGCGGATTGCCATAAGGATGATTGGCGCCATAGAGCAGCGCCGGCAACACCCGTTGCGCGATTGTCGCCGGAGTATTCTCCTCGCGCTCAATTCCCGCCAGCGCGAGCTTTCGCTCCCGCGTCACCTCGGCTTCCGGAAACGACGGATTCAGTGCCACGTCGGCGAACAGATCGAGCGACCGGTCAAGCTTCGCGGTGAGCGCCGAGAGCGAAATAAAGGACATGTCGAGATTCGAGTAGCCGCGGATCTGCGCTCCCAGCGACTCCAGTTCATCGCTGATCTGCAGTGCGTTACGCGTGCGCGTGCCATCCGTCAGCACCTGCATCGCGAAGTTCGCGGTCCCAGGCGAACTCAACGAATCGGAAGCATAGCCCGCATCGGCCGCCAGCGTAAAATTCACGAGCGGAACCTCATGCCGCTCCGCGAGGACGATCTTTAATCCATTGGACAGCGTTGCGCGTTGTAACTTTGGCAGCTTCAGTTCCGGAGGAGTCCCCGGCGTGGGCGCTTTACTTCGGTCCGCGCCCGTGGCTGCAGTCTTGTACTCAGGGAACGGATCGACCTCAAGAATGTAAACGCCATCCGAAAGCCAGCGATTAGCAGCCAGCCTCAGATCCTCCGCAGTCGCTTCTTGCACACGCTTGAGCGAGATTTTGTAAGCATCCGGACTCCCACGAAATACCTGACTCATTGCCAGACGGTCCGATTTCCCTCCGAATCCGCCTATGCGCTCGATACCGCGAATGAAGTTCGCCTCATATTGCGCCTTTACACGCTGTAACTCCTCCTGCGTCGGTCCGTCCTTCAGAAAGCGCGCCAGTTCCTCATCCAACTCTTTTTCCACTTGTGTCAGGCTTTGTCCCGGCCGCGCCGTTGCCTGCACGCGGAACTGTCCGCCGATCTCGCGCAGATCGGTGAAGGCAGCGGCATCGGTGGCAATTTGATCCTCATAGACCAGCCGCTTATAGAAACGCGATGACTTACCTGAACTAAGGCAATCACTTACCAAGTCTAGATAGTCGGCTTCCGCGCTGCCGTATTCCGGAATATTCCACACCTTATAAATCCGTGCCTGCGGAACCCGATCCTGAACTACGCCGCGATGGGTTCCGCTCATCTTCGCAATCCATACCTCCTGATGTCCCACCGGCGGGCCGGCCGGAATGTCTCCGAAATATTTCTCCGCCTTCTCGCGCGCCGTCTTCACGTCAATATCTCCGGCAATCACCATCACCACATTCGACGGCCCGTAATAAGTCTTGAACCACTCCTGCACATCCTTCATCGATGCCGCATCCAGATCGGCCATATCTCCAATCGTCGTCCAGGAATAAGGATGCTTCGCCGGATATGTATTCTCCGTAATCAACTGCCGGGTCACTCCATACGGCTGATTTTCGCCCTGCCGCTTTTCGTTCTGCACCACGCCCCGCTGCAGGTCGAGCGTCTTCTGATCGAGCGCACCCAGCAGATGCCCCATCCGGTCCGATTCCATCCACAGCGCGAGGTCGACCGCAGATGTGGGAACATTCTCAAAGTAATTCGTGCGATCGGGGTTGGTTGTTCCGTTCAGATCGGTCGCGCCGACCTTCTCCATGGTGTCGATGTAGCGCCCCTGCGAATGTTCACTGCCGCCGAACATCAGATGCTCGAAAAGGTGGGCGAATCCCGTCTTTCCGGGCTTTTCGTTTTTCGATCCCACGTGGTACCACATATTGATCGCCACAATCGGCGCCTTATGATCCTCATGCACAATCACGGTGAGCCCGTTCTCCAGAACAAAACGTTGATACGGAATATCAATTTCTTTCATCTGCCCGAAACTCCCGATCGCGGTTGCCGCGACAATAAGTAAAAGAACCGCTAGTTTCATTTTCACGTTCGTCCTCCTGGATGCCCTTGCGCTCCGGTCGTTGACGGCGCACAAATCGCTCAATCTGTTTGACTTTGGGATCGCCAAATAGTTTACATCCGCGCCGATTAAGTTGAGAGGCTACGCCGGCCCGCGATTCCTGCCCGGCATTCTGGGGTGGTATCCTAAAGATCGCTCTACTTCGGACACTACGAAGCGTAGACACTCGAAACTTAGACATCCGAACCTTTCATGCCTGATCCCATCGCGCCCGATCCCACAGACGTGCCTTCAGAAGCGCCGGAAATCACACCGGCCGAACAGCCCACTCCGTCGTTCCACGACGCTTTTTCGGAATACGAGAAGTCTCACCCGCGCAAGCCCGAACCAGGTGCCCAGGGCCGCGAAGGAACGGTCATAGCGTTTACAGCAGACTCCATCATTCTCGACATCGGTTTCAAGAGTGAAGGAATTCTGCCGCTGACCGCTTTTCCTGCTGGCGCGCCCAAGGTCGGCGATAAATTCCAGGTTACAGTTAAGGGCCGCGACCCCGAAGGCTATTACGAGTTGACTCGTGGCAAGATCGAGCAACCCACCGACTGGGCGGCGCTCGAAAAAGCGTTCGCCGATAAAGCGACCATCGCCGGGACCGTTACCGGCGCGGTGAAGGGCGGACTCAGCGTTGATGTTGGTGTGCGCGCCTTTATGCCCGCTTCCCGCACTGGCACACGCGACGCCGCCGAAATGGAGAAGCTGGTCGGTCAGGAGATCCGCTGCCGTATTACCAAGCTCGATGTCGATGATGAAGATGTCGTCGTCGATCGTCGTGTCATTTCCGAAGACGAAGCGGCGGCAGCCAAGCAGCGGCGGTTCTCCGAATTGAAAGAAGGCGACACCGTGCGCGGCGAGGTCCGCACGCTCACCGATTATGGCGCGTTTGTCGATATTGGCGACGCCGATGCGCTGCTCCATGTGGGTGAAATTTCCTGGCATCGCGTAAACAAACCGTCCGACGTGCTTTCCGCGGGCCAGCAGATCGACGCCAGGATCATAAAGATTGAGCCTGAAAAGCGGCGCATTGCCATCAGCATGAAGCAGCTTCAACCTCATCCCTGGGATTCAGTCGCGGAAAAATATGAAACCGGGAAGCGCGTGCGCGGTGCCATCACGCGTCTGGCCGAATTCGGAGCATTTGTCGAAGTCGAGCCCGGCGTCGAAGGCCTCATCCACATCAGCGAAATGTCCTGGGGAAAAAAGGTAAAGAGAGTCAGCGACGTCGTGAAGGTCGGCGAGAGCGTCGAAGCGGTCGTTCTGAGCATTAATCTAGCGGAACGCCGCATGTCTCTCGGTCTGAAGCAGGCGCTGGGCGATCCGTGGACGGGCGCGGAACAAAAATTCGCTCCCGGCACGGTGATCGACGGGCCGGTCACGAGCATCACCAAGTTCGGCGCGTTTGTGCAACTCGCCGAAGGTGTGGAAGGCATGATCCACGTCAGCGAAATTAGCGCCGAAAAGCGGATCAATCACCCGCAGGACGTGCTGAAATCCGGTCAGGTCGTGAAAGCGCAGATCCTCGCGCTCGATACCGAGAAGCGAATCATCCGCCTCAGCATGAAGCAACTTGTCCCAACTTTCCTCGACGAATATCTCGCTGAGCACAAGGAAAGCGATGTGGTGACGGGCCGGCTGATTGAAATCTCAGGCGGAAACGCGCGCGTGGAGTTGGGTCAAGGCGTACAAGCGTCGTGCAGGATTCCGGATGAATCGGAGAAGAAGCCGTCCGCGAACGAAGCGGCGGTCTCGTCATCGGTTTCATCGCCGGTCAAAGCCGATCTCTCTTCGCTAGGCTCCATGCTGCAAGCTCGTTGGAAAAGTGGACCGCCTCTGGTTTCGAACAAAGCCGACACGTTGCGGCCCGGCCAGATTCGCAGCTTTCGAATCGCAAAGCTCGACGCGGCGGCAAAGAAAATTGAGTTAGAGTTGGAGTAAGTCTTCGCGCGGTCCGATTGTAGCGCCGGAGCTTCGCCGCCTATCCGTGTGCGCCCTCGCCCACCGTCCCCTAGCCCACCGTCCCAGAGACGCGCGACAAATTCGGTCTTCGGTCCGCGGTCTTACCGCGGCCTACCGCCCCGCATTCACCATCATCAGTGCGAACAGAGCGGGCAGATACAGAATCGTAGCCCGAAGCAGGCGCCGGGCTGGCGCTTTGGACGCCGCCGCTGTAGCTGGCAATTGCGGCATCGCCATCCCCATCGATACTCGAAACAACATTGCTCCCATCAGCACAGCTCCAGCCATATAGAAGCGGCCAGCCATCCCGACTGCGACCGGCAACACGCTGATCGGAATCAAGGCAGCTGAATAAGCCAAAATCCGCCAAACTGTTGATTTTCCATTTGACTCGACGACCGGCAGCATGCGGATTTCCCCTTGCTCGTAGTCCTCGCGGTAAAGCCATGCAATCGACAAAAAGTGGGGGAACTGCCAGATGAACATGATCGCAAACAGGATCAAAGTTTCCGTCTCGATGCGGCCACGCACTGCTGTCCATCCAAGCACGACCGGCATCGCGCCCGGAAATGCGCCGACGAATGTGCACACCGGCGAAACTTTCTTGAGTGGTGTGTAGGCCGCGAGGTAAACGAGCGCGGTCAGGAAGACCAGCAATCCGGTCAGCAGATTCGTATAAATTGCGAGATAGGCCGATCCGCCCAAGGTAAGTCCAAGGCCCACGACCAAGGCGTGCGCGCGCGACATTCTACCCGAGGGCAGCGGCCGCGAGGCGGTGCGCCGCATGCGCGCATCCACGCCCGCTTCCATCACTTCATTCAGAGCAGCCGTTCCGCTCGAAACAAGAGCTACGCCCAGCAGCGCATGAAAAAGGCCCCACGACCATGAGCTGACACCTGCCCGATGGGCGCCAAAGAAATATCCGCACCACGCAGTGAGCACAATCAGAGTTGTAATCCGCGCCTTGGTTAGTTCAGCGTAATCGCGCAGCAATGCGCCCGCCCGTTCTGCAAAAAATTTCTGGAACATGAATGTGGACACCAATTTGCCGCTCTCCATCCGCCCTCACCCGGCGGTTTGGTTGCAGCCGGCAATCGAAAATGACTTTCGATCAGATCTGTCAAAGGATAGCATTCGTATCGCGACCTTAGTCGAAAGTCAAGACAAAATTCAAACTTACTCTGTCTTAGCTAGGTCCTGTTACTCGCATTGCTACCCACATCCTGGCACCTAACGGCTTCCTGCAGCGCCCGAAACAGCAAACGTTTCTGGGGGATCAAAGTAACATTGATGCCACATCGCCGCATCGTTCAACGTTCCCGCTTTCCATCGCTGGATGGTTGGCAATGTGGCTGCAATCATCCCGCCATCGACGGAGTCGAAAATCAAGACAAGCCCGGAAAGATTTCCGGACTTCGCCATTTCCTCGTAGCTTCTATCCAGAAGCGATTTCGCGAATTCAAGCTTGGCGCTTGCGCCGCCACCCAGTTCATTTTCCCTGATCCTTTGCACGGAAATAATTCTCACGTTCTTTCCGCGCAAAGGAGCCCAATCCCCCGGGAATTGCGCTGTCTCTTCGCGACTTACTTCGAACAAGTCTGCCGCTGTCAGAGCGGCCGGAGCGGAGGCCTTAGGAACATCCGAAATTTGTTCCGGCATCTCCAGGCTCGTCCGCCAGATCCATCCTCGCGAGAGTCCGGAGATCCGCACATGCACCCAATCGCCGCTGAAGTCGAGCATTTCAAACTCGTCATGCGCGCTCGCCAGAAACAGGGTCTTGCCGCTCAGGCTGGGCGAAGCAACAACCGGCGTTCCCGACTTTTTCACCGCCACCAGATTCTTTGGCTGCGTCTGATTTTTCAGTACATCCTCAAGCGCGGCGATTGCGCTCTGAACTTCAGCAGCTCCTTTTGATGCCGGTTTCACGCTTTCGGGATCGTGGGCTGCCAATTCTGCCACCGGCAAGCTTCCTCCCGCGGGCGGAGAGAATGAACCGTTCTCCGGTGTAGGAACCGGCGCCGATGGAATCGCCTGATCGTTAGCGCCCGGCGGCAGAGTTACCGGGGTTGAGCCTGCATTCCCGGCTTCCGCCGATGTTCCGCCCAGTTGATCGGAGAGCTGATCGAGTAAGTCGGACTCAAGCCGGCCATTGGAAGTAAGAAGCTGATATCCCGAATGCGACGACGCGGGGTCCGCGTACCAGGCGGTGACCTTCGCGGTTATGCGAACTACTGAGCCTCCAGACGGGGAGGCTGCCACTTGCGCTGAGCATTGATAGAACGCCCGCTGATAGCGGGTTAACGGATGTTCGCCGACCAATGCGAATCCTTCGAGCGCCGGCAGCCGTCCGCTCATCGCTGGCTGCAATTTTTGCAGTGCTTTCTCCACCGTGGTTTTCGATTCGTGAAATGTCCGCTCAACTGGCTTTACCTGCGCGCCGGCAGCGGCGCCTGCCACTAATCCAGCGCATAGCGCCGCGCTGAAAACTGAACGTTCGACGATGAATCTCAAACGATTCATGGCAGCGACTCCAGCTGTTCCCTCGAAATCCAGCCATGCTGCCCATCATGCGTCTCCACCCCCAGCCAATACGGTGTCACGATTACGATTAAGACGTCGGTTCCCGCATCGAGCGACTTCAATGTGCTTGCGGTATGAAACGGCGCCGATTTCAGAGGAGCCCCAGGCTTCTTCACGAGGCGTTCCACCTCTCGCCGCAGTCGCGCCAACCGCTGTTCCGGAGTTTCGTTTGCGTCCACGGCCAGCGCTTCTGGAGGCGCCGCCTTCGCCCGCTTTTCATCCTCAGCCAGGCTCGAACTTTCTCCCGGCTCCAAGTTCGGCGTGCTCAGCAATTCCGTGTTTTCGCTCAAGCCGAAGTTTTGTTTTTCAACGTGCTGCCGCTTCAACTCCTCCGCCTCGGCTGTTTCCTTCTTCATCAACTCGATTTGGCCAATATGGTCCTGAATATCTTTGTATTCGCTGGTTTCGACGGAGCCGTTGGATTGATGAACGCTATGACGGTTGTCTTCGACGAACAGAGCGTCAATCCGCAGCACGGTATTCTTGTCGCCTTGCGGTTGCACCACATAGCGCACGGCTAGCGTTCCGACATCAGCGCTGTTCTTGAAGTTCCATGGGTTAAGCGCCTGCTTTCGCACCTTGTAAAAAACTTTCCCTGGATCGGTCCACGCCGGGAACAGAGGCGTCGAGTTAGCCGCTTCGGCTCCATGGATATATTCGTCCTTCTGATATTCTTTGGTCCCGCGGATAATGCCATTTGCCGCGACTTCCTCCACCACTCTTTCCACTTCATCCGTCGGGATTGGTATGTTAACAATCAGCCCTTCGCCGTACTGGAGGACATCCTTCTCACGGGCATGAACCCGAGTCGTCAACCCAGCCAGACCCAAAAAAACGAGGGACAGGATCGCGCAGATCGCGCTCTTGACGGGCAGACCGCCGGGCCGTTCTTCGCCGCTTTGACTCGATTTCATGAACCCCGATGCAAAGTCTGATACGTAGCACGCCGTCTGTCAACCCTTAACGAGGCACCCCGATCGCCAAAGGCAAAAATTTCCCAAAAAGGCGATGTAACGAATTTGTAAAAAATAATTTACTTGCCCTATTGCTTTAGCCCGGCGCGCGGTAGTAGTATGCCCACCGCTCGCTAGTTACAACTTTTGAATGATCGTTCCGCAGGGATTGTGGAAGGGCAGCGTCGTGGGGCGTTGCGATGTTTGGGTGTTCTATTTGAAAATTAATTAGCTCGTCTGAGGAGTGCAGCATGCGTATGTGGACGCAGTCTCGTCTCTGTCAGAAGCCGCAGCGTGCAGTTTCGTTTTTTGCCGTTGCATTCGCCCTGGCCGTTTTGATTCTTAGTACCAGTCCGTCGGCCAATGCTCTTCCGGCCTTTGCCAGGAAATATGGTTTACGTTGTTCCGCCTGTCACGAAAGTTGGCCGATGCTCAATTTCTTCGGCCAGAAATTTAAGGACAATGGCTATCAACTCATGAACGACCGGGATGCTCCAATCTGGCAGAACCCGGGCTATTGGCCGGTCACATTTCGCATCACGCCCATTTGGCATCGCGTTAGCACCAACGAGGTTGCTACCGACCAATCTCCAACGGGAGCCCAAAAACTCACCGAAAGTGGTTTTGACCTCAGCGGCCTTGACTTCCACACCGGCGGCACTCTCGACAAAAACATTTCTTTCTACGTGCTTCCCTCTTCCGATGCCACCGCTTCTTTCCACTTCGAAACTGTGATGGCGCGGCTCGATAACATCGGGAACAGCCCCTGGCTGAACATCAAGCTGGGCAAGTTCGAACTCGACAATCTTCTCTCCGAAAAACGTATTTTGACGCTGACCGCCAATGGCGGAATCTATCAGCTCTATCACT
This sequence comes from Terriglobales bacterium, assembly GCA_049589875.1. Taxonomy (GTDB): domain Bacteria; phylum Acidobacteriota; class Terriglobia; order Terriglobales; family Acidobacteriaceae; genus Acidiflorens. Next base: position 54,910 of record JBAWBR010000034.1, read on the forward strand.
TCATTCCCGTTAACGACGGAAATATTTTCGGCCAGATCGGCGATAACCAGCTCGGTCTTGAGTGGCTGGGACACTCGGCGAACGATCGCACTCGCGTATCCGCTTCGTTACTGAGTTCCAACGACGGCAACGTCGGTCTGCCCTATGGCGCTGAATCCTATTCCGGATTCTTCACCGCCAGTCAGGCTTTCGACTTTGGGCGATTGGGCGTCTCCAGATTCGGCGCTTATGCCATGGTCGGCGAGGCGCCCACGATCTGGCTGACCAGCGGCGGGCTGGCCATTCCCGGCTCAGGCACGGGCAACAAGAGTTTTTCGCGTGAAGGTTTCGTCGGACAAATCTACTTCGGTGAACATGCCGATGTCACGGTGGTCACCCAACACGGCGAAGATAGTGCGTGGTTCGGCCAAGGCTACGGCGATTACATCGACAACCCGAGCGGATTCCAGAACGCTACACCGACCACAATACTTCCGGCTGGTTCGCGTAACCCCACTTGGAATGGCGTGCTGGCGGAGCCGCACTACGTCATTAGTCCGCAGGCCATCCTGCTTGCTCGCTACGAGACCATTCGCATGTCTCAGCAATCGACTCCCGGCACGGCATCGAATCTCGGCAACATTACGACCTATACGCTCGGCGCCCGCTACAACCCATTTATGACGCCGCGCGCCGGTTTCGCTTACCACGCGGAATATAACTGGTTCCATCAAGATGGGACAGGTACTGCTCCGGCCACCAACTTGACCAGCAGCGAATTGCTGGTCGGAATTGACTTCGATTTCTAGAGAGGATAACGATGAACTCGCGATTGCTTAAAGTCACGTATCTAGTGGTGATTGCTTGTTTCTTTGCGTTGCCCGCTCTGGTGCAAGCGCAGATCACCGAGTATCAGGAACAGCAGTGGCTCACCTCCCCGGCCGCCACAAGTCACGTGGGTCACTTGACCGGGAATGCCCATGACGCAACCGAACCGTACCGGCGGTACTGCATGGTTTGTCACGGCGAATTGGGCGACGGTAATGGGGAGAGCGCGCAATGGCTTGATCCAAAGCCCCGCGATTTTACGCTCGGCGTGTTCAAGTGCCGTTCTACTCCAACCGGGACATTGCCCACCGACGAGGATCTTTTTAATACCATCGCCCGTGGTCTTGATCGTTCCAACATGCCGCCGTGGAATACATTCCCGGCGCAAATGCGCGCCGATCTTGTGGCTTGGATCAAGCACTATTCTCCGCGCTGGCAAACGGAGAAACCCGGCGCGCCAATCGTTGTTCCGCCCGAGCCTGAAGTTACGGCGGAAAGGATTAAGGCTGGCCAGGAAGTTTTCAACCGCGTGCAGTGCTGGAAATGTCACGGCGTCGAGGGCAAGGCCAATGGTCCTTCGGCATCCACTCTTCAGGACGATCAGGGCCACACAATTCTGCCGTACAATTTCTCCGAGGGCGGACGGTTTAAGTGCGGTTCAACCGACAGCGATCTCTACAAGATCTTTATGACTGGTCTGGATGGCACTCCCATGCCCTCATTCTCCGACAACATCAAGCCCGACGAGGCTTGGGACCTCGTTTTCTTCTTGCGCACTCTTCAGCCTTTCCACACCAAGGCGAAAGAGATTGCCAAGGGGCTTAATCTGAAGCCTATTAACCCCAATGCACCACCTCCTTCGCAATAGGGGAAGGACTAACCAGGAGTCAGGAGACATTAAATGAAGAATTGGTTAAAGCGCCCCCTCTCATTTTCAATACTATTCGCCATAGTTGCCATGGCATCGATCGTGGCATTTGTTGGCGAACGCGTAAAGGCCGCTGGTGAAGGGTCGATTACAGGCACGGTTAAGATCAACGGGACCGCGCCTCACATGAAGGGGATCGACATGTCAAAGGATCCCTACTGCGCGGGGCAACACAAGGACAGTCCGGCCCAACTGGAAAACATCGTTGTTGGGTCCGGGGGCGGCATCAAGAATGTCGTCCTGTATATTTCCGAGGGGCTGCCTGCCGGTGCAGCCAGCGCGGTCCCATCGAATGAGCCCGAGTTTGATCAGAAGGGCTGCATGTACGCGCCCCACGTGATGGCGGTTGACGTCAACCAGAAATTCAAAGTCGTGAATAGCGACCAGACCACGCATAACATTCACCCCTTGCCGGCCGCAGGCACGGGGAACATTGGCTGGAACAAATCGCAGCCTCCGGGCGCGCCGCCAATTGATTCCGACTGGAAGGCGCAGGAGGTTGCCATTCCCGTGAAGTGCAACATTCATCCCTGGATGCATGGCTGGCACGTCGTTGTTAAAGGGCCTTACGCCATTACGGATGACAGCGGCAACTTCACGATTAAGAATGTTCCTGCAGGCTCTTACACGGTAACCGCATGGCAGGAAGAGTATGGAACGCAGACCACGAAAGTGACCGTTGCCGGCGGGGCAGCGGCTAAGGCGGACTTCACTTTCAAAGCGAAGTAAAGGCAGTTCTGTTGGGACAGTAGGAAACGGCTCCCGTGAGCCGCCGCTCGTTGCGGCTCCGGGGAGTTGATTCAGCAAGCCTGTTTCACACCTTACTAAAGACCAATTCGCTCGACGCGAGGGCAGCATAGCATGGCAAAACTGTTTGCAATTACCGTCATTGTGATCGCAATTGCTTCGGCGATCCCTATCGTCCGGCACACTTGGTGGCTCGTTCCCGACATCTCCACCCATGGCGCGCCCATCGATGAGCAGATGTCGGAGACCATGGCCGAAGCTGGCATTGCCTTTGTGCTTTCTCAGTTTATCCTTGGTTTCTTCGTCTGGCGATTCTCGGGTGACCGCCCCGGTGAAAAAATCAAAAATCTGCCGGGAGGTGCAAAAGCCATGGTCTGGGCGGCATTCCTGCTGGTGGGCACGGAGGTGCTCGCGCTTGGTGTGTTCGGCGTAAAAGCGTGGGCTACGGTTTATCTCACGCCTCCAGCCGCCAATGCGCTTCCCGTTCAAGTACAGGCGGGCCAGTTCGCCTTCTATTTCCGCTATCCCGGTCCCGATGGAACCTTCGGCGTGATTCATCCCGACATGATCAGCGAGGGTAATCAGAATTTCTTCGGTCTCGATACAACGCACGATTCCGACGCCAAAGACGATATCGTCACCGCCGAAATGGCGATTCCCGTAAACCGAGAAGTTCATCTGCTGATGCGCTCCAAGGATGTCGGCCACTCGTTCTTCGTCCCAGAGTTGCGCGTGCAGCAGGACTTCGTCCCCGGCCTTGACCTGACTCTTCATTTCACGGCGACCAAGGTTGGCAGGTACGAAATTGTATGTACGCAGTTGTGCGGCCTTGGCCACTACAACATGAAGGCATATTTGAGTGTGTTGTCGCAGGAAGATTACGACGCCTGGATAAAGAAGCAGGCTGCGTTGCAGTAGTGCGGCTTGCAACAGGCCTGGTTCGAGTAGAACGATTTTTCCCCTCGCGCCCCTTTATGCCGAGGCTATCTCTTGAGGTGAATCGATGCACGATACAGCGCACGCGCAGGCGGCACATCACGCGCCCACCAGCTTTATTGGTAAGTACGTCTTCAGCCTCGACCATAAGGTCATCGGAAAACAGTACTACGGTCTGGCTCTCGTCGCTGTCCTGGTCGGAATGGTCCTTTCTTGGATAATGCGCATTCACCTGGCGTGGACTAACTATGCCATCCCGGGCCTGCACTTACTCTCAGCCAATGGCGCGCCCGGCAACGTCATGACTCCCGAGTATTACTTGCAGCTCATGACCATGCACGCGACCATCATGGTCTTTTTCGTGCTCACGACGGCTCCCTTTGCCGCGTTCGGCAATTACTTCCTGCCCATTCAAGTTGGCGCAGAAGACATGCCCTTCCCCCACTTCAACATGATGTCGTTCTGGGTTACATTCGCTGCCTTCCTGTTTTTGGTGTCGTCGTTCTTCGTGAGCGATGGACCGACTCTCGGCGGCTGGACCCAATACGTTCCACTTAGCGCGGTCGGCGCCGTCGGGGGCCCCGGCGAAGGCACTGGCGTCGTCCTTTGGGCGATCTCCATCGGCCTATTCTGCATTGGCCAGTTACTCGGCTCTCTAAACTTCATTACTACTACACTCGATATGCGTACTCGCGGCATGAGCATGTGGCGTTTGCCGCTTAGCTCGTGGTCCTGGTTTATCACTTCCTGCATGGGCCTGACCGCATTCGCGGTTCTCATGCCGGCATGCATTCTGTTGATTCTCGATCACGTCGCCGGCACAAGTTTCTTCGTGCCTTCCAACCTGGTCATTAACGATCAGCTTCAGCCTCACTCCGGCGGTTCCGTGCTCCTGTGGCAGCACCTGTTCTGGTTCTTCGGACATCCCGAGGTTTACATCGCGATTGTTCCGGGCATGGGCATCGTCTCTCATGTGCTGATAACCAATATGCGCAAGCCCATGCTAAGCCATCGAGTCCTTATCTACTCCATGGGCGCGCTCGCCGTTCTCAGCTACATCGTTTACGGCCATCACATGTTCGTCAGCGGAATGAATCCTGTTTCCTCGCTGGCATTTTCTTTCCCTACGCTTATCATCACGATTCCAGCCACGGTTGTCGTGCTCACTTGGCTAGGCAGTCTTTATGGCGCGAAACTGCGAATCAATTCCGCTTCATTGTTTGCACTGGGATTTATCTCCATGTTCATCGCCGGCGGCGTCAGCGGCTTTTTCCTCGCTCAACCCTCCGTCGATATCATGCTTCACGCGACTTACTTCGTCGTCGGCCACTTTCACATGGTCATGGGTGTCGCGGCTATGTTCGGAATCTTTTCTGGAACTTACTTCTGGTTCCCCAAGATGTATGGCCGCATGATGAATGAGACGCTGGGCAAGATTCACTTCTGGTGCAGCTTCGTTGGAGCATACGCTATCTTTATGCCATTCCACTATCTTGGGCTGGCTGGAAATGTGCGTCGCTACCAGGCCTTCGTCGACGACTACACAATGCGCCTCATCCCCGTCCATCAGTTCATCACTGTCGCCGCGCTCTGCATGGGCGCCGTTCAGCTTATTTTCGTGTTCAACTTGATTCACAGCCGATTCTGGGGTGCACCAGCCCCCGATAACCCATGGCAGGGCACGTCGCTCGAGTGGAGCACGCCGACCACGCCTCCTCCTCATAACAACTTCGGCGACCACTTACCCGTGGTTTATCACGACCCGTATCAATATGGTGTGCAAGGCTCAGCGGGTGACTATGTCATGCAGACCTCGCCGGAAAAGGTCAATGGCCCTGATGAATCCTAACCTCGGACTGAACCAGGTCTAGGTGGGGATGGAGAAATAGTCAGAGGAAACGTAGTCAGGAAGAAGTGAGATTATGGCAACCACGATTCATCCGCCAAGTATCGACCAGCACAAGCCGACTACCGGCAACGGAGGCGGCGGACGCGGCACCCCCCCCGCCGATCCCCGTCTTCCGGCGCTAACGAATTTTTCCCCGCCGCCGACTTCGACTGGCATTTGGGTCTTAATGTTCTCGATCACCATGACCTTCCTGGCGTTCACCAGCGCGTTAATCGTGCGCCAGGGTTCGGCGTTGGATTGGGAACATCTTGCCTTGCCACGCATTCTTTTCTTCAACACGCTGGTTATTCTCGCCAGCAGCATTACACTGGAAGTTGGCCGACGTGAGGTACGCTCCTTTATGGGGCACGCCAAAGCCGCTGCCCATCCCGGTCGCTGGCTCTATGTCACGCTAGGTCTTGGATTACTCTTTGTGGCTGGACAATATGTTGCGTGGATGCAGTTAAGGTCCCAGGGCTTCTACTTAGCCACGAATCCCAACAGTTCCTTTTTCTACTTACTGACAGCCGCACATGCCCTCCATGTTCTTGGCGGACTGGGAGGGTTGGGTCGCGTCATCAGGCGGCTCCAACGGGGCATCCTCAAAAAAACCACGCTAGATGCCACCGCTCGCTACTGGCACTTCATGGACGTACTCTGGATCTACCTGCTGTTTTTGTTGTGGACAAGAATTTAGCCATCTACTAGGAGGCATTGTGAGCCAAGCCGAAATCACGCTGGGAGGACACTCCTCAGCTCTGACTGAAAGGCCGACGTTTTCGGTTCCCGCAAAGAAAATGGCGATGTGGCTCTTCATCATCGCCGACACCGCCACCTTCGCCGCTTGCCTCGTGGCCTATGGCTTTCTTCGCAACGCCACACCCGGCTGGCCCCGGCCTTTCCACAGCATCACCAACGTCGCATTGATGACGTTCATTCTCGTCACCAGCAGCTTGACCATGCTGTTCGCGGTCCATTCCGCCAAGGCCAACGACAAGTCTGCGGCTCTCCGCTGGACTCTCATCACCGCTGTCTTGGGAATTGCCTTCGCATTCCTGCATATCCGTGAGTGGTTCGCTTTGATTGATGAAGGCATGACGCTATTCAAGAACCCATGGGGCTCTCCCTTATTCGGCGCCTCCTTCTTCAGTATTACCGGACTGCACCTTACCCACGTTACCGGCGGAGTCATTGCACTTATCGCGGTCGGCTTGCGCTATAAGGGTGGCCGCTATAACGCCGATGACATAGAAATCCTCGGTCTGTACTGGCACTTCGTCGACCTGGTTTGGATGTTTGTAGTCCCGTTAGTCTATCTTTTGAATTTGTCGCACTAAGAGCAACCATAGGAGCCATTACATGACGACCTCCGACGCTAAGAGTGGATTTGGAAAAGACATTGCCATCTATGTTTGCATCCTGGTGCTGGCCGCCATCCAGTTCGTTATCGCCTATCAGAATATCGACGGCTATACGATGTTTACCTGGATGATGATCGTCGCCTGCATTGAAGCCGCTCTTGGCCTTCTGTTCTTTATGCACCTGGCCGACAATCGCGGTCTTCTTTGTTTTGTCGTGATGTTCGCCGTCTTTGCCATGGTCGCCATGCAGTATGGATGGACGGACAGCTTCCGGATCGCCCACGGCGCGCCCTGGTCTAGTACAGGAGCGCAATAGTACCTTCCGGTTTAAAATTTGTAGCGGTAGGAATCAGGAGTATGCTATGCGGAATTCGATCAACTTAGTCGTACGCTTGTTCGCCCTGGTCATTCTCCTATTGCTCGCAATACCCGCTTTTTCGCAAAGCTGCGCGCTTTGTTACACTCAGGCCGCATCCACTGGAGCAAGAATGATCCAAGCCTTGCGCAGCGGAATTCTAGTCTTAGTCCTTCCCCCAACTTTTGCGTCGGTGGCAATGCTGTTCATTGTGCATCGCAAGAGCAGTCAGGTCCGCGACCAGGAGAGTTCTCATCTTGATTGGTAAGTTCGGGCGGACGGTCTTACTTTACCTTCCGCCCGTCATTCGTGGTGAAAGCTTCGAGTCTGTTTCCCGCGCGGCGTCCGCGTGCATATCCTCCAAGGTGCTAAAATAGAGCAATGGCAAAAACGTTAGTGAGCTCCGTAGTGTTCCAACTTCAACAGGAACGTACCCGGTTAGAACACGAACTTCATCGCATTACTGTTGCCCTCACGGCTTTCGGAAAAGCCTACCGCGCTGGGCCATCAGCCCGCTCGGCAGGATCTACAGCGGGGGGTACAAAGAAGCATAAGATCTCGGCCGAAGGCCGCAAGCGCATCGCAGCCGCTCAAAGGGCGCGCTGGGCTAAGGCAAGAGCCAGCAAGAAAAAGTAGCTGCAGAAAAAATGGTAGCGCCGGCGTTTTCCCAACTGTCGAGGGGGCGTCCGGCCAATAATCCTCCCCTGGGGTTGCGCCGCCCTTAGTGTGGGCTTAATGGCTTCCGACTTTCTCCACCACTTCACCCACATACTTGGCAAACTGACGCACATCTTCTTCCGTCGTGTCGAACGAACACATCCATCTCACAATCGACTCCTTTTCACTCCATACATAAAAGAAGTAGCGCTCCTGAATCTTCGCGACAGCCGCGCGCGGAATCTGTGCGAACACCCCATTCGCCTCCACCGGATACACAATCTTTACTCCCGCGATCGCGCGCATTTCCTGTTCCAGCAGTTGCGCCATGCGGTTTGCGTGCTCCGCATTTATCTTCCATAAGTCATTCGTCAGCAGCGCCTCCATCTGCGCCGCCATGAACCGCATTTTGGAAGCAAGCTGCATCCCCTGCTTGCGCAAAAACAAGAAATCCTGCGCCAGGTCCGAACGAAAAAATACCACCGCTTCCACTCCCATCAGCCCGTTTTTCGTTCCACCAAACGAAAGCACATCCACGCCCAAGTCACGAGTCGCCTGCCGCAGCGTCAATCCTTGCGCGGCTACTGCATTCGCTATTCGCGCTCCATCCATATGCAAAAACATCTTCCGTTCATGCGCAAACTGCGCCAGTGCCTCAATTTCGGCTGGCTTATAGACTGTGCCCATCTCGGTCGATTGCGTGATCGAAATCACTCTTGGCTGCACGTGATGCTGATCGCCAATTCCGTGATAAGCCTGCGCCACCGTCTCTACCGTAAGCTTCCCATCCGGCGCGGGGAGCGGAATCAGCTTGCACCCGGTCAGTTTCTCCGGCGCTCCGCACTCATCCGTATAAATGTGAGAAAGTTCAGGACACAGCACGGCATGATAAGAGCGCGAGAGCGCCTGCAGGCTCAGCACATTTGCAGCCGTGCCATTGAACACAAAAAAAACCGCAATGTCCGGTCCAAAATACTCGCGGAATTTCCCGATCGCCGCTTCCGTGTACCGATCGTCTCCGTACCCGACCGCATGTCCCTCGTTAACGCGCCCGATCGCCGCGAGCGCCTCTGGATGGACCCCCGCATTATTGTCGCTGGCAAAACTCCGAATCGCTTTCATGACCAAACAATCTAGCAGACCCATCGCGGAATATTGCACAAGTTGTCGAATGCCAGGTCCGCCCGGAGCTTCAGCATCCCCCTAAAATTCTTCGCAGCCTGCCGCCATTGCGACGAATCTATATGCGTGATCCAATATTTAAACAGGTATATTCATGAGCAAGAATTTTCACTTCGATTGCCGAATCTGGAACGCACGATCGCGACGAATTCCAGCGCCGCAACTTTTTTCACTTTTGGTTGTGATCCTGCTCTGCGGCGCGTGTGGCAACGATAAAGCCGCGAATGCCTCCGCCGCGCCCCAGGCTATGCCCGTTAGAGTGCATACGGCCACACTCCAAAAAGTGGACGACTCAACTGAATATGTCGCGACGCTCAAGTCACGCGACTCGGCCGTCGTCATGCCGCAGGTCGAAGGCATCATCACGCAAATCTACGTTCATTCCGGGGAGCGCGTTGCCAGCGGCGCCGCGCTCATGCAGATCGATCCTTCCAAGCAGCAGGCGACTGTCCAAAGCCAGGAGAGCGCCCGCGCCGCGCAAGTCGCGCAATTAACCTGGGCGAAACAGAATTACGAGCGCGTCAGCGGACTCGCCAGTGCGGGCGTGGTCAGCAAGCAGGAACTTGACCAGGCGCGCGCCACGCTTGACGCAGCCGAATCGCAGCTTCATTCCCTCGAGGCCCAGGTCAACGAGCAGCAAGTCCAGTTGCATTACTACAAGGTCGTCGCTCCACGCGCTGGGATCGTGGGTGACGTTCCCGTTCGCGTTGGCGATCGCGTCGTCACCACCACGCAGCTAACCACTGTGGATCGTCCCGGCAGCCTCGAAGCGTACATCTATGTGCCGATCGAAAAATCTGCCGACCTAAAGATGAATCTTCCGGTGCAGATCGTCGATGGCTCGGGCAATGTGCTTGCCACCAGCCGGATTACTTTCATTTCCCCGCAGGTCGACAACGCCACTCAAAGCGTGCTGGCGAAAGCGCAAATTCAAAACTCAAATGACGCGCTCCGCACCGCTCAATTCATTCGCGCTCGAGTTGTCTGGGGAACCGAGGAAAAGCCGGTAGTCCCGGTCATAGCCGTCTCGCGCATTGGCGGCCTCTATTTCGCGTTTGTCGCCGAGCCCGATCAAAAGGGCGGATACGTAGTCCATCAAAAGCCGCTCGAGCTCGGCCAAATCGTCGCCAACGATTATGTCGTGCTCAACGGCGTGAAGCCTGGGGACAAAGTGATTATCTCGGGCACCCAGTTCCTGGTTGATGGCATTCCGGTAGTCCCGCAAGAAAGCAGCAGCAGTTAACTCCACGAAAACGCGCGAATATAAGAGACACGCAACGATGCGGAGCGCGCAGCCGCAAAGAACTGGCAACTAAGTACCTGTAACTGTCTTTCTATCTATGGTTAACTTTTTTATTCATCGCCCGGTTTTCTCCACTGTCTGCGCGCTCCTTATCATTCTTGCCGGCGCTGCTTGCATTCCGACTCTTCCCATTGCGCAATTTCCCGATCTCGCGCCCCCACAAGTCGGTGTCACGGCCGTTTACACCGGAGCCAGCTCTCAAACCGTCGAATCCGCCGTCACTACTCCGCTGGAGCAGCAAATTAACGGCGCGGAAGGCATGAAGTACATTACTTCTTCCAGCACAAACGACGGCGTCAGTACCATTACCGCGACCTTCGACCTCAACCGCAATCCCGACCTCGCCACCGTCGATATCGAAAATCGGGTCAACACCGCTTCAGGGCGCCTGCCCGCCGCCGTCAAGCAAATCGGAATCACGGTCGCCAAGACCTCGCAAAACTTCGTTTTTGGCGGCGCAGTTTATTCGCCCGACCAGCGCTACTCTCCGCTTTTCATCAGCAATTACCTCGATGTCTATGTCCGCGACTCTCTAAAGCGTATTCCTGGCGTGGCGGACGTAATCATCTTCGGCGAACGCAAATACTCTATGCGCCTGTGGCTCGATCCCGTTCGGATGGCTGGCCGGTCCCTCACCGCCGATGACGTCGTAAACGCGCTACAAGAGCAAAACGTCGAAATTTCCGCCGGGCAAGTCGGTGCGCAACCCTCGATGCCCGGCCAGCAGTTTCAGATGAGTGTCCGTGCCGTCGGCCGTCTTTCCGAACCCGCGCAGTTCGACGACATTATTCTGAAAAGTAATGCCGATGGCACGCTCGTCCATCTGAAAGACGTTGGCCACGCCGAACTCGGTGCAGAAGACTACACCAATGACCTTGATTACAACGGACACGACGCCGTCGGCATCGCCGTAACCCAGCTTTCCACTGCCAATGCGCTCGATGTACATCAGCGGTGCGTCGCCGAACTTGATCGCCTCTCCAAGCGCTTTCCCCCCGGCATGAAGTATGAGATCGCCTTCGATACCACCGATGCCGTCAGCGAGTCCATTCATGACGTCCTCTTTACCGTGGGTTCTGCCATCCTCCTAGTCATCCTGGTAATCTTCACTTTTCTTGGCGACTGGCGCACCACGGTCATTCACTTCATTGCCACACCAGTCGCACTCATCGGCACCTTCACTTTCATTAAGATCCTCGGCTTCTCCATCAATACTCTGACGCTCTTCGGGATCACTCTGGCGACGGGGCTGGTTGTGGACGACGTGATTGTTGTGATTGAAAACATCGAGCGCCATCTGCAAGAGGGCGAGCCCAGCCCAATCAAAGCCGCTTCCAATGCAATGAAGGAAGTCACGGGCGCCGTCATTGCCACTTCGCTGGTTCTCATCGCTGTATTCGTTCCTGTCGCCTTCTTCCCCGGTACCACGGGCATACTCTTCCGCCAATTTGCGTTGACGATCGCGTTCTCCATTGCCATCTCCGCCTTCAACGCTCTAACCTTGTCGCCAGCGCTCGCGGCGATCCTGCTTGGCCGCATCCATGGAGAGAAGAATTGGTTCTCCAGGCAAGTTGACCGCGTCCTGGCGGCCGTTACTAATGCATACGTGCATGCCCTGCGTACCATTCTCCGCTTTGAAGCCGTTGCGCTTATTCTCTTCGTCCTTGGACTGGGCCTCGCCTTCTTGGTCTTCCGTCACGTGCCGCAGGGCTTTGTTCCCTCCGAAGACCAGGGCTATCTCATCGTCGCCATACAGGCTCCCACTGGAGCTTCGCTCGAATACACCCGCGATATTGGCCGGCAAGTCGCTGCCATCACCAAGAATATTCCCGAAGTTCAAGGCACCTTTTCGATTGCCGGCTTCAGCTTCGGTGGCGCAACTCCCAATGCCGGACTCGTATTCCTGCCTCTTCGTCCCTACAGCAAGCGCCAGGGCGAAGAGCATACCGCTTCCGCCATCATTAAGCGCCTGCGCGGCCCGCTCTTCGGAATCTCAGGAGCCATCGTGATTCCTTTCGAGCCTCCCGCTGTGCAGGGTCTTGGCCAGTTCGGGGGCTTCCAGTACGAGCTTTTGGATCAGGGAGCTCACAGCCTCCAGGATCTCGATAAAACCACGCACGATCTTATTCGCGCTGCGGGCCAACGCAAAGAAAAAGATCTCACCGGACTTTTCAGCACGTACACATCCAACGATCCCCAGTATGTTGTCACCATCGACCGCGAAAAGGCGAAGAGCCTTCACGTCTCGCTCAGCCAAATTACCGACACTCTTGGCGTCTACATGGGGTCATCGTATGTCAACGATTTTGATTTTAATAACCGCTCCTACCGCGTCTACGTTCAGGCCGACAAGCAATTCCGCTCCAATCCGAAAGATATCGGGGAGTACTATGTGCGCTCCGATGCCGGAGCGATGATCCCGCTCGCAAACCTGGTTAGTGTTACTCAAAGCAACGCTCCTCAGGTCATCAACCACTACAACCTTTTCCGCTCGGCTGAAATCGATGGTTCTGCCGCCCCCGGCTTCAGCTCAGGGCAAGCCATCAACGCGATGGAGCAACTTTCAGCCAAGGTCTTGCCGCCGGGCTATACCTATGAATGGTCGGGTATCTCGCTCGAAGAGCTGACCTCGGGATCGACCACGTTGATCCTGTTTGGTCTTGGAACGCTGGTCGTCTATTTGACTCTCTCCGCGCAATATGAAAGTTTCGTTCTCCCTTTCATCATTCTTCTTGCTGTGCCCATGGCCCTTCTTGGCGCGCTGGGTGCTCAATGGCTCCGTGGACTGCAAAACGACGTCTACTGCCAGGTCGGGCTCGTCATGCTCGTCGGCCTCGCTTCAAAAAACGCCATTCTGATCGTCGAATTTGCCGAGCAACTGCGCGAGCGCGGACTTCCAATCCTCGAATCGGCGGTGGAAGCGGCTCGCATCCGTCTCCGCCCCATTCTCATGACCTCATTCGCCTTTATCATGGGCGTAGTTCCCTTGGTTTTGGCCACCGGCGCGGGAGAAAACGGCCGACACTCAGTGGGCACCACCGTTTTTGGTGGCATGATCATGAGCACAATCCTGAATCTGTTCTTCATCCCCGTGCTCTATCTGCTGATCGAAGGCTTCCGCGAACGCCGCAAACCCAAGGCCGTCCAGTAAGTGCGGCGGTCGCGTCTCGCCCGCGCACCCGCGGTCCCTATTCTCCGGACGGGGTGCCTGCCAGGCTGAACCCCATTTCTCCGGGTTAGTGCCGGCATGCAGCTCACGTTTCTTCGGCCACCATATACGGGATTACATCCACCTTTATAAGCATTAAGCAGCTTCCGGAGGCTCTCCGGCGTCTAACGAACGGCATCAAACTGTTTGTCTTAACAGTTCTCGAGAACTCCAATCTTTAGGAGGCAGTTAACTATGAAAAAGCTTTTCGCTTTGCCACTGTTGGCCTTGACCTTATCGCTCTTTATTTCGGCCGCTGCATATGCGCAGGGCGGCGCAGCGCTCGACCAGAAGAGTTTGGATCGTATCACCAAGGAGGTGCGGCACGAGCTAGTCATGTTGCCCTTCTACGGCGTCTTCGACAACCTTGCTTACAAAGTCGATGCCGATGGAACCGTAACCTTGCTGGGCCAGGTAGCTCGCCCGGTACTCAAGTCCGATGCTGAAGCGGCGGTCAAGAGGATTGAAGGCGTTACGAACGTGGTGAATAATATCGAAGTTCTGCCCGCCTCCATGATCGACGACGGTATCCGAAGAGCCACTTACCGCGCTATCTATGGCAACTCGGTTCTTAACCAATATCAGCTCCGTGCTGTTCCTCCGATTCACATCATTGTGAAGAACGGCCGAGTCACGCTGGAAGGCGTGGTTGCCACTGCAATGGATAAACAGATCGCAGGCGTGCAAGCCAACAGCGTGCACGGAGTTTTTGCGGTCACCAACAACCTGCAAGTCGAACAGCCGGAAAAGAAGTAGCGCTCTTTGAATTTGAGGTTTCGGAGGGTTGAGTAAAGCGGGGTGCCGTTTTTTCTCTTGGATGGTACCCCCCCTCCCCCCGGGTCTAATGGAATCAAGACTTTGGCGGATGAATCTTTGTAGAGTCTTGAGCCGCAGACGGTTATAGGCAAAGTCTTGAGTGCGTGGGAATTAGCGGTTCTGTCATCAGTTCTCGCACCTCAGTTCAGTTTAGACGACCGCCGCCGCATCGCTCGGGCAAGTCACCTTTGTTGTCAAAAAGCATGGGAAGCGGCCTCGGAACTGCGGTGGGATCGTGGCCGACGATGGACACACTTCCACCTTTCATCTATCTGGAGGAGATTTTCGCACGGATGGGATTGGAAGTCTGTGACGCGGGGCACGGGGAATTTGTGATGAAAACGCTCCTCGGTCAAGATCCTATGCCCCCTTAGATCTGAGTCTTGCCAGGACATTCGCGCTAAGCTACCTCAGCGGCTTCCTACCCAGAATCAAAGCCCGTCGAGTTGCATTCCCCATAAGGGTGTGAGGGAACGGAGCCTTCGACTGCAAGTGCTTCGCTTCGCGAATCAGTTGCGCAGGAGGACAAGGCTAATTAACTGTGGCGGCGCGAACAGGAGTGTCCGCGCCACACAGGCAAACTTAGCTGAAGCCCGAAGTCGAGCCGCAGACATACACCCCGCGAGCCAAAAGCGGGCTCGTCGGGGCTCCGGATGAGCGGGTCTAGCTACATCCAGAAGTAGAACCGCACGACATACATTTGTAACAAGAACCGTTGCGGACCATGATGCTGCCGCAGACTGAGCAGCTTGGAGCGTCGCCCAGGTCGATCATTCCGGCGAGAGCGTCGGCGGCGTGGCCTGTTCTCAGTTCCCGGTTCTCGGTTCTTAGTGAACCTGCTGAGCCATTCAGATCTTCGATTGTCCCCTCATGGCTGGGAGACTGTGCGCGGCTTGTGTCTCCTAACGACTTCGGGCGCAGGTTGTCAAAGAGTAGCTGCTGCTGACCACTCAGGAAGCGAACCTGCAACCAGCGGAAGATGTAATCCATGATGGACTTAGCAAAGCCGATATCGGGATTGTTAGACCAACCGCTGGGCTCGAAACGAGTGTGCGCGAACTTATCGCAGAAAAGACGGAGCGGAACACCATGCTGCAGCGCGATCGAAACGGCGAGCGCGAAGCTGTCCATCAGGCCCGAGACGGTGGAACCTTCCTTTGCCATCTTGATGAAGAGTTCGCCCGGTTCTCCATTGGGATAGAGGCCCACCGTGAGATAGCCCTCGTGTCCGGCGATGTTGAACTTATGGGTGATCGACATGCGTTCTTCCTGCAGGCGGTGACGAATGGCGCGAGGCGGGGCGTTGAGATCGTCTTCCTGCATCTGTGGCGTGGACATTCCCCGCGCAGCGTCTTCCTTGGAAGAATTCGCCGTCTTCGTTCCTGCGGCAGAAAGGGGTTGCGCCTTCTTGCAGCCATCGCGATAAACCGCGACCGCTTTCAATCCGAGTTTCCAGGCCTGAATGTAGGCGTCGGAGATATCTTCGACAGTCGCGTTTTCCGGGAGATTCACGGTCTTCGAAATCGCTCCCGAGATGAATGGCTGAGCGGCGGCCATCATCTTCAAGTGGCCCATATAAGCGATGGAACGCGTGCCTTTGGCGGGTTTGAAGGAGCAATCGAAGACCGGCAGATGCTCGTCCTTGATATGCGGCGCGCCTTCGATGGTGCCGGTGGCGTCGACGTAGGAAACAATCGCGTCGGTCTGCTCGTGCGTGTATCCGAGCTTGAAGAGCGCGCTGGGCACGGTGTTGTTGACGATCTTGATCATGCCGCCGCCGACCAGCTTCTTGTATTTGATCAGAGCGAGATCGGGTTCAATGCCGGTGGTGTCGCAATCCATGAAGAAGCCGATAGTGCCGGTTGGGGCAAGCACGGTGACCTGGCTGTTACGGTAGCCGAACTTTTCGCCATGAGACAGAGCCTCATCCCAGCACTGCTTGCTGGCAGCGATGAGATCGGTCAATTGTGCAGCGGCGGAACTTAACTCAGCGGAGCGGGAGGAGACGTCCGCTCCGGTGTGAGAAGCACCTATATTATTCACGGAAGCCCGGTGCATACGTATAACATCCAGGAACGGCTCGCGATTGAGGTAGTAACCCGGGCAAGCAGCGCCCGGCATGGCGTCGGCGGTAGTAACTCCGAGACGAGTCTGCACGGTGCTCGTCGCCGGGCCCAGCGGTTCGCAGAGCTCGGCAATGCGGCTGGACTGGAGATACGCTTCGCCGCACATGATGGCCGTAACACAGGCGGCGTAGTCTCGTCCGGCGTCGGAGTCATACGGCAAACCAGCGGCCATGAGTAACGCGCCTAAGTTGGCGTAACCCAATCCGAGTGGACGATAGTCATGCGAATTGCGGCCGATCATCTCCGTGGGATAGCCGGCATTATCGACGAGAATTTCCTGCGCGGTGATGATGATGTCAACCGCGTGGCGATAGGCATCGATGTCGAACGTGCCGTTGGGCGCGAACTTCAGCAGGTTCAGACTAGCCAGGTTGCATGCGGAGTCATCGAGGAACATGTACTCGCTACAAGGATTCGAGGCATTGATGCGCGCGGTGTTTTTCGATGTATGCCAGCGGTTAATCGTAGTGTCGTACTGCATACCAGGATCGCCGCAGTGCCATGTAGCCTGGGAGAGTTTTGCCAGCAATTCTTTGGCAGGATAAGTCTTGATAACTCTGCCGTCGACGATGGAGCGCGTGGAGAATTCGGTATCTCGCAGAACCGCGACCATGAAGTCGTCAGTTACTCGGACCGAGTTATTCGCATTCTGAAAGAAGATGGAGCTGTAGGCGTCGGAATCTGGATGCGATCCGTCGTAACCCTGGGCGACCAAGGCGTGAGCTTTTGCTTCCTCTTTTTGTTTGCACTCGATGAAATCGACGATATCGGGATGGTCAATATTAAGGATGACCATCTTCGCGGCGCGTCGAGTCTTGCCTCCAGACTTGATAACTCCGGCGAAAGCGTCAAACCCCTTCATGAAGCTGAGCGGACCGCTGGCCGTGCCACCGCCGGAAAGAACTTCGGTCGAACTGCGCAGCGGGGAAAGGTTCGTGCCCGTCCCACTGCCCCATTTGAAGAGCATGCCCTCCGTTTTGGCAAGAGTGAGAATCGAATCGAGCGAATCCTTTACTGAGTTGATAAAGCAAGCCGAACACTGCGGCCGCGTATAGCCCGTCACACCAAACTCAACTTGCTGCGTCGTCGAATTCCAGTGCCAGTTCGTAGCGTCTGAGTTGGGCTCGATGCGATCGCATCCGACGTTGAACCAGACGGGCGAGTTAAATGCGGCGTACTGGCGAATAAGAAGATGAACAAGCTCGTCGTGAAAAGTGACAGCATCATCCAGCGTGCGGAAATAGCCGTCCTTCAGACCCCAATCGCGAATAGCTTCGGCGACGCGCGAAACCAGCTGCCGGACGCCGGTTTCACGTTCGCCAGTATCCATGCGGCCGTGGAGATACTTCGATGCCACAATATTGGTCGCGGTCATGGACCAATCCTTGGGAACCTCGACATCTTTTTGCTCGAAGATGATGCCGCCCTGCGAATCGGCAATGGTCGCCGTGCGAAGCTCCCATTCGACATCGTTATAAGGAGATACGCCCGGTTTAGTGAAAACGCGGCGGAAGGTCAATCCGGGCGCCTTCTTCTTTGCCGCTGTTGCAGCGGACTGTGCTTTGGTTTGTGCTTTCTCGTTCACGGCAGCTTCCTTCACTTCGGGCATAACTTTCTCCTAATTAGATGATGGCGCTAATGAATTGATCTTGCATCCTGCCACGCTCTCGTTTTAGCCAGTTTGATGGCGCTTAATTTTTGGCCTGCTTCCCTCATCTACCGTAAGGGAAACTACACCCTACGGCGGCTGGGAATCTGCTTATGAATTCCACGCCATGCTAAGCGAAAACTAAACGAACTTACCCCGAACGCCAGGGACAGAGCATTCGGCACTCGCACTTACCCCGCGTTTTCAAGGATCGAACAGGCCCCAGGTCTTGACTTCGGGAACTTCGCGTGATCGCGCCTTATGGGGCGGGATCGCCTTTTAATATGCGGCGGAAGACATTCTCAGGCAGCGCGATAGGTTCGGCGGGCATCGAGGTCATGACCGGAGCGGGCATGGCTACAGGATCCACAGACCGGGCAGCGGCGCCCGGACGATCGAGGCCATAGCGCGCAAAGGATGCAGCAACGATTTCAATCAAACCGTCCATCGGGCTCCTCAGCAAGAAACAAAGATTGCGGGAATTCCAAAACAATCGCACGAAGAAACGGTGCCGTCAGGCAGCAACGGTCCCGCCAAACGCTCGAATGAATTCCCGAGGGGGATGCCTGGCGTGAAACCGGACCTCGCCCCAAGGGAAGTCACCGCAGAAAACCATCCATTCAAATTTAAAGAGATGGTTATTGCCCGCTCCAAGGGCGGACGCGAAGTCACCTCAACTTTGAGTTCGCCCTGCTTTCGTAGCTTTCCTGAAAAAGGAAACCTACTAAAAATGCTCTTGGGAAACCTAAAGTACTCCCACTGGTTGTGCGTGTCAAGGCAAAATCACAACATATTGTGGCTCTTATGGGCTAAGGTTACCGAATTGAAAACCTCTTTTAAAACAGCGCCCCGAAAGCCTGCTGATGCAGTAAGTTTGCCCTCTTAGGCAGTGGCCCGGAGTCGCTCATCCGGCGTGATGTGAGTGACAGCGCGGCGAACCTCACGGGTTGCCGGAGCTTTTTCCACACCGCCCGCCGAAACCAAGCTCTGTGGATTGAGCGGCACGTAGATGTCTTCGAAGAGAAAGCGACTGGTGATGCGACGGATGCCGTCGGAAGTTTCAACGAGATAATCGCCCGGCTCGCCGGAATGCTCGCGGCCAAGCGAATCGGTGAAAATGAGAGGCTGGGTGAGTTGACGAGCGCGCACGAGGAATCGCGTGCGATAGGTGTTCCAGGTATTTTTTTTGTTCATGATTCTTCACCACTTGAAGGTCTCTGATTCAGTGCCCTGTTTATGTGTGGTGAGACTGTACCCGCAGAGCCAAAGCGAGTCAATTACACATGATTGGTGCAGCCGGTGGAATTCACGGACGAAACTGGGAGTGAAGTCTTGGGACGAAAGAGTCCTTGAGATCGAGCCCCAGAGCGCATGAAAGGCGGGCTTAGACGAGCAGCCATGTTTGCCGGGACCCCCACCCATTGGGGCATAGAACATTTGCACACGATGTGCACAGGAAAATCAGAGAGCAGGCCATGGCAGGCGAGAAATCAAAAATCGATTTGTCCGCAAAAGCAAAAACTCCCGGCGAGTCTTACTGACGCCGGGAGCTTCTGCATTTCGACTCTTCTGCCATTTCGAGCACAGCGTACGGGCTAGTTGCACCCGACGCCATTGATGATGCCCGTCAACACGTTGTTGGCGGCCGTCAAGGCTTGGCTGTAGCAGTAGCCCGTCGAGTCTGAGGCGAAGTAATGCTGCGAACTCGACATGTTGGTATTGCCGGTGAAACTCCCGCTGGAATTAAAGTTAAGAGTGTCCGTGGTGACCACCCGATTCTTGTTCAGTCCAAAGCTCGTGGCTACGCCATTGTGCCGTACGGCCGAGTCGCCTTCGAAGAACTGATTGCTGGTTGTGGTTTGGGTCTCCGAGCCGTCCGGCGCCACCAGCACCGTAATGTTGAGCAGGAGCGGCCAGTCGTGGTTCACGGTGTTGACCGTGACCCCGCTTGAATTCTTTGTCGTCACTACGGAATGCACCGTCGTCCCCTGATTGATGTTCTGCTGATATTCGGTGGCTGTGAGTTTAAATGTCTGAAGATTGGTGAATTTTATGTCCTGCGCGACTGTCGTGGTCACAGGACCGTGCGAAGTGTTTACGTATCCCGAGACTTTGAAATCGTGACCGGAGCGCGTATTGACGGTGCCAGTAATGTTTCCGTCCGGCGCGGTGTGAAGATTCTCCGTGATGGAAGGCGAGGGAGCGGTAAGGGTATTCTCCGTGACGCCTCCCGTAACCTGGGTTGAGTCGTGATCCAGATAGAGCAGCAGCGACGCGGTCGCGGAAAAATAGTTGTCGGCATTAAAGACGCTCAGCGCGATCGTGTGGGGATTGCCATCGTCGAGCATGCCGGCGAAGGGCGTGAGGTTTACACGATAGGGCCTGAAGTTCATGGTTTGCACGCCGGGAATCGGAATCCAGAGGAAGGGGTCGATGCCGCCGGTGAAGATCCATGGGTAAACCGGCGCGACGCCGGCGGGAGTGCCGTCGATGGTGACTTCAGACTCACGAAATGCTGTGTTGGGGCAACTCTCAAGTTCGTTGGCGACGTCATTTGGAACGCAGCTATACCAGAATTCATCGTTGGACTGGCCTTGAGCAAACACGTCGAAAAAGATGCGTTGGATATTAGTAGGCAGAGTCAGAGTCTGCTCCAGCAGATCGGAGCCGGTGTTCAGAGCGACGGTGCCGCCGGTCGATCCCGCTGAAAATCCGATGACTTGATCGGCGGTGACGGGCGCGATCTCATGCGTTGCGAGCGGATAGAAATATAAGGTCGCGGTTCCGTGCAACAAACCGTTATAGGTCGAGTTGTAAAGGTTAAAGAGATCGACAGTGCCCTCCTGCGATGTAGTGAAAAGGGAGGAATAGTCGGTAAGGTCGCGCTCAATATGCCAGTGGCGGCCGTTACCGGGGTCGGGCTCAGCGGTTGTGCCAAAGTAAATATTAGTCGCTCCAATCCAAATGTTGGCGGTTCGGTCGTATTGAATTCCCTTGGTAACGGAGAACTCGGCTTCCAGAATCACTTTGGCCCACGGCGCTGCGCAGTCGGCGGGTGGATTGTAGGGAAAGTTCTGGGGAGTGAAATTATCGAATTTGAAGTTTTGAAAAAGAACCACCTTACAGGGCTGAGTTTTTGGATGCGGGACCGGCGGATCGGCAATCGCTGTGTTCGACGAACCGATCTGAAGTTGTGCGAAAGCGAGCGAGGAAAGAAGGGTGATGGCGACGAAAGCGAGGGCGAACTTTGGGAGATGGGGGGAATTCACGAAAGCCTCCTGTTGAGTTGCAAGTGGTGGTAAAAGCGGCGGATCGGCGAAAAGCCACGCTGGGAAGGGAGTTTAGCCGGGCATTAAGGGAAGTGTCAAGGCGACGGGGCGAAAGCTCACCCAAAAGCAAGTGCCCGATTTTATACACGGGTGCCCTCGCTGGCAAAATGGAAACCCGGAAAACAAGCAGAAACTGGAGACTTGAGCAAGGATAGTTGAGCGAGCCCGCGTTTGTTTAAGCAGGGGGCGGACCTGAGTCTGATTTCGATGATTGGAGGAGGGGATGCTGATGTTTCGAACCCGGTTCAAGCGGGAGATTCTGGCGGAGTTTCTGCCTCCGGCGCGGCGCGCGAAAAAGCAGCGTGTGATCGTGCTCTGCGACAGCATGCCGTCCATTCCGCGCAAGCAGCCGCTGGCGGAGTTCCTGGCAGGCAAGGGATATTGGGTTTTTTATCCACGGTATCGCGGTGCATGGGAGAGCGGCGGGCGGTTTTTAGCCCGCTCACCTCACCTCGATGTTCTGGATGTGATTGACGGAATGGCAGGGGAGATTCGCGAATTGGCTTTTGGGAAGCGATTCCGCGTGCACGCATCGGAGATTTTTGTGATTGGCGGAAGTTTCGGTGGTGCGGCAGCGCTGCTTTGCTCGATAGACGATCGGGTGAAGAAAGTGGTGGCGAATTGTCCTGTAGTGGATTGGAGAATCTTGCGGCACGAGCGGCACAAAGAAACTTCAAATCCCAGTTATGCGGCGTATATCCGCGAGGCATTTGGGAATGCATTCCGGCTCTCCGATAAAAACTGGAACAAGCTGAACGATGGCAAATTTTTCAATCCGACTTACTATGCCGATAAGATTGAGCCGGCGAAGGTCATGATGTTTCATGCCCAGGACGATCCGTATGTGCCATACCAATCAGTGGAGAAGTTTGCGAAGCGTACGGGAGTTAAATTGAAACTGCTGGCACGGGGCGGCCACTTGAGCACGGACATGATTGTGCGCAAGTATTGGACCAGTATCGGGAAGTTTTTCGAGAACTGAGCCGTCTGCTCGGACGGCGATATTAGGCAGCGGCAGCTGAGATCGCAGGGAAGCATCAATGGAAAAGTCTGGCGTGGGAAAAGTCTGGCGTGCGACTGACTGGCCCGGCGGGACTAGAGTTTATTTAACCCGTCGAGCGCAGCCACTTTGAAGGCCTCGGCTAAGGTGGGATAGTTGAAGATATTATCCCGGAAGTATTCGATGGTGCCGCCCAGCGCCAACACGGCCTGGCCAATGTGAATGATTTCGGCGGCACGGTCTCCAATGATGTGGACGCCAAGAAGCTTCAGCGAATCCGGGTCGAACAGGATTTTCAACAACCCCTGTTCGTCGCCCAGCATCTGCCCCTTGGCTAACTCTGAATAGCGCGCCAGTCCTGTCTCATACGGCGCTTTCTTCTGCGTTAGTTCTTCCTCGGTCGCTCCGACCATGGAAATTTCCGGGATCGCATAAATTCCGTATGGAATCAGATTCGAAACCATCTTGCCCGGCTTGCCAAACATGTGGCAACTGGCGAGGCGTCCCTGCTCCATTGAAGTGGAAGCGAGTGCGGGAAAGCCGATGACATCGCCTGCGGCGTAGATATGTGGCACATTGGTCTGATAATTTTCGTTTACGTTGAGCTTGCCGCGGCCATCGGGAGTTATTCCTGCGGCGGCGATATTCAGTTTGTCGCTATTCGCCTGGCGCCCGACAGAATACAAAAGCACTTGTCCGCGAACGATCTTGCCGCTTTCAAGTTTGGCGAACACCTGGCCGCGGTCGTCATCGAAGCCAACCGAAACCACTTTTTCCCCCAACCGGAAAACCGTGCCCAGCTGCCGCAGCTGAAAGCACAAGCTTTCTATAATTTCGCGGTCCACAAAATCAAGCAGCGCCGGCCGCTGATCGAGCAGGGTGACCTTGACGCCGAGCGCAGCGAACATGGAGGCGTATTCAAGACCGATGATGCCCGCGCCCACCACAATGAGTTCGCGAGGAACCTCTTCCATGCAGTGGATCTGGTCGGAATCGAAAATTCTCTTATTGTCGATCGGGATGCCCTCGTCGTGCGCCGGACGCGCGCCGCAGGCGATCAAAATGTTCTCCCCGCGAATTTGCTGGCTGCCGTCGGCGCTGCTGATTTCAATCGTGTGTGGGTCCACGAAGTGCGCGTCGCCGCAGAAGGTGTTGACATAGTTGCGGCGCAGCTGCGCTTTGATGACTTCGACCTCGCGCGACATTACCGATTGCGCGCGAAAAACCAGATCGGACATCTGAATACGATCTTTAAGTACATAGCCGCGGCCGTAAAAGGTCCTCTGACGAAGTCCGCTGAGATAAAGGACCGCTTCGCGAAACATCTTGCTGGGGATAGTGCCGGTATGAACACAGACGCCGCCGATGGTGCGGTCGCGGTCAATGATGGCGACCTTCTTGCGCATTTTGGCCGCGCAAATGGCGCCCTTCTGACCGGCGGGGCCGCTGCCAATGACAACGAGATCGTATTCGTGAGTTTGCATGCGCTACCCAACCCCAGTCTGCATTATCGGCTGGAGTGGGACACCGGTCTAGCTGCGAAAGGAGGAGAGCTTTGGTTAGTGGCGGAGAATTAATGATCTCTTAATGTG
>JBAWBR010000035.1:0-65845 GCA_049589875.1 Terriglobales bacterium
GACGGCCAACGTTGCGGGCAAGTTCGCCTACACGGCGAACGGGAACGCAGTGACGGCAACCACGGTACTGCCGGCCGGCAGCTACACGATGGGAGTCACGTTCACACCGACAGCCAGCAAGGATTACCCGACGGCGACCGCAAGTGTGTCGTTGACGGTGAATCCGATCAACACCACCACCACCATCACCAAGGCGAGCGCAGCATCGAGAACGGCTCCGCTGGCGCTGACGGTGAGCTTCACGGTAGCGAACGGGCTGGGGACGAAGTATGCAACCGGCAGCGTGACGGTAACGGCGAGCAGCGGGGAAACCTGCACGGCGACGTTGGCGTCGGGCAAGGGTAGTTGCGTGCTGACGACCGCGGTAGCTGAGTCGGGAACACTGACGGCAGTCTACGCGGGAGACAGTAACAACAACGGCAGCACGTCGTCTGCGTTCTCGTTCACGGACTAACGGCAGTACTGTAGTCCGGCACGAGCGAAGCTAAACGAACAGTGAAACGACAAACAAACAAAAGCGGCCCAGGGCAACCTGGGCCGCTTTCCTTTGTGGGCTGGAGCGCACGAATCGAACTCAGCGTTCCTGAATATTTCCATGGATTACGACTACCGATGCGGCCGGTAATTCGTATGAGGTGGTTGCATCCGCATTCTGCCTAGTGTGGAGGATCGGTCCATCCGGATCGGCCATGCCCGCTGTCTCCGCTACAACGGATGGCTGGGAGGGATATTCGGCATGTCCCGCTGGACGGGTATATCCAGGATGCCAGTGATACTGGTTCTTGCCAAAGATAGCGAGTTCGACTGGTCCGTCGAAAGATGAAACGCGATCGCTGCCGTGCCGATCGAAGTTGATTTTTACGTGATATGCATTGCTTTGGTCGCGATTCACCAGGAGCAAAGACCATTGCCCGTCAGGACGTTTCAACCCATAGGCCGTAACCAGCGCGTGTCCGGCGTCATCGGAGATGTCACTAGCGGCTGGAAACACCTCGTGCTCTTGCTTGCCCGGCACAACCCATTCGAGATTAATAAGCTGAGCCGTGAAGAACTGCGCCAGCGGCTGTTCAATGTTGTACTGGCGGTCCACCGTCAGCATGCCGAATGTTCCCGGAGAGTCGTTGCATCCGTGCTCCATGGGCAATGGCAAATAGTGGAAGAAGTAGACTCCATTTCCTCCAGCCGTCAGGAACGAGCCGATGTAATCGGCGAGCCAGAGCCCGGAAAAAATATCCATGTAGGTTTCGCTGGCACCCGAAGAGAGATTTCCTTCCGTAATGAAAAAAGGAATTTCTTTGGGCACGCCATCCTCGCGCCAGACTTGCATGATGTGGCTAACAAGCTGAGGCTCGTCATAGAGGCTGCCCCAGGGGATTTTGCAGGGATCGTAGGGATAATGCTCAAAAGAAAAGAATGCCAGATCCTTCAAGCGATCGTGACGTTTTAGATATTCGATGAAGCGGCCGGTCCAGGATACGTTTCCCTGTGCATCCGGCCAGGTGGGGATATCTTGGTTCACGCCCTGAAATGAGGGCCCTCCGAGCTTAAGCGCCGGGTCGAGCCGGTGCAGCGCCGTGGCCCACTCAAGGTAGAGTGCTCCATAATCTTCTGGACTGGTGTATTGTCCGTCGGCTTCCTCTCCCATTTCGACATAGGAGATTGGGTAGTTGCGCTTTTCGATGTAGGCAATCTCGGCAACCGCGTTCTCGGGAGTGTCATACAGCATAGCGATCGGCACCATCGCTGGAAGTCCCCGAGTCACGCCGCTGGTAAAGAAGATGTCAAAGCCAACCTGAGCTTGTTTGGTTGTGCCGAGATCAGCCGCTTCGTGCCACGGATCCACGGACGAGCAATACGTCGTGGTCTGCTCCTGGTCGGGTACATGACGCAGGACGTCGTGAAAAAGACCATTCGACGAGGTCGTGCCGAGATAGAGCTCCCGGATCGCATACCCCACGCAGGCCCGCGCATCGGAAGATGACTGAGCGCCACATGTATTTGAAGATGCGGTCATCAGAATACGCACAAATCGAACGGAGACGGGACTGCCACTGAGACGAATAATCCCCGACCCGCCGCGGCCGTGCTCAACCGTACCCAGGGGAAAAGATTCCCACGCGCCATGAACGGGATCGTGCATTGGATCTTCCACGCCTACCCAATGCTGCACCACCAGTTTGGTGGCATAGGGCTCGGCCCAGACAATGCGTATGCTGTCGACGGGCTGCGTTTGCGCCATATCGATGACCACCCATTGCGGATGTAAGGCATCGTTTTCCCCTGTGTAGCGCTCGGTGAGGTATGGATTACTCTTCCAATAGGTGTTCTCATCGCCATCTGTCATGCGAGAGTAGCCGGCGTTGGGAGTGCCATCGTTCCGCGTAAAGCCGCGATGCGGCAACGAATATCCGTAGGAATAGCGGATGGGGTCAGCCGGGGTGGCCGAACCTACAAAGTAGCCCTTTTCGCCGGTCTCACTCCATGTGCCGTTGGGATTCCAATGCCAGGCCTCAATGGTGAGTTCTGTGTTCTGGCGATAGGTGACGGGTTGCCAGCCGGAAGCCAAAGCGCGGCCCAAGTTGGGCTCGACGAGATCTTTGTCGATGGCTTCTGAAGGAATCCGATCGACACCGGCGCCAAGAGTCTCATTCGGACGAAAGTGATTTGTAGAATTTTCGGGAGTAATATCGACATGGATTGTCTGGGCCCGGCAGATCGCGCCGGGAAGGAGGATGACCAGGAATGTAACGAGAATTGCGCTGAGTTTTTTCAACGAGTGCCTCCAATGGATAACTTTGAATGACTCTGTTCTTGGCGTGCCCAGTGCTGACGGGCGCATTATTCCGCGGAAAGCATGCGAAGACGTTGTTGCATACCGCCGGGAAAAAGAAGCATAATCGCACTGAAACCTTTCAATCAAATCGTCTTTTGGTGCGTTTCGATCCAGGGGATGGGGAACATCCCAACTCGAAATGTATGGGAGCCTGGACGCTGAAATGTTGGCCGCCAAACATGAGCTGGCGCTTCGAAAATGATGGGCATGGCGCCATTTTCATCATGGCAGTTCTCGACACACGGGGCTGGGCGATCACGGATTGGAGCCTCATGTTTCCGGTACTTTTTCTTTTCAATTTTTAATATTTGTTCTTGCTTTTTTTTGCATACCTTCTCATAATTGCTGCGCGATTTCTAATGAAACGTTTTAATATGGGAAAAGATCCCCGCTGCATCGATACTTTTGAAAAGCGAGCGCTTAAGCGGTTTGGCCGCCGGCATCTCGTCCAGGAACGCTCAGTCCACTATTTCCCCCGAGTTTACGGAGCCCACATGAGTTCGCTAGTTCAGCAGATTCGCAAACATGCGTTGTTTCAAATTTTAACCCTTATTATTGTCATTCTTCTGCCAGTGGTGCTGTTTGGCCAAGGCTACTTTGGGACTGTGAGCGGGTTGTTGACCGATCCCAGCGGCGCAGTTGTACAAGGGGCCAAAGTGGTTCTGACGGACGAACAAAGGGGGTATCAGTTCAAAGCCACTTCAGACGAGACGGGCCGTTATCTGTTTCGCGCCATTCCTCCAGGCGTCTACTCGGTTACCGCCGAAAAGCAGGGCTTTGAAAAGAATGTGCGCACTCATATCAAATTAGATGTCAGCGAAAACGCCACGGCGAACCTGAGCCTTCGACTTGCCTCTGCCAAGGAAAGCGTCGAGGTGAAAGCGCAGACAGAGACCATCGAGACACAGGATGCCACCACCGGGCAGGTCATCGACCGCAAATTCATTAACGATTTGCCGTTAATTGGCCGCGATGTGATGGCGCTTACCTATCTGGCGCCCGGCGTCACTGACATGGACGACCAATGCCCTAACTGCAACGAAACCGGGTTTGTTTCCAATGGCAGCCGCGGTGGTTCGGCCGATATCCTGCTGGATGGCGCGTCGGTCACGAACGTTGAAGCCAACGGCGGAACCAATCAGATGGCCTACGATCCGCCGGTGGAATCGGTGGATGAGTTCAAGGTGCAGCAGACGAACTTCAGCGCGGAGTATGGCTTCACCGGCGCATCGGTGATCAACATGGTTACGCGCTCTGGAACGAACGCTTTTCATGGGAGCGTTTACGATTTCCTGCGAAATTCTCTTACCGACGCCAATGATTGGTTCGCCAATCGCGCCGCAGTCCCCAGGCCCACACAACAACGCAACGAGTATGGCGTCACCTTCGGCGGGCCAATCTTCAAGAACAAGACATTCTTCTTCGCCGATTATCAAGGCACAAAACAGATTCAGGAGAGCACGGCATCGGCGGGAGTTCCTTCCTCCGACGAGCGCGCCGGCAATTTCGCGGAGTTGTGTACCACACAGAACGGCGGGGTGTTTGGTACTGGCACAGACCCCAACACAGGCGCAACCTATAACAATGTATGCACCGACGGACAAGGGAACTTATTATCGGCCGGTCAGCTTTGGGATCCGTATAGCGGAGTTTACAACTCCTCGGTGGGCTTGGCGCAGCGCTTTACTCCCATTCCCAATAACAACATTGCCACCTACACCAGTCCCGGTAATCCCAAGCTGGCGGGGACGCCCTACCAGTTACCCGGCACGCCAGGCAACTTGATCGATCCGGTGGCGGCAAAGATGATCAACCTGTTCCCCGCGGCGAACAATCCAGCGGGCGGTCCATTCGACAACTGGACAGATTCGGGACCAGTTCACTACAGCGATGCCAAAGCGGAAATCAAGATCGATCAGCGCTTCAACGCGAACAATATGCTGACTGCCAAGTATTCGCAGGAGTGGGACAATCATTCCCAAGTATGGAGTTGCTTTAACGATTTTGTCGATCCCTGCTCGGAAGGGCCAAACGATTTTACGGCTCACGTGATCGCGATTAATGAGACTCACACCTTTAATCCGACAACATTGTTGATTACTACTCTGGGCTTTACGAGAAATACGTACAACGAACAGCAGTACGCCTACAGTAGCAGCGTGCCGGATCCGCTGGGCACGCTCGGTTTTCCATCCTATCTAGGAGCAAACGGCTTCACGGGAGTTCCCGCTATTTTCATTAATGGCTATCCCTCGGCGGGATACACCAGCCTGGGTGACGACCCGTACGGTAACTACAGGGAAGGGGAAAACAACGGCCAGTTGACGGTTACGCTCAGCAAAGTGCGGGGCCCGCATGAGATGAAGTTTGGCTTTGACGGCCGCTTGCGCCAGATTAACTACATCCAGACCAACGCCCCGTTGGGTAACTTCGGCTTCGATAGCACCGGCAGCTCCGAATTCAGCAGTACCGATAACTCGACCTATGGCGGCGATGGAATGGCCAGCTTCCTGATGGGCCAAATGTTGGGAGGGGGAAATACCGGGTACGAAATACAGTTCCGGCCGTCGATGGAGAATTATCAGTACTCTTGGTTCGCTCAGGATAACTGGAAAGCGTCGTCCAAGCTTACGGTGAATGCAGGTTTACGCTATGAGCTCGCTTTGCCTCGAACCGAACGCCACAACCGTCAGAACTGGTTTGATCCGGGCGTGATTAATCCCTTGAACGGCGGCAGTATTTCGTATCAAGATCCGCTAACCATGCAGCCTGTGACTCGCACGCTGTATGGGGGAGAACGGTTCACGAACGGAAACGAGCGGACGAACTGGGACACAGACTACAAGAATTTCCAGCCTCGCTTCGGCCTCGCCTACAGGTTCGCCGACAAGACAGTACTGCGTGGAGGCTACGGCATTTACTTTGGCCAGACCCGCTCCGGCGCAAACGGCGTGGGCAGCTACGGCACGCAGGGCTACAACGTATATACGAGCGCGATCACCACATACCAAAACGATGGGGCGACCCCTTATCTGCGCATGAGCAATCCTTACCCCAACGGTTTCGAGCAACCGGCGGGAAGCTCACTGGGTCTATTGAACGATGTTGGTTTTGGCGCAGTCGGGCCGATCCGTAGCGGCTACGCCATAAAAATGCCGTACGAGCAAAGCTGGAGCTTCGGCTTTGAGCAGCAACTTCCGTCTAACACTGTGATCGACGTGGAGTACATCGGGAAGAAGGGCACCCACCTGTATTTCAGCGGCGCGA
Source organism: Terriglobales bacterium (assembly GCA_049589875.1). Lineage (GTDB taxonomy): Bacteria > Acidobacteriota > Terriglobia > Terriglobales > Acidobacteriaceae > Acidiflorens. The sequence continues at coordinate 6,101 of JBAWBR010000035.1, forward strand.
ATTCGCTGGATATTTTGGGGCCGTGGGTGGAGAACGCTTCGCCGGGGACGCTTAATAATCTTCTTAGTTACGTAACGAATCCTTTTTCTTCGGCTAATGGTGGACCTATAAGCGACCCGAACAGCGCGCTTTCCTATGCGCAGGTGCCAGGTTACCAACTGGAGCTTCCGTACCCGCAGTTTACGGGTGTTACCACCGACGTACGGCCCATTGCGAACTCCATTTACCACGGTCTGCAGATCAAGGCCGAAAAACGGTATTCGAATGGCCTGCAATTCCTGGTCACGTACACGTGGTCCAAGTCGATCGATGACTCGTCGATTTATGACGACAACATAACCTATATCGGCAGCTTCACCAGTCTTCAGGATCCCAATAAACCGTGGTTGGAGCGCAGCCTTTCGACGTTCGATATTCCGCAAGTCGTGCAGTTTACCTACACCTATGACCTGCCAATTGGGCACGGACGGGCATTCCTCGGCAGCATGCCACGCGCACTCGACGCCGTTGTGGGTGGATGGAAGACGAACGGGATCTGGCGCATCTCCGAGGGCCGCCCGTTGACGGTTACGGTGGGCGGCGGAGGAACTCCGCTGCCAACTTATGGCGCACAGCGGCCTAACATTGTAGGCACGCCGGAGCGAGCCGGTGGTAAAGACAGCGATTGGGTGAACCAATACTTCGCGAATCCGAATGTGTTCCAATACCCAAATGAATTCACGCTGGGCGACGCTCCGCGCGCTTTGTCAGACATCAGGAGCCCTCTGATATTTAGCAGCGACTTGTCGATCGAAAAAGAGTTCCCGATGGCAAAACTGCACGAAGGCCTGAATGCTGAGGTTCGCCTAGAGGCACAAAACGCATTCAATCATCCAACCTTCAGCATGGGTGCACCCGGACCTTACGGCAGCGATACGCTCAATGTCGGTTACTCCGATTTTGGGCAAATAACGAGCATGGGGCCGATTGGGCCAAGGCAGGTGCAGTTGGCGTTGAAGATTAGTTTTTAATGGGGGCGGATCGCTGCATGCTGACACCGCCGGATCCAGATCAAGTCTTCTCTGCGGGTGCAAAAGGGGACCTTTAAATGGGAGTTGTGAATTGGGGTGTTTCTGCGGGATGTGCAACGATGTGCATGAACGCAGCAGAATCGTATCTTGATTTCGCAAATCCTTGATTGAAAGGTTTCAACGTTCGTATACTGCAGTTGGCGCGTGATTCGTCTTTCTTGCCGCCAACCCCAGGCGCACATCGTTAATCGATCCCGATGCGCCGAAAGAGAGTACTAGCACGAGGGGGCTTCATGAGATTAGATTCCGAACACTTGAGGTTTTATATTCGACTCGTGGCCGGTTTTTTTTTGGCAGGCCTCAGTGTTCTCTGCGCGAGCGCTCAAAGCCGCAAGCCCTCAACCACGCTTCTGACGAAGCGCATCGTTGGGGATTATGGATATTGGAGCAAGTACCAGACTCCACCTTATGGCGCGGCGCAAATTCCCTATTCAAAACTGACGCATATCATCCACTTCAGTGTGGGTTTCGGCTCCGACGCGACACTCTCTGTTCCCGATGGATATCTCGAACCAGCGCTGATTCGAAGGGCGCATCAAGCGGGCGTCAAAGTGCTCGTCGGCGTAGGCGGGGATTTTCCTGCGTTCGATTCCGATCCGCAATTGATATCAGTGTTCGCCGGCAATTTATTCGCATTCATCAGCGAACACGGATATGACGGCGTCGACTTTGACTGGGAGTATCCCACGGATGAGGAAGCTGGCACTTTTTACAACATGATGGTAGCGGTACGGTCGGTGTTGCCCAGTCCGCAGTACGTGATTTCCGTCGATGCCGCACCGTGGGGAGGGGGTGGATACGATATCCCGCAGGTGAATCCCTTTCTCGACTACTTCAACATCATGCAGTATGACTGCGCCGGCCCGTGGACGCAGGACGGGCAACTGAACTCACAGATTATTTGGGATCCTGGGGATACAGATCCGTGGGAATGCCAGCCGGGGGGCGCGGCGAATGAGTCGATCGGTCTTTTCCTGCAAGCTGGCGCTCCGCCGTCGCAACTCAATATGGGAACCCCGTTTTATGGATATGTTTACTTCAATGTAAGTCAGTTATGGGGTGAGTGCCCCAACGCCAGCCATACAAAAGATGGCAATTGCGACAGCTATGTTTGGGGATTCAATTACGCACCCTACTTTAAGCAGCGGATCAATAAGAAAGGTTGGGAGACGTTCTACGATCCGGTTGCGATGGTGCCGTACATGTTGAGGACGGATGGGAAGCCGGGTTTCGGCACCTACGACGACGCCTTCTCGACTTACTACCGTGTATGGTTCGCGGATTGGCAGGAGAATATTGGCGGTACATTTATGTGGTCGCTCGATGCGGACTACGATGGCCAATCGCAGGATTTACTCGATGCAATGTATGCAGCCAGTCTGCCACCAGTAAACTAATGGGGGGCACTAGAAAGGCAGAACCGCATGCCCGGCGTGAGATTCGGGACATGAGGAGAAGATTGCGCGCCAGAATTATTCTGGCTTTCAGCGTGCCCCTGATGTGCTCCGTCGTATTTGCAGTTTCGCCCGGGCAATCGCTGGAACTATCGCGGCCCGTCCGTTCCTGGGAATTTGTATCGGCATTAGGCAGGCGTGCTGGCATTTGGGGGAACGAGCAGGGCACGCTTGAGGCTTGGGTTTATCCCTTCAAAATCCTGAGTAATTTCCATCTGCAATTTCTTGTTGATGGCGCGGTAGTGCCAGCGGAAACTCAGGCCAGAACTTTGATCGTTCATCCTGAATCGGCCACCATCGTTTACGCTGGAGACAATTTTTCAGTACGCGAAACGTTGTTTGTCCCTGTTGATGAGCCAGGCGCTATCATCGCGCTCGAGGTAGACACGACCAAACCATTGGAAATCAAAGCGGTCTTCGAGCGCGATTTTCAACTGCAGTGGCCAGCCAGTTTGGGCGACGCGAGCCAGGAGTGGGATCCCAGTCTTCGGGCGTTCCACTTCGCGGACGATGCGGGAAAGTATGACGCCGTGGTTGGCTCGCCATCCGCGAGCAAAACCTCCGAAGAGTACTCCACTAACTATTTCATTTCCCGCCAAGATTCTTTTCTTCTCGGTCCGACGGCAAAGGGGACAGAAACAAAGTTCATTGTTATTGCCGCCTCCTCCACTGGGAAGGGGCCACTTACAAGTACCTACGAGCATTTGTCGAAAGACTATGCCAGCCTCTTGTCTGAATCCGCCGCGTACTACCGCGACTATCTGGCTCACACTGTAAGTGTTCACCTCCCTGACGCTCAACTGGAAGTCGCGTATGACTGGGCAAGGGTGAGTATGTTGCAAGGTGTCGCCGAAAACCCATTCCTTGGTAAAGGCCTTCTGGCCGGCTTCGATACATCGCGCGGCGACTATCGACCTGGTTTCGCCTGGTTTTTTGGACGGGATTCCGCATGGACTTCGCTCGCGCTGAATGCAGAAGGCGATTTCTCGGATGCGCGCAGTGCGCTGGAGTTCTTGAGCAAGTATCAGCGCGCCGACGGCAAGATCCCACATGAAGTGTCTCAAAGCGCCAGTTTTATAGACTGGTTCAAAACGCAATGGGCATTTTCATCGGCGGACGCAACTCCGTTGTTCATTATCGCGGCGGACGATTACGTGACACGGAGCGGAGACATCGAGTTTGCCCGCGGTCGCTGGGATAGTCTTTGGAAAGCATACGGATTTCTACAATCAACGTTCAGCAGTCAGGGGCTTGCTCAGAACGCCGGCGTTGGCCATGGCTGGATTGAAGGAGGTCCGCTCTATCCCGTGCAGATCGAGTTATATCAAGCTTCATTGGGAGTTGAAGCGGCCAAAGCGCTTTCGCACTTAGCTCATCTTTCAGGGAAAGAAGATGTTGCCAGCGAACTTACGCAAGCTTTCAATCGGCAAAATCCCCTATTGGATAAGACGTTCTGGTCTCCCGAGAAAGAGTTCTACGCTTACGCTTTGGACTCGAATGGCCAGCGCCAGGATAGGGCAAGTGTTCTGGCGGCCGTTCCCATGTGGTTTGGGCAACTCAAGGATGAGCACGCGCAAAAAATGATTGAGACGCTTGCGGGATTCGATCACCAAGCCGATTGGGGCATGAGAATTATGTCTTCGCACGATCCCAACTACGACCCCGGCGGGTATCACTTCGGAACAGTTTGGCCGCTGTTCACAGGCTGGGCCTCGATCGGCGAGTACCGTTATCACCGCCCGCTTCCGGCTTACTCGAATTTGCGAGCCAACGCGCTGCTCGCTTTAGATGGGTCGCTTGGCCATGTGACGGAAGTTCTTTCCGGCAACTACTATCAGACGCTCGCCACCGGATCGCCTCATCAGATTTGGTCGGCAGCGATGGTTGTGAATCCGCTGCTAAGCGGATTACTCGGACTCAGCGCGGATGCTGCCACTTGTCATTTGACATTTGCTCCACACGCTCCGGCGGATTGGAATTCGTTTTCCGTCGAGAACATACAGCTTGGCAGTGAGATATTGAATCTAAATTATTACCGAACAGCTGGGGTCATCCGCTTGCAAGTGGAGTCGACGAGCGCAAAATCATGTTCCCTGGAATTTTCTCCGGCGGTAAGCTTGCGTGCCAGGATCAAACGGGTTGAGTTTAATGGGCGCAAGCTGCCATTTCATCTGGAAACAAACTCATCCGACCAGCACGTAACCCTGGAGCTGCCAATCAAAGCCGGCAAGAACATGGTGGAAATCAAGGTAGAAAACAATTTTGAGCTGAGCTACTCCCTAGCTCTTCCGCCACTGGGAGCTACGAGTCGAGGTCTGCGCGTGATTTCCGAATCGTGGACGCCAACGCGGGACGCCTTGAGGTTGCTGCTCTCGGGAAAAGCCGGGGAAAGCTACGATCTGTCGGTCTGGGATGCGAGTCAGGTTTCTTCGGTGGATGGCGCTCGACTCGATCGGACGACTCAACCGAATGCCAAAGTCCACGTGCAACTTCCGGCAGCCCCGCCGCCCAACGGCGATGCGCAGACCTCAGTCGTGTTTCATTTTGCAGCAAAATAAATCGTCGTTAAGACACGAAGTGCAAGATCGTGGAAACGAAAGGGAAAGCTGGTCAAATGTCTCGAGATCTTAAAGGAATAGTCGTATTGTTCGTGGGTATCATTGTCTTACTTTCTGGCGCTGCTGCTCAGGCACAGAAGCGTGCCGTGGATGCGGAAGGTCACGAGTGGTGGAAACATTCTGTTTTTTATGAGCTTTATCCGCGCAGTTTTGCCGACAGTAACAATGACGGCATTGGTGACCTCAAGGGCATCGACTCGCATCTGGATTATCTGAAAGCCCTTGGAGTGGATGCAATTTGGATTACACCGTGCTTTCCCTCGCCTCAGGTCGACTTTGGTTATGACGTTGCCGACTACGAGAACATCGATCCAATGTATGGAACGATGAAGGATTTCGAACAGTTGTCGCGTGATGCCAAGAAGCACGATATCCGGATCATTATGGATTTTGTACTCAACCACACTTCGCCGCAGCACAAATGGTTCATGGATTCGGCCTCTTCGCGAACCTCGGTACATCGCGACTGGTACATTTGGCGCGACGGTAAGGGACCTGGCGTTCCCCCTAACAACTGGCTCTCCGGTTTTGGCGGGTCGGCATGGCAGTTCGACCCCAAGACGGGTCAGTATTACTACCATTTCTTTGCCGTCGGCCAGCCCGATCTCAATTGGCGCAACCCTGCTGTTGAGAAAGCCATGTTCGATGTCACGCGCTTTTGGTACAAGCACGGCGTTTCGGGATTTCGGCTCGATGCCGTCGATCTCTTGTTTGAGGATCCGAATCTTCATGACAATCCGTTGTTGGAGGGCAAGAACGAATTCGGCGACCCTAACATGGATAACAAGTTCAACGACAAATTGCCCGAGGTTCACACAGAGTTGAAGAAATTACGAAAGGTCGCCGACGACTACGATGCTGTCTTAATCGGTGAGACTTATACATCTAATCGAGATGAACTCAAAGAGTATTACGGGGATCACAATGATGAAATCCAAATGCCGATGGATTTCATGTTCTGCCAGGTCGATAAACTCTCGCCCAAGGATTTCCGCACCCAGATCGCAAATGCGGAGTCTACCGGCGGATGGCCTGTCTACGTAATCGGCAACCATGATATGCCGCGTTCGTATGATCGCTATGGCGACGGAAAGCACAACGACGAAATCGCCAAACTTATGGCTGGATTATACCTGACTCTACGTGGCACACCTGTCATGTACTACGGGGAAGAACTAGGAATGGAGAACAACGATCCGGTTCGCAAAGAAGATGTAAAGGACCCTATCGGTATCGCGGGATGGCCAAAGGAAAAGGGCCGCGATGGCGAACGCACCCCCATGCAGTGGAACGATTCGGTAAACGCCGGGTTCAGCCAGACTACCCCATGGTTACCGGTTCCCGCCAGCTACAAGACCCACAACGTCGCCAGCGAATCGAAAGATCCCGACTCCATCTTGCAGTTTTATACTCGCCTCCTTGCCCTGCGCCATCACGAATCCGCGCTGTTAGACGGGGACTATGTTGCGCTCAATCAAGACAACCCTGACGTTCTCTCCTATCTTCGCCGTTACAAGGATGAAGCAGTGCTGGTTGTACTCAACATGTCAAAGGCAAAGCAAGAGATCAGTTTCGATCTCACTGCCCAAGGCTTTTCTTCCGCGAAAGCTACATCTTTGCTAACGACCTTAGCCGCTCCTCCGGGCGGCCAGTTGGGCCAGATTTCTATGGAGCCTTTTGGAGTTTACATTGCACGACTTACCCGATGATATGACCCGCATGGATAGTTCCAAACAACCGGAGATTCGGTATCCGCAATATCAGCCACGTTTGAGCGTCGTTAAGAAAATGATGCCAGCGAGTAGCTTCTATGCACTACTGGTCATTTTTGTCAGTATTCCGTTTGTGACTGGAGGAGCTTGGGGCCAGTCCGAAGGCGGATGGAGAACGCAGCTCTCCAGTCTCGACTTACTCCATACTTATGTTCAGAAGCGAGCGTCAAGTTATGACCGCACCGGCGGCAATGATGATTTTGTCAAGATCGCTCCCGGAGAGACAGCTACTTTGCTGGACGACCGGGGACCCGGACTTATCACTCACCTATGGATCACGATTGCCTCGTCAGAGGCCTATCACCTGAAGAAACTCGTTCTACGTATGTTTTGGGATGACGAAGCTTCGCCGAGCGTGGAAACGCCCATTGGGGATTTCTTCGGTCTAGGAATGGGAGACTACTTTCAATTTGAGTCGGTGCCGTTATCGGTCGCCTCCGATAAGGCTCTCAATTGCTTCTTCCCCATGCCCTTCCGGAAGCATGCTCGGATCACTGTTACCAATCAAGGCAGCGAAGCTGTCGACTCGTTCTATTTCAATATCGACTATCAGGCGTTCAACAAAGACAAAGACCTCGCCGCCGATACTATGTATTTCCATGCTCAATATCGCCAGGCGGCGCCAAACAAGGGATGGACCAGCGATTGGACATCGAATGACACGCCCGCTGTGACTGCAAAGAAGAATCTCGACGGCAAAGGTAACTACGTTTGGCTTGATGCAACCGGGCAAGGGCACTTCGTCGGTGTCACCATGTCAGTTCTCCAAAATCAGGACGGATGGTGGGGTGAAGGCGACGACATGTTTTTCATCGACGGCGAACAATTGCCGTCGATCAACGGTACAGGTTCGGAGGATTACTTTCTTGGAGCCTGGGACTTTGGTCAACATCCCTTTTCGTATGGACTATATGGGGCGCCTCTTAAGGGGCCGGAGCTCGCTGGCAGCCGATCGTCCGTCTATCGATTTCACCTCGATTCGCCGATTCCATTTACGAAAAGTCTGAAGGCAACTATTGAACACGGCCATGCCAATCATCGGTCCGATAATTTTTCCTCTGTCGCTTATTGGTATCAGAAGGAACCGCACGCGCTGTTTCCTGCACTGCCCTCCGTTGAGGAGCGCATTCCCAGAATCTATGATGTCGGAGGCCCAGGGAATGCTCCGAAATAACTTCCCGCAAATGGCTCGCGGGTCAATTGTTCCAATCCTTTTGATGGCCGTATTCTGCATTGGTGCGCGCCCCACTCTTGCGCAGCGGACTTCGTCCGCGGTTCGGCCAATCGTGGTCGGGTACTTTCAGGGCGACAGTATGCGCCGGCAGTTTTTCCTCAAGGATCTGATTTCGCAGGGCGCGGCTGCCATCCTCGATCAAATTAATTACTCCCAAGCGCATATCGACAACAACCTATGTGCTGTAGCAAACCCAACTGCGGATCTTACTTACTCGTTCTCGGCCGCTGAGAGCGTCGATGGCACTCCCGATGCTCTCGATATACCGCTGAAAGGAAATTTTCATCAGATGCAAGAACTCAAACGCCTGTATCCACGCCTGAAAGTGCTGATTTCTCTGGAAGGCGAACCGGAGGTGTTTGTGAAAGCGGCGCAACCTGAGAACCGGGTCGCCTTTGTTACTTCATGTATTCAGCGTTTCATTCAGGGGAAGATTGCCGACGGCATCGAAGCTCCGGGCCTTTTCGATGGCATCGATATCGATTGGGAGTATCCCTTGGAGGTCGACAAACTCAACTTCGTCGCATTACTGGCTGAGTTTCGCCGCCAACTGGATGCAATTGGCCCAAACTACTTATTAAGTGTTGCCATGGGAACCGGCCGCAACACTTATCAGCACCTTGATATGGCCGCCGTGGCACATTATGTCGATCAGGTCGGCATCATGAACTACGATTACGCCGGCCCCTGGAGCAAGAAGGCCGGTCTCGTAGCTCCGCTTTACCACGCGCCCGGAGACCCGGAATTTGACGGGAGTGTTGATGCAACAATTTGGGCATATAAGAACGCTGGGGTACCGCTTTCCCGGATGCTAATGGGAGTCCCGTTCTACGCTTACTCGTGGACGAAAGTTGCTCCAGCGAATCATGGTCTTTTTCAACTTGGCGAACCGGATCGTAAAGATGTTCTTTATAATTACATCGTTTCCATTCAAAGCAAGTTCACAACATATCGCGATCCTTCATCAATGGCGCCATGGTTGTTCGATGGAAGTACATTCTGGACTTATGATGATGAGTTATCCATAGGCACCAAGGTCAAGTACGCAAGAGAGCGGAGTTTGCAGGGAGTAATGATATGGGAACTAAGTGGCGATACTCCGGACGGGAAGCTAATAAAGACAATTGCGGCTGCGCTGGGCCGTCATGACGAAGCCGGAAATGCGGTTCGTGGAAAAGACTAAGGGTACGAAGAAGTTAGACATCTAGCAAGGCGGCGATGGCGCAAATGCACGAGCTAATAGAGAGAGTCCGAATTGCTTTTATCCTCGCATTATCCGCTGTGATTGCGAGCAGTGCCGCTCTCGCCCAGAACGAGCCCTTGATTCTCGTGAACTGGCAGAAAAAAACGTTAAACCGCACAGTCCCGACGCTGCAAGCCGTGGTCAACCCGATGCTGCGTCGCGAATCGCCCATTCACGATGCTTCCTTCGATGCTTTGCACAAGCTCGGCCCCGACTATGCTCGCTATGCCTTCTGGATGCCTTATCCGAAATTGGCAGTTGCAGAATTGCGCCCTCCCGACGCCAAGCAGACATATTGGGACTTTCAGTATATGGACCCTTTAGTTGAGGACATTGTTAAGGCCTCGGCAGGGCATAGCCCTGTTATGAGCTTCAGCACCATCCCGCAATGGATGTTTACCACCCCCCAACCCGTTACATATCCAGACGATCCTAACCAAGTGACCTGGAATTATTCACAAGGCACGATACTTCCCGATGTCAAAGGCATGGGAGATTACTTTGGACGATTAGCGGCCTGGTACAACCAAGGTGGATTCACGGATGAATTGGGCAAGTTCCATTCTTCGGGGCATCACTACGACATCCAGTACTGGGAGGTCTTCAACGAACCCGATGGAGAACACGAAACAACTCCCCAGCAATACGTGGAACGTTATGATGCAGTAACTCAGGCCGTGCTTAAGGTTGCACCTGGAATGAAATTTGTTGGTCTTGCGCTGTCTGCTCCCTCCGACGCTGCGCGAACCTTTGCGTATTTTCTGGACCCTAAGAATCACCAGCCAGGGGTTCCCTTGGATTACATTTCTTTCCACGGCTATTCCACTCCATCGGGCGATGAAACGCTACAGGACTGGCAGTACACATTCTTCGATCAGGCCAGTGAGTTTGTCTCCGTGACCCGCTACATCCTTCAAGTGCGAGATCTACTGTCGCCGTCCACAAAAGTCATGGTCGATGAAGCGGGTACGATCCTTAATAATGACTTTGCTCAGGTTGAACCGAATCATATAGAAAAGCCTATTCCGCCCGAGTACTGGAATCTCAGCGGAGCTCTATACAGCTATCTATATAGTAATTTCGCGAGGCTGGGAGTCGATGTCCTGGGCGAATCGCAACTCGTCGGGTATCCCTCGCAGTACCCCAGTGTCACTATGATCGATTGGACTACTGGCAAACCGAATGCTCGCTTTCGGGTTCTCGAACTGATTAAGAATAACTTCGGTCCGGGAGATGAACTCCCCACCACGGAAGTAAAAAGTAATGGGTCATTTGCGGAAGCTGATGCCGTCGAAGCACAGGCTTTCGTAAGAGATGGCCACCGGAAATTGCTCCTCATAAACAAGAGAAACCGTAACGTCACTGTGATAGTACCCCAGGAGTGTATTGCCGCGACGGTCCAGACAATTGGCGGGACATCTCCCGATACAGTAACGCAAAATATTGCAGAAACTAAGCTTCGACTGGAGCCTTTTTCTGTATCTGTCATTGCCTTAAGAGATTAATTGGCGCTGAGAATTTAATAGGTGCGCACGGGCGATGCCATTAAACCTCGAAGGGCATCTTTTTCTCGGAACGCTGTTATTCTCCCGCGAAAAGTGATAAAACCAAGCAATCGTATGTTCGAGAATAGTGGCCGTCTGGGCCAGGCGAGCCAGAGCCGCCAATTGACGCAGTCCTCGAATTCTCAAATAAGTGGCACTCAGGAAGCACTTATGACTTCTCAGACAAATACTGTGACGGATAGGGAATCTACGATACAGCGGGACACCACGAACATGGCCCGCGTTCTTTCCAACTATATTGGCGGCCGCTGGCAGCCGGCTCAGACCAGCCGTTTGCTCGATGTGACCAACCCCGCCAATGGCGAAGTGCTGGCGCGCGTACCGCTATCGGCCGCAGCCGATCTGGAAGCTGCAGTTGCCGCCGCCAACGCCGCTTTGCCCGATTGGAGAGCGCGCTCGATTGGTGAGCGCACCGAATTCATCTTTGGGTTGCGGGAGAAATTTCGCCAGCGGCTCGATGAGCTGGCGGCGTCGATTACGCGCGAGGGTGGCAAGGTGCTTTCCGATGCGCGCGCCGAAGTTACTCGCTCAATTGAAGTGTTGGAAGCCGCCTGCGCTACACCCATGACCATGCAAGGCCGGACACTCGAAGGCGTTGCCCGCGGCATCAACTCGGAAACTGTTCGTCAGCCCATAGGAGTTTGCGCCGCTATCGTTCCGTTCAACTTCCCAGCCATGGTGCCCATGTGGTTCTTGCCGTTTGCCATTGTTTGCGGAAACACATTCATTCTCAAACCCTCTGAGCAAGTACCACTCACTTCGGAATTGATCTGCCAAATACTCGATGAAATCGGCCTTCCTGCGGGAGTGGTCAATATGGTGAACGGCGCGCATGATGTGGTGGATGCCATCCTCGATAGCCCGGGCACCCAGGCCGTTTCATTTGTCGGATCGGTCAACACAGCAAGATATGTTTACCGGCGAGCGGCGGAAAAAGGAAAACGCGTGCAAGCCCTAGGCGGCGCGAAAAACTACATGGTGGTAATGCCGGATGCCGTCGTCGATAAAACCGTCTCGAATGTTCTGGGCAGCGCATTTGGTAATGCGGGCCAGCGCTGCATGGCAGGATCGGTGCTGGTAACCGTGGGTGCCGCGAAGGACGCGATCATGGGCAAGTTGAAAGAAGAAGCGGAGAAATTGATCGCCGGCGACGGCCGGGACCCGAAATCGAGTTTAGGGCCTGTGATTTCAGCTGCCGCCTGCGATCGCATTCATGAAGCAATCGAAAGCGGAATCAAAGAGGGAGCGGAAGTATTATTGGACGGCCGTCACCCAGGAAACGTTCCGGCGGGCGGCAACTTTGTTGGACCGACAATTCTCAACCATGTGAAAGCAGACATGCGCGTCGCGCGCGAGGAAGTGTTCGGGCCGGTGCTCTCCGTGATGCACGTCAACTCGCTTGATGAAGCGATTGCTCTCATCAACAATGATCCGCGCGGCAATGGCACCTCGATCTTTACCGAAAATGGCGCGGCCGTGCGGGAATATAGCCGGCGTATTGAAGTGGGCATGGTTGGCGTCAATATAGGAGTTGCAGCCTCCCCCGCCTATTTCCCCTTCTCCGGGTGGAAAGATTCGTTCTTCGGCGACCTGCATGTCCATGGCTGGGACGCGGTGGAATTTTTTACGCGCAAGAAGACAGTCACCTCGCGTTATTTTTCGTCTGGAGTCTCAGGTAAGTTCTTTACCGAGCAGGGCGACAAGCACTAAGTCTGTGGGTTACCGATTGGTGCGCATGAATTTCCATGCCGTGTCAACTATGTTGTTTAAATCGCGGTGCGCGGTCCATCCTAACACCTGTTTTGCTTTGCTTGAGTCGGCGACAAGAACCGGAGGATCTCCTGGCCGGCGCAATCCAATATTTCTGCGAACAGCCCGCCCCGTGGCCTTTTCGGCGGCCTGAATAACTTCGAGCACCGAATTACCCCGCCCAGTGCCGAGATTGAGTGCGACGGATTCGCCTCCTTTTTCCAGGTGCTGCAGCGCACGCACGTGAGCATCGGCGAGATCGTTAACGTGTATGTAATCGCGAAGGCATGTGCCATCAGGCGTAGGATAGTCGTCGCCGAAAATCTGTAACTCCGGCCCACCGGCTGTCGTTGCCAGGAGCGCGAGCGGAATCAGATGAGTCTCCGGATCGTGAAGTTCGCCGATTTCGCCGCTCTCGTCGGCCCCAGCGGCATTGAAATAGCGGAGCCGTGCCGAGCGGAGTCCGTAGGCGCGATCATAAGCCTCAAGTGCGTTTTCAAAAAACAATTTGGAGGCACCGTATGGATTGACCGGCTCGCGTGGCGTTTCCTCTATGATTGGAAGGCGCTCGGGGATTCCATAGACAGCGCAGGTCGAAGAAAAAACCAAGTGACGCACACCGGCGTCAACAGCAGCGTTCAGCAGGGCAAGAGCATCGACGACGTTGTTACGAAAATATTTGCGCGGATTGGTAACAGATTCTCCCACGTAAGCATGCGCGGCAAAGTGCATGATTCCGTCTACGCGTGAGAGCACGCGGTGGAGCTTAGCCTGATCGCTAATATCACCCTCGATAAGCTCAAAGCCTTCCGCTAGGCGGCGAAAGCCGGTAGAAAGATTATCGTAGATGATGACGTTATAACGCGCCCGCCGCAACGCGCGAGCAGCATGACTACCAATATAACCTGCGCCCCCTACCACCAAAACGGCCAAGAAACCCTCGCTGGGAAATGCGATTGAAAATGCCGACTCAAAATCTGGTAAACAGTTTAGTACACAGCGTGCCTCACAAACCGCGTGCGACGCGTGAAGCCGAATGCTTCAATCTGTCTTCTACCGGACAGTGGCCTTTGCCGCCGCAACCGCGGAAACGGAAATCGTAACCGAATCAGGGTGTGTCCAGATCGTTTTTCCGCCGGAAATCTGAAGACGATTCATGGTTATCCTGAGCCGGCTTTGTTCTACCTCAGCCAGTAGATAGTGATAGTTGATCTCCATACTCTGGTAAGGATCGTCGGCTGCCCGCGGCACCGGATATGCGTGCGCGCCACCGCCGCCAGAGACAAAGTAAGTGACACCGCCGTGCTCATGGCGCTCGTAGTTATGCACGTGTCCCGAGAAAACAATGATTCGTGCCCGCATCTGCGCTTGCCGTTTTTCGAGCAGCGTCGCCAGCGCCTTTTCGCCAGGTCGAGCGGAGTGGCCCTCGCCGAGCATGTTCATCGATGAACTTGTATAGGGCGGGTGATGCAGCATGATAAAGACAAAGTCAACGTCAAAAGGAAGATGAGCGAGGTTACTGGTGAGCCATTCACCTTGTGGCCCCGTAACTTCGTCGAGAGAGCTATCAAGCCCCAGTAACATGGTATTTGCTGCGCGGATTGAGTAATAGCGGCTGTTCTTGAGAGCAGGGAAGCGCGAAAAGTAATTTGCGAGATCCACCTTCTCGTCGCCTCGAAGTTCGTGATTGCCGAGCACTGGGAAAACGGGGATATGCTTGTCGCTCCATGCGCGAGTATCGTCGTCGAAAATCTTCCAGTCGTTCGGGTCATACCCGTTGTAAACGATGTCACCCGTAAAACAAATAAACGACGGATTCGCATCGGCAATGGCATGAACCAATGCCGTGCGTACGGCTGGGTTTGCCGCTTCGGTGTCAGAGGGATTGTGAAAACGTGTGTCCCCGTAGGCGACGAATCGAAAAGGGATGCCCACATCAAGAGTTAGAGCTGTCGGGCTGGCTTGAACCGCGGGATGAGCAGAATGTTGACCACTGAGGTTTCTCGTGCAACCTAAAAGTAGGCTCAATGGCAGTGCAACCGCTAGCCACAGCAGGACGATGGGGAATAAAACGGATAGTTTTAAATTCAATAGACGGCCTCCATGAGCCCTCTGGTTCGACTGGAACGGAAAAGTTATGCAACCATTGGTCGTTTTTAACAATTTACATTAGACCCCGTTTAAAGTTACTGCTTCCATATACTTCGCAATCTGTACATTCCAACGCAACTCTTTCTTCATCAGATCGCGTAGTTGCGCAGCCGCCTGAGGTTCGCCATGCACTAAGTAAGTGACACCAGGTTGTTCCTTAAATGTCCGCAACCATTCCAGTAACTCTGGCGGATCAGCATGATCGCTGAATTGTTCAAATGCGGCGACCCGCGCGCGAATTGGGATCATTTGCCCGAAGATCTTTACTTTCTCCGCGCGTTCTTTAATGATCGCGCCGCGCGTTCCGGGCGCCTGAAAGCCGATGAAGATTACAAGATTGCGGGGATCGGGCAAGCGCTGTGCCAGATGATGCAAAATCCGGCCTCCGGTTACCATACCGCTCGACGAAATAATTATCGAGGGAAAGACGCTATCGTTAATCTTCTTCGACTGCGCCGAGGTCAATGTGAAGTTGAATCCAGGCCACTCAGTAGGTGAACCGTATCTGTCAATCAAATCGGCTGCCTGCGGCGTATATTCTTCTGAGTGTTTCATGAAAATCTCGACTGCCTTAATCGCCATAGGGCTGTCGCAATAAACCGGCACGCGCGGAATCTGCGCTGATTCCATCAATTCCTTGAGAATGAAAACAAATTTCTGCGTGCGTTCGACGGCAAATGCCGGCACGATTACGCTTCCTCCGCGCGAAACGGTCTCGAGAATCAGTCGCGCCAGTTCGGGGCGCGGATCGCTCACCGGATGCACACGGTTGCCATAAGTAGATTCCATCACCAGCAGGTCTGCGGATTCGCCCTCCTGGGGTCCCGAGTGCACAACCTTGCCCGGCGCCATCTGGCTATTACGAATGCGCCCGATATCTCCCGTGAAAAGCAGTCGGCGATGGTGGCCATTTCGCCCTTAGCGTCACCTCAACCATGCACGAACCCAGTATGTGCGCCGCGCGCACAAAACGAAAGGAAAGTTCCCCGCTTAATTGGATTGTCGCTTCAACTTCCACCGGCTTAAAGTATTGCTGGCACTCCTGTGCCTCCTCCAGCGTATAGAGCGGTAGCGCGGGAGTATGGCGCGACGTTCCTTTTTTGTTGTGAAACGCCGCGTCCTCTTCCTGCAGATGGCCCGAATCAGGCAGGACTACAGAGCACAGATCAATGGTGGGCTGAGTAGCGTAGATTGGGCCGCGGAAGCCTTCTTTTACAAGGCGGGGAATCCAGCCGCAATGGTCTAGATGCGCGTGCGTGAGCACGACAGCGTCGATGTCACGAACTGGAACGGGCATATCCTGCCAATTACGCTCTCGCCAATCTTTCTGGCCCTGAAATAGGCCGCAATCGATTAAGACCTTGAACCCATTGTTGCCGCTTGAATCGTAACTTGTATTAATCAGGTGCTTCGAGCCAGTTACTGTACCGGCCGCGCCAAGAAATTGGATATAGGGCAAGCGTCCTCCGAGACAAGTCAAAGAGCAGCAGTAAAATTGTAGAAGTGAGTTGCAAGAAAGTTTTGACTTCTTATTTGTTGTGCAAAATCTCCTGCTGTGCCGTAATCTTAAATACATTGTTGGTCAAGTCGCTCTCCGGCACGCTGCCATCGTTTACGAGGACCTCAACCGGCGCACAGGGCAATTGAACCCGCGTGCTCGCCGTGCTCTTAGCGCTAATTTCCAGACGATTTGTCACTTCGCTGTCTGCGCAACGAATGGTAAACGGAACCTCGGCTGCCGCCCTACCCAGATTCTCCAGAGTTACAGTCACCATCTGTACTTTCTTATCGTTCGTTTCGCTTTCGTCCTGCCAGGCGTGCGCCGACTGCACGTGAAGATCGGGCAGGCCCCGGTCGTGATAGACCCAGTCGTCGAAAAACACACTAAGATCGCGCTTTGAAGCGGCTTCGATCAATCGCTCAACATACTTCAGATCGGTATCGTCAGCGGCACGGTAGTTGTGGATCGCTTCCTTAAGAGCGGGCGCGCCTACCATATCTCGCAACATCCACCACACATACGCCGCCTTACTGCGGTAGTAAGTCTCGTCATAAGTGGTGGAGAGGGGTTGTCCGGGTTTTGTCGGACCTGAAGCAGCAACCTCTTTTTCCGAGTCAATGAATGCTGCACGATGCAAGCCAAGCAAATCGAGTGCCGCTTCCCGGCCTCCCTGTTGTTCACGATAAACGGCCTCGGCAAAATGCGCCAAGCCTTCCGAGACCCACGGTTGCCGCGAAACGAAAGCTGAATGTACCATCTCGTGGACCAAATTGATGCCTGCGAGTTTGGTGTCTTGTCCCGCCAGCGACACCATCAATAAAACTCCACTTTCAAAGGGAGCCGCATGCGGATCGGCAAAATCGGCGATTGCAATGGGCGCGGTCGGGTTGCCGAACCACTCTGTAACAAATTTCGATGCGGGATCGAATGCGTCCATGTAAGTCGAGGCGCCCGATTCATGGCCCGCCAGCGCAAGTACTGTCAACGGAGGCTTCGACGAGCGTATATAACTCGCCGCGGCGAACGTAGGTGCGAGTAATCCAAATCGATTCGACGAGCAACTGGCCTGCACGCGCCGATTTTCTGGTTGTTCGTGTTCGGCTGATCCATTATCTCTGTCGCTAATCTTCGTGC
The DNA here is from genome assembly GCA_049589875.1 of Terriglobales bacterium. Lineage (GTDB taxonomy): Bacteria > Acidobacteriota > Terriglobia > Terriglobales > Acidobacteriaceae > Acidiflorens. The sequence continues at coordinate 23,592 of JBAWBR010000035.1, forward strand.
CAATGTCGTCGCCGCCACACACTAGCCTGAAATCCGGGTCTGCGCCTACGCCGGTTAATTCGAGGCTGGCCCGAAACTCGCTTCCCGCCTCCCGCGCTTTCCAGCGATTCACGACTTCAAACAGGCTGTTGCTTTCGGAAAAATCCGCGGACTCTGTCGTAATCGGATACCAGGTTACATATCCAGCGCCCCGCACGGCCGTGAAGGATTTACCAATCTGATCCCAACTTGTGTGTCGCGCGATCTCCTCGGGTATGCCGACGCGCGTCAGCCGAGTCATATCCAGCGGAACCACGCCCTCATAGCCGATTTCCAGCTCCACGGAATCCTTTGGCCTGACTTCAGCGGGCAATGTGACAATTGCTTCCGAAAGCGCGCCGGTATGGTCCACGTCGGAAGTAAACGGCTGAGTTACAAACTGCAGCGGCTTATTGCCGGCTCGAATCGAACGCCAACTCAGCGACGACGAGATTTGCAGTGTAACGATTTTCTGCGGCTGGGCGGAATCGTTGCGTAAAATAATTCTTCCGCGTGCCCCCAGCCGTTGCTGCGCGGGTTCTATGCGAACTTCAAGATCGTAAACCGTGATGGTAAATGCTTCGCGGTCGAGCGCGCGCGCCAAAAGAGCAAAACCAAGGACGACACAGAGAACACAAATTAGTTTCGTAAGCACTTGCGCGATGGCGGCATACCTCATACTCTCTTCGATGCGCCCGGCCGCCTTTGCTTGACAATTTCATAAAGCATCACGCCCGCCGCGACCGAAACATTCAGCGACGGCACCTTTCCCAGCATCGGGATTGAGACCAGAAAATCGCAATGTTTTCGCACTAGCTCATGCAGGCCCCTCCCCTCGGCTCCCAGGACGACGGCACAATGCATTTTGTAATCGACCGCGTCGTAATTCTGTTCGGCACGCTCGTCCAAACCAACCACCCAAAGGTCTTTCGCCTTCAAGTCCTCGAGCGCGCGAGAAATATTCGTGACTTTGGCAATGGGAAGATGCTCGCTCGCGCCCGCGGATGTTTTCGCGACCGTGCCAGTTACGCTAGCCGATCGGCGCTCGGGGATCACGATCCCATCCACGCCGGCAGCATCGGCAGTCCGCAGGATTGCGCCCAAATTGTGCGGATCTTCCACACCATCGAGTACGACAATCAGCGAGTGCTCGCCGCGCCGCGCTGCTACCAGGTCGTCGAGATCGGTATATTGTTTGGCGGAGGTCATCGCCACGACGCCCTGGTGCGCACCTGCTACTGCAATTTCGTCGAGTTCCACTCGCGTCAAAACGCGCACGGGAATGCCAATCTTGCGGCATTCGTCGATGATTCGCTTTAGGCGAATGTCGTTTCGTTCCTTTGCCACGCCCACCCATTGAAAAGCGCGGCCGCGGGCCTTAAGAGCCTCAGTCACCGTGTTGATTCCATAAAGAACGTTCACGCGAATTAGTGTATCGCGCCGCCTGGCCTCGAAGTGTTTCGAATGGCCGCCTCAAGCCCGAGGCTGGCGGTGACGTCCGCATGTGCTTTCGTTGTCGCAGCGGTTCGCGGCTGCAACATGTGCTTCATCTCGCCTAGGGCTGCCGCTGACGCAGAGGTTCCAGCGCGCTACCATCCCACGACTTTTCGAGGAGGGCAATACGCCCCGGTGCTAGACTAAAACGTGCCGGAGACCCGTTGAGACCCGTTTACATCCTCTCTGCCGCGCGTACGCCTATCGGCAAATTCGGTGGCTCGCTCGCTTCGCAAACCGCCGCCGACATGGGCATGGTTGCTGCCAATGCGGCCATTGAGCGCGCCGGCATCCAGCCAACGCGGATCGAGGAGACGATATTCGGCAATGCGCGCCAGGCCGGCGGTGGACCCAATCCAGCCCGGCAAATCTCAATGCGCTGTGGAGTGCCAAAGGAAGTGCCGGCCTACACGGTGAATAAGGCATGCGCCTCGGGAATGAAGTCCATTGCGCTCGCTTTTCAGGAAATCGGGGTGGGCAATCTCGATTGCGCGCTCGCCGGCGGCACCGAATCCATGTCGCGCCTGCCTTATTATCTCGACGGCGCGCGCTGGGGTTATCGGCTCGGCCATCAGGAGTTGGTCGATGGCATGTATCGCGACGGATTTTTCTGTCCGCTGGCGGAGATGGTGATGGGCGAGACTGCCGAGGTCTTGGCCGAGCAATATAAGATTTCCCGCGAAGAGCAGGACCAATTCGCTCTCGCCTCCCAGCAGCGCGCCGCCGAGGCTCAGTCGGCTGGCCGGTTAGATGCTGAGATTGTTCCAGTTACGATTGAAAGCAAAAAAGGTGGGACGGTTTTTTCGCGCGATGAGCACCTGTTCCCGGATGCGTCGCTTGAAAAGCTGGGCAAACTCTCGCCTGTTTTCTCGAGGACGGGAACCGTTACGGCCGGAAATTCATCCGGCATTACCGATGGCGCCGCCGCACTCGTTTTGGCCAGCGAAGAATTTATTCAGCAATATGATCTGAAGCCGCTGGCTCGCATTCTCGCCGCTACCTCGGCGGGAGTCGATCCTCGCATCATGGGCATTGGCCCAGTTCCGGCCATTGGCAAGCTCGAGCAGAAGCACGGCCTTAAGCTCGCCGATTTCGATCTCATCGAGTTGAACGAAGCCTTCGCGGCGCAGGTGCTGGCATGCGACCGCGAACTTCATTTTGACCGGGACAAGCTCAACGTCAATGGAGGCGCCATCGCGCTCGGCCATCCCATCGGGGCCACCGGCGCGCGTATTACTGTAACGCTGCTTCACGAGATGCTGCGGCGCAGGGCTCGCCGCGGCCTCGCTACCCTCTGCGTCAGTGGGGGGATGGGCGTAACGCTGGCCATCGAAAACGTGGCTACGTAATTCGAGGCCATGGCGTTTTGATTAACGGACCTCAGCTGGATCAAAACAGCCCTCTACAATTGCGGCCCTTATGACTCTTCCGGATTGCCCCGTCCATTTCAGCCCGCTATACTCAATATGAGCCGCAAAGCTCGCGATCCGCATCACACTGTCTATGGCCCTTTCCGCTGTGATCGTCGATGACGAACAACTCGCGCGCGACGAACTGGCCTATCTGCTCAATCACGCCGAGGTCAACGTACTCGCGCAGGGAAAGAACGGTCTCGACGCCATTAACCTGGTCCGCGAGCACAATCCCGATCTGCTCTTCCTCGATGTGCAGATGCCCGGCCTCGACGGATTCGGGGTCATAAAGAAGCTGCTCGACCGCAAGGTCCCGCTGCCCCAAATTGTGTTTGCTACAGCCTTCGACCAGTATGCGGTGAAGGCCTTCGAAGTAAATGCCGTTGATTACATTCTCAAGCCGTTCGATAAGAAGCGGGTCGGGCAATCGATCGAAAGGGCGCGCGCCAAGCTCGATTCCGGCACCGGTTCGGAAGGGAAGCTCGAAAGCCTAGTGCGGAAGCTGGAGTCGCAAAAGCCCTCAACCGCCAAAATTTTGATTAAGGCCGCGGGGCGCTTGCTGCTCGCCGATCCCAAAGACATTTGTTTCGCCACCATCGAAGATGGCGTCATTACCGTTACCACCAGCGGCCACGCGGGGATGGAAGGCCAATCCAACTGCCGCACGCTCGAGGAGCTCTTCGAAAATCTAGACCCCAGCCAGTTCTGGCGCGCCCACCGCTCGTTCCTGGTGAATATCAATCACATTCGCGAAGTCGTGCCCTGGTTCAAGAGTTCTTACCAGCTCCGCATGGATGACCGCAAGCAAACCGAGATCCCGGTAAGCCGCGCCCAAACCCGCCGCTTGCGCGAGTTAGTCAACCTCTAACAATAAATATCAGGAAAAAGGGGCGGCCGTTCAACTTTCCACGTCCGCCCGGGGGAGGGTTCTCTTTGTTGTTTACGCGATGGCTTGCAAAGCTACCCGATTCGGAATTACTAAAATCGAGCCTTCAAAGCGAATCAGTTCTTTCCGTCTCATGTCGCTTAGAAGGCGTGTCACGGTTTCGCGCGAGGAGCCGATCATCTGCGCCATTTCCTCGTGCGTGAATTCCGCTCGTACTCGCAGATCGCGGTTGTGCGGTTCCCTCGAAACCCAAGAAAGCAACAGCCGGGCCAGCTTTTCAGTGGAGCTGCGCGCCAGCAGCAAGTCATAAACATCGTCAAAGCTCTCGCCAACTTCCGTAGCAAGGAGTTGGGCACAGCGAAGCGCGATTCGGCCGTCGCTTGCGATGAGGCGCAGCAAATTCTCGCGTTCCACGAATTTAATCTGGCAGAAATCGATCGTGGTAACCGTGATGGGCGCCGGTCTTCCCGAAATGATTGCGCTCAGCCCCAGTACCTGCCGGTTCTCCGCGATCTTGAGAATTACCGTCTTGCCCTCGCGGCTTGCAACCGAAAGCTTCACGCGCCCGGAGCAAACGATATAGATACCTTGTGGAGTCTGACCTTCCGTCAGTAAAACAGCATAAGCGGGATACAGCGTAATGTGGCCGACGCCGCTTAGAAATTTCAGAGGATCGGGAGTTAGATGACAGAAATCACCCGCCTGGCGCAAACCACAATTTACGCAGTCGCTGGGGGCGATAAAGCGTCGCGAGATACCCATGGGGTTAAAACTCCTAAGGGCCCATAGATCAAAGTCGACGGAATTGTGCGACGGGAGATCGCGAACGCCATCCTGTATTCATCTTGCATTTGTTTTGCCATAACAATAAAACATGTCAAGCTGCTAAAAAGCTGGCAATTTGCATTATGCAAGAGCTCGCGGCAGGGTGACAGGTGCCGTCCCGCAGGCAATACTGCCAGCAATTCGGCAGCGGTTACGCGCCTTTCCCTAATCGATATATTCGCTGCGCGAAATTCCAAGCTTCTGCATTTTGTACTGTAGGGTCGTGCGTTTGACCCCAAGCCGCGCTGCGGCACCGGCGGGTCCTGAAAGCACTCCTCGCGTCTGCCGCAGAGTTTCGATGATCAGGTCCCGTTCCCGGTCCCGTAGCGTTCCCTCCGCTTCCCAGAGCCGGCGGGTCGAGTCACGCAGTTCTGAAATGGGTGGCCGCAGGTGATTGTCATCTGAAAGAATCACGGATCGCTCGATGAAGTTCTCCAATTCTCGGATATTGCCGGGCCACTCCCAATCCATCATGACCTGCACAGCCTCATCGGGGATAAAATCGATCTGCTTCTTGAGCCGGGCAGAGCATCTCTTCACAAATTCCCGGATCAGAAGTGGAATGTCTTCGCGCCGCTCTCGCAATGCCGGCAAACGCAGCGGAAACACATGCAGGCGGTAGTACAGATCGCCGCGAAATAACTGATCGGCTACTGCCCGCTCAAGGTCCCTGTTCGTAGCCGCGATCACTCTTACATCCACCCGGAGGGTTTTCGTTCCTCCCAGCCGCTCAAATTCCTGATCCTGCAAAACCCTTAAGAGTTTGGGCTGCAATTCCAGCGGGATATCTCCAACTTCATCCAGAAGCAGCGTCCCCTGATCGGCAAGTTCTAATCGGCCGACCTTCTGGCTCACCGACCCGGTAAATGCTCCCTTCTCATTTCCGAATAATTCGCTTTCCAGCAAGCCGGTGGGAATGGCGGCACAATTTAATTTAATAAAAGGCTTTTCTCTACGGGGGCTCATCAAGTGGATCAGGCGCGCAATCCGCTCCTTGCCCGTCCCTGTTTCTCCCGTGAGCAGGACCGTGGCATCGGTTTTAGCCACAACCGCCGCGTTTTCCAGCACGCGCTTCAGAGCGGGACTATTTCCTATGATTTCTACCGACCGGGCGTCGTCGGGAATCTCCCTTTCCTCATGCCGCTTTTCAAGAACGGAACTGTCCTTGCCGCTGCCCTTGATTTCGGGAGCGGGATGGTGGGTCGTGGCATTGTGGAGCGCAATAGCAATCTGTGTTCCCACTTGGAGCAAATATTCAGCATCGTCCCGGCTAAACCAGTTCTCGCGAACCGCTCCCAGCAGCATTGTTCCCAGAACGTGGTTTCCCAGCATGAGAGGTACGGAGCAAAGGGAGCGCACGCCGGCTCGGCGAATTTCTGCGGTTACCGTCTCACTGAACCAATCCAACTCCTCGGAAGTGTGAAAAGTCACCCGCCGAATCTCAATCGCCCGCGCGGAAATCGCATTCGCGCCACGGATCAACTGGCCCTCGCGCATCTGAACGCCGGTGGTGCCGTCTTCAACCGCTCTCACCCGCAACCAGTCCGAGTCAGGCTCAAGCAGTCCCAGCCGCGCAAAATCGTACTCCGTGATCTGGTAAAGGCTGGCAAAAATCTGTGGAATCAGTTGCTCCAATTCGAGCGCCGAAAGCTGGTACGCCATTGCGACGAGATTCCGATGGCGCTCTTGCAGCGTTTGCCATTGGGAATGCAGGTCGCGGTTTTCGACGGCCAGCCCCACGCAAGCCGCCGCACGTCGCAAGGACAGCAACTTCGATTCGCTCCGTGTTTCCCCCTTGACGCCGCCCAGGCCTAATCCACCAAACCGCCGCCGGGCTGTACTTACCGGAAGCGCGGTGTAGGAACCCACCCCGAGATTCCGCAACTCCTCAACAACGGCTCCAAACCGGGACTCCGCTTCCAAGTCCGGAATAAAAATCGGTTCCTGAGTTCGCCACGCCCATCCACACGGAGATTCATCTAGGGAAAAAATTTTTCCCAGTCCGAGTTCCCAGTGTCCTTTCCAGATTTCCGTAACGAGCCCGTCGCGTTTCGCGTCGTATAAAGCAAAAGAGACTACGTTGCAGTTGGCGAGTTCCTGTAGCGGAGGGACAAGTTTTTTGAATAGCTCCGGTAACGAGGCATCGGCCACAATCAGATCCGTAATTGTTTGCAAGATCTCGCTGTCCACGCGATCGGCGCTCGCTTCCGGCCTGCGCTGATTTAGGACTTGCGATGCTCCCCGCGCATCCGATTCAGGAGCATACTCCTGCATGCAGCCGAACCTCTACCCGCTCTAACTAGTGGGGTCCTTTCTTTCGGTGTTGAGCAGGTCTGCCGCCACGCAGCAGACAGCCGCAGGAGCAGGTTCCGGTCACTCGCAGTTGTTAGTCCTATTGCGGGAACTAATCTCTTTTTTTTGACCTCCATAGTTGGAGGGCTTCTCGGCTGCGTGACCGCTATCTGGCCCTTAATGCCAGTACTAATATTCTCGTCTTAATTTGCTTTGTGATCAAGTGCTTTGTCAAAGTTGTTCGTGAAACGTAAAATTAAAACAGGTCTAAAATGGCACGGGGTTGGGAAAGTAAGTCGGTAGAACAACAGCAAGCCGAAGTTGCGGATCGGCATACTCCTTCGCGTCCAAATCTCACGGCTGCCCAGCAAAGACTCACACGGGAATGCGAGAGCTTAGTGCTTGCGCGCAAGAGTCTGGTTAGTCAATTGGAAAATTCCGCCCATGCTCGCCATCGCTTAATGATCGAGCAATCCTTAGCCGAAATCGACCGTCAAATCGCAGCGCTTAATCAAGGCAAAGATCAAGGCTAAACATCAAGAGTACAGACTAAAACCGATCAAAGTTGCAAACGATCTACCCACCCACCAGCAGGCGTAGTGATCTCTCATTCGAAGATACGATGTCGCTCGTCCTGCGATTCGCCTCTTGTTCGCCAATTGGCTCTATTTGACCTCTCCTCCTCGGTCTGCCGGAGCGCTTATCTCCAAAGGCTTCTCAGGCGCTGTGCTATAGTCCCGAGAAATCAGGGACGCCAATGTAGGAAACCCACCGAACTTTAGGGAATGGTCCATTCGGAATACGTCCTATAAGGAAAACCCCAGATCAATTGACCCACCCCTGACGTATAATCGGCTAGTCAATGAAAGCCCAAGTCTACGTTTCGCTGAAGAAAAGCGTGCTCGATCCCCAAGGTAAAACCATCCAGAGCGCCCTCCACAAGATCGGGTATCACGGACTTGAAGAAGTGCGCCAGGGCAAATATTTCGAAATTACGCTGAAGAACGGTGTCTCAAAGCACGAAGCGGAGGCGGAAGTAGAACGCATGGCGCGCGAGGTGCTGACCAATCCCGTCATCGAGGAGTTTCGCTTCTCTCTCGAAGACTAAGTCCTCGAAGAGTAAGTCCGGCATTTTCGCCGTGCAATTTGATCTTCCATTGCGCATGTCGCTTGATCTCAGTCCGGCCATCGCTCCCTCGCGGATAAGCCACCAAGGAGAAATCTCATAGATGTGCGGCATTGTGGGATATGTCGGCAAAAAGGAAGTTGTCCCTGTCATCATCGAAGGGCTCAGAAAGCTTGAGTATCGCGGCTATGACTCGGCCGGCATAGCAGTCGCCGGAAATGGCGATGGCCTCCAGGTTCGGCGCGCCGAAGGAAAACTGAGAAATCTGGAGGAAGTCATCCGTGTTAAGCCGATCGATGGCACATACGGCATCGGCCACACCCGCTGGGCCACGCACGGCCGCCCTACCGAAGAAAACGCTCATCCACATCGCGACTGCACCGGAAAGATCGTTGTTGTTCATAACGGTATCGTCGAAAACTATCTCTCGCTGAAGAAGAAACTCATCTCTGAAGGCCATAAATTCACCACTGAGACTGATACCGAAGTTATCGCTCACCTTATCGAGAAGCATTATTTCCAGCCCGGCAACGGCCATCATCCGTCGCTCGAAGAAGGTGTGCGCAAAGCCGTCAAGGAACTAAGCGGCGTTTTCGCGCTGGTCGTCATCGCAACTGACGACCCATGCAAAATCGTCGCGGCGCGCAATGGTCCGCCCGTTGTGATTGGCATCGGCAAGGACGAATACTTTGTCGCCAGCGACGTGCCCGCTCTTCTCGATCACACTCGCGATCTTTTCTTTCTGAATGATGGCGACCTCGCCATCATCACGCAACAAGGCGTGCGCGTCACCGATTTCGACGGCCATGCAGTGGAGCGCAAGCCGCAGCGCATCACCTGGGATCCGATCATGGCGGAAAAAGGCGGCTTCAAGCATTTCATGCTCAAGGAAATTTATGAGCAGCCGCGCACCGTCCGCGATACCACGCTGGGCCGCGTCTCGCAGGATACGGGAAAAATCTTTCTCGATGAAATGCATGTCAGTGATGCCGAGTTCAGGGTGCTCCGAAAAATCAATATCGCCGCCTGCGGCACCAGTTGGCATGCCGGATTAGCCGGCAAATTCATGATCGAAACGCTGGCGCGCGTACCAGTGGAAGTCGACTACGCCAGCGAATGGCGCTATCGCGATCCCATCCTCGCTCCAGACACACTAACATTGCTGATTTCTCAGTCGGGCGAAACTGCCGACACGATTGCCGCCCAGCGCGAATCGAAAGCCAAGGGGACGAAGAGCATCGCCATCTGCAATGTGGTCGGCTCTATGATCACGCGCGAAGCTGCCGGCACCATCTACACGCATGCCGGCCCTGAGATCGGAGTGGCCTCCACTAAAGCTTTTACCGGCCAACTTACGGCGCTCTATTTATTCGCGCTCTATCTCGCGCAACTCCGCGGCACATTGACGCCTGAACAATCCAAGGAAGCCGTGCGACAGCTTACCCAGATTCCCGCAAAGCTCGAGACAATTCTTACACACGATGAAGCATGCAACGAGTTAGCCAAGACTTACGTTCGCGCTCAGGATTTTCTTTTTCTCGGCCGCGGCATTCACTATCCAATCGCCCTCGAAGGCGCGCTCAAGCTCAAGGAAATTTCTTATATCCATGCCGAAGGCTATCCCGCGGGAGAAATGAAGCATGGCCCAAACGCGCTGATCGACGAGAATCTTCCTGTCGTGGTGATCGCGACCCGCGACGTCAACAGCCCACAGTCGATGACGCGCTACGAAAAAACCATCTCGAATTTGCAGGAGGTAAAAGCGCGCTCCGGAATTGTGATTGCGCTTGCCACTGAAGGCGACATCGAAATCGCCGAAGACGCAGACCACGTGCTCTACGTGCCATCCGCGCCGGAAGAGTTGTCAGTCATTCTTGAGATCGTGCCGCTGCAGCTGCTCGCTTATCACATAGCAGTGCGACGAGGCTGCGACGTGGATCAACCAAGAAACCTGGCCAAATCTGTGACCGTGGAGTAGAAGACCGTGGAGTAGAAGTAAGTTGCGGCGCGGGTGCGAGCCGCGCCCTAAAAAGAAGCACTCGACGCTATGCGGCCTTTTGCTGGTGAATTGCGTTTTTAACTTTGTTCTCCGTGTTGTGATCGAACGAGTTTATGTGATGGCTGGTGCGCCCATGTTCCTTGATCTTGGGCATGATTTCCTGCTCGTCTTTCCCTGAGACCTCCCAAGGGCATCCCTGCACGACATCCTTGCACTGGAATTTCACTTTTCCCTGGCGTTGTCCTTGTGTTTGGCCTAGTTGTTGATGTTGCGTTGTTCCTTGTTCCTGCTGCATCGCTCCACCTTTCCAGGCTGCCATCGCTTGCGGGGGGCACCCTATTTCTATTACTAGACCGCTGCACTACCTCAAAATATCAGGTGCTGCCAGTAAATCGATCCTGGAATACTCTGTAGCAAGGGCAAATAGAGCGCATAGCGCAGGATCGAACAGGTGAAGATCGCCAAATCAAGGATCGACATGCAAGAAGTTTTGCAAGGCAAGGACTGGCAAGCAAATGAAGATCAAGACCCAGATCAGGGAAACTAAAAACAAGGGGAAAAACGATGAAGCGAAAGCGATTTGTGCGGCGGATAACGTCGTGCGCTGTCGCTGGGCGGCGAATCCTCTATCAATCGCCTATCACGACAGCGAATGGGGAGTCCCGCAGCACGACGACCGCATCCTCTTCGAGTTTCTGATTCTCGAGGGCGCTCAGGCCGGCCTCCGCTGGGACACTATTTTAAAAAAGCGCGAAAACTATCGCGCCGCTTTCGATCACTTTGATCCCGCAAAAGTCGCGCGGTACACGCGAAGTAAAGCTCAAACCCTACTTTGCGATGAAGGCATTATACGCAACCGCTTGAAGATTGATTCCGCGATCGCCAACGCTAAGGCATTTATCGCAGTGCAAGAAGAATTCGGCTCTTTTGATCGCTATATCTGGCAGTTCGTCGGAGGGAAGCCGCGCACAAACGGTTGGCGGCGCGGACAGAAACTGCCGGCGAAGGCCACCGAATCCGACGCCATGAGCAAGGATCTAAAAAAACGCGGTTTCAACTTCGTCGGCTCAACCATCTGTTACGCCTTCATGCAGGCCACAGGGATGGTCAACGACCACGCCGTCGAATGCTTCCGGCACGCAGAATGCAACGAGTAAGCGCTAGTACCCGGCTTCACTGCCTTAACTCCGCAGCCGTACGATGTGGCGACCACTGCGGATCTTCCTCGGCTGAAACAATCGCGCCATCGCGCATGTGAACAATGCGATCGCCGTATTCGGCGGCCTCAGGATTGTGCGTAATCATCAGCACAGTCTGACCGAGTTCTTTGTTCGACTGGCGCAGCATGTCGAGCACAATCGCCGAATTCTTGGAATCGAGGTTGCCGGTCGGTTCGTCCGCCAGCACAATCGCGGGCCGATTGATCAATGCGCGCGCCAGCGCCACCCGCTGCTGCTCGCCCCCGGAAAGCTCATTGGGACGGTGATCCAGACGAGTGGCAATTCCGAGCATCCCGGTAATTTTCTTGAGGAACACAGGATCGGGTGCGCCATGCCCCGCGATATCAGCGGAAATTTCAATATTGCCGCGAGCCGTCAATGTGGGTAGCAGATTGAATTTCTGAAAAACGAATCCGATTTTACTCTTGCGCAGGCGCGTGCGCTCGCCATCGGAGAGAGTGGCGAAATCGACGCCGTCGATGGTCACGCTGCCGGAGTCTGCGCGCGTTAGACCGCCGAGCAGATAAAACAGAGTCGACTTGCCGCTGCCCGAGGGCCCGACCACTGTGACAAACTCGCCGCGTTCCACGCGGAAGGAAATACCGCGCAGCGCGGGGATTTCAACTTTCCCGATCCTGTAAGTCTTGCGGAGATCCCTGGCTTCGATGAACGACATCCAGTAAAGACGATATCACAGCGAACGAGGTTGCTCCGTCGCCCGAAGATCAAGCGCACGGCTAGTGCGACCGAGCAATTTCTTATAAAAATGTCCTCGAAAAACCACCCGCTTACGCCACCGTAGCCCGTTCCGATGGCCGCACTGGAATCTCAACCGGGCGCTTGGGCCCGCGTTTGCGCACAAGTAGAAGCCGTATTCTTTCCAGCAGGTCGGCGGGCTCGTACATTCCTTTTGGTAGGACGACATCGGCAAGCGTTTCTCGTTCATACACCCTCACCCGGCTGGAAATAAGAATTGCCGGAGTTTGTGGTGAGAGCATTTTGATTTCTTCAATCAGGTGCGGTCCGTCCAGCCCGGGTAGAATGAGGTCGGTGAGCACGAGGTCGATGCCGCCGCAGCGGAATACTTCCAGCGCAGACTGCCCATTGTTGCAGGCGGCTACGCGGTAGCCGCGGGTTTCCAGCATGATTTTGCGAATGGAAAGTGTCTGTTCGTTATCGTCGGCGCAAAGGATCGTCTTTTTCGGTTTCATGCTTTCACTCGGGGGACCGTGGTCCGCACTTCTTTTTTGAAATCTGTTTTATTTTTTGTTTGAGAGCGACATGAATCGTAGACACATTCATGATGCGGGTAAAGTGCCGCGCTCGCCAATGGCACTGAGGTGGGTAGCCCGGTAGTGCACACTCGTAGGCCCGCGATATTCGCCCGGTTTAGCGCCTTACAGATTCAGCGTGAGTTCGCCGCGAAGAACTTCAACGCAATTTCCACCGACGCGCACATTGACGACTTGGTTATCATGCTTTTCGGCGCGCACAAAAATGCAGCTCGGACGCTGCATTTCAATGCCTTGTTCGATCAGAATGCGCTCGTCACTCGCGGCGACTCCGTGAGCGACGGCCCATGCAGAGCAGCACCCTGCGGCAGAACCGGTTGCGGGGTCTTCTCCGTTGTAGAAAATCATACGGGCGTGCAGACGCGCCTTGGGATCGACGGTTTCGCGGGAGACAAAGTAAAAAAATTTGCCTCCGCTCTGTTCCAGATACTCTGCGGCGCGATGCACATCAAATCGCAGAGCCTGCAGCTTTTTGAGCGAGCGCACGGGCACGATCGTGAAGGGCATTCCGGTGGAGACGGTCTGAATGGGCGCGTCGTCGAAATCGGCTGCGTTAAAGCCGGTCACGCGCGCAAGCGCCTCGCGATCGTGAATAGCGCCGAACTCGGGATTTTTTTGCGTCATCTCCCCAAAGGCAGGTTGGCCGGGCGGATCATCGAAGCGTACGCGCACAATCCCCACGTTAAGTTCCAGCACAACTTCTTTCGCTCCGGACTGGCCGCGTAAAACGAATGCGGTCCCCAGCGTAGGATGGCCGGCGAACGGAAGCTCTTCCTGTACCGTAAAAATGCGCACGCGGATGCCGCGGTCTTTTTCGGAAGCGGAATCTCCTGGCAGAATGAAAGTCGTTTCCGAAAGATTAGTTTCACGAGCCAGCGCTTGCATCTGCCCGGTGCTGAGGCCGCGCCCGTCAAGAACTACCGCGAGCGCGTTCCCAGTGAGCGCGCGATTCGTGAACACATCCACTTGGACTGAAGAAAGTTTGATTGGAGGCATAGTTTGGTTTAGCGAGAGACGCTTATTTGACGCTGCGGCGCAGAAGGCGGTTTCATCTTTATAACTGCAGTTCACTTCACTTTGCATTCCCGCAGGGCGCGTTGCCCAATCCTACAAACATTCCGTTTGCGGCGGTCCCAGAAACGCGCGAAGATGCTGCAGGCTGTCGTTCTTGGCCGGGACGATGGACAACCCTATCTGATTTGGCAAAATCAGCATGGTGCATGGAGCAATTACGGCCCGTTGCCCCAATCCCGCCAAAACACCGTTCTCCGCTGTGACAACGGGCGTGGGTAACGGCGGTAATTTGCAGGTGATCTGCATCGGCAAGAACGACGACCAGCCCTATCTGATCTGGCAAAACAATACGACAGGTACCTGCAACTACTTCGGCACGCTACCCAATAGCAACGCGACTCCGTATTCTGCAGTGGCGAACGGCATTGGCAACGCCGGTAATCTGCAGGTGGTTCTTATCGGCAAGAACGACGACCAACTCTACTTGATCTGGCAGAACCGCCAGGGCTGGTGGAAGGATCACGGAGCATTGCCGAATCCAAGCAAGTCGGCGTTCTCCAGCGTGGCGATCGGCATCGGCAATGCTGGCAATTTCCAGGTAGTCTGCACCGGGCCGCGACGACGGGCAGCCTTATCTGATCTGGCAAGCCAGCACAACCGGTACCGGGTATTCCGTTGGATCGTTGACCACGGCAAGCATCACTGGCGCCAGCCAAGCGCAAAAAAGCGCGAAGGCAAACCGGGCTGCCTGATTCTAAGAAGAGGACTACACAGGAATAACGAGTGTCAACTGAGTTGAAGCATATGCGAACGGGTTCGCCGCCCGTCCGCATATTCTGTTTTGGCAGCTTACAGCCGCGCGCAGACCGCTTTCGTCTGCGTATACATCTCCAACACATCCTTGCCCATTTCTCTGCCCCAACCGGATTGCTTATAGCCTCCGAAGGGAAGACCGGCGTCGAAAATGTTGTAGCAGTTGATCCACACCGTGCCCGCCCGCAGTATCGCGGCCAGTTTGTGTGCCTTGGAAATATCGCGCGTCCAGATTCCCGCCGCTAATCCATAGATGGAATCATTGGCGCGCGCTTGCAACTCCTCCGGTTCGTCGAATGGAATCGCCGCGACGACGGGCCCAAAAATTTCTTCTTTCACTACCTTCATATAATCGGTCGTGTCGACCAGCACTGTCGGTTCCACGAAATAGCCTTTGCCGCCGAGTTTTTTCCCCCCGGAAGCGGCTTTCGCACCTTCGGCCATTCCGATCTCCAGATAGTTGCAAACGCGCTGCAACTGCTCTTCGGAGACAAGCGGTCCCATCTGCGTGTCGGCCTCCATGCCCGAGCCAACTTTAATTTTCTTGGCCTTTGCTGCAACGCCTTCGACCACGCGGTCGAAAACCGGGCGCTCCACATACAGGCGTGATCCCGCGGAACAGCACTGGCCGTGATTGAAGAAAATCGCGCTGGCCGATCCAGCAATGGCCTGATCGATATCGGCATCTTTGAAGACCACGTTGGGCGACTTGCCGCCGAGTTCGAGCGAAACCTTTTTCAGATTGCCGGTGGCGGCATGAACAATAAGTTTGCCGACCTCGGTTGATCCGGTGAAAGCAATCTTGTCTACCAAATCGTGCGCGGCGAGCGCTGCCCCGGCAGTTTCTCCATACCCCGGAACGATGTTGACCACGCCCTCAGGGAACCCGGCTTCCATGATGAGGTCGCCGAGATGCAGCGCGGAGAGCGGCGTTTGCTCAGCCGGCTTGAGAACTACAGTGTTTCCCGCAGCTAGAGCGGGACCAAGCTTCCACGCAGCCATCAGCAGCGGAAAATTCCACGGGATGATTTGCCCAATCACCCCAACCGGCTCACGCAGCGTGTATGCCAGATATTGCGCTCCCGGTGTGTAGGGGACAGAGAGCGGAATCGTCGTACCCTCAAGTTTGGTGGCCCATCCCGCCATGTAGCGGAAAAGGTCTGCCGCAAGCGGAACGTCGGCGGCGCGTGCAATGGACAGCGGCTTGCCGTTATCGAGTGTTTCAAGGGTGGCGAATTCTTCGACATGCTGTTCCAGCAGGTCGGCGAGTTTCCAGATCAGCTTGCCACGCTCGGAAGCGGTCATTCGCGGCCATGGACCGCTGTCGAACGCATTGCGGGCTGCCTTGACCGCAGCGTCGATATCGGCCTTGTCGCCTTCGGCCACTTGTACCAGCACTTCACCGGTTGCGGGATTGTAGGTAGGAAAAGTCTTTCCAGAAATCGAATTGACCCATTTCCCGTCGATCAGCATTTTGCGTGGTTTGTCGAGAAATTCACTAACAAGCGGATGAATTCCGCTGGGCGAGACTGTGACTCCCATAAGTCCTCCTTGTAGATGCGAGCTGCTGAAGATTAATCCCGTGAGGCGAACGCCAAATGAATAAAGAAATAGTAATCCCCGCGGAGAGAGGAAGGCAATAGAGCGGTCCCAGTAGTCATTAGCCCTGGCTCTCAGACCCTTGAAAGAGCGCGGATCAGTGCCCGCGCCGATTGAAAAGCCCAGCGCCTCCCACTCCTCTATCATCCCGATTGTCATGCGCCCAACCCACGTGATAATGTCGCGCACCGGGTATCAAATAAACTCACAAACAGGAGCGACATCATGAAGAAAGCCGTGTTGTTCGTCATGCTGGCGGCGTGCGCGCTGCCGCTTTTCGCCCAATACCTTTTCGCCGAAGATAAAGAAATGAAGGAAAACGACAGAATAGAAGCGGCCGGAACGGTTATGAAAGAAATTCTTGGCATGCCCGAAGGCATTCCGCAGGTTCTGCTCAACAAAGCCGATTGCATTGTGATTTACCCATCCGTGAAGAAAGCTGCGTTTATTGTGGGCGGCAGCTACGGGCGCGGTCTGATCACCTGCCGCAAAGGCCCGGATTTTTCCGGATCGTGGAGCGCGCCCGCCATGTTCGCGCTCGAAGGCGGAAGCTTCGGTTTTCAAATAGGAGCCCAAGCCACGGATTTCGTGCTGCTGGTCATGAATGAATCGGGCGCGAAGTCTGTGCTCTCGAGCAAAGTGAAGCTGGGCGCTGACGCATCTGCAGCTGCGGGCCCGAAGGGTCGGGATACGTCGGCGGAAACCGACGTCGTCATGAAAGCTGAGATTCTTTCTTATTCGCGCGCCCAGGGATTATTCGCCGGCGTGTCGTTGGAAGGCTCGACCATGCGCTCCGACGATGGCGCGAACAAGGCGCTCTATGGAAAAGAATTAAGCGCAAAAGAAATTGTGCGCGAAGGAAAAGTGCCGCCTCCACCGTCGGCAACAAGGTTGCTCGCAATTTTGAGGAAAGCCTCGCCGCACCACATAGTGAAGTAGAAACAGCGATATTTTTTCAAGTCGAAGGTATAGCGCCGGCATCCCGCTGGGTGGCAAGAAAGCGTCTCGCACTAGGAGTCGGACCCCCGGTAGGCGGCGCTACCTTCATAACCCCCGCTTGCTCAGCCGTAAGAATCTCACGCCCGCGCCTAGCGCTGTTGGCAATCCTTCAAAATCATCCCGCAGATCTGATCGGCTAATTCTTCGCGCAACTCCGCATGTTGAATCATGAGCCGCATGTAAATCGCCCCGTAGAGCGAGTCGAGAATTAAATCGAGGTCGCTATTGCGTGGGAGTTCGCCTCGCTCAATGGCGGCCTGAAGTCTCTTGTAAGCCTGCCGTCGGCGAGGCCACAAGAAGCGCTCGCGGAAAGCCTCGATCAATTCCGGATCTGATTGCCCTCCTGCCACAAGTGCAGCCACTACCTTGCCGCGGTCGGAGCGAAGTATGCGAATCAAGCGGCGCATCTGTACCGCCATATCGTTGCTCAGCGATCCTGTGTCTGGGAACTGAAGTTCGTCTTCAGAGCTGGTAGCGAAGGCGTCAGCAACCACTGCGGCTTTACTCGGCCACCAGCGGTACACGGTTGCCTTGCTCACATTGGCATCGGCTGCAATGGCCTCAATGCTGAGTTCGGCGAACCCGCCTGGCTGGCGCAGCAGTTTAAGCGTGCTGCGCAAAATGGCGCGCCGCGATTGCTCGCTGCGCGGTCGTCCCGGCGGACGCTTGCCGTTGTTACCATTGTGTAAAGCAACAGTTGGTGCCACGGTTTGCGTCATAGGGGAAGTCTAATATAATTTAAATCCGAAACGTACTGTTTTGAATCTTAAATGAATCGGCCCGCTTGCGGGCGGTCGATTCTCGTGGAGTATGGCTTTTCGGGCCGGGCGCAGGCCCGTTCGTAAACCAGCTCTTTTTTTTGAGGACGGCAGTCTCAGTTTTTTGCGGTTGCAAGCCTATGTGGATAGTTGCATTAGCTCTTCGGCGGCCTTACACCTTCATAGTGATGGCGTTGCTGATTATTATTCTGACGCCCATCACCATTCTCCGCACCCCGGTCGACATTTTTCCTGAAATCAATATTCCCGTAATCAGCGTGGTCTGGAGCTACGACGGGATGTCGCCCAGCGAAATGGCGGATCGGATTGTGAGCAATTCCGAACGCGGATTCACGGTCACGGTCAATGACATCGAACATCAGGAATCGTTGTCCGTGCCGGGAAAGGCCGTGATCAAGATTTTCTTCCGGCCAAACGTCAACCTTTCCATGGCGATGACGCAGGTGACGGCCATGTGCCAGACCGTGCTGCGCGGATTGCCTCCGGGTACAACGCCGCCGCTGGTGATTACTTACACCGCTTCCACAACCCCCATCGTGCAACTCGGATTAAGCAGCAAAGTGCTGCCTGAGCAGCAACTTTTCGACTTAGGCAATAACTTCCTGCGCACGCAGTTGACTACCGTACAGGGAGCAGCCACTCCCTATCCTTACGGCGGAAAGCCGCGTCAAATTCAGGTTGATCTCGATCTGGCCAAGCTTCAGACCTACGGTCTCGCTCCTGCCGATATCGTGAACGCTGTGGCCGCACAGAATCTGATTCTTCCTGCGGGAACCACGAAGATCGGGTCCACCGAATACAACGTGGAGATGAATGGCACGCCCGATACCATCACTGAGCTGAACGAGCTGCCAGTTAAGACCACGAATTCATCCACGCTTTATCTCCGCGATGTGGCTCATGTGCGAGACGGGTTTGCCGTTCAAACCAACATCGTGCGCCAGGACGGCGCGCGCGGTGTGCTCATGTCGATGTATAAGCTCGGCGGCTCTTCGACGCTCACCGTGGTCAATGCCATCAAGGCGATGTTGCCGGTGGCGCTGAAGACTCTGCCGCCCGAAATGAATATCAAGGCTCTCTTCGATCAATCCCTTTTTGTGCGTGCGTCCATTCAGGGAGTGATTCACGAGGGCTTGACGGCGGCCTGCCTGACGGCAGCGATGATTCTGCTCTTTCTTGGCGACTGGCGTCCGACGCTGATCATCGCCATCTCCATCCCGTTGTCGATTTTTGTCTCTATCATTCTGTTGAGCGCCTTGGGCGAGACGATCAACATCATGACCTTGGGCGGTCTGGCTCTCGCCGTCGGCATTTTGGTGGACGACGCCACCGTCGAAATTGAAAACATCGAACGCAACCTTGCCATGGGCAAGGAGATGAAGCAGGCGATTCTCGATGGCGCGCAGCAGATCGCCGTTCCTGCCTTCGTTTCCACACTTTGTATTTGCATTGTTTTCGTGCCGATGTTCTTTCTCACCGGCGTCGCCCGGTTTCTTTTCGTCCCGATGGCGGAGGCGGTCAGCTTTGCCATGCTTGCTTCCTATCTGCTCTCGCGTACGCTCATCCCGACTCTGGTCATGTACATCATGCGCGGGCACGAACATCGCGCGCTCGAACCGACGAATGTTTTCGCCAAATTCCAGCGCCGCTTCGAGGGTGGCTTCGAAAAATTTCGCGGCGGTTATCAGCAGATGTTAGAGACAACTCTAGAACGCCGCGGCATGTTCGCCGTTTGCTTCGTGATTTTTTGCGTGCTTTCCCTGGGGCTGGTGTTTTTTCTAGGACAGGATTTCTTCCCGCAAGTGGATGCCGGCCTGATCCGGCTGCATTTTCGCGCGCGTCCCGGCCTGCGCGTGGAGGAGACCGCGAAGCTGTGCGATGAAGTCGAGCGCGTGCTGCGCAGCGAGATTCCGAAAGAGGAACTGCAAACCGTGCTCGATAATATCGGCCTGCCCTACTCGAGCATCAATCTTTCCTACAGCAGTTCGGGCGTGATCGGAACCAGCGATGCCGAGATTCTCATCGCGCTTAACCCCGAACATCATCATCCCACGGCTCAGTACATTCGCAGATTGCGCCGCGAACTGCCCGCCCGCTTTCCCGGCGTCGAGTTTTTCTTCCAGCCTGCCGATATTGTTTCGCAGATTCTGAATTTTGGTCTGCCGGCTCCGATCGATATTCAGATTATGGGAGCGGACTTGCGTATGAATTACGATATCGGGCAGAGGATCGCGAACCGCCTGCGCTTTATTCCAGGCGCGGCGGATGTGCATGTGCAACAGATGATGAGCCTGCCTACGCTCTACATGGACATGGATCGCACGCGTATCAACCAGGTCGGCCTTACCGCCGCAAATGTCGCACAAAGTGTCCTGATTACTTTGAGCGGGAGTTTTCAGACCGCGCCAAACTTTTGGCTCAATCGCAAAAACGGAGTCACCTATCCCATTGCGATTCAGGCCCCGCAGTATCACATGACCTCCATGCAGGACCTGATGAATACGCCAGTCACGGCTCCCACGGCGCAGGCCTCTCAGGTCTTAGGCAATCTGGTTCAGATCAGTCCGGAGGTGCGCCCCGCAGTCGTGAATCATTACAATGTGCAGCCCGTAATCGATGTATATGCAAGCACTCAGGGTCGCGATCTCGGCGGCGTTGCCTCCGACATCATGAAGGCGCTCAAGCCGTTTCAGAACAATTTGCCGCGCGGCACGACGCTCGTGGTGCGTGGGCAGGTCGAAACCATGCGCTCCTCGTTTATTGGCCTCGGCTTCGGCTTACTTGGAGCCATTGTGCTCGTCTATCTCCTTATCGTGGTCAACTTTCAGTCGTGGCTCGATCCTTTTATCATTATTACGGCGCTGCCCGGCGCGCTCGCCGGCATCTGCTGGTTCCTCTTGATCACGCGCACTACGCTGAGCGTCCCATCGCTGACCGGCGCGGTAATGTGCATGGGCGTCGCGACCGCCAACTCCATTCTGATGGTCTCATT
The DNA here is from genome assembly GCA_049589875.1 of Terriglobales bacterium. Lineage (GTDB taxonomy): Bacteria > Acidobacteriota > Terriglobia > Terriglobales > Acidobacteriaceae > Acidiflorens. The sequence goes on from JBAWBR010000035.1 coordinate 44,352, forward strand.
CGCCCGTGACCGCATGGACATGGGCGTGCCCGCTCTGCAAGCCGCGATTGAAGCTGGTTACACGCGTATGCGTCCCGTCATCATGACCGCGCTGGCCATGATCATCGGCATGGTACCCATGGCGCTTGGCTTCGGCGAAGGCGGCGAGCAGAACGCTCCGCTCGGCCGCGCTGTTATCGGTGGCCTGCTCTTTGCCACAGTTGCCACTTTGTTTTTTGTGCCGAGCGTTTTTGCCATCATTCACGGCCGCCGTCAGGCTCGCCTCCAGGCGAACGAGAAATGACAGATAAGTTTTGGGAGATGTAATTATGTCAGTCGAACATCCTACTATTCCGCGGCATGAAGATGAGATAGATCGCCCCGCTCACGTGCACCCGCAAATCGAGCGGCCGCCGGATCTACCGCCCGCTCCGGCCAGCCGCGCCAAGATTTTAGTCGGCGCAGTGCTTCTAGTACTGATCACAGCTGGCGCAGTGACGTTTCTTACTCGCAAGAGCGAAGCCGACGCGCTCGCAAAAGAAACGGAAGCTGTCGCGATTCCGACGGTCGCGGTCGTGCAACCCACCCGGGGTCCGGGCACTGACGAGTTGGTCCTCCCAGGTAATTTGCAGGCCTACGTCGAATCGCCCATCTTCGCACGCACCAACGGCTATCTCGTGAAGTGGTACAAGGACATCGGCAGCCAGGTGAAGCAGGGTGAGTTACTCGCCACCATCGATACCCCGGAAGTTGATCAGGAACTTTCACAGGCCCGCGCGACACGCGAGCAGATTAAAGCCGCGCTCGGCTTAGCCAAAATTTCTGCCGATCGCTGGGCCAACCTTCGCAAAACGGATTCCGTCTCGCAGCAGGAGGCCGATCAACAGGCTAGCGGTTACGAACAGGCCAAGGCTAACCTCGCGGCCGCCGACGCCAATGTCCGCCGCCTCGAAGAAATGGAATCTTTCAAAAACGTTTACGCGCCTTTCAGCGGAGTGCTCACGCGCCGCAACGTCGATCCCGGAGCACTTATCAATTCCGGCGCGCAGGCTGCGGGCAGAGAGTTATTCGATATCGCGCGTATCGATCCCTTGCGCGTTTATGTCAGCGTCCCCCAGGCTTACGCGCCTGCGATGAAGGCCGGCGTCAAGGCAACCGTCACGCTACAGGAATTTCCAGGCCAGAAATTCACCGCCCAGGTGGTACGCACCGCCGACTCCATTGATGTGGGCACTCGCACTTTGCTCACTGAAGTGGATGTTCCGAATAAAGATGGCAAACTCCTCTCGGGATCGTTTGGCCAGGTGCATTTTGCGACCGGCAATTCCGTTCCGCAAATAACGATTCCCGTGAACGCCATGCTGTTTCGCGCGGAAGGGCCCCAGGCCGCAGTTGTGGGATCCGATGGCAAGGTCCAGTTGCATTCGATTGTGATCGGGCGTGACTATGGCACTTCGATTGAAATTTTGAGCGGTGTCGAGCCAACCGATCAGATCGTAATCAATCCATCGGATTCGCTCGAAGCCGGCCAGCAGGTTCATGTCGCGCAGCCGAGCCCGGCGAGTGGCGGCCACTCGTGAGAGTCTGTTTGAAGTCGCTTTATTTTGAAGTTGTTTTGGAAGGTTGAGGCTTCATCCGCACCGAAGAGCTGCGTCGTCACCCGCGGCATTTTAACGCTGAAGGAGGGTTCGCCGGTTCACTATGAGATGTTCTCTTCAAACTAAGCGCATGAAAATGCTTCTCCCACGCCTTTGCTTGACCCTGTTCTTTTCCGCTTTATTGAGCGGTTGCGCCGTCGGCCCCAACTACAAACGCCCCACTGCGCCCGTTCCCGCCACTTGGAAAGGCGAAGGCCCGTGGCAATCCGCGGCGCCGAAAGATTCAATCCCCAAGGGAAGCTGGTGGCAGCTTTATCACGATACCGACCTCGATCGCCTCGAGCAGGAAGTCGTACAGGAAAATCAGTCGCTCACTGCCGCCCGGGAGCGTCTTTTGCAGGCGCGGTCCCTGGCCCGCATCGCATCCTCTGCATTTTTCCCTGCGCTGAGCGCCGATCCCAGCGGCGAGCGCCAGCGCTTCTCTGGCAATCGTAATCTTGAAGGCGCGAATCCCGCGCTAGTCTTCCCCGACACCGAAAACACATTTTCGATTCCCTTTTCCGTTAGCTATGAAGCGGACCTATTCGGCAGCGTGCGCCGCAATCTGGAGGCGGCCAACGCCTCTCTTCAATCCACCGCTTCCGATTTGGAGAACACGCGCCTTGTGCTTACCGCCGAACTTGCCGGCGATTACTTCAACCTGCGCGAGCTTGATCGCGAAGCCGATGTAGTTCGCGAGTCGGTTCAGATCCAGCAAAAAGGTATGGACCTGGTGAACCATCAGCATGAGGGAGGAATCGCCTCCGGACTGGCGGTCGCGCAGCAGGCGGCATTACTCGACGCCACAGCGGCGCAATTGCAGCTGGTCTTGCAGCAGCGGGCGCAATACGAACACGCCATCGCCGTTTTAGTGGGACAGCCGGCCTCGACCTTCGCTCTCGCCAAGGCGCCGTTCAACACCACTCCGCCTCCGGTTCCGTTGGGCCTGCCCTCGGAAATACTTGAGCGCCGTCCCGATATCGCAACCAGCGAGCGCCAGATGGCCTATCAAAATGCGCAAGTAGGGTTGGCTGAGGCTGCATTCTATCCGCATGTAACTTTGAGCGGAAGCGGCGGATGGAGCAGCCGTGATATCGCCACGCTTGTAAATGCGCCCAGCGCTATCTGGGCTTTTGGCGGAGATATCCTGCAACCTATCTTCAATGGCGGAAAAAATCGAGCTAACTTGGCCGCGGCGCAGTCGGTTTACAACCAATCGGTCGCCAACTATCGAGAATTGGTGCTCGAGGCCTTCCAGCAGGTTGAGGATGGTCTTTCGGGCATGGCATATCTCGACCAAGCCGCGAAAACTCAGCAGCGAGCCGTCGACGATTCGCGCCGCGCGCTTGACATTGCCAATAACCGCTATGTAGGGGGAGTTACAACTTACCTGGATGTAATTACCGCGCAATCCACGCTGCTGACTAACGAACGCCTGGCGACCCAGTTACAAGGCCAGCAAATGGTCACCTCTGTATTCCTGGTAAAGGCCCTCGGCGGGGGATGGGATGCCTCGCAAATTCAAAATGAACAAGTCCGCCCCGAACTAAAGCAGATGATCCAACAATAGGTTCAAACGATTCCCATCGTGCCACGGGTCGCACCTACTTCAGCCGTGATCGGGACAAGCTGCCATTCGAGGCTTAGGGGACGGGAGATTATCTCTGCGCAGCCGCTTCCTTCTCACCCACCCGCTCGCTGACCTTAAACGACATCTTCCCAGCTTTTTTGTCACTATCGACAATCAGGTGGTCTCCGTGCAGCACCTCGCCGTCGAGAATCCTCAGCGCCAGCGGGTCTTGGACTAGCTTCTGGATCGCCCGCTTCAGTGGCCGTGCGCCAAAGTTAGGATCGTAACCTTCAGTGAACAGCAACTCCTTGGCACCCTCGGTCAGCTCGAGAGAAATCTTTCGGTCGGCCAATAGCCGTCGCAAATCTTCGAGCCGCAGATCGACGATCTTCACCAGCTGCTCCTTGCCTAGCGGACGGAAGACGATCACGTCATCCACGCGGTTCAGAAACTCGGGCCTGAAGTGGCCGTGCAGCGCTTCCATCACGCGCTTCGACGCGCGCTCAAATCCGTCCTCGGAGCGAATGTTCTCTGACTGCAGGTATGAAGACCCCAGGTTTGAGGTCATGATGATGATCGTGTTCTTGAAATCGACCATGCGGCCCTTGCCGTCGGTGAGGCGGCCATCGTCCATGATCTGGAGAAGCACATTGAACACATCGGGATGCGCCTTTTCAATCTCGTCGAAGAGCACGACCGCGTAGGGGCGCCGGCGCACCTGCTCGGTCAGTTGCCCGCCTTCTTCATAGCCGACGTAGCCCGGCGGCGCGCCAATCAAGCGCGACACCGCGTGCTTCTCCATGTATTCGGACATGTCGATGCGCAGCATGGCGCGCTCATCGTCAAAAAGAAACTCAGCCAAAGCCCGCGCCAGTTCTGTCTTTCCGACGCCCGTGGGTCCAAGAAAGATGAATGAGCCAATCGGTCGCCTGGGATCGCTGAGCCCGGCACGCGAACGGCGAATTGCGTTCGATACACGTTCGAGAGCTTCGTCCTGCCCGATGACGCGCAGGCGCAGCCGCTCTTCCATGTTGATCAGCTTTTTCACTTCGCCTTCGAGCATCTTCGATACAGGAATACCAGTCCACTTGGAGACGATCTTCGCAACGTCCTCTTCGTCCACTTCTTCTTTCAGCATGCGATGGCTGGCTTTGCCATCGATCTTCTCAGTAATCTTCTTTAGTTCTTCTTCCGTCTGCCGAATCAGTCCGTAGCGAATCTGCGCGACGCGCTCGAGATTGCCCTTGCGCTCCTCGGCTTGCTCTTCAACTTTCAGCTGCTCGAGTTTCTCTTTTAGCGCTCGCGCTTTGGCGATGACATCTTTCTCCTGCTTCCATTTCGCTTTGAGCGCGTTCGATTGCTCGCGGATTCCAGCCAGTTCTTTTTCAACAAGGGCTAGCCGCTCGCGCGAGCTGCGGTCATCTTCTTTCTTGAGTGCCTGCTTTTCGATCTCAAGCTGCGTGGCGCGGCGTTCCAGTTGATCGATCTCCGTGGGCATGGAATCGATCTGAATACGAAGCGACGCGGCCGCCTCGTCGATCAGGTCGATTGCCTTGTCAGGCAGAAAGCGGTCGGAAATGTAGCGATGCGAGAGTGTGGCTGCCGCCACGATCGCCGAATCTTTAATGCGCACACCGTGGTGCACTTCGTACTTTTCCTTCAATCCACGCAGAATGGCGATGGTGTCTTCCACGTTCGGCTCGCCAACAAAAACGATCTGGAAGCGCCGTTCGAGCGCGGCATCTTTTTCGATGTACTTGCGATATTCGTTCAGCGTCGTGGCGCCGATGGCACGCAATTCTCCGCGAGCAAGCGCCGGCTTCAACATGTTTGATGCGTCGATCGCACCTTCGGCCGCGCCTGCTCCCACTAGTGTGTGCAGCTCATCGATGAAGAGAATAATCTGGCCCTGCGCGTCTCCAATTTCTTTGAGCACCGCTTTAAGACGATCTTCAAACTCGCCGCGGTATTTTGCACCGGCGAGCATCGCTCCCAGGTCCAGAGAGACGACGCGTTTGTTCTTCAGCACCTCAGGCACATCGCCCGAGATGATGCGCTGGGCAAGGCCTTCGACGATGGCGGTCTTGCCGACTCCTGGCTCGCCAATCAGCACCGGGTTATTTTTTGTGCGGCGCGAGAGCACCTGTACCACTCGTCGGATCTCTTCGTCGCGTCCAATGACCGGGTCGAGCTTGCCTCGGCGTGCTTGCTCGGTTAGATCGCGGGCGTAGCGTTCCAGTGCCTGATACTTGCCTTCGGGATTTTGATCGGTAATACGCTGCGATCCGCGGATGGACGTCAGCGCTTTAAGAATGGCATCGTGCGTCGCGCCGTGGCGCGCCAACAATTCCTGCGCGGGGTCTCCATGATTTCGGTCGCGCTTAAGGCTGGTGATGGCAAGCAGCAGGTGTTCAGTGGAGACATATTCGTCCTTGAACGAATCCGCCTGCTTAAACGAATTTTCGAGAAGTTGATTTACCTGTGGCGACATCGTCGCCTGATTCGCACCACTGCCGGAGACCTTGGGCAGCTTCTCAATTTCCTGGTAGATCTCGGCAAGCACGGCCTGCGGCCCAATGCCGATTCTTTCCAGCACGGGAAGAACGATGCCTTCCTTGTCCTCGACTAGCGCGGCGAGCAGATGGATCGGCATGAGCTCGGGATTGCCGTGCTCGGAGGCAAGTTCGTTCGCGCGCTGGACTGCTTCCTGCGCCTTGACGGTTAATTTTTCCCAACGGATGGGCATGGAGTACTCCAGGTTGTAATTTAATAACTTGTAATTGAAAAGAACCTATCTCCAAGCATAGGGATCCTTCGCTTCGTCTCAGGATGACAAGCCAATTTTAAATTCAAAATAAATCGGGAGGCGACTTCTCGCCTCCCGCTGAGTTTACATCTGCCGACCTTCGCTCGGCTGGCGGGCGAGGACGGCCGCCCTACACGAGCATTGTTACGCGGCTTGGCCTGCGCTCTTCGACTGCTTAGCTTCCGGCTGTTTGCTCTCCAGAGTTTTTGCGCTGCCAATGTTCACCTTGATCTGCTTCGGCTTGGCTTCGGCTTTCTTTGCCAGTTGAATCTTCAACACGCCCTTGTCATAGTTGGCTTGGATGTTCTCCGAGTCAACTGTCGTGGGCAGAGTGAAGGTGCGGGTGAAGCTGCCATACTGGCGCTCGACCCGGCGATAGTTCTCTTCCTTCTCTTCCTTTTCGAACTTGCGCTCGCCGTGCACCGTCAGCGTGCTGTTTTCCACGCGGACATCGATGTCCTTCTCGTCGATTCCGGGCACTTCGATCTTCAGGGTCACGTTGTGCTCGTCTTCATAAACATCCACCGCAGGGACGAACGCAGTGGTGGTCAGGGCATTGTCATTGCCTTCCGGCGCATAGAAATCGCGGAACACTCGGTTGATCCGGTCCTGCATAGTGGCGAAATCACGGAAGGGTTCATAACGGGTTAGCAACGTCATAGCAAAATCCTCCTACTGTTTTGAAGTTCATGTGAGAGCTCGATAGCTCCCTGCGCTTATCGTTAGCGTAATTGAAGAATAAAATATGAGTGTATGATTGTCAAGTATTTGATATATCCTATTTTCAATCGCTTACGATGAACATCAGGCACTTCAGATAGCCGGTTTCGGGCACATTCAGGAGGATTGGATGGTCCTTGGCTTGGGAACGGCTTTCCAGCAGGCGAAGCGTTTTGTGGGCATCGATGGCGGCAGCGGCGACCACTTCGAGAAGGTCGGCGGCGCTCACGGGGAACGAACACGAGCACGTGACTAGGATCCCGCCGGGCGCGAGCATTTTGAGCGCGCGAAGATTCAGTTCCTTGTAGCCGCTGCGGGCTTTGTCGAGGTCGCGCTTTGTCTTTGCGAAGGCCGGCGGATCGAGAACGATGGTGTCGTATTTCTTGCTGGCGTGCCTTCCCGTGTCGCGGCTTCCGCCGGCGTAGTCGCGGAGCAGGTCAAAGGCGTTGGCCTCGATCCATTCGATCTCTTTTCCCTCGAGAAGCTGGCTGTTTAGGGCACCGTTCTTTTCGGCCATTTCGAGAGCGGGGCGGGAGCTATCTACACCGGTGATGCTGGAGCATTTTGCGGCAAGGTGGAGTGCGAAGCCCCCCTCATAGCAGAAGACGTCAAGCGCGTCGCCATGGGCGTAGTGGGCAGCGGCGGCGTAGTTCTCTCGCTGATCGAGGAAAGCTCCGGTCTTTTGACCTTCCAGGGCGTCGTAGTGAAAGCGGATGCCGCGCTCCGTAGCGTTTTCATGGGTAGCAACGTCTCCTGACGTTTGGTCCGCGGAATGGTCTTGCTTTGGGGTGGCGCTGCGCTTTATCGCTGCGGCAGACTCTGGCTCTTCCAGCGCGGCATTGCGGTTTGCGGGAAAATTCAATTTTGGGTTGGTTCTGGGAAGGGCACGAGTTCCACTCGTGCCATAAGTGTCGTCGAATGAATGGCGGCTTCCAGCCGCTGGGGGAAGGTCGAGTGACCCAAACACTTTTTCAGCACTCTGTTGAGCCGCTGAGCTTTCAGAGTTCATCGCTATTTCTGTCGAACTCTTGTTCCCCCACACCAGGCCGGACTCCCGAGCGGGTAGTTGCTCGAGATCGCGAATTCGAGGATCGATGCGCTCAACGATTCCAGCGGGGCTGAGATCTTCAACGAGCGTTGCGACGATGGCGCCGCGGACGGGCTCAGCGTCCATGGCCTGCGTCAGGATTTGAACGGAGACGACGTCGTTGTATTTGTCGATGATGAGGCCGGGGAGGAAGTCGGCTTCACTGAAGACAAGGCGATAGGCGTCGGTATCGGAGACGAGCGGCTGGCGATAGGCGATGGCGGCGCGGATGCGTTCGGCGATCAAGGTGGGCAAGTCGTCGACTGGCGCGTCAGGTCCGGCGATCATGCGGATGGCGATCTGCGAGGACGAACTGTAGAGTGCGGTGCCAAGGAGTTTTCCGCGATGATCTGCAACCTCGACCATTGCGCCGGGTGGGACGCCATCGGCGGAGGCGATGTCGGAGCGGTAGACCCAGGGGTGTCCGGACTTTATGCGGGCGACGCCGCGTGGGGAGAGGGTGACTGTGGGCAGGGTTTGGGCGGAGCTGCGCTCCGTTTGGACGGGGCTGGTAACCGTCTTTACGCGAGCTGTCTCTACAGGAGCGGAACGGGAGGACTTTTTCGGCATGAAGCGATGTTACATCGCCGCAGGAGCCGCGGAGCCTCGCAGAAGGCCGAAGTCATGGTCAATGAGTGTAAATGCGATTTTTCAACAGTCACATGGCAGCCGCTCCGACTCTTGATTGTCACTGACTTCGGTCAGGCGTGAGCTCGCGCTGATAGTTACTCCAAGCTGATGGAGCGAGTTCTGGGAAACTGCACCCCCGTACCACGGCGGTCAGACAGCGGAGATTCACATCGAAAACACGGGCGGCAGGCATACCCGGCATGCGTTGGAGATGCACTTGGAGGATCCTGCACCTGCCCTTGAGAGTCATGAAGCGGCACTCCGAAAGTGGTGAGCGACGGCGGAAAGGCTTGCATAGCGGTACCGCCATGACCCAGCGCGAAGTCGCGTACTTCTGCAAAGTCAGCTGTTGCGAATGCAAACCCCTTGAGATCGGTGAACAACGACTCCGCTTTTCGCCTGTTGTAGAGGGAATCGAGGTACAACCACAGCCAAAAGCAAGAAAGAGTCAACAGTACCAACAGGAGAATACGCGGAGCAGAGCGAAATCGATGCGAGACGTGCGACGCTTGCGCCATCGCACCCACTGTATTAGAAACTCGGCGCAAGCCCCAAGTGCCTATCCGTGTCTCACTTGGCGAATCCAGGCATTTCACTCAAGACCTTTGACCGCTCTCCGAGACGCTCGGGCTCCGCGAACGACTAGACCCTGCTTAGGCAAGATGCGGTAGTTCGCCTCGACCCAACTTGCGCGCGCGTTGGACCGATGACACGCTGCGGTCGGGAACACTGGCTGTCACCGCTCCCGTCGTTACTTTCTTCAGCGCCGTTTGGAACCGCTCCATCTCGCTGGCGGTGCCGACGGTGATGCGAACATGCGTGGGCCATACGGGCCAGATCCGGCCGATGTGAACCTGCTGCGCGGCCATCGCCTCGATCACTTCCTTGCCGGCGCGTTTGGTATCGAGCATGAAGCAGTTCGATTGCGAAGGGATGTAGGAGTATCCGTTGCGGTCAAGCCAGGCGAAAACGTTGGCGCGGTTTTCGGCGTTGATGCGCTTGCGTTCGGGAACAAGTTGCGCATCTTTCAGGCTGGCGGAAGCCGCCACCAGAGCGGTAACCGGCATCGCGTTCCATCCGCTGTGCTGTTCGAGTTTGTTGAGGAGGTCGGGCCGGCCAAGAACTGCGCCGCAGCGCAATCCGGCCATTCCGTAGATTTTCGAGAAAGTTCGCAGCACCAGCACATCTTTGTCGGCTTTAACGAGATCGAGCGCCGAGGTGGTGTCGGCGAAGTGAATGTAGGCTTCGTCGACCATAATCACGGAATCCTTGGGCTTATTGGCGACGAGGTATTCGATATCGGAATGGCTGGTCAGCGTGCCCGTGGGGTTGTTCGGCGTACATATATAGAAAAGGCCGGCGCCGGGCGCAGCGGCAAGCATGCCGCGAACGTCGTGCGCGTAGTCCTTGGCAAGCGGCACTTTGATGATGCGAGCGCCGACGGTTTCGGCGGCATGCACGCCCGCCTCGTAGCCGGGATCGGCAGTGACGTAGGGATGCTGCGGCGAAGTAAAAGCTGCGACCCCGTGATGGAGCGGCTCACTTGAGCCGGGATAGACGCGGATGTATTCGGGCTTGAGGCCTTCATGCTCGGCTAGCTGATTCACGAAATCGTCAGTAAGCCAGAAAGAATAGCGGCCGCCTTGCGGCGCGATGGAGACGAGGGCCTCGCGCGCGGCGGCAGAGGGCCCGAGCGGATTTTCGTTGGCGTCGATCATGACCCCATCGTGGAAGTTGCCGGCAGCGGGGCGGGCGGCATGAGCCAGCATGGGCTCTGTGAAAATGCGCAGAGCGAACGCGGCGGATGCAGCGGCGGAGACTCCCAGAAACGAACGGCGGGATGAAGATAGACTGCGGTCCTCGGGCATAGCTCACCTCACGGGGGTATCTTACCCCAGTCGACGGCGAAAGCGGATTGACTTGAGCGGAAGATGGCTGCTCCGGCGAGACCAGCATTGGGTTTTTTTTTGCAGCATAAAGCATCGCATTTTGTGGTACGCTTCGTCACTCGGATGGCGCGGCGTGCGGTCTGCTGCGAGTGGGAGGCCTTTGTGAAACGTAGCTTTGTTCTTCGTGCGCTCATTGCTCTCGTGTTTTGTGTTGCGTTCTCCATCGCGGTTATGGTCACGGGCATGGGAACGGCTGAGGCGGGCGGCGGCTCGAAGACGCCGAGCGGCGCGCAAGCAGCCGCAAACGAGACTTCGGCGGGAGAAGCTCCGGCTCTCCAATCGCCGGCGGCGGCTTATTGCGTGAGCAAGGGGGGCGAGGTGGTTGACCGGCAGCCTTACTACAATACCAATGACAACGAGCAGAACTGGTTTCAACTTTCAGGCAACCGCGAGTTCTGCAAATTCACGTCGAAGAAAGACGGCTCGCGGATTCACGTGCTGCTCACTACCCTCTACACCGAGCAGCCCAGCTTGGCAGCGCTGGCCTATTACGCCAAGGTTCCAATCGGAAGCTGTAACGGCAATCCGGCGTCATGCTACTGCTCGCTGCTGGGTGGAACGGATTTGTTTGGCGGAATCAATCTGAATGGCGGCGGCTGGGTGCAGAAGACCGATCTCATCGATACGGTGCTTGAAACCTGTATCTTCCCCGATCTGTCATCCATCGACTCGTGGGGGCTCACTTACCATTCGGCCGGAATTATTCGCGGCAAGGACTTGAGCAAGGTGCTGAGATATTCGGACCCCTACGCGGCAAAGTAGCCTTAGCTGACGGCGGAATGTTGAGTGGCCGCGGGGGAGTGCTCTTTGTGGGCCTTTCGGTCCCTGGCATGTTCGCGCTGCGCGGCGCGCAGATCACCGTGCAGAATATCGAGCGCGCTGCTCGGAATCTCCGTACCCCACTCCAGCATTTCTTCTTCCGGCCAATGGCCGTTCAGCCGAATGGCGGAGTCGGTTAAGTCTTCGGGAAACGCCTGCCGGTAACTTCCTTCGCGGTTAAGCATGTCGCCGATCTGGCGCCCGGAGTGCAAATCAAAAATGCCGCGGCTGGCTGTACCGCCATTATTAGTGAAAAGCAGGAGCACTTCGCCGGCCTCGCCGTAATCGGGGCGATAGAACCACGCTTGCGATGCATCGGCTTTGGGGCGTGGACGGCGGCGGGCGTGCGCCTGCTCGACTACTTGCTCGGGCGTTAGCTCATTTGCGGGATCGAAATAGAGGACACGCTGGCAGGAATCGCAGTACATAAGCTGCCCGCCATTGCGAACCTCATTGTAAGTTTGCGGACGCAACATGACCTGGCAGCCCATGCACTTTTGGTCACGCACCTCGGCGATGCCGCTGCCGCGAAACTTGAGAACACGCTCATAGCGCCGCAATAAATCTTCGTCAATGCCATGCCGCAAGCCGTCACGCTTGGCGTTCCATTCGGCGAGTTTTTTCTGATCTTCGGCTGTGACGCGGCGGGCATCTTCTTTTTCTTTCTCAATCTCTGCGGTCTCGGCTTTGAACCTGGCTTCCGCGGCTTTAACTTCTTTCTCGCGGCCCTCAACATTGACCATTACTTCGAGGATGCGATCTTCGTTAATGCGGATTTCCTGCTCGGCAAACTGAATCTCCTGCAGCAACGCCTTATATTGCTCATTGGTCTTTACAGCGAGAGACTGATCGCGATACTTGGAAATCTTGCCTTGTAGATCCTGAATGGCGGATTCGAATTTCTTGCGGTTGGTTTCGTCCGCTTTGGCCGCGGCTCGCGCCTTTTCAAGCTGTGCGTTGGTTCCGGCGAGTTTCTGTTCGATGACCGCGATGCGTTTGGGCAGCTCCGCGATTTCGTCCTTCAGCTTGCGGATCTCCTGATCCACAACCTGGAGTTCGAGCAGTTTTTCGATGTCAGGAAGCATCGTTCAAAGAAAATCCCCTGCGTTGATTCTAGCATGTAGAAATCGCGGGAGCAGACGATTCTTGGCGGGTAAAAAAAACAGTTACCGCGAAGGAGACGTGGCTCGCAGCGGACTTCGTTGAAAAAATAGGTTGGGCGGGTGTGAGTAAGAATAATTCGACTCCGGCGAGCTTCACTTCGTGGAGCGTCGCTGCCCTCAACGTGAGGGAGCCGTGGAATTCTTCTTTATCTCTTCGCGCACGCGGCGCATTGTCTCCAGATAAAAGTGCAGATTGTGCTGCGTATTCAGCACCTGGGCCAGCAACTCATTCGACGCATAAAGATGGCGCAGATAGGCCCGCGGGTAGCGGCGGCAAACCAAGCAATTGCAAGCTGAGTCGAGGGGAGACTGATCTTCGGCATAGCGCGCCTGCTTGATTGAAACACGGCCTTCCGAGGTGAAAAGAAGTCCGTGGCGCGCTGCGCGCGTGGGTAGAACGCAATCCATCATGTCAATGCCCATGTGAGCATAAAGCGCGATTTCTTCCGGCGTTCCAACGCCCATGAGATAGCGTGGCTGGTCGGAAGGCAAATGCTCGAGCGTAGATTCGACGATTTCGCGAGTCAGCTCGCGTGGCTCGCCGACGCTGAGTCCACCGATGGCATATCCCGGGAAGCCGATTTCAATGGTGCGCAAGGCGGATTCACGGCGCAGCTCGCGATCCATGCCCCCCTGGACTATACCGAATAGAGACTGCCCACGGCCATTGACGGAGGAGCAGTTGCCCGTTGCCCGTTGCCGGTCGCCAGTCGCGCCTTTCTGGCCACTGTCCACTGCCCCCTCACCAGTACCCCACGGCACTTCATTCTTATGCGCCTCAAAATACTCCTTGCTGCGGCGAGCCCAGCGCAGAGTCATCTCCATCGAACTACGCACGCGTCCCCGTTCGGCGGGATGCTCTGTGCATTCGTCGAAGGCCATGATGATGTCTGCGCCGAGGCCGATCTGTATCTCCATTGCTCGCTCCGGACTGAGAAAGTGCGATGAGCCGTCTAGATGCGAGCGAAACGTAACGCCCTCTTCCGTCACCTTACGCAGATCGTTCAAGCTGAAGACCTGAAAGCCGCCAGAGTCAGTGAGGATGGCGCGCTCCCACGCCATGAAGCGATGTAGGCCGCCCATGCGGCGCACAATATCCACGCCAGGCCGCAAGTAAAGGTGATAGGTGTTGCCGAGCAGAATGCGAACGCCGAGGTCCTCCAGTGAATCTTGGGAGACGCCCTTCACCGAGCCCAACGTTCCCACGGGCATAAACACAGGGGTTTGAACGTCTCCGTGAGGAGTGATTAGTTTGGCAACGCGCGCCGGGCTGGAAGTGGACTCAATCTGGAATTGAATGGACATTAGTCGGACGACACTGAGGCGATTCTAAAGGATTGGGGAAGTAAGAGATCGATTGCAAGGTCCCGATTAAGGAGGAGTCATCCTACCCGGTTGTTGCGTAGTATATTCAACGCCGCGAGTGGCTCCATCAATGCCCGATCCGATCACGACGTCTTCAACGACTTCCTGGCTCACCCCGCGCCGCCTCCGACGCCAGGCCCTCCTGCTGGCCGTGGGGTTGTGGCTAGGATATGTGGCGACAATTGCCACACCGGGGACGCGCGACCGGTTCGGGCATTTGAAGGGTGCGGATTTCCTCCATCCTTACGTGCTTGGCACGCTGGCGCTGGACCATGACGGCACCGCTCTCTACGACGCGCGCGTGCAACGCGAGATTGGAGAGCGGCGCGTGCCGGGGTCAGTTGGCGATTATTTCTTGCCGGTGTACGGGCCCCAATATTCGCTGATCTGGGCTCCGCTGGCGCTCTTGCCCTACGAATGGGCTGCTGCGGTTTGGATGGTGCTGAGCGCGGCAATTTATGCAGCATGCTGCTATGCGGTGTGGAGAACGTGTCCGAATCTTCGCGCGTACGGCGGCACCGTGGCGCTCGTGGCAGCGGCGTTTCCCGGATTTTTCTCGCTCATCGCATTCGGCCAAAACTCAGCGCTCGCGCTTGCCGCGTTTACGGGCGCATATTTCGCTTTGCGGGCGCGGCAACATGTGCTTGCCGGTTTTTGTTTTGGTCTACTGGCCTATAAGCCGCAACTCGCAATCGTTCCGACGTGCATGTTTCTTGGCGCCTGCATCTGGCCCCGAAGCGTGAACACATTTCCCGCGCGCGTCCCGCTCGCTAACGGGCCCATCGATTCGCAAGCCCCAGTCGTCGCTGTGTTTAGCGCAACCGGCCTGCTGGGCAACACGCGATCCGCGGCGATAAAAGTCACCTTCGGCACGGCGCTTTCGATTGCGGTGCAATTTGGGGCGGCATGGGCCTGGTATACGTCTCGCTCTCTGGTGGCGTACGCTCGCGTGCTGGCGCACGTTGGTTCGGCGGCGACAATTCTAGAGCCGAAGCCTTATTTGATGCATTCACTGCGCGCTTTCTGGAATCTGTTGTTACCTTGGCCCGGGGCGGCGTTCGCTCTCTATGTGTTGACCGCCACTGCAGCAATAGCGTTCGCGATCGCAACCTGGCGCGGGCCGGCAAAACTGGAAGTCCGATTTGCGATCATGCTCCTAGCTACGGCCCTGGTTGCGCCCCATCTCACGGTCTATGATCTGGTGATCCTCGCGCCGGGGCTACTTTGGATCGCGGATTGGCTAAGTACTTCTCCGGCCCCACAAGTCATGTGGCTTCTTTATTTTGCATGCATCCTTCCGTTCGCTGGTCCTCTGGCCCGCTGGACGCATGTGCAACTGTCGGTAGTCTGCATGGCTGCGCTGGCCTGGGAATTTGGGATTCGAATGCGGATAGGCGGCCGACCGGAAAGTTGAAACAGTCGAACTTTTTTTGCGATCACTTCCAGAAGAGCAGGGCTGAAAAAATCAGAATAATAAAGAGCGTTGCCTCGCCGCGGTGCAAAACTCGCTGTGCAGCGTAACCGCTGGGCCACCCAAGTGAAATATAGTTTCGCCGGCAGTAGGGGATTCTGAGGGGAATCCACCCTGTAATGCATTACCATGGGTGGGTTTGGTTGCATCCAAAGGGTCGTGTTGCGAGAGACACCGTCGAAAAAATACCTGCCGATGTACACTAATGTTATGTCTCCCCTCTCTCAGTTCGCCCGGCGAAAGGCCTGCGTAGTTCTACCTACGTACAATGAGCGAAATAATCTGCGCGTGGTGTTGCCACTGATTTTTGATCAAGCCGCACGTATAGAGACCCACGATTTACACGTGCTGGTGGTAGATGACAATTCTCCCGACGGCACGGCGGATGTGGTACGGGAGGCGATGTCTAGCAATCCGAAGCTGCACCTGATCACGGGGAAAAAGCGCGGCCTCGGGGAAGCCTATCAGCGGGGAATGGCGCACGCGGTCGAGCAGTTAGGAGCTTCCCTTCTGCTGGAGATGGATGCGGATGGCCAGCATGACCCGGCGCTGATTCCGGAATTTATACGCCTGTGCGTGGATGGCGACCGCCGATTGGTGATCGGCTCCCGATTTCTCCCCGGATCCTCTATGCCCGAGTTTGGGCCCGCCCGCCGTGGAATGAGTTCCGTGGGAAGTTTTCTGGTTCGTCTCTGTGGCGGCGTGGGACCGGTAAGCGATTGCACCTCCGGTTATCGTTGCTTTCCTGCAGAGCTTTTCAGTGGGTGCGATTTCAGCAAGCTACCCACTCGGGGCTATTCCTTCCAGACGGCCATTTTGTTCGAGCTAGTGCGCCAGGGGGCTGAGATCGTGGAAATACCGCTCTTATTTGCTCCGCGGCTGGATGGCGAGTCGAAACTGAAGATGCGCGACTGCATCGAGTTCGTGGTTACTTTGGGGGGATTAATGGTGCGGCGTCTCGCTTCGGCATCGCCCGCCACGGTGCCCTTGCCCGCTGCGCACGAGGCGACGCGCGTTGAGATCGTTGGCAGGGCGGTTCAGAGCAGGGCTATTCAGAGTGAGGCAGTCGAAAGCAAGGCGGTATAAGGCTTTTTGTGACGGGCCCTATCGTCGAATTGTCAGCCGGAATGCAAGTGCTGTAGAATGGCCCGACGAGCGGGAGTAACTCAGTGGTAGAGTGCGACCTTGCCAAGGTCGAAGTCGCGGGTTCAAATCCCGTCTCCCGCTCCAGCTTCTCTCCATTTTTTCCCTCCCCGTGTTCCCGTCAGTGAGTGGAATTCATTGCGGTCAGCTACCCCTTCCATTTACACTGGCCATGCAATAGCCAACGAACGGCGCGGTAGCCAAGTGGTAAGGCCGAGGTCTGCAAAACCTCTATTCGTCGGTTCGATTCCGACCCGCGCCTCCAACACCTGCTTTTTCGTTCTCAATTTTCAGTTTCTCAATGCGGCGGCTCGCGCTGCTTCGAGTTCCTTCACTACAATAGGCGCGGAAGCGCATGCGGTCCGGTGATCGTCCCGGTCTTCAAAACCGGCGGGCGGCATCTTCGATGCTGCCGGTGTGTTCGACTCACACTCGCTTCCGCCACCCACCCTGCCGCTCGCTTAGTAGCTATCCTTCAGCTCAGCAAGGCGCGAGAGCCAAACAGCCCGCCGGGTGCGGCAACTGGGTGGGCTTGCCTACGGCAAAGCATGTATTTATTTCTTGACAATCATTGACGGTTGACGTAAAAAGGCAAGCACTTACGCCGCCGCTCTCAGTGTGCGCACTTAATGCGGCGGGTTCCCCCTTAAGGAGGTAGTGACCCTTTTTCATCGGCCCCAGGGAAAGTCCCATCGGAGAACTATTCTTTACCTTTTCCACCGAACTTCTTTCCTCTGAAGCGCAAGCAACTTACAGTTAGCGAACCAGAATTGCAGCCGATGTAACGTCTTACATCGAGATGTAGTTTTGCTGCAAGCTATGCCAGCCTGTCGATTCTCGTCCCTGTCTGGGCCGACCGGAACTGGGTTAACTGGTCGTATTCAATCGTTCAAACAGAGCGCCTCGCGCGCCCCCGCCCAGCAAGCGATTCCAGGCTGCGCGGAATAGTTCCAAGGTAGTTCACGAAAGAGCTAGCACGATCTTCCAGGGATTTTGCAGCAAGATTCTGAAACCAAGGTTCTGACAAGGTTCCGAGCACAGGTTCCGAGCACAGGTACCCCAGGGTAGGGAGAATGCACGTTCCGCACGTCCGGGTCCCGAATTCCATTTTCAATTCATCGGCGAAAAAGTGTGCCCCCGGGGCGCACAAGGTATTGGTCCGCGCCAGCGCGACGCAGCAACACCGTAGCGAAATCGGCAAGCAGCAGTGGCAGGCAACATCGGCAGGCGAAATGACAGGCCCGTTATCGGGGAGGAAATTGTGAAAATTACAAAAGCATTGGTGACTTTGGCGGTCGTGGTGGCGTTCATCGCGACATTGAGCGTTTTTTCTTTCGCCCAGGATAACAGCCCGCGCATTACGCAGCAGATCGACGATGGCAAAGTCGTGCGCTTATACCGCAACACGCGCCCCGAGGCGAATTTCAAGAATGATCGCGGCCCGGTCTCCGACAGCCTCGACATGGATCACATCCTACTGCTGCTGCAGCGCTCTCCCGACCAGGAACAAGAGCTCCAGAAGTTGATCGACGAAATGAATGACCGCAATTCGCCCAATTTTCACAAGTGGCTCACCGCCGAGGAATTCGGACGGTATGGAGTGGCGCAGGAAGACATTGACCAGATCACGGGCTGGCTCGAATATCACGGCTTTCGCATTAATCAGGTCCACGCCAGCCACATGGTGATCGACATTTCGGGCTCGGCGGGCGCGGTACGCGAGGCGTTTCACACCGAAATCCACAACCTTGACGTCAACGGCCAGCCGCATATCGCCAACATGACCGATCCGCAGATTCCGGCCGCGCTAGCGCAGGTGGTAAAAGGGCCTGTCTCCCTGAATGATTTCAAGCCCCACGCCAACTTCGAACTGAAGCCCGACTACACCATCACTAGCGGCAGCACCTATGCCCTCACGCCGCAGGATAACGCGGTCATTTACAACTTGAATCCGTTGTGGACTGCTGGTTATTCCGGTCAGGGCCAGACCATCGCCCTGGTCGAAGACGCCGACACCTACACGCCTTCCGGCAAAACGAATGCCGCCGACTGGAACACTTACCGCACCTCGTTTGGCTTGACCAGTTACAGCGGAACCTTCAGCGTGGTGCACCCAACCAGTTGTACCGATCCCGGCGTCAACGCGGCGTCGCTTGAAGCGGCTCTCGATGTGGAAGTAGCTACGGGAGTCGCGCCCAGCGCGGCCATCGAACTGATCTCGTGTGCGGATACAAATGCCAGCTTCGGCGGCATGATTGCCATGATCAATATGCTCAATGCCGCCGGGCCGTATCCCGGCGTTATGAGCATGAGCTACGGCTCATGCGAAGCGGATAACGGTAGTGTGGGCAACGCGGTCTTCTATAACACCTTCCAACAGGCGGCCGCGCAAGGCGTCTCGGTTTTCGCCTCTTCTGGCGACAACGGCCCCTCCCAATGCTCCGCTGATTTTCTTAATTCACAACAGACGGCGGAACTCACCTATCAGCTTGCCAGCTTGGGCATCACGGGCTGGGGTGAAACGCCGTACAACGTTTCCGTGGGTGGAACCGATTTCGAAGATACCTACAACTCGAAAGAGATCAATTCAGCGGGCGGCTGGACCGCGACCGTTCCGCTCACCACTTACTGGAATGCGACCAACGGCTCGACCTATGGTTCGGCTAAGAGCTACATTCCTGAAATTCCCTGGAACGATTCCTGCGGCAGTATTCTGCTCGCCGAAACCAGTAAGTCCACCTTCACCACGTATGGCAGCACCGGCTTCTGCAATGAAAGCCCCGGCGACACAACTTATCTGAGTCAGGGAGCCGGAGCTGGTGGCGCCAGCAATTGCGCCACAGGATCCGCGGGCACGAATCAGACCAGCGACCTCATCTCCAGCCCGGAGTGCCAAGGCTGGCCCAAGCCTTCATGGCAGTCGGTGTACGGCAACCCCACCGACGGAGTGCGTGATATTCCGGACGTTGCTATGTTTGCCGCCAACGGCGACTTTGGACACTACGAAATTATTTGCTTCTCCGACACGGCTGAAGGAGGCGCATCCTGTAGTGGCGCGCCGAGCACATGGACAGGTCTCGGCGGAACTTCAGTTGCATCTCCCACCATGGCGGCCATTCAGGCGCTCGTGAATCAAAAGACGGGTGAGGCGTGGGGCAACGTCGCTCCCATCTACTACTCGATCGGGCAAAGCGAGTACGGCACGCAGGGGGGAACGTTCACCGGCAGCTCTTGCAACTCCGACTCCAGTGCCGGTGTGGGCAGCAGTTGCGTCTTCAACGACGTAACCCAGGGCGACATTGACGGAGACTGCGAGTACAACGGCACTCTCGAAGAAGCGCATTGCTACAAGCCGAGCGGCACCTACGGCGTGGACAGCACGGATGTGATCACCGCCGCAACAGTCATCAACGGCGGATCGGGCTATACTTCCGCTCCTACGTGCACCATTGCGGGGCCCAGCAATAACAATCCATACAAAACACCCACCGGGACCACTCTTTGGGCGGGCGGTACGCAGGCCGCATGTACAGCGGCGGTCAACAGCGGTACCACCACAGCCGCGTGGACCGTTGCCCTCAACTCCACTTATGCGAATTCGACATACATGGTTTCAGGTGCGCAAGGGATAACGATAGGCGCCACCACCTATACGTTCGTCACCACACCGGCGGCCGTCAACCAAATTGCGCTTGCCAGCTCCTACACCAACCTTGCCAAGAACATCGAGGCGACGATTAATGCCACATCATCGCAATGCGGAACCACGAGCTGCTATTACACAGGCCAGACGGCTAACTCCCTGGCAACGGCTACGGTTTCAAGCGGCACGGTAACGTTGACCGCGAAGAGCGCTGGTTATGCCGGCAACTTCAACGTGGCTCTTTCTGGCAGCGACTTCTCTCAGAACGCCAGTATATTTTTCACGATCACAAACACGACCGCTGGCCAAGGGCCGAATTACGTTAGCGGCATTACGATTACCACAGCTGGCACAGGCTACGGACCGGAGACTCCGATCACACTGACCGGCGCGGGCAGTGGCGCAGTTGCAGTGGCCAACACCAGCTATAGCACCGCCGCGTCGGCCTACGAACCGGCTTACGGTGCAGCCCCCGGCTGGGACATGGCAACCGGACTCGGCAGCCCCAACGCAAATAACCTCGTCAATTCGAGCGCGTGGCTGGCCGCGACCTCTACGGCGGTTAGTTCGAGTCTGAATCCCTCGAACGTTAACCAATCCGTGAGCTTCACCGCGACCATCACGGCGACCAACTTGTCGTACACCAAGTCCGCTCCAACGGGAACGGTGCAGTTCTATATCGACGGCGTCGCCTTCGGCTCGCCGGTAACGGTGGCTTCGAATTCGGCCACTTCCGGCAGCACCTCGACGCTGACCGCTGGCACGCACACGGTCACAGCAACGTACTCCGGCGACAAAGCGAACGCTACCAGCACGGGCACTCTTAGCGGCGGACAAGTGGTGAACAAACTCACGACAACCACGGGTGTCAGCTCCAGCCTGAATCCTTCCACCTATGGACAATCGGTGAGCTTCACGGCGGCGGTCTCGGGCGGTTCTTCTCCGAGTGGCACGGTGCAGTTCTATATCGATAGCACTGCGTTCGGTTCAGCGGTAACACTGAGTTCGGGCTCGGCGACGTCGGGAAGCATCTCGACTCTGGCGGTGGGCAATCACACCGTAACGGCGACGTACTCGGGTGACACAAACAACTCGGGCAGCACGGGCACGCTGAGCGGCGGACAGACTGTCGGCCAGGCGGGGGCGGGGACCATCACGGTAAGCCTTACCTCCGGCACGGATCCGTCAACCTACGGTCAGTCGTTGACGTTTACGGCATCCATCCCCGGGCAATATGGACAGGTGAAGGGCCGCAACCCGAATGGCAAAGGCGGTATCAAGCCGGAAACGGTGACGGGAACGGTGACGTGGAGCCCGAACACGGGGTGCAGCCCGACCACGGTAACGCCGGGCACTCCGGGAACGGCGACATGTACGACGTCGATCTTGCCGGTGGGGACGAGCGACACAGTCACGGCGAATTACGGCGGCGACAGCAACCATAGTAGCGGCTCAGGATCGGTGAGCCAGCAGGTGAATCAGGTCAGTTCGAGCACGGGCGTGAGTTCGAGC
>JBAWBR010000036.1:0-22488 GCA_049589875.1 Terriglobales bacterium
GCCCCGTCCCTTGCGCTTTTTGCAAGGGCGGGTACGATGCTGCCTGCACCACGTGGTTTCTGAATCGGCAACATAAGAACGTCACTGCAAGCCTCCGTGGTACCCGCCCTTCGCACAGAACGCGAAGAACGGGGCACCCCTTTTATTGCCAACGCCAGCGAGTTTAAAAGCCTGGGCCACCCGCCTACTGCCTTTCTTAACGCAGGTAAATATCCACCCCTTGCTTCCATCAGCGCGGCAGCTTTCCTGTGTTCCTAGGGTCAAGATCGCGCCTGCAAAAATGACCTTTGGATTTAACCGAGGCGTTTGGCTATCCGCGAACTTGTCGCCTTGCACGACGTAAAGGCCGAAGGAGATTTTATCCCCGACTTTGTAATCCTTGCTCGACGATGCGATTACTCTTGCATCCAGCCATTGTGTGGAGGCAATAAGGCCACTCCACACGCCCGGCGCTTCGCCAACCTTATCGATTTTTACGCAGATTTCTTCCTTGTTTTTGACTTGAGCAAGAGCTGGCATCGTCAACAGCAGCATCACGGCCAAGCCGTAACGCGCCCTCATCAGCGCCTCCCTCCAACTGCCAGAGAACAGATTCAACGATGGCATCTTCCGTTCAGTCCCCATTTTGATCTCTCCTCATTGAATTGTCTGACCAGGCTGATTTGTTCTTTCTGAGGTCACGTTCGACACTGACGTGCCATTCGTCACGTCAAAGTGCTCTTTCCAAAAAGAGAAATTGACTGTTCCATGAAAGGTTCCATTGCTTGTCCTTCACGGAGTTACAAAAAGGCGGGTGGCCCGCCCTTCACGGCATCCTGTTTTTTTCCCATAACGAACTGCGGGTGCCCCGTCCCTTGCGCTTTTTGCAAGGGCGGGTACGATGCTGCCTGCACCACGTGGTTTCTGAATCGGCACCATAAGAACGTCACTGCAAGCCTCCGTGGTACCCGCCCTTCGCACAGAACGCGAAGAACGGGGCACCCTTTTTATTGCCAACGCCAGCGAGTTTAAAAGCCTGGGCCACCCGCCCGACCAAGAAACGTCTATCGGATTTGCTGCAGGGAACTTACGAGTTTGTATATATCTCCGACGAATTTCTCCGAACCGTCATACTGTACGGTAAGAGAGCTGTTTTCGAAGAAACATCTCACGATTGCGCGATTTACCGATTTAAACTGGAAACAGACCGCCGGCCCGATGCGAGTTTCCACTTCTCTTTGTATTTCTAATCTCATGCCCGCGGCTCCTTCCTGATTTGTGAGTACTTCTTGGAGACGATCCAGATCCACTTTCATATCAATTTTACGTCGTCCACGGTTCGGGTAAACTCCAATGAAGCCATACGGAACATGCCAAACCGGCATCCCGAACTCACACCTCCACATTGATACCTGACCTTCAGAAGATCGATGAGGGAAGTATCCGCGAGGCACGTCAACTGCAATTCCCAACGATACAATTGTGTCGCGGTGAAAGAGATGCCATCCCCAACCACACCAAGGAATAAGTAGCAGCACTCCAAGTCCCGTGCTCAACCCAACCAGAGCGGCCTTCGCAAAGAACTTCTGGCTTAGATCCATTGCTGTCTCCGGATTTGAACACCAATCACAGCTCTCGGGGAAATAGTTCGATTTGACCTCTGAGGCTTTGTCAGCCTCAAAATCATCTACGCGGCTGTGACGAAAATCCAGAAATGCTGCTTATCTGCTTGAAAGGATTGGTCGGGGAGAGAGGATTTGAACCTCCGACCCCCTGGTCCCGAACCAGGTGCTCTACCAGGCTGAGCCACTCCCCGACTGAAGAAAACCAAACGATCTCGGATCGTACCGAGACAGATTGCGCTGACACGCCGACACGAATTTCAACCTATGCCGCAACCGGTCTCAACCCAACGAGTATAACATTCTGCACGCGTTTCTTTCGTGGACTCAGATGCGGCTGTCCGGCTGGGCTTGATTTTGAATTCAGCCGTCGCGGATGCCATAACGTGATCCTAACTTTACTTTCTACGTCAGGTGGACCACATTCAAGGACCCAGGCGTGACTCGGATGGAGCTTTCAGGGACTTGTTACCGGCATGCGGCTGGTGATCGAGGGAATGGAAATGCTGATGTTCGATCAATGGCCCAAATGTGGCACTGGCCGGAATGTGAAAGTCGAATTAAAGCGACCGCACGGAAGGGTGCAGATTCGAACCTGTCGGTAGCCCTGTCCCTTGTAACTCCCAATGTCTGGGTTGCTTCAGAGTGTCCAGTATCCATCGGGGCGCGGGGCCGTCTCACAGGTTCGAGTGACTCGGGTCACGGTTCCGTTCTTTCGCCAGCCGGTAGGCTCTCTTCATGCGGCTTAAACAGAATGCCACCACGGCGATCGTAGTAAGGAAAGCCTGGGCAACCCTCAAAGCGATCAAATTATTCCTGCGCAATCATTCTCTCGATGAAATTCAATCGCCGGACGACAGCTATCTTATTTTTGCTCGAGTCCTCGACGACACCGACGAACAGGGTCTATGGATTGAACTCAATACCGAGGCGCACGAAAAGAACCCGGCAATCGAACTGCAAGCGCTCCTCATTCCATGGCATGCGGTCGAAGCGGTTGTGATCGCGGATAATTTCATTCCTGCCGTGGAGCAAGCCCGCAAACTCGGATTTCGGTGATTTCTTGGATAATGCCGGGCGCGTTGTTTGAATGGTGGTTCAGTCCGGTCCGCCGAATTCATTCAGGCGGCAAGGAAGCGCAGTAGCGATGCGGTGAATGCGGCATCCTGCTCAACATTGGAGAGGTGCGCTGCCTCCAGTTTCAAGCTTGTTGCGCCGCAGATGTGGCTCGTCAGAAAGTCGGCGTCGGTGGGGGATGTGACCGGATCTTTCGCTCCATAAATAATAAGCGTGGGAACCGTGATTTTCGCAATATCGGCGGTCTGATCCATATCGCGAATGCCGGCGCAGCAGGACGCATATCCTTGCGGCGGCGAGCTTTCGAGCATGCGCCGCGTCTTTGCCACCCGCTCCGGCTTGGCGGCGCGGAACTCTGGCGTGAACCAGCGTTCAATCACTGCTGCGGCGACTGGGGCCATACCATCTTTGAGTACAGCGGCGATGCGATCATTCCAGACTTCTTTTGTGCCAATGCGCGCGGCGGTATTCGAGAGCACCAGGCGGTGAAGGCGTTCAGGCGCATTCGCGCCGAGCCAAATGCCGATCATGCCGCCCATTGAAAGGCCACAGAAATGTACGCAGGGGAGGTTCAGAGCGTCTAGCAGATTAAGAACATCGCGGCCAAGTTGCTCGATAGTGTAGTCGCCGGGCGTGACGGATGTTTGTCCGTGGCCTCGCGTGTCATATCTCAGAATGCGAAAGCGGGGAACCAAATCAGGCATCTGTGGTTCCCACATGGAGAGATCAGTGCCGAGCGAGTTGGAAAAAACGAGCACCGGGCCAGACTCGCCCGATAGTTCATAGTGCGTTCGAAGGCCGCGGCAATTGGCAAACGGCATAGCTGATCTCCTTTTCCTGGGTGCTGTATGCTTCCTCATTCTGCCTGCTAGTGGCCGTCAGTCAGGGAGCGAAGACGATCCGCCGGGCGCGCGAGTGCGCAATTTAGCTTCAACAGGCCGAACACACTAAGGTAGTCGGTTGTTCGATATCGGTATTCCCACCTAAAGCTTACTTTCTATTGGATTTATACCCCCAATAAAGCCCGAATCTACAGGTTGCACTGAATTTCACCCGCGCACCACGTTTGCAACAATACTTTACAAGTCGGGAAGAACAAACTGTTTTTCGGCCGACAGATGGGATCCGATGACAAAACGCATTCTGATCGCCGATGACAGCAAGTTAATAAGGCGGCAAGTCCGAACGATTATTGAGTCGGATAAGAGTGTGGAGGTGTGCGCGGAAGCGATTGATGGCGCGGATGCTGTGCGGAAGGCCTGCGAATGCTTTCCCGACTTGGCCATCCTGGATGTCGCCATGCCCAACATGAACGGGTTGGAAGCAACGCGAAAGATAAAGTCCCTCATGCCGACGTTGCCGGTTCTACTTTTTACGCTTCACGATTCCCCCGAACTCAAGTGGGAGAGTCGAAAGGCCGGCGCGGATGCGGTTCTAGCCAAATCAGACGGGAGCACACACTTAACCAGGGTCATTCATTCGTTGCTCCACTAACACTGGGCGACGCTACATTATGCTACGGCCTTCGACGAGGCATTGATAACCGGCAGCCGCGCAGTGATTACCGTTCCATTGCGGTTCGACTCAACTTCCAAGGTGCCGCCTAGTTGGCGAATCCGCTCCCTCATTCCGCTGATGCCGACTCCGGGTAAGCCTGAGGAATCCATAGTTTTTCGTTTCTCCGGGGGGATGCCTTTTCCTTTGTCCGCAATCTCCACCATAACTTCGGAAACAAGGCGCGCGACGCGCACCTTGGCAACAGTGCTCTCGGAGTGGCGGTGAATGTTTGTGAGAGATTCCTGCACCACGCGGAAGATCGCTGTCTCCAAGTCCTGTGGCAAGCGCCCGAAATCTTCAGGAATTTCGAAATCGACATCGATTTTGCTGCGATCGGTAAAACCTTCGATATAGACACGCAGAGCCGAAGAGAGGCCGACTTCGTCGAGCAGGGGAGGATGCAGCAAATGGGAGATGGTTCGCAATTCTCCCGTAAGCTCGCTGACGAGAGCGAGGCTCTCGCGGATGGCATTGCTCGCGGCCGTATCATGTCCATTTGAAGATTCGAGCCGGGATTCAAGGGGAGTCAGATTCATGCTGATTGCAGCCAGGAGCTGCCCCGCGCTGTCATGCAGTTCACGGGCGATACGCCGTCGTTCCTCATCCTGCATGCGCAGCAGCCTGCCTGTCAGCATGCGGAGACTGTCTTCGGATCGTTTCCGGTCTGAAATATCGGTGTTGATTTGCAGCCAGCCGGTCAGATTGTTTTCCGAGTCCTTCAGGGCGCTCCAACTGCTGGAGACTGTGACGGCTGTCCCATCGCGCTTGATGTGGATGAGTTCGCCCTGCCAGCCGCCTCGCGCGCGCTGTTTGGCAACCTCTTCAAACGGTACGGGGAATCTAGTGCGAAGCAGTTCGTGGGCCGGTTTACCGATGGTCTCTTCCTTGGTCCATCCATAGAGCCGTTCCGCGCCCTTGTTCCAATAAGTGATCCTCTCATGAAGGTCAGCGGCCCAGATAGCATCGTTTGCGGCATCCAGCAATGCGGCTTGCGCTCGTACCGCGCGCTCAATTGCGATCCGCTGACTCACATCCCGAATCGCGCCAGTCACCATCATGCCGGCTTCAGTTTTCAGCGGGCTGATGCTGATTTCAAGAGGAAACTCACGACCGTTCTTGTGCAGACCAAAAAGCTCTAAGCCCGCACCCATCGGGCGCATTTTGGGGGCAGCGAAAAAATTGGTTCGGTGCCCGGGGTGGACCGCGCGAAATCGCTCCGGCAACAAAACTTCGATTTCGCGCCCCAGCAACTCTTCCCGGCGGTAACCAAATAACTGCTCCAGCTGCGCGTTGGCTAAAACAATCTTGCCCCCGCTATCGACTACCACCAAGCCATCGGGAGCGGATTCCATGAGCGTGCGGAATTTCGTTTCGGCGGCCGCGCGTCCCTCCAACTCCGCCTCAAGCAAGCGGTAATGAAGGAACAGCAAGCCCAAGGCGAGCGCAAAGGCCACCGCCAGAACGACAGCGGAGATTCGAAATAGACTGGCCGCGTGCCTTCTGCGCATAGCCAGCAGCCGGCTCTCCTCGTCATTCATCTGCTGCATTAATGAATCAGTAAAGCCGTAAACGACTGAGACCTGGCGATTGATTTCAGCCTGGTTTTGCAAAGTGGATTGACCAGTTTTCTTCAGAGCGATCGCGTTTCTTAGAAGCTCATCCCGTTGCCGGGTCAAGGCCGCCAGTTGCGCACAGTTGCGCTGTTGTATCGGATTGTCCGCCGTCAGATCTTTGATTCGCTGCTCCACGATGAAAACCTGACCGACGGCCGTTTCATATTCCTGAAGGAATTGTGGATCTCCAGAATCCACGAAGCCGGTACGCGCAATTCCCGCTCGTCCGCTGAATGTTCGTACTTCCGCCAACGCGGCTTGTATTTCATGAGTGTGGGTAATGGCTTGCTGAGCGAGGAGCAGGCGCGTAATGAGAACGTAGATTGCTCCCCCGCTCAGGAAGAGCAATACGATAGCCGAGCCAAAAGCAAGCCGGGCTCTTTGCCGTGGCGACACGTTAGGTCTCCCAACGGGCCAGTTTTTGGAGGATAGCCGGGCCCAATTTTGCCGTAATCATTGAATCAAAGAACTGTGCTCAAACTTGGATATAGTGCGTAAACTCTGCAATCAAGGAAGATTGTTACAACGCTAAAACTCTCCCTATGATACCTGTGAATGACTGCCGGTTTCAATTTTTCCGCGTGCTAGTGGATCGGATGTTGGCACCCGTTTTTTTCCGACCTAGACGAAGGCTGAGTCGGCCATTGACCCGAAAGTATTGATTTGCAACGGCCAAACCGATAATTATGTCTACGTTTGTCATCCTACGATTTCCGACTTTGTACACTTCTCGCGAGGCGTCGGGGTCGGTAGACAATGTATGGTGAACGACATAGGACTGGCAAGCCAAATTCCCGAGGTTGGTCTGGTGCTTTCCATTTCAGGCATTGTTGCGCAGCAGGATCTGCAGGAGCAACAGCCAGCGCCTCAAGTTGGTAGTCATCAGGAAATTTTCTTTCACGTGCTCGCGCCCATTCTTGCCCAACTGAGCGGCAAATTCCGGGTGAGTGAGAAGATACCTGATCTGGTAGGCGCATCCCTCCACCGAATGCACCAGCATTCCCGTGAGCTTGTGAATGATCTGGTTGGGAATGCCTCCCACGGCCGCCCCGATCGTGGGCTTCCCTTTCCATAATCCTTCCGTCACGGTGAGACCAAATCCTTCCTTGATAGACTTCTGCACGATCACGGTCGAAGCTCGTTGCAGTGCGTTAATTTCGAGAGCGCACCACGGAGGCAGGTCGAGAATGATGACGTCCGGGTCCGAACCGACGGCATTCCTGACCTCCTGAAGAACGGCTGCGCCTTCTGGGTCGTCGCTTGCGCCTCCACCGGCCAAAACTAATTGGCAGTCCACGAATTTGCGCGCAAGCTTGAATGCCTGGACAACTCCCAGAGGGTCTTTTAGGCGGTCGAAGCGCGAGACTTGTGTGACGATGGGGCGCGAGCGGTCAACCCCGAATTCATCGCATACTTTTTGAACGAACGTATCGTCCAGATCTTTATTCTTTTCCGACAGAGGATCGATACACGGATAAAAAAGGTATTGCGGGATTGGAAGCTGGCGGGCGAACGACTGCGATGAGAAAATGGCCGCGTCATATTGCTCGATAAAGGGACGGAGAAATCCCCAAACCTGCGGATCGGGGTTCGACAGGTCGATATGACAACGCCAGATCCAGCGGGCGGATTTTCCCTGACGAGATTGGATCAATGGTGCCGGCTGCGGATCGTGAATCACAATTACATCTTCCGGGAATTCCATGCGCTGCCGATTGTGCTCGTTGTAGGTCAGGAAAATTTCCTTGGCTTGGCGGGTCAGCTCGTAGGGAGTTCCATGAAGGGCATTGTGAAATGCCTTCGTCACCTCGAAGAAATCGTTGCCGCCAGTAATGACGTCCCAGTGCGTTTTGACCTCAACTTCGCCCAGCAGGGGAACCAGGCGGTTGAGCATCTCGGCGACCCCGCCGCCCACGGCGGTGGAGTTGACCATTTTTACCGACTTTCCCTTGAGGTCCTTCGCGAGGAAGCGCAGCTCTTCGATGACGGCCGGACCGACAATGTTCTGATAATCGTCCAAATGAGGCGCAGGGACGGGGGCCGGAGGCGTTTCCCAGGAACGAGGCGAGGAGCGGCGTTCGGGGCGAATGGGAGGTTCGGTCGGAGCGCCGGTCTGCGTGGATGGATTCGTTGCCATTTGCTAAATACCCTGCTCCCTAGACTTGAGACTTACAGTTGCGTTTTGACCTAATAATGAGACCGGCCGTCATTTAGGTAAGTGCGCGCTCGACGATGCCGACAATGTGTCCGCGCACCTGTTCGAGCGAAGAGGTATAAATATCGATCCGGTTAATAGCGCGCGCCGCATCCGTCAAACCGGCATCCTCGTAGAGCCATTGAGAGAAGTCGTTCGACATGAGTTTAATTCGGAGCCGAGCTTCGATGAAATGATGATGAATAGAATGGATGCTTACCTGGCGCAGCCCCTCCGCGAATTCATGGATGGTACGCGCCTGGAAAGTCGTGGGCATTACGACAAGGTCGGAGGCGCAGAAATGAAATGTTTCATCCGCAACTTGTTTTCCCACCTCCGGATTTTCTGTAAGGCGCTTTTCCACGATCTCGACGAAGCGCTTCCGCAGATCGAACACTGACGTATATTCCCGCACGTCCACGTCGGCAAGGCCCTCCGCGAGACGCGGCTCGTTGCAAGCCGTAAGCGCCCAATGCGCAAAATCGTTCGAAAAGCCTTCGCGGAGGAAGTGATGTTCTTCCAGAGTTCGAAATGTATGCTGGAAGATAGAATCCTCAGGGCACTCCCGCAACGCAGCCAGCATCTCGGAAAGCGTATTGGCCTTGTATTTGGTAATGCGCAGCAGATTCGCGGATGTATTGAAAAAAAATGGCCGCGCCACGGCTCTGGGTTGGACCGGCTGAACCGCGAGAGTTGTCATGGCTTTGCCCCGCCTCCGGTCGCAGCTTCCGACATGCGTGTGATCTTGGCAGTCGCTGAAAAGTTACAAATCGGAAACAAACCGTTCCCCTTTTCAAGTATCTAAGTCGTCCACCTATGGACGAGATGAGCGACTCTTAGGTTGCCCGCCCGAAAAAATGTGCGGTGAAAAGCGCCGAGCAACTGAGGCCTTAACATTACTGCACCGCTGCAATGTCATTAAGGCCCGAGCGCTGGAGCACTTGAAGCAATTCTTTTTCCGGATCGTGAGCGAGATACCGCACCCTGTTCGTTCCATAACGCAAAAGTGCCCCCGCATTGGTCTGATACCAGCAGCACTGGTTCATGTTCGGAGAAAGACCGCAGAAGAAGCGAAATCTGCGAACCGCGTTTGGCGAAGTCAGTTGCGCGGCAACCAGCCTATGGTTTCCGTCGAGGATCGTGAATGGGCCCGCCTCGTCTTGTCCAATCAGAAGCACAGCCCCCGCCACCGAGCCTTGCCCTACGTGGTGACGAAGGTCGTCGATTTTCTCCCGGAACCCCTCCGTCACGCACACGCGGCCATTCGCGTCGCCGATTCGCTGCGTGACATGCATCAGTCCGAAGTCGCCGAGCGCGAGTTTGCGCCATTGTGCACGAGGGAACACACGCAGCCGATGAACGTCTTCAGGCTCCACTTCAGCTTCAAACCAGGCTGTATTCTTTGGGAGTTCCCGCCATAGCGATCCATGACGGATGTTAAACAGCGCTCGCCGTACTGCGTTTTCGTCTTCATCTCCCACATCGGAATCCGACACAATCTTGTCCAGAACCTTAAGGTACTGCGCAAATTCCGGCGAATGGGAATCATTTTTTAGAAATTCCGCAATTACCTCATCCTCGGAAACGCGCCGGGAAAGCCTGATGAAACCGAACGGAGCCGGGCGTGCGTTGTGAGCTCGACGCTTGAAGGGCGCCAGCAGAAAGGGGATGGCGACCAGGACCAGCAACACCGCCATCATGACGATCTGCACCCAGATCACCTCTGCCAGGGATGAATGAAAGCGGTAGATGCCGGCGATAACGGCGCCGCCGATCAGCAGTTGCATCCAGCCGGTATTCGCGACCTTGTGCGACATTTCGTAGGCGATCAGAACCGCACTCATGGCATACACGCCAGCCGAAACGGCATATAGGACGAGCAGATAACGGAGATGACTGCCGTCGACGATTCCAAATTGCGATCCGAGTAAATGCGTCCAGATCTGATTGGGAGCAAGGCGAAGACCCAGCGCAAAAGCGAGACAAATGCCGGCGACCACCAATAATGATAGTGGGAGCACTCCATGGTCTCTCTGTTTACGGCTGCGCGCTCCCGCCGCAATTGGGAACATGCTGTTCACCACCGCCAGCGACGCAACAAACACCACCCTTCCCACCATGGCTACCGCGGCATATACACCGGCGGGTTCGGGTGGGAAAAAATGTTTGACCAGCTCGATGTCGCAATTATTGATGATGACCTGCCCGGTAAAGAAAACCGCCGCTTGTAAGCCCTCGCGAAAAGCCACGGGTACTTCGGAGTCAGCATCGAACGATCCGTCCGTCTTCGGTCGCGCCAGAAAGTAGGCCACCACAACGGCGGCGGCATTGGCGGCGATCACTCCTTGCACGCCGAATCCAAGGCGCATGAGCAGAAGCGAGCCACCCAGCCGCCCTATGCCTTCGCATACGACGTTGAATGCCAGAAAGCGAAAATTGCAGATCCCCTGGAGGTACCCCCGTCGCGCCCCAAGCGGGACATAAAAGGTCGTTCCTATTGCAAGAAGGACGATAAGCGTGGAATCCGGAAGGTTAAGGTAATCGGTGATGGCGTCGCGAAAAAGCACCAAAAGCAAACTGACAACAATCCCGGCAACCCAACCCCAGCGATGAAATCCTCGATAGGCGAGAGCCTGCGCACCTGGCGACAGCTGCTGCGCAACGATTTTGGCGGTCAAAATCTGAAAGGAAAGAGTGACTGCGGAGACGAAAATCAGGACGGTGTAAACGGCCGACGTGTGGCCGAATGCAACGGGGCCCAGAAAGCGCGCTACGGCAAGATTGTAGGCAAAATTGATTACTGTGGCCAGGCCCATGCCGCTCAATAGAACGGCACTTCCACTAAGCACGCGCGAACGCAGTGTCCGCGTGTGCTCGGTGACTTGTTCTTCAGCTTCGCGTGGCACGATCGCTACCAAATCCAATGCCCCATGTTTTTCGGCTCCTCGTGGGGCGCGCACCACATGAACCGGTCCCAACGTAGCTAACTCTGATGCCGGACGTCCGCCGCGCGCTGTCTGCCCTGACCTTGGGAAAGGCTCGGTAGTGCAGCAAACCACTTCATCTCATGGAGCCTCTAACCAATTGATAAGGCATGTTCCTGCGCTCCGTACTTTGTATGGCCGGTTTGTCCCTGCTGGTTTTGCAGGGGTGCGCCCAGACTGGCGCAAGCCGAACGCTGCATGATGCCCCTGCGCCTGTCGGAGGGACGGCTAAACTTCTGGCGGTTTATGAACCCTGGTTTGGTCATCCGCAGCACATCGACGTTGGCTATTCCTCTCAGGATCCCATCACTCTGAAGAAGCAGATTATCGAAGCCAAGCAGAGAGGCATCTCCGGTTTCGTTGTCGATTGGTACGGGGACCGCGAACCGTTCATCGACAAAAGTTATGCGCTGTTGCAATCGATGGCCGGCGATCAGAACTTTTCCATCGCCATGATGTACGACGAGGGTGAAAAAGAAAGCGATGAGGCAACGGATGACGCGATGGTGGCGTTCGAGGAATTCAGAGAAAAATATCTGGCTCCCGGAGCTCGCGGCCGCGAGGCATACCTCACCTATCAAGGCCGGCCCGTGATTTTTATTTTTCCCAAGGCAGGGCATACCGATTGGAGTCGAGTACGCGTGGAAACCAACAAGTGGGGCGCACCGCCTTTGCTGATCTATGAATACCGCTCGACTCCCTTTGCTGCCGCATTCGACGGTTTTTATGCTTGGATTAACCCGGGCAAAAAAGGCTGGGCCGCGGATGGCAGTAACTGGGGTGAGGATTACCTGCGCGATTTCTATCAGACGATGCGATCAAAATATCCCGATAAGATTGCGGTGGGCGCCGCGTGGTCAGGGTTCGATGACAAGAAAGCGTCGTGGAGCCTGGGCCGCTATATGTCACGCCGCTGCGGCCAGACGTGGAACGATACAACGAACCTTTCTCATGAATATAACTCGCAGCCGTTCCTTTTGATTGCGACCTGGAATGACTACGAGGAAGGCACAGCCATCGAAAAAGGCATCGGCCAGTGTGGGGCGGCATCGGGAAAGTGACAAACGGCGCGAGAACGCAACTTGCTAGGCGGCCGGGAAGAGCGTCTTCCCATCACGATTCCCCGTCGCACGAAGAGGCACCGCTGTATTGAGTTCGCGGGAATCGATCACTTCATCCGCTCGATGGACGCGATGAATGATCGAGAGCGGCCGCTGCCTTACTTCATCGTAAACGCGCCCAAGATATTCGCCCATGATTCCAAGGCAAAAGAAAACGAGAGAGCTGGTCATTAAAATCGCGGCGAACACGCCATAGCCCATTCCATTGTTTTTCGAAAAGAGCGCGGATAGCCCGAGAACAACCGCCGCAAGAAATGCGAATGCCGCAAGCACAAAGGTCAGCCGCAGTGGTTTGTAACTGAAGCTGGTGATCGCATCCATTGCATACTTGATGCGGCTCACAAAGGTTAGCTTGCCTTCGCCACCAATTCGATCCTGCCGATCATAGTAAACAAGCGCCGTTGGATACCCGACCCAGGCTCGCAAGCCCGGCAGATAGCGGTTTCCCTCCCGCATTTCATTTAGCGAGTCAAGAACCTGTCGATCCAATAGACCGAAGATTCCGGCATTCAGCGGAATGGGATAGTCGGAGATCGCTCCCAGGACGCGATAAAACAATGGAAAAAGTAGAGCCAATACCTTGCGGCTCTCCTGCCGGCTTCGCCTCACCGCGGTAACCACTTTCGCGCCGCCACGCCACGCCGCCACTAATTTCGGAACGACCTCGGGAGGATCCTGGAGATCGCCATCCATTAGAACGATGGCGTCGCCCCGCGCCGTCTGCAAACCTGCGTGGATAGCGCCCATATGTCCCCAGTTGCGGGAAAGATCGACGACAACAACTCGCGGGTCCTCCGATTGCAGTTGCTGCAATAGTTCGAGCGAGGAGTCCTTGGACCCGTCGTTAACATACACAACCTCCCAATTCGTGCCGGTCTGATCGAGCGCACAGCGGACTCTTTCGTGGAGTAGAGAGAGAATTTCCTCCTCGTTATAGATCGGAATGACAACCGAGATCATGGAGGGCCCCCAAATGAACTTACTTCCGGTAAATCAGTTTTGCTGAATACTAAAGATGCACATTGCGGCGACAGTGGTCAGCTCATGGTGCGCTTCCCTGAAATATGCGAACTTTCCACCTCGATTCAGTCGGGGTCAGCACCGCAAAATAACGCGTGTGAACCTGTTGAGTTCCGAGAATGCCGTGATGGTCATGGACTTGAACCTCATACTCGGCATCATCTACAAGCTGGATTGAGAGCCCTTCTGGCGAATAAAACAGAACCTTGATGTTGTGCGCCCGGTCTTCATAGGAAGTGCGAATCCCTAGCTTCTGTTGTTCTCGGATGGTGTGAGCCAACGTTTCTTTTGCCTGACCAGCAAAATCACGCTCCAGTAAATCAGCGCGGTTCTGTTCGAGCGCCGACCCCAAGCCTTGCCATGCTTGCAGGTAGTCGCGAATCACAGATGTTTGAGTCTGCTGCTCCATGGGACGTGGCCCCACGTTGTCCATCGGCGCGACCTTCACGGACGAGGGAGTCGCGCTCGCGAACAGAAATGTCGAAAGCATCGCAATCGACGCAAGCGGAAGTCTTAAATTGAACAATCGGGAATTGAGCAATCGCGCGTTCATCGTTTGCCATCCCCGTGAATCTCGTTGCCCATGATCACTCCGCTGGCCACCGAGATAACATCGCTTGGCTCTTCTGGAAGCTCAGTTCGCGCGACACCGCGCTTGAGCGGCACGTCAACCGTGGATTGGTGTTCAGGATAAGTTTCTGTGAACGTGACGATCGTGCCATCGGGAACCGGATTCCCAGCGCAGTCGTGGAGAGGGTCCGTCTGTAGAATGACGTTCTGTCCAGAGCGCTGTGCAGCCATCTTCACCGTACATGGATCGCCCGCAACTTCCTGTACAACGCGCTTCTCGCGAACAGCGCCAATGCTCGCCACGAAACTCGCCGCTCCCGCCTTGGGAGCGGAGTTCATCTTGACCCACGCAACCCCGTCGTGAGACGTGATCTCGCGCACTTGTTTGTGTCCCGTGGCGTCCGTGAGTTCAAAAGCGACCGAATCGGGCTGCAGAATGAGGTTGCCGAAAATATCGAAGACATACACCACGCCACTTACACCATTGAGTACGCTCACCGGCAGCCGGGAGGGTTTTGCTAGGAAGCTCAATGCCGCCGCCTTCGGCGATGCCACCACCTCAAACTGCGCCTGGGTTGAATTTCCCGCCGCCTCGGCTGAATTTCCAATGACCAGAAATGCCGTGTAGCGCCCGGCTTTTGTCAGATCGTCGGAGCCGAGAACCACCGACTCCCCTAGTTTGACGTCGCGCCGCACGGCGCCTCCAGGCCCGACGATATACAAGATCGCATTGCCCGTACCCGACGTCGGCACAGAAAAAGAAGTACCTGCCTCAATCGTGCCTGGCATCTGTAGCTGATTTGCCCCCGACTTCGCCGATTGAGAAGGCGACGATTGGGGCTGAGACGACTGCGCCAGAGCGGACAGCGTGGTGCAAGCCAACATAGCGATCGCCAGGGCGAACCGATTTGTAGCTTTGCATCTCATTGGAATCGGCTCGAGATATAGGTGGACGCGACGACCCGATAACTGCCAATTTTGCCGGAGATATCGGGGGGCACTGTGATGTCAAAGGGCAGTGGCGTCTCAGGAAGCAAGGCGCGGCTGGGATATTGATCGGCAACCCATATGATCTGGCCGCTGCGATCATAGAATGTGCCAATCACGTGTGCGACGTTAACGACCTGGCCGCTTTGATTGACAAGATCACCAGTCAACGACGAATCGGGAACCCCATTCAGCTTTTGGCCTTCGATGGCGATGACCGGGTCGGCAGACGCCGGTACCAGGCTTGAGTCGGGTTGAATGCGTATGCTATCGACGTTCGACAGTTGGGCATTGGGGAAATCGATGCGGAACGGCGTGACCTGCTTCGGAAGAAGAATATGGGAAATTTTGTCAAAACTATCTTCCGTCGCGATTGCGGCTCCGTTCTTGCCGAGTAAAGTCGCTTTCACGGTTACGAACGCCGGGACAACATCTTCGTTTAAAACCTCGCCCATGACGATGACTTTGCCCGCTCGATCCACTGGGTGCATCGCGACCACGCGAATGTGCGGAGCCTCTACATCCTGAGCGCCCCAATCGTCCTCCGGTCCACGGTAAATCACGTCCCACCGCAGATAGTTCACTGGAATAACCTGTGGAGGCACCCGTTCCTGCTTCACAATCGGCCAGGACACCTGCCAGCGACTTCCATTCTTGACCAGCGGCAAATCGCGAGAATCGTAAAATGTGCCGACCACCGATGCCCAACGAAGTTTTGCGCGAACGTTCGCTTTATCGGAGGAGCTGCGTAGGGGCTGAACTTCATAACCATCGAGAGTGGCATAAGTGCGAAGGCCTCCATAACTGCCCGTGACGTCGGT
This sequence comes from Terriglobales bacterium, assembly GCA_049589875.1. GTDB lineage: Bacteria > Acidobacteriota > Terriglobia > Terriglobales > Acidobacteriaceae > Acidiflorens. Next base: position 15,546 of record JBAWBR010000036.1, read on the forward strand.
GATGAATGCCGACTCGCTGAATTCGGATTTATTGGCAAGGCCTTCATAGGCGGCAGGCCAGTCGCGGCGCGCGATCTGTTGCATTAAGCCGCTCACTGCATCCTTGGGCGATGAGGACGAGGCGATCAGTTGATCTCGAATGCCCGTCATTCCGGAGCCTGTTTGGTTGGGCCATATCGCACCCGCTGCGACCAGAGCGACGGTAACAACAGCCACGAATATCGCGAGAAATCGTCCCCAGTTCACGAGATCAATCTCCCTACCATTAAATCTTCGCGTTCTGTATGCGACTTGGCGGCGGTTGGGACCATTGGTTTCGGAACGCTTCGTTCGACCGGACGCCGATCTGGTATAAGCATCACCAACATTGCAATGATGCAGCTTGCCATCGGCAAAATTCCCCACATTAATCCTTGCCACGGCAGCGGCCGTTGCGGCGAATTAATGGGCGTGGCGGGCGGCACTCCATCCTTGCTCCAGACCGTGACCGTGCGATTCTCGAGGTCGTCGACACGGCGCCATCCGGCAAAAACCAGCAGAGGCTCGTAATACGGATCCCTGACAAAAACCCATTTCAATCCATAGCGGTCGGCATGATGCAGGATCGCACTCAGAGCGTCGAGTCCGGCTTTGCCAAAATACTTTGAACTGGTCAGCGCGGCGGCTCCATGTTCGGTGAGTTCCGGCAGCATGCGGCCCGAGTTCCATTCGCCGTCCACGCTGCTGGCATCAGTCTGCACTGCGAGGCGAGCGATCTTGTTTCCAAAACCGAGAGTGACGTAACGATAACGATCATGACCGTCTCGATTCAGCCATGCAGCAACGGATTCGGTTTTAAAGTAATCGGCATCGGCTGGCCGCCACGTCGCCCACGCCACTGCTAAGGCGCACGTTAATCCAGCCGCCACGGTGATTGCGGCCAGAGACCGCCAACGGCGGCGGTCAAGAAGTTCTGTGACAAGCAATCCAACGAACGGCAGGGCCATTATGGTCGCCCAGTAGGTAAAGCGCTCCATCGTGAGAACTTCGAAGGCGCGCCCTAACAGCAGCCTGGCGACGGGCGTTGTTCCTCCCAGCCCCAATAAAAATGAGACCCAAAAGCCGATTAGCAGCGGGCGAAGCCGCACATTGGCCGAGCCGCGAAGCAAGATAAATGGGAACGCCAGGATCATCGCGCCGTAAGGCACCACGAAATAATTCAGCCCCCATTCCGGGCTCAAGAGATAGTTGGCGCGGCTAGGATGCGGGATAGGAACCTGGGTGACGGGATATTTAAGAAGGGCCATCCAGAACGGCAAGAGCACGACAGCGATTGCCACTCCCACCAGCGCGGCGACTAACACGATGCGAAACACGAATCCGGCGGTATGGGAGACTGGACCTTCCTCATCGTCCAGGATTGCCAGCGCCACAACCGGCACGGCGAACAGGACCGACCCGAAGAGCAGAGTGAAATGGTGAGCTGCCGCCGCAGCTATTGCTAACGCGGATCCTTTGATCAGCGCGCGCCAATCGCTTCTGCGAATCCACCCATAAATGTAGGGCAGCGCATTGAGGTAAAGAGGCGCGGCAAATGTGGTTGGAAGCTGCCCCGCCGAATACACTAGAAAAGATTCCGACCCCAACAGCACGCTTGCTAACGCGGCATAGGAAGCGGCGCGGCGGCTCACCCAAAGTGCGGAAAACCTGTAAACACCCAGGGCCAAAAGGAGAATCGCGACAAATTGCACCAGCATGTAGGCCATCTCAAGGCCCGTGACTCGCGAAATCAGCGCCACCCATTGTTGAGGTAAAGGAGGGTACGTGGTCTGCGAGAAGCCGGCATACCACTTGGGGTTCCACGGATCGAACCAATGCTCGGCATAATGCGAAGCAAAGAAAATGTGAAAGTTCGTATCGAAGGATTTCAGCGGCAGTTTCATCAACAACAGCGGCGCATGAATCAGAAAGGCCAGAAGAAATACCGGGCCCAGAGGGAAGGGTTGCTCCGCACGTTCCGCAAACACAAAATTTCGCAAAGCTTCCTCCGGTCACACGTTTGATAGTGCCTCCCGCTCAATCGGTTGCTTTGATCGCCGTGGTCGTTTTCTAGTCACTTCGTGCCATTAGCCAACGCCACCAGAGAGTTGCGAATCGAAGTATCGCAATCTACAGCCTGCGGAGAAGGCGGAGGCAGATTGAATTCCCGAGTCTTTTGCTGGAGAACCTTGATCGTGCTTGGTGCGCTCGTTCTAGCGATGCGAGCAATTTGTACAAGCCAAACCTATAAGGTAGATTCCGCTCCATCTGCGCCGCAAAGCTCGCAAATGCCGCAGTCATCGTCTGAAAAGCCATCTGAAAAAACCTCTGAGAAATCGACCAACTCGATGGGGTGGGGATCAAATATCCAAACGGCTAGGCTGGCTCGCGCCGCCGAATCGGCTCTCAAAAGCGGGAACTATCTCGAAGCGATGGACTATGCCCAACGCGCGACCCAGGCCGCTCCGGGTGATGCGCAGTTATGGTTCCTGCTCGGATACACCGCGCGCCTGGCTGGAAAGACGGAGTTGTCGGTGGATGCGTTCAACCACGGCCTCCGCGTCAATCCGTCGTCACTCGAAGGCGAGTCCGGACTGGCGCAGACCTACATCCGCATGGGGCGCAGAGATGAAGCACAAAAGATCCTGGAACGCGTGGTGGCTGCGGACCCGCGCCGAACCAGCGATCTCCTCTTGCTGGGCGAGACGCTTTTGCAATCGGGACAATACACCCAGGCAATCTCGACGCTTCAAAGCGGAGAGCAGAGGCAGCCCGCGGCGCGCTCCGAATTGCTTCTTGCACTGGCCTATGAGCGCTTAAAGGACTTCAAACAAGCTCAGCGCTATTTGGAGATGGCGAAGAAGCGCTCGCCAAACAATCCGGAGGTTATACGGGCATTGGCCGGCTACTATCGTGAAACGGAAAATTATCCGGCCGCCGTGGCCGCGCTCAAGTCGATCCGCAACGGTGGCCCAGAGATCATGGCGGAAGTGGGATACACGTACCAACTCTGGGGCAAGCGCGATGAGGCCGCGAAATTCTATGTGCAAGCCGCCGACAAAGCTCCTCGGGATCTGAATCTCCAACTTTCGGCGGCGGAGGCGGAACTCGCGATTGGCGACTCCGATGCGGCGAATCGCTTTGTAGTCCGAGCTTCCGGCTTAAATGCGGATCACTATCGTTTGCATGTTATCCGCGGCGAAATTGCGCGGCTCGAGGACCGTAACCAGGATGCGGTAGCTGAATACAAATCGGCGCTAGCTGCTTTGCCTGCGTCGCCTCAGGAAGGCCCTTTGTACGCAATTCAGCTGCGTGTTACGTTGGCGCAGCTCTACGAGCGGCTCGAAGATGACTCCTCCGCTCAAAGCCAAATTGCCGCCGCTCAAGCTCAAATCGCCGAAATCAAGCCGGACGACCACAACCGTGAGGAGTTCTTTCGTCTGCGGGCTTCGGTTGAATTGGCCGCCGGTGAAGCCGAAAAAGCGCTGCAGGATGTGCATGATGCCATCGCGCTTAATCCCAAGGACACGAATGCTCTGCAGCTTAACGGCGACTTATTAGTAAGAATGAACCATCTCGAAGATGCCGTGGGAACATACAAAAAAGTTCTTGCTATCGACCCGGACAATGAGCTGGCACTTACATCCCTCGGATCGGTATCGCGCCAACTTGGCGATGATCGCGCCGCGGAAAAATACTTACTCCGGCTTGCAGCCGCACATCCTCATTACTATGTGCCATACCTCGCGTTAGGCGATATGTATACATCTCGCCGGGAGTTTGCGAAGGCTGAGTCCGACTATCTTAAAGCCCACAATCTGGCTCCGAAGAATAGCTTAATTGTCGCCGGTGGTATAAACGCTGGAATTGAAGCTCATCAGTTTGAACTCTCGCGGCAATGGCTGGCTCGCGCTACGCCGGAAATGCAAGCAAACCCGCAGTTCCTGCGCGAGAAAGAACGTTACCTCCTCTGGACAAAACAATACGAACAGTCCGCGGATGTAGGGCGTGAGGCAATCAAGAAGCTGCCCATGGATCGGGATGTGGTGGTCTATCTGGGATACGACTTGCTGGATCTCGAGCGCTATGACGAACTGTTGCAGTTAACGTCGCAGTATGAAGGTCGCATGCCAAAAGAGGCAGACTTACCGCTTTTGGCCGGATATGTTTACAAGCATAATGGCGACCGCGATAAGGCGCTTGCCGCATTCACGCGCGCCGTCGAGCGCGATCCTAATTCTGCGACAGCTTATGTAAATCGAGGATTTGTCTTACATGACATGCGCAAAGGCGGAGAGGCCGCCTCCGACTTTCAAGCTGCCCTGCGAATCGAGCCCAAGAATGGCGAGGCGCACATTGGCCTTGCCTATGCAAATCTCGATCTCAACCGTGCCAGGCCCGCACTCGAAAACGCAAAGCTCGCCGAAAAGGAACTTGGTGATTTACTCGCTTTGCATTTGATCCGCGGGACAGCTTATGGCGATGAAGGAAAGCTGCGAAGCGCGGCTGCCGAATATAGGATAGCGCTGAAGAGTATGCCCAACGATGCCTCCCTCTATCTGGCACTCGCCAATACTCTTTATGGGCTGCACGAGTACAAGGAAGCAATCGGCGAGCTACAAGCTTCGGACAAACTAGCACCTGGCAATGGCGCGGTTTATGCGCAAATCGCGCGATGTTATGCCCACCTCGACGATCGTACGCAAGCAATGCATTACATAGCTTTGGCGGAGAAGCAAGGTCCGAGCACCGTGTATCTTTTCACCGGAGACGCGCTTGCCATTTTAGGAGACTGGAACGCCGCCATGGGCCGCTTTGAGATGGCACTTGCTGCGGCGGATAGCGACCGTATTGGCGTTCGCCTGGCGGTTGCAGACATGATGATGAAAAGGGGGGAAACGTCGGACGCCCGACGGCAGGTTGTCCTGGCGCTGATGGAAGCTGCTTCAGGACGTGCAGCACCGCCGACCGGAACGCAGTTAATTCAAGCCGGTGACATCTTTCTTGGCATCCACGAGTACCAGTTAGCGCAGACGTACTTCCAGCGCGCATTGGCGGCCGGTGCTCCCGAGGAAGACGTAAGAGTGGGTCTCGCAAATGCGTATCTCGCATCGGGAGATACTCCGAGAGCAGAGGCCCAGCTTGCCGCCGTTAGCCAAAACTCCGATGTCGACGAGCCAAACTATCAATATCTGCTTGCTCAGGCAAATGTCTACCGCCAGCGTCGTCAGAATGTTCAGGCCCTTACCGCATTTGGCCAAGCCGCCGAAGCGGCTGGGGAAGATCAAACTGCCCAGGTTGAAATGCTGCGCGCCAGCGCCGACGAAGGATTGCGGATCAATGAGCATCTAAGTTTTATATCCGACTATAGTCTTTCTCCGATTTTTGAAGATACGACGGTCTATGCTCTGGATGCGCAGCTTCTAGGGGCGCCGCTATCTGCCCTGCCGCTTCCGCGGTCGTCAATACAATCGCAGTGGACTGAGGCCTATCACTTGCACTTCGCCGGCATGCCGGATGCGGGAGGGTTCTTTCAAGTTCGCAATGCTCGGGGCGAAATCTCGCTGCCCAGCGCGAATACTATCGTTGATCGCGACACGTGGGACTACACCGTTAACTTTGGAGTCAACCCGTCTCTGCGCATGGGCAACAACGTTTTCAATTTCAACGGGGGCGTTCAACAAACGGTGCGCCGCGATAATGCCGACCCCTATGAAATGAATCAGAACCTGTTTCGTCAGTTCTTGTATCTCTCAACCAGCTCGTTCTTCAATTGGGTTTCGGTCGATGGCTTTGCCATTCGCGAAGCCGGTCCTTTCACAGAAAGTCACCAGCATTCTCGAGACTTATCCGGTCTGGTGGATTTCCGTGTGGGGCGGCCATGGGCTAATACTGGATTCGTCGCCGGATGGGGTGCAAGAGACGAGCAGTTCGGCCCTATTACCCGCGAGTTTTACTACACCTCGTCCTACGCGGGAATCGATCATCGATTTTCCGATCGCCTGCATTTGCGGGCAATTGGAGAGTATCTGCGTTCGTGGCGGGTGGAACAGCAATACTACGGCATTGCGCAGGCCTTTCGCCCCGCCGGCACCGTTGACTTTGCACCCACCCGCAACTGGACTGTGCAGGCTTCCGCCGCCTACTCCCGCAACATGGGATTTCACGCGTACGACGCAGTTCAGTCGGGGTTTACCGTATCTTATGCCATGCCCGTGCGCCGCACGTTCCAGGAAGGCGGACATTCTATTCCGCTGCAATACCCCATCCGGTTTTCCGCGGGCATGCAACAAGAGAGCTTCTTTAATTTCAATGAGGGTAACAATCAACAACTGAGGCCATTTGTTGAAATCAGTATTTTTTGACATACATAGTCGAAAGTGGGCCCATGAACATTTGTCTTGTTACCGCGTTCCCGCCGAGCGGGCGGCAACTGAATGAATATGGCTATCATCTGGCTCGTGAACTGCGAAAAAATCCGCTCGTCAACCTTACAATTCTCGCGGACCGTCTAACAGACTACCAATGGGCGACCGATGAGAATGGACAACCTCTAAGTGCTGATGACCATGAACTCAATGGATTTCAGGTGGTGCGTTGCTGGGATACCGACAAAATGGCGAGCTCGCTAAATATTGCGAAGGCTGTTCGCCGCATGAAACCCGATGTCGTATGGTTTAATCTTGTCTACTCCACCTTTGCGACCCAAGCCCACCCTGTTGCGGCATTTGCCGGTCTGTGTACGCCGGCGTTAACCCGGGCAATGGGTTATTTCACGCACGTGACTCTGCATCACATCCTGGAGCAAGTGAACTTTGCCGATGCCGGCGTGAAGCAGGAACAAATATTTCGCCTAGGAAGTTATTTTGCGACTAAGGCACTTCTCAGGTCCAATTCTGTAACTGTGTTGTTGCCGGGGTATCGC
>JBAWBR010000037.1:0-22031 GCA_049589875.1 Terriglobales bacterium
GGTAAAGGAATTCACATTTTTTGTCACGCAGTATGGCAACGCGCCATCGTCGCGGCTGCAAGTGGTCGAGATTCCCGACGACACGGTGCCCTCCGCCTATGCGCCGGAGATTGCGGCTCTGGCCAGCCGCGCCATCAGCGAAAAGGTCAACTATCGCCTGCTGGCCAATACCATCGCTCACCAGTGGTGGGGAGTTTCGGTCAGTCCGGCAACCAAGGACGACTGGTGGATCAGCGACGGCTTCGCGCGCTACTCCGAGGCCCGTTACGTGGAAGCCGCCGCCGGATCGGCCGCACTTGAGGACGCAGTGAAAGATATGTCGGTGGGCGCGCTCGCCTATGACAGTGTTCCGCTCTCAAGCTCCGGCAAGCTCGATTATTTTTCGCCTGAGTTTCAGTCCCTGGTCACCGATAAAGGCGCGATGATTCTCCACATGCTGCGCTACATTGTGGGCGAAACCAAGTATTTGAAGGTGATGCGCGATTTTGCCACCCAATACGCGGGCAAAGCCGCGACCACGGATGAATTCCGCAAGCTTGTCGAAAAAGATTCGGGCGAAAAACTTACCTGGTTCTTTTCGCAATGGATGGACTCCACCAGCGCGCCCGAATTTAAAACCAAGTACACCTTTTACAGGCTTGGGAATAACAAAGGCTTCCGCGTTGTGGGCGCGATCACGCAGGATCTTGACCTCTTCCGCATGCCAGTGATCCTGCGAATCGATACCGACGGCAGGACGGAAGAAAAACACATTGAAGTTGTGGGCACCGATTCGCCCTTCTCAGTGGAAACGTTCGGCCGCCCGCGCAAGATCTCGGTCGATCCCGATAATCATGTGCTGACAAACTCAAAGGAGATCAAGCTGCGCGCATCCCTGGTGCGCGGCCAGGGCCTGACGCAGCAGGGCGATCTCGCCGGCGCGCTCAGCGAATTCAACAAGGCCCTCGAACTCAATAAGAACAGCTCGCTTGCCCACTACCGGATTGCGGAAGTCTTCTACCTGCAAAGGAATTATCAGTCGTCGGCCAATGCCTACCGCGAATCCCTCAATGGCGATGGCGATCCGCGCTGGACAGAAGTTTGGAGCCATCTGCAACTGGGAAAAATCTTCGATATCACGGGCCAGCGCGAGCGCGCCGTGAATGAGTACCGGCAGGCGCTGCAAACCAACGACAACACCCAGGGGGCGCTCGATGAAGCCCGCCGCTACATGCAAAAAGCCTTCGATCGCGAGCCCGGCACCGAAGCCGAAAAATAAAAATGACCCGGCCGCCAGGCGATAGCGGCAACGGGTCGGGAAGGAACGATACGAATGTAGCCTATGACGCCGTTAATGTCAAGTATATAGATGGACTTTATTGGATACACGATTATGGTCTTCTGGACATGCTTAACTCCCGCGGGCGGCGCATGTTCTGCCGGCCCAACCTTCACCCCAGACGATTGCGCCAGACGGCTGGCCATTAAGAATCGGCCTTCAGTATTAGTCTGGTAGTATGTTAGTAGTATAAAAGGTAGCATTAAGGTAGTATGAAGTGAGGGCAGGATATGAAGCAGAAGACATCCATCACACTTTCCAGTGACGTCCTTGCCCGCGTCGACCGCATGGCCGGTTCCAGGCATTCTCGTTCGGCGGTGATCGAACACGTTCTTCGCAGCTATTTGAAGGAAGATGCCCGAGCGCGCGTCCAGTCTCGCGATCTCGAACTGCTCAACGAGGCCGCCGAAATTCTTAACTCCGAAGCGACGGACGTACTCGACTACCAGGCTTCAGGGGAATAACACCAATCATGCGCCGAGGCGAGCTCTATCGCGTTCGGAGGCCGGGTTCCGACACCAAGAGTTCGCGTGTGTTCGTCGTGGTCAGCCGCCAGGCGCTGCTCGATTCGCGTTTTTCCACCGCAATCTGCGCGCCTGTCTTTTCCAGCGGTCAAGGGCTTTCAACCCAGGTGGGCGTAGGTTTTGAGGAAGGGTTGAAACACGAGGGCTGGATCATGTGCGACAACCTCATTTCGCTCAGGAAGTCGGATCTGAACCAGTTTATCGGCACACTCGCACAAACTAAACTTGCGGAACTTGATCGCGCGCTGAAAAGCGCGCTCGCGCTGGAATAATTCTAGACCGCCCCGCCCTTGAATCCCTTGCGCCTTTGCTCGCTGTAGCGGTGCAGAGCGTCTTCAATGATGGGATAAGCCTCGGCGGCGGGCAGAATTGCATCCACCTCCACGGACTTGCCTTCCAGTTGTTTGTAGTCCTGAAAAAAGCGCCGCAGCATGACCAGCCGGTGCGACGGTATTTCAGCCGCCTCGCGATAAGCGTTGAATTCGGGGTCTTCGGTCGCGACTGCAATCACCTTGTGGTCTTTTTTGCCCGAATCAAGCATGGTCATCAACCCAATCGCGCGGGCATGGATGATGGTCAGCGGAACGACCGTCTCCTGGCAGAGCACGAGCACGTCGAGCGGGTCGTCGTCCTCGGCGAAGGTCTGCGGGATAAAGCCATAGTTCGCCGGATAATACACCGCCGAGTAGAGAATGCGATCAAGCTTGATCAACCCGCTGGTCTTGTCGAGTTCATACTTCACGCTGGAGCCAAACGGAATCTCGATGACGGTATTGAATTCCCGCGGCAGCTTGCTGCCCGGAGTTACATCGTGCCAGGGATGAATCATGGAATCGTGCCCGCCTTGAAGCTTCTCGCTATCGCTGGATCTGAGGCTTGGGAACTGCGCTGGAAATCTTCCATACGCTTAGCCCACAGTATAGTTCCCCCATCCCTGTCTTGCGGAGCGAGGATTGAGCCTCGCGAATGCGAGGCTCAACCGCAGTCGAAGCATCCCGACTTTACCGCGCATGGCGCGAAGAACGTCCAGCCGGCAGAAACCGCCTTATCGCCAACCAATTATTTGTAAGTGGCGTTGGTGCGCACCAGATCGTCGCGATGCGCGGAAAAATCCACCATCGATCCGAACGCCGGTCCGGCGAATGGACTCGACTTCAAAGCCGCCTCCAGAGCCGCGTTTACCTTATCCAGGCCTTCGGCAGTCGGCATGATGTAAAAAATCCAAAACGTCCCCGGGGCGTCGGTATGAACCGCCTGCGTGTCGACTTCATATTCCGAAACCGTGCCATCCCCGACCAGTTTTTCCATCAGCGGCACGATGAAGTTCTTGCTGAGCGTTGCGACCTCCTCGTCGCCCCCGTCCCCCTTCAATTTGTAGGATGATCCGTGCGTATACCCACCCTTCACCGATCCCGAATGCCAGTTGTAATACCGGCTGACCATGATGGCATCGGCGTGCTTGGTGGAACTGGCCAGTACCGGGCTGGCGGCGCTGCCTGATTTATAGAACGCTTCCAGCACCTGCATTAACCCCGCCATGGACATCGACGACCACCACTCGTCGTGAGTGTAGCCCTCGGGCTGATGAACCAGGCTGACATCGTTCCCGTAACCCACTAGCGTGCCGCTCGCCAGCGCCTTTTGCAGGATGTCCTGGTCGGCCGCATCGGCCTTCTGCATCTCGCCCCACTGCGCACGTGGAATATTCCAGAAGGAAACGTAGCTGTACATCGGCGGCTTTTCCTTTACGTCCGACATCTGGGCGCGCGCCGGAAGCGACGCCGCGACGCATAATGCAAGTGTACAAATCCCTCCCAAAACTCCCCGCATTTTCTTGTTCATGTTCATCCTCGATTTCATCTTCGATGTTTACGCCAGGATTTCTATCCTGCTACCCTGAGCGTCGGAAGTGTAGCACCAAGGGGGGCACAAGCGGACCGCAGGCGAGCAGGTTCTCTTCAGCTTGACCCTCATTCATCCAGCGCGTAGAGTTTTCAACAGGGGTGAGAGGCATTATGTCACACGAAACCGCCAAATATTTGAAGTTCGGCTCGGTCACCGTACTGATCCTCATCTCGCTTGCCTACCTCGCCTACACCGGCGTGCAGGATAGCAAGAGTTATTACGTCACTATCAAAGAGCTGAACACCATGGGCAACGACGCTTACTCGAAGCGCCTGCGTGTGGCTGGAAACGTAGTGCCCGGCTCGATCAAGCGCACGGGAACGCGAGTGGATTTCGTCTTAAAGGAAAACGAGCTCACGCTGCCCGTCTCTTATACTGGAACCGAAGCTCCACCGGATACATTCAAGGACGATTCGCAGGCCCTGGCGGATGGCAGCTTTGGCCATGATGGCGTCTTCCACGCCAAGATGCTGCAAGCCAAATGCGCCTCGAAGTATGCGCCGCAGCAAAGCCAACCGGGAGCAACTCCCGCGCAACCAAGCGCCACGACAACCGGTATGTCATAGGGAAAGTACCACTTCGATATTTCGCGGAGATTCCTATTTCCGAAAAACCGGGTCCCGCGTTAAGGCAGCCGCCGCTTTGAGAAGCAATCTGCCGGGATGCGTCTCCAGCCTATCCGCCAGCCGAAAATGCCATTTTGCGGGTGTCTCGATTCTGCCGGACATACTTATCCACGGATATTCGACGTTGTCCGGGCTCCTGCCGTCGTTGTCCACCTGTGGATGGAGCTGGTCGATTTCTCTGCACAACTCACGGACACTGCCCGCTATGCCCCCGGCTTGGAAGTTAGTCCTTCGCCAGTGATCGATGACAAGCTTAGGCAAGTGTTTCGCCACAAACTTGTGCGTGAACTGGCGTTGGTCGGACTCGAAGTAAAGATGCGCCTTGCACAGCTTTTCCAACCACATCTGCAAATAGTGCAGACGATGACATGCGGGCAGCGTACTTCTTGCAAGAATTTCGTAGGTGTTCAGGTCGGAGGCGGCCTGTTCCATGAACGCATCACTCCATGCGCGCATAGACTAGCGGGCCGCTGAGTGGTCGAAAAGAGTTTCGCCTATCTGCCACCCCGCGGGCAGGGGCATTTTTCCCGATTTAATCTCGGCGAATTCCGATTCAGTCACCTCGACGACCACCGACGGAAACGGGACTTGAGGTGGATTTGCTCCAAAAGAAATCGGAACTACGCCGGAAGGAGATGTCTCTGGGTTTACCTCCAGGAGCTTGACTGGTTCGTTGGGATCCTCTTCTCGCCCGGCACGGAGCCTGACAATTCGAGAAATCGAAGGCTCAGTTCTCGCGTGAGCTTCCGCCAGTGAACGGGCTATCTCGTTCTTATCCGCAACCATTGACATCGTATGCCGATCCTACCATAGGTTAAACGGGTTTCTTCAGCTGCGTGGGCCTGAGCCTGTCCCTCTCGACTTCCGTCCGTCCTTCCGCTATCTTCATGTTTCCAAGCGCTTGACTAATTCTTCTAACTCGCCTGTTATCGCCGTAGCCAACCTGATCAAGCAGTTCGGCCGCTTCGCCGCTCTGCGTGGCGTTACCGCGCAATTTGCCGGCGAAAAGCTCTATGCCATCCTCGGGGATAACGGCGCAGGCAAAACCACACTGCTGCGCACTCTCGCCGGCCTGAATCAGCCGACCGGTGGCAAGGTGACGATCCTCGGCGCAACGCAGTTTAAAGATATCTGCCACCAGGTCGGCTACATGGCGCACCCGTCGCTGCTTTACGACGAGATGAGCGGCATGGAAAATCTGGCTTACTTCGCGCAGCTCTACGGCATCACCGACGATAAACGCCGCGCCGAAGTCATCCGCGCCGTTGGACTCGATCCCAAACTAACGCGCCCGGTGGGTCAGTATTCGCAGGGGATGCGGCAGCGCATGTCGCTCGCCCGCGCGCTGCTCAACAATCCTAAGATTCTCCTGCTCGATGAACCCTTTTCTAACGTTGATCTCACTTCCGCCGGAGGCATGGTCCGTCTGCTGGCCGGCTTGCGCGATCGAGGAAAGACAATTTTCGTTGTCACCCATCAGGCATCGCTGCTCGATGGCGCAGCCGATGAGTTCATCTGGATGCAGGGCGGCAAAATCGTAGACCGCACGCGTGACCTCAAACGGCCCGAGGCTGGCGCATGATCCCGACCTACGAATCCGATCCCAACGGCACAGCCCTCCAGGTCAGCCTCAAAAAAGCGGGCGCGAACTCTTCGGCCAGTTCGGGGCAGGCTTCAGGGCACCCAGGGCAGGCGGGACAATCGTCGAACCCGCGTCGCGCGCAGATCGTGCGCGGCATAACGCGCGCTACGCTGTTCAAGGATCTTCGCCTGGAATGGCGCTCGAAAGACGCCATCAACTCGATGCTGTTTTTCTCTTTGCTGGTGGTCGTCGTCTTCAGCTTCTCGTTCGATCCCACCGCCGAAGAATCGCGCCAGATTGCGGGAGGCCTCATCTGGGTCGCATTTCTGTTTGCCACCGTCGTCGCCCTCAACCAGACATGGGCGCGCGAACTCCGCAATCAGGTGCTTGACGCTTACCGCGTATCGCCAGCACCGCCGAATTCGTTGTTTATGGCAAAGACATTGGGCAATTTTATTTTTGTCTCCGTGCTCGAAGCGCTGATGACGCCGCTGTTCATTGCGTTTTATCGTCTGCGCGCGCTGGGCCCGGCGTGGCAATTGCTGGTTGTAGCGGCGCTGGGCACGTGGGCGCTGGTGGTCAACGGAACATTTTTCGCGGCGATGTCGATCCGCACGCGCAGCCGCGAAATCATGCTCCCGCTGCTGCTGTTTCCCATCTCGATCCCCGCCATCCTCGCCATGGTGCAGGCCACAACGGCAATTCTTACCGCCGAATCGAGCGCGCGTTTCTGGCTCGTGTTGCTTGCCACCTACGATCTGGTGTTTACTACCAGCTGTCTGCTGCTGTTTGAAACAGTGCTGAACGCGGAGTGAAGTTGCAAGCCATGAGCTTCGAGCTATGGGCCAGCCAAGTCCACGGCTAGGTTCATAACTTTCGGGAGTTCGCGGCTCATAGTTCGAAGCTACTTATGAAAATCGCCTTCGTCATTCTCGTCATCCTGACCGGCGTTCTGCTCTGGTATGCCATGTACATGGCGCTCAGCCCCAACGGCGCGCCCACCGAGCAGACCATGGGCAACGTGCAGCGCATTTTTTACTATCACGTGCCGTCGGCCTGGACCGCGTTCATCCTTTTCTTCATCAATTTTGGCGCGTCGGTCTATTACCTGATCAAGCGTTGCGCAACAGCCGATATTGTTGCGCTCGTTTGCGCCGAAGTTGGAGTCGTCTTTTGCACGGTCGTCCTCATTACGGGACCCATCTGGGCGCGGCCAGTCTGGGGCATCTGGTGGACCTGGGACATGCGCCTCACTTCGACATTAGTTCTGTGGCTGATCTACGTGAGCTATCTTTTTCTGCGCCGCTTCTCGTCCAGCGGACAAACACCGTTGCTCGCCGCTGCGCTGGCGGTGCTGGGCGCGCTCTGCGTGCCCTTCGTTTATTTTTCCATCTGGTTCTTCCGCACCCAACATCCGCAGCCTGTGATGGGCGGCGGCGGTTCGATCGATCCGCGCATGATGCACGTTCTGCTGCTCAACTGGCTGGCATTTTCCTGCTTTGCGTTTCTAGTCTGCTGGTCGCGCTACCACCTGGAGACGTTGCAGCGCGCAGTCGATGAGGCCCATGCCATGCGGTCGTTAATGGATGAACCAAAGCCGGACGGGTCCGGACACGAAAGAACAGCCTGATGACGAGGACAGCCTAATGAGAAGCAATCCATATCTCTTTGCCGCCTACGCCGCCACCTGGATCATCCACATCGTCTATCTCGGAACCATCGCCTCCCGCTATGCGCGCGTGAAACGCGAGATTGATGAGTTGAAGAAATAGGCTTTGGGCGTTGGGCTCGGGGCTCGGGGCTTCAAGGTTCACATCTCGCCTTCCGGCTCTCTTTCCCCATTTTATATTATTGACAAGTGTAAAGCTACAGGCTACAGTGAATCTGTGCGAATCCGCAGCTTCGCCCACAAAGGCCTGAAGATGCTTTACGCCGACGACATTGCCGGCGGATACGCTGGACAAAATCCGCAAGATGCTGGCATTTCTTGACAACATGGATGATGCAGAGGAACTGCGATCATTAGACGCATGGAAAGCGCACTGTCTTGCCGGCGATATCGAAAGGGGATGTGGAGTCTCAGCGTCACGCGCAACCGGCGATTAACATTCGTGATTGATCTCGTCGAACATGAGATCTGCGATTTGAACCTCGAAGACTATCACTAGAAGACCACTTAGAGAACGGGAGCGAGCACGATGGCCATGAAGAACCCACCCCACCCCGGAGATTTCATTCGGACCGAGATCGTTCAACCCGCGGGCCTGTCGGTCACCGCGGCCGCCGCGGCACTGCGAGTCTCGCGTCCCGCGCTCTCCAGCCTGCTTAACGGAAAAGCAGACCTCTCGGGCGAAATGGCGCTCCGTCTCGAAAAAGCCTTTGGCGTAAAGATGGACACGTTGATGAGGATGCAGTCGGCCTACGACATCGCCCAAACGCGCAAGCGAGAGAAACATATTCACGTGCAGCGCTTTCAACAGACCGTGAGCGTTTAACCCAAAGCCCAAAGCCCACGTCCTAGCAACCATTTCATCCCTTGCGCGCTTCTCACTATGCGGTCATTCGACGTTGTCGAGCGGCATAAAGCGTCCCCTCGGCTTGACCAGCTTATCTCCAGGATGTAAAAGTATTCATTTGCTTCTAGCCCAGATCTAATAACAGGTGCGCATCCGCTTCATGGGGCGTCGCCCCGTGTGGTGTGCGCCTTTCTCACCCACAAGATTGGGAAATCGGAGGAGTTCGGTGAATTGGAATAACCATGCGTCTGCAGGAGATTCGGTGAGACATTCGAAAACAATCTGGTCGATGAAGATGAAGGCGGCGCTCATTGCGGCGGTGGTACTCGGGGTTGCAGTCGTGGCGTTCCGCGCCGGCACCAGCAACTTCGTCAAAGCTAGCGCGCAAAATCCCGCAGCCGATCCATCTCTCCTGCACGCAGCCGCCGTCCACGCGCCGATTTCCGCCTCGACACTATCCCTACCGCTTTATTTCGAGCCCAATCAGGGACAGACCGATCCGCAAGTCAAATTTCTGGCTCGTGGCGCAGGCTACGGACTCTTCCTCACGGCGAATGAAGCCGTGCTAGCGCTGCAGCACTCAACTCCTGCCCAGAAGCCCTCCGCCACGACCAGTCGTCCGGCAAACGGTCAAAGCATGCAGACGCGGCTCGCGGCATCTTCCAGCGCTCAGGCATCGGCGACCAGCGTAATTCGCATGCATCTCGATGGCGCAGCGACTGCACCGGTTATTCAAGCCGCTGAGCCGCTGCCCGGCAAGAGCAACTACTTCATCGGAAATAATCCGGCCAAGTGGCATCGCAACATTCCGCAGTTTGGGAGGGTCGAATATAAGGGCGTTTACCCCGGCGTCGATCTCGTGTACTACGGCAACGATCACGATCTCGAATATGACTTTCGCGTCTCTGCCGGCTCCGACGCCAGCCAGATCGCTCTCAGCTTCCAGGGAGCGTCCGCGCATCTCGACAACGGCGACCTCGTTCTCTCAACCAGCGGCGGCGATGTCCGCTTCCACGCGCCTCACATCTATCAACAGGCAATCGAGCAACAGGCAAACGAGCAACAGGCAGCGCAGCAGCCGAGCCAGTTATCCGCAGCCGGCCAAACTGACGTTCCCGGCAGCTTCCGGCTGCTCGCCGCGAACAAAGTCGGCTTCACCGTCGGCCCCTACGATCATTCGCGGCAACTGGTGATCGATCCCACGCTAACCTACTCCACGTATCTGGGAGGAACCGGCACGCAGTCGCTGGTGCAAGTTGCGGTGAACCAGAACAACAGCAACATTTATCTGGCCGGCTCAACCACGTCCAGCGACTTTCCCGTCACGTCCAACGCATATCAGTCGGCCCTCGGTGGCGGCGGCGCAACAAATATCTTCATCGCCGTGCTGAACCCATCGGCGTCACCGCAATTGACCTATGCCACCTACCTTGGAGGAACCGGCACTGACGATCTCGGAGGGATCGCGGTCGATTTGACTGGCAACATCTATGTGGCCGGTTCGACCACTTCGCCCGATTTCCCCACGAATGGCACAAATAGCGCGTTTCAGCCAAGCCCCGTTTCCGCCGGCAAACACGGGTTCCTCAGTCAGTTCCTCGTTGCGAGCAGCGGCTACACACTGAACTACTCCACCTATCTATCCGGCAATGGAACCGACATCGTCACCGGAGTAGCCGCCGACAACAACGGCGACGCCTACGTTACCGGAACCACCACCTCGACCAACGATGAAAGCAATGGCTTCCCCGCCAATTCCTTCGCCTATCAGATCTGTCCCTTTGGACCGCCGGGACCGACCGGTTGCAATATCACCACCGGCCCCACTCAGTTCTTCGCCAGCAAGCTGTACACCGGCGGCTCTGGATTTTCCAGCATGTTGTACTCCACTTATTTCGGCGGCGGGAATCCCTCGACTGCCACTTCTGTTGGCGGAGGCGTGGCCGTAGATTCCAGCGGCTACATGTACTTCACCGGCACCACCAACATGCAGAACTACACGGGAACCAGCCTTCCAGCGCCGTTCCCCATCTTGAATGCCACCCAGCCTTGCCTCGATCAACCGGGCGCGACGACCTGCACTCTGCTGACGAACCCGGCTAATACCGATGCCATCCTGGTCAAGCTGAATCCCAGCCAGAGCGAGCCCGGAATTGCGCCTTTCTTCTCCACATATCTTGGCGGCACAGGAGTGGATACTGGTACCGCGGTCGCTATCGATTCCTCCGACAACGCCTATGTGACCGGTTCCACCAATTCCTCCGACTGGAGCTGTACCGGTTTCTGTATTCTTGGACCGCCGCCGTTCGGCTATACGGACACCACTGGCACCAGCGCCTTTGTCGCGCAGGTTGCCAACCAATCCGCGGTCGATACCATATATCCGCTGAATTACTTTGCATGGATTGGCGGTTCGACGCCCGATGGCGATTCTACGGTGGGCAACGCCATCGCCGTCGATTCGGTAGGTATGATCCATGTCGCGGGAAACACTACATCACCCAACCTGCCCATCAATTTCCCGTTCACCGCCTCATACACGACGAATTACCTCCAGACCTACCAGGGACATGGTGACGCTTTCGTCGCCCTCATCGACCCCTCCATCCTGACGACGGGCGACTACATCACCTATCTCGGTGGTACCGGTCTCGACCAGGGCACGGGCATCGCTGTCGATTCGAGCGACAACACTTATGTTGCAGGTTCGACCGTTTCCGCTCCCTGTTCTTCCTGCACGCCTCCAACGATCGCTGGCTTCCCCATCACAGCGAACGCTTACCAGCCTCATCTGGCCGGGTCCAATCCTAACGCCTTTGTGACGGTCCTCGGGAGCAGCAGCAACATCGTGGTCTCCGCAGCCTCGGGCAGCCCGAACGGCAGCCCCGTCAACGCCGGACAGACAGCCACTTTCACCTTCGACATCACCAACAACGGGCCAGACCCGGCGACTAACATAATTTTCTACGCCACAGTGCCCACCGGCTACCCAATCCTGCCCACCGCCAGCATTCTTAACGGCATTGGAAGCTGCACCCCGTTGGTGTCGGGAAGCAAACAAATCCTCTGCTCAATCAACAGCTTGAGTGCCGGCGGTACAGCTGCCGTGCAGGTACAGGTAACCCCGCCAGCGCCCCCGCCAAGCCCAGCCATAATCAGTGTTGGGTGCAGCTTCAGCGTCAACGGCGGGCCCGTGAATTACAACTGCCCTGGGCAGATCGATGACATTGCCGACTTCATACTAGTGCCCCCAACTCCTCCAAGCTTGACCGTGCCAGCCGGGCAGCTTGCGAGCTTTATTATTCAGGTCGAACCAGACCCCAACACTCCGACTGGGACGTACACCGGCACTATCACAATGAGCGCGACCACCTCGCCTTCGATCGTAACTGCATCCACTCCCACCTTCACTAACCCGACTGTCACGCTGAATGGCACCGGAGCAGGGACGACCACGCTCAACATTCAAACTGTGGCTCGTCCGGTGAGCAGCGGAAGTCTGTTCCGCAGAACTTCCTTCTTCGCCACCTGGCTTCCGATTGGGGGCTTAAGCCTTGCCGGATTAGGAATCGGAGCTGGACGCAGACGCCGCCGCTGGATCGCCGGTGCGGTGCTCGGCATGGTTGCCGCGCTGCTGCTGTTGCAGCCTGCCTGCGGTTCCAGCAGCAACAACGTGGTCACGAATCAAGGCACCCAGGCGGGACAATACACGATCACAGTCACCGGCTCGTCTTCCACCAACGCATCGCACCAGATTATTCTGACGCTTTTCGTAACCTAGTGGCGGGAGTGCGAAGTCCGCTCGCACTGAAAAGAAGCAGAGGGCGCGGTTTCAACGGTTGCGGAAAAGTTCATCTCCGCATCCTCATTCGCCTTACATGGCACGGTTGCCCCGTGCCATGGGCCCTGCAAAAATGCGGGACCTTGAGGGAATGCACTTTACCCTCCACCCCAAGCTACAATCAAATCTCCATGCGCAAAGTGTTCGATTTCGACTCACCCGCAGACCCGTATATCGCCGACGCAGCCGTGCTTTGCTGTTTCGACCACCGCATCAACCGGGCGGTTAGAGAATTTCTCGAACGGCAATCCATTCAGCGCCCCGACATGATCGTTGTCGCCGGCGGCGCAAAAACTCTAGCCTCGCCGCGCAACGATTTCGAGCAGGATTTCATCCTCGAGCAGGTTCGCATGTCGATCCGCTTGCACCAGACCAAGCGCGTTCTTGTAATGAGCCATTCCGATTGCGCCACCTATGGCGGCCTGGCGAACTTTCAGGGAGATCGCGAAGCCGAAGCCGTTCACCACCGCGCCGAACTGCTGCGCGCCGGGGAACTGCTGACCAGGAATTTCCCTGGCATCTCAGTCGAACCTTATTTTGTGAAATTCGACGGCGTGTGGGAGGTGAAGCAGGCGGAAAATACAGGGAAGAATGAGGATGTCGCGTAGAAAGTAAGAAGTCGGAAGTCAAATTGAGAAGGTAAATCTTAATTCTCGCAGCACGGCCGTACCTCATCAATCTGACTTCTAATTCTGCAATTGTTTTTATGCGCTTGCCTTATCGATCAGCGGCAGCGGCTTCGCTTCTTCGATGACCGTCTCCAATTCCAGCTGCTCCTGCCCGCTGAGCGCACTCACTTTGCCGCGATAGGTCTTCAGATGGCGCTGCGCCGTCTCGAACGCTTCCTGCGCCTTGTTCAAGCTCTTGCCCACGTTCTCAAACTGATTCTGGAAATAGTCGAACGATTTCTGCGCCTTGGCCAGCTCCACCCGGCTCTTCTCAAAGCGGCTCGCGACCTCATACCACTTATGCACCAGCGCAATGGTGTGCAGCGTCATCAGCAGCGTGTTGGGCGAAACCGGAAACACATGCTGCTGATTCATCCAGTCGCCCAGTTCCCGGTTGCGAATCACTTCCATATACAGCGTCTCGCTCGGCAAATACATCAGCGCGATTTCCGTCGTCCCATTCTCCGGCTGGATGTACTGCTGGATCCTCTTCGCCTCAGCCTTCATCACGCGCACCAGAGCGATGCGCGCCTCCGCAATCTCCGATTCCACATTGCTTTCAAACAGCGCAATCACCTGCTCGCGCGGAAACTTCGCATCGATCGGCAGCTTCCGGTCGGGAAAATAAATGACCGCATCGGCCCGGCCTCCGCCCTCGCCCGGCGAAGCCTGCAGCGCAAACATATTTGCCGGCAGAAAATCCGAGAGCAGCCGCTCCAGGCTCGCCTCGCCAAACTGCCCGCGCAAATGCGGCAGCTTCAGCAGATTGTTTAAATCGTTAATTGAGTGTCCCAGCGCGCCCACCTCGCGCAGTTGCTCCTCCGCGGCTTTCAAATGCTGCTGCACTTTTTCAAACTGGGCGAAACCTTCTTTAATGTTCTGATCGAGCTTCGCCTGCACCTGCTCGGTAATCGCGCCCAGCTTGGCATCCACGCGATCGCGAATTCCATCCAGGCTTTGCGCCGTCTGCTGATTCAATCCCTGAATCTCCGATTTCAGCTGCTGCGTGGTCAGCACTAATGAGCTGGTCAGCTCGCGGCGTCCATCGGCCAGACTGCGATTTTGTTCCTCCCTGCCCGCCGCCATCTGCTGTTCAACCGAGATCCGAATCTCCGAAAAGCCTTGCTGAATGCGGTCTGCCACCTGCTGGCGCAGGTCTCCTTTGGTCGCCTCCAGACGGGTGGCCAAATCGGCAGTGCTGACACTGATCTTCTGGCCGATGGCGGTATCGACTTTCTCGAATGCGGCTGCGACTTCCGTGCTTACATCCGTTTGCGCCGCGCGCGAAATGCGCCCCAGCAGAATTGCTGAGAACCCAAGCAGGGCAAGGATTCCAGTGAGAATCGTAACCAGCAGCAGTATTTCCATCGTAATACCAGATTGTACCGAGTTTTTATTAGAGCGCTGGCAAATGACTCATTCGCTTCGTCTTGCCGTGAGGGGCATCGCCCAAAAGCCACGCCGGACAAGGCTTCTGGGCTGTCGGTAACACGCACCATGTCTCCGGAGTAAGTAGCTAAACCAGATTTTAGAGGCTAATGTTCGAGTTGCAAAGCGGAACTTGGTTCATTTCCATGGAATCAAATTCAAACCCGATCTTTGAATACGCAGCTGCGGCGCTATGGGTAATAGCAATCATAACTTTGCCGTGTGTGGCGGAGCATGGCATCGCGGCACCCGGCGTCGCGGTCACGAATGTGGCGGCAACGCTTCCCCCGGCCACGGAAACCGATTCCAACCGTCAACCGCAAGCAACCGCGGTAGCCGCGTCCGCCGAGGACGCAGCTGCCGAAACAGCCCTTCTCGAATACGTTAACCGCAGCCGCCAGGAGGCCGGCAGCTCCCCCTTGCGCATGGATGAGACCTTGCGCCAGGCCGCGCGCCTTCATGCTGGCCTCATGGTTGCCAACCGGCGGCTCGAACATCAGTTCCCGGACGAGCCTTCTCTGCTGCAACGCATCGCGCTCGTCAGCCTTCTCCCCCTCGACCGCGCAGGGGAGAACATCGCTAATGCCGCTTGCCCCGAAAGCGCGCACGATGTTCTCATGCGCTCTCCTCATCATCGCGACAATCTGCTCGATCCGTCGTTCAATGTGGTCGGCATGGCCGCTGTCTGGAGCAATGGCCGCCTTTTCGTGGTTCAGGACTTCGGCCACGTCGCCACGTCTCACTCCGCGTCCGATACCGCCCGCCTGGTAGGCGACGCGCTTATCGAAGCTCGCCACAACGAGGGATTGTCGTCACTTTCGCCGTTCACTCCCCCGCACCTCGACGATGCCGCCTGCGCCATGGCCCAGCAGGATCGTCCTAACGCGCGCTTGGTCGCCGCATCCTATACCAACCGCAAAGTGATCACATACACGCAAAGCCGTCCGGAAGTCCTCCCCGCAGCCGCTCTCGATGTGCTGGAGAACCCCAACCTCCATCACTTCGCCGTAGGCTCCTGCTACGCGCGCAACAATACCTATCCCACTGGGACTTACTGGGTGGCGATCCTGCTGTACTAGAGCGCATTTCATAACTCTGGTTTTCGGAAGGGCGTGGCTTGAGCGGCTAGATGAAACTCATGTGGTGCCGTGTTTTGAAAGGGTGCGGCTTCCAGCCGCACCGCAAAGTCCTTTTAACCTTGTCATTCCGAGTCGTCCGCAGCCGCGCTTGCACGGTAAGGACGGCGAGGAATCTGCAATCCTAATTACTTTTCAGCAACTCTTCAGCCGTAAAGAAGTCTAATCCATCCACGCGGGCAGCAGGCCCGCCTTGTGCTACCCTCCCCACATCAGCCCTATGCCCTCCGCCGCCACAATCCGCGTCGGGACCGCCGGCTGGTCCTACAAAGATTGGGACGGCATACTCTACCCTCCGGAAGTCACGCGCAAGAAAATCCATCCCGTCGAATATCTGGCGCGCTTCTTCGACGTCATCGAAATCAACACTTCTTTCTACGGACACATTCGCCCCGAGATCAGCCGCCTCTGGTGCCGCAAAGCCGCCGCCGTCAATCCGAGTTTCGTGTTCACCGCCAAGCTGCATCGCTCCTTCACGCACTCCCCGCTCGCCGTCATGGAGCCAACTTCCGCCGCCAGCATTCGCCCTAACGATCAGGATGAGCGCCTCGCCCGCGAGGGCCTCGATTCGCTCGCCTCCGAAAATATGCTGGGCGCGCTGCTCATCCAGTTTCCCGTCTCGTTCAAAAACACCGCCCTCAATCGCGAATATCTTGAAGAGCTGCTGCGTCAGTTCATCGAGTATCCGCGCGTGGTCGAGGTTCGCCATGAAAGCTGGAACCAGCCCGAAACCCTGGCTCACTTCCTGCGCCACAACGTCGGGTTCTGCAACATAGATCAGCCGCAGCTCGGCCGTTCGCTCGCGCCCACCGAGCACGTCACCTCCGGCATTGGCTACGTCCGCCTGCACGGCCGCAATTATGAGCATTGGTTTGAGAATGGCGTTGAGAGCGGGCGCGGCGTCGACAGCCGCAACGATCGCTACAACTATCTCTACAAGCCGGCTGAGTTGGAAAAGTGGAAAGAGAAGATCGAGATCATCGCGCAGAAAGCGCAATCCACTTACGTGATCGCCAATAACCACTACCAGGCGAAGGCGCCGGTCAATGCAATCGAGCTGCGCCACCTGCTGGAAGGGAAAAAAGTCCGCGCTCCTGAAACGCTGGTA
This sequence comes from Terriglobales bacterium, assembly GCA_049589875.1. GTDB lineage: Bacteria > Acidobacteriota > Terriglobia > Terriglobales > Acidobacteriaceae > Acidiflorens. The sequence continues at coordinate 16,653 of JBAWBR010000037.1, forward strand.
AAGCGCTATCCCGAGCTAAAGCCAATTTCAGAAACAGAATACGCCAGCGGAAACTACTCGCTGCTGGCGTAAATCCGAGGGCAGCAGCACAACGATCCTAAGCCGCAAATGGAATAGTCTGAACTCCACCGTGCGGAACCCCGGCACTGCTCCACGCTTCCAAAACAGCCCGGCGCCCCGAACGGGGGATTTTGAGCGTAAAGGAGACTTATCAACAGTTATTTATTTGGCATTGGCTAAGACAGTACGTCACTTCGCTGCGCTCTTCTCAGAAGTACGATGCACACGACAGCGGCGAATACGATCCCAAAAATTGCGCAGATGGGGAACGCTAGGTCTACGGCACCGGTGTTTCCCGGCCACAGCTTTGACACTATAAACAGAATCAGCACTGCCGACAGAAAGAAACCGGGGAAAAAAGACAATGCTCCTAGAATCCATGCGCGTAACCGCAGATTCACTCGGAAGACTTTCCCAGTAAAGCAATACTTCAGGAAGTGGATACCCATCCCAAACGCGCCGAGCGTCAGTAGCCATGTGACCCCAGCGTCCGGCGCAGCCAACCAAAACGAGACCTCTGGATTGCTAAAGTCTCCCGAGGCCATGCGGGCGTACCCAGAAGCAATAACTCCCGCCAGCACGGCTAATATTCCCACGAGGCCTGCTAGGACGCGTCTCCACATGGGTTTCGAGCTTTCTCCACTCAGACTATAGTACGCTGCAAGTCCGCTCGACTTGCAGATAAAGGTCGTCAACAAGGTTAGCTCCTGTCCCCCTCGCCCGGAGTGGTTTAAGATTCCCTGTCAACATACAAATCCTATGATCACCCGCATAGCGACCGCAGTCGTCCTCATCCCTCTCGTACTCTTGCTGGTCCTAAAAGCGCCGGCGTATCTGCTCGTGATTGTCTCCGCGGCTGTCGCGCTCCTCGCCATCGCCGAATTCCTGAAACTCACCAGCCACTACAGCGTTCAGCCGCTCTCGACCCTCACTTACGCCTACGTAGTACTCTTCTTCGTCTTCCAAATTATCGCGACGTCGAACCGCACGCCGCTGGTCGAAACCACATCTACCATCTACGGCATCGCTCTCGCGGCCGCGCTCGCGCCTTTCATTTTCTTAACCGCTGCCATGCGTCGCCCCGATCTCAGCACCGGATATCCCGCCGCCGCAGCCTCCACATTCGCCTTCGCCTACATCGCCATCCCCATGGCCCTGCTGGTCGAGATCCGCCGCCAGCCCGCCGGCGCAATCTGGGTAATCTTCACCTTGCTCTGCGTTTGGGCCGGAGACATCTTCGCCTACTTCATCGGCAAGGCAGTAGGCCGTCATCGCATGTCGCCCGAAGTCAGCCCGAAGAAAACCTGGGAGGGCGCGATCGCCTCGATTCTCGCCAGTGTCATCATTGGAGCGCTCTGGTTCCAGCACGCTCCGCAGCTCAGCGCCGCGCTTCTGCGCATCGGACTCATCGACCGCCGCGACGGCATCTTCGGCCTCGAGCAGCCGCAACTCTGGCCGATCGTCACCCTCGCCGCCGTCGTCAACATCGCCGCCCAGCTAGGCGATCTCGTCGAATCGCTGATCAAGCGCGGCGCGGGAGTCAAAGATTCCGGCTCCATCCTCCCCGGCCACGGAGGCATGCTCGACCGTATCGACGCCATGCTCTTCGCGGTGCCGGTAGTGTGGGCCTTCCGCGCCTGGCAGTTGATGCAGTAAGAATGTGTTCATCATAAAGCCAGGCAAACATCGATTCAGCCTTTGATCTCCTCCGCCAAACCCCGTCTACCCGATGGTCTCCACTTTTGCGGACTCTCCCCGTTTGCCGGAAATCGAAGTCTCGGGTAAGATTCTGGCCCGGCCCAAAGATCAAAGATAAGGGCCGGACATCAGCGGAATCGCCGCTTGGGAGAACAACATGGGATTTATCACCTGGATTGTGGTGGGACTGATCGCCGGCTGGCTCGCCGGGCAACTCATGAAGGGCGGCGGCTACGGCGTTCTGGTTGACATTATTCTCGGTATTCTCGGCGGCGTTGTCGGCGGATGGATTTTCGGCGCCCTGGGAATCTGGCCGGCGGGCGGCGTGATCGGCTCAATCATTGTCGCGTTCGTGGGCGCGGTCATCCTGGTGGGAATTACCCGCCTGATCAAGAAGGCATAATCAGCGCACGTGATCTGGTGGATCAAGCTTGTCGAGGTGATTCACCGGGCCCGGCTCCTCGCTGCGACATAGGATTTGTGTCTGCCGCGGCCCCGTAAGATATTTTGATCGGGATTTGGTTACGTCGCGCTCGCCCGCTTAGCCAGCGGCGCGAACGCCCTTTGGATCAACATTTGCTGTACCGCGGTATGGATGCGCTGGCATGCAGGCCGGCGGTAGGCCCAGCGTTCATCGGGCTCCGGCGGATTCACCACCATGGTTGCGTTGGCCTCGAACACAAGAACCTCGCCCTTGGCATTCAAGCCAAAATCGATTCCGGCGTAATCCAGGCCAAGCGTGTGCTGAATTCGTTCGAGCGCCTGCATGGCGAGCGGCCCAATGGCATCCGACATGTTCTCGAGAAACGCTGCGTCTTCGGCGCGGTGCTCAGCGTTGTCCGCCATTTCGGCGGTGAAGTAATGAATCTTCCAGTTGCTGGAAATCGCACAGTGCAGCGGATAGATCTGTCCATCGATCATCATGGCGCGATACTTGCGCGATTTCCCGTCCGCGCCGCGCGCGTCAAGATACTGCATGACGATCAACTCCTCGCCCGGCAGTTGATGCAGCGCGGCTGAGAGATCTTCCGGACTCTGCGCTCGCAGGAAATGCAGTCCTGTATGAAAGCGTGGCGCCCGCAGTAAAAGAGGAAACTCGAATCCCAGTTCTGCGAGCGTGGCTGCCGCATCCGCACCGGAAAGCCGCTCGCGCGGCACCCTGGCAGTCTTCGCCGTCACCACTCCCGGAAGCCCGGCCAGACGAATGGCATTGTTGTCGCGGCTGGTGGCGAGCACCGCGGCGGGAGCATTGATCACCGGCGCGCCGGTCAGCGAGAGCACGCGACGCGCTGCGTCCAGCGCACCCGGCCCCGACTCTTCGCCGATCGCATTGACCACAAGCTGGTGCGGCGGCAGCGCAGCCGTTGTGTCGAAAAACTCGGGCAGCAAAATCGTGGTTTGAAAAATACGCGGATCGAGAAACCGGCTCAGCTTTACATTCCCGCCCGTCGTCGATACCAGCTTCAGCACCCTGACCGGATCGCGCCGCCCACTAAAGGGCAACGGCATAAGGACGCGGTTTTTGAAGGCTTCGCGCCGATGCCAGTCCGCCTGTTTTGCGTCGCCGAAATGGCCCCACACGTAACACAAGCCTTCGTGCGCGTTTTCAAAACCGGGGCGGAGCAGCAATGCCTGCTCGAAATACTCGCGCGCCTCATGCCGCAGCTGAAGAGCTTCTTCCGGCTGCGATGCAGCTTCTTTCTGCTCAGCCTCTTCCAGCAAGAGCCGGCCGGCGTTGACGCGGCTCACGGCGTCGTTTGGATGCTCCTTCATCGCCTGCTTGAACGCGGTGAGCGCGGCCTTGCGATGATTTCCCGCGATCAGCACGCTGCCCATATTGTTTAGCGCCGCCAGATGTGTGGGATCGCGTTCCAGCACAGACATGTATGCTTTCGCCGCTCCGATAACCTGCCCCAGCCGTGCTAGCAACAATCCCCGCCGGAAGTGGAGATCGACCGACTCGGGATCCTTTTCCAGCGCTTTCTCAATTTCCTTCAGCTCCGCTTCCCAGCGCAAGCCGGGCGCAGTTTCCACGCCTGCGGCGGCAGCCGCGTCCTCCGCAGCGGCAGCCGCGCCTTGGACACCTGCCTGTCTTATCTCACCGGCCGCTTCGTTCGATTGTCGTTTTGACCTTCCCAGCGCCAGTGTTTGATCGACCAGTTTGTCGATGTCGGCCTGCGCGGTCCGGTGATTGACGATTGCCGCGCGGATGGCGAGCTTGCCGTCAATCGTCGTGGTCGATGGCGCAACCCTCCCTGACTCCTGCAAGGCGACCACAATTTCCGCATTCACCCGATCCGCATCTTTCGCGCGATAACGAAAGCAGACAATATTCAATTCGACCGGCGCCAAAAGCTCCAGCTCCGGCGTATTTTCAATCCGGCGCTGCAGATGGCGCGCCAGCTCGCACGTCCGTGAAATGGAGGAGCCCAAAGCTTCCGTGCCATACACTTTCAGCGTGAACCAGGTCTTCAGCGCGCGAAATCCCCGCGAAAGATCGGGACCGTAATCGCACGGCCAATGCGAGCCCGCCGCCATCCCGCGCGTCTCCCGCCGCAAGTAAGAGGATGACGCCGCAAAAGCATTTCTCTGCAAGTCACCGTCGCGAACCAGAATAAAACCCGCGTCGTAGGGAACCTGTCCCCATTTATGAAAATCGAAGGCCAGCGAATCGGCGCGCTCAATTCCCTTCAGTTTTGGCGCGAGATCCGGAGCCAGCATGGCCAGCGCGCCATACGCGCCATCCACGTGGAACCACAATCCCTCGCGAGCCGCCAAGCCGGCCAGCGCCGCCAGATCGTCGATTGCGCCCGTATCCACGCTGCCCGCGGTTCCCACCAATAGAAATGGCTCGAGGCCTGCTTCCCGGTCTTTCCTGATTGCATTTTCAAGCGCCGTCAAATCGATCCGCCGCCGATCGTCCGCCAGAACCCGCCGCAGCGCGTCGCTGCCCAATCCGCACAGGTCCATCGCTTTGCCCACACAGCCATGAATCCCCGCCGATCCGTAAGCCGTCAGCCGCTTCGAGATGGCGGCCACGCCATTTTGGCGCACCGCGCACCCCAGGGCGGCGTCGCGGGCAATCGTCACCGCGATAAAGTTCGCCATTGAAGTGCCTGTAACAAATAGTCCAGCCGAAGTGCCCGGAAAGCCGAACACATCCCGCATCCACAATGCGATCTGCCGCTCGACCTCGACTGGGATCTGATCCCGTCCGCCGAGGTTGGCGTTCAATCCTGCTGCCAGCATTTCCGCCAGCATGCCCACCGGAGTGCCTCCGCCATGCACCCAGCCCATAAATCCCGGATGCGCGTTGCCCACCGCGAACGGCAAAATGTAGTTCATAAACTCGCGATGAACATCCACGAGATCGGTGGGCGCAAGCGGAACGCCGCCGAGAAATCGTTCGCGCACGTCGTTGGGAATCGGCTGCCACACCGGCCGCTTTCTTAGGTTCTGCGTGTAATCGAGAATGTCATCCAGCATCTGGTGCGCCTGCGACCGAAAGCCATCCCAATCCCGAGGATCGAGCGTCGGAAAGTCGAGTGTCGGAAAATCGAGCATCGCCAAGTCGAGTGTCGGCGCGTCAGTGGTCGGCGCGTGCGGCCGGCGTTGCGACAC